>NZ_JBVHNF010000015.1:248266-253798 GCF_055558055.1 Streptomyces sp. NPDC025833
GGCACCCGCACCCCCCATTTTGTTTGGCCCCCCGGGCGGCCGGCCCCCCCCCCCCCCCCCCGAAACCCCCCCCCCGGGGGGGGGGCGGGGGCGCCCCCGGGGCGGGGGGGGGCCCCCGGGGGGGGGGGGCCCCCGGCGCGGCCGCCGTCGGCGGTGGGCCCGCGGGCGCCCTACACCTGCCCGAGGGGGTTCTCGTCGACGGTCAGGGTGCCGTCGTCGACGACCTGGCCGACCGTGTCGAGGGCGGTCGAGACGTGGGGGTCGTCCAGCGGGGTGGCGTCCGCCGCGTGGGACGGGGTGACGGCGGCCACGACGAATCCGGTGGCGAGGGAGGCGATGGCCAGCATGCTGCGCTTCTTCATGCGCTGATCAACTGCCGGGAACGGCCGGGGGTCACGCGGATCACCGCGGTTTCGCCGGCCGACGGCCGGCGGCGCCCGGCGGCCCGGCCGTGCGGCGCGCGTCCGTCCGCCCGGTCCGAGCGGCCCGCGTGGTCCACGTGCGTCGGAGTGGCCGGAGTGGTCCTGGCGGCCCGGTGCCCGCTACCGGCTCACCGGGGTCGCGTCCGGCGCGCGGGTCAGCGCCGCCGCGGCCGCGCCGACCAGGCCGGCGTCGGTGCCCATCTGCGCGGGCACCACGGTGAGCCGCCGTACGAAGGACAGGGTCGCGTAGTCGGTGAGGGCCTTGCGCAGGGGGGTGAACAGGACCTCGCCGGCCTTGCCGACCCCGCCGCCTATCACCGCGATGTCGATCTCGACCAGCGTCGCGGTCGCCGCGATGCCGGCCGCGAGCGCCCGCGCCGCCCGCTCGAACGAGGCCCTGGCGACCGGGTCGCCCGCGCGGGCGGCGGCGGCCACCGCGGCGGCCGAGGTGTCGCCGTCCGGGCCGGGACACCAGCCCCGCTCCAGCGCCCGGCGCGCGATGTTGGGTCCGCTGGCGATCCGCTCCACACAGCCGCGGGCACCGCAGGGGCAGGGGTCACCGTCGAGATCGACGCTGATGTGGCCGATGTGGCCGGCGTTGCCCGTCGGCCCGGGGTGCAGCCGTCCGCCGAGGACCAGGCCACCGCCCACCCCCGTCGAGACCACCATGCACAGGGCGTTGTCGTGGCCGCGGGCGGCGCCCTGCCAGTGCTCGGCCGCCGTGATCGCGACCCCGTCGCCGATCAGCTCCACCGGCAGGCCGCCGGTGGCCCGGCGCACCCGGTCCACCAGCGGGAAGTCCCGCCAGCCGGGCACGTTCACCGGGCTCACCGTGCCCGCCGAGGCGTCCACCGGGCCGGCGCTGCCGATGCCGAGCGAACCGGCGCGCCCCCACAGCGGCGACCCGGCGAGGTCGCCGAGGACCTCCTCGACGGCCCGCATGACCGTTTCGCCGTCCTTGCGGGCCGGTGTGGCACGCTGGGCCCTGGCCAGGATGCGTCCGTCGCCGTCCACCAGCGCGCCGGCGATCTTGGTGCCGCCGATGTCCAGGGCCGCCACGAGGTCGGTGTGCATCAGAGTCGGATCTCCCCGTTGAGGCTCGATATGCAGAGGCAGGCCGGTCAAGCGATGGGGGCGCGGGCCGGGGACAGCGGTGGACAGTCTCTCGTGCATCTGACAACGTTGTCCAGGCTCTATGCTCGACGCCACATCCTCATACAAGCCCACGGATCCCGCACCACCCCCGGCGCGGGGAACGGCCGAGAGACAGGACAGCGCCATCGTGCCAGAGACCACCCGCCGCGCAGACCGCCTTCCCGGGTCCCGGTACGGCAACCGCCCGACGATGAAGGACGTGGCGGCGCGCGCCGGGGTCGGACTGAAGACGGTCTCCCGGGTGGTCAACGGCGAGCCGGGGGTCACCCCGGACACCGAGCGCCGGGTGCAGGAGGCGATCGCGGCGCTGGGCTTCCGCCGCAACGACAGCGCCCGGGTGCTGCGAAAGGGCCGTACGGCGAGCATCGGCCTGATCCTGGAGGACCTCGCGGACCCGTTCTACGGACCGCTGTGCCGCGCCGTCGAGGAGATCGCGCGCGCCCACGGTGCCCTCCTGATCAACGGTTCCAGCGCCGAGGACCCCGGACGCGAGCAGGAGCTGGCGCTGGCCCTGTGCGCCCGCCGGGTGGACGGTCTGGTGGTGATCCCGGCCGGGGACGACCACCGGTACCTGGAGCCGGAGATCAGGGCCGGGGTGGCGACCGTGTTCGTGGACCGTCCGGCCGGGCGGATCGACGCCGACGTGGTGCTGTCCGACAACTACGGCGGCGCCCGCGGGGGCGTCGCCCACCTCATCGCCCACGGCCACCGCCGGATCGGCTTCATCGGCGACATGCCCCGCATCCACACCGCCGCCGAGCGGCTGCGCGGTTACCGGGCCGCGATGGAGGACGCAGGCATAGCCGTCGAGGACCGCTGGATGTCCCTGGGGGCGACGAACCCGGAGCGGGTGCGCCGGGCGGCGGAGCGGATGCTGGCCGACGACGAGCCCGTGACCGCGATCTTCACGGGCAACAACCGGGTGACGGTCACCGTCGTCCGGGTCCTCGCCGAGCGGTCGCGGCCGGTCGCGCTCGTCGGCTTCGACGACATCGAGCTGGCCGACCTGCTCCAGCCGGGTGTCACGGTCGTCGCGCAGGACTCCGCGACCCTGGGCCGTACGGCGGCCGAACGCCTCTTCCGCCAGCTCGACGGCACGCCGGTCGCACCGGAGCGGATCGAGCTGCCGACCCGCCTGATCACCCGCGGCTCGGGCGAACTGCCTCCGGCGGACTGACGGCACGCGGACCGGCCGCCCGCCGGGCTCCGGACCGTCCACCCGGGGCACTCACCGCTCCCGGCCGGCATCCCGGCGCGGGTACGGCCGGCCGGTACGGCCCGACGGGACTCCGGCCGACCGGCACGCCCCGGCTTCCTCGACTGGCGTCGGCCAGAGGCTGGACGGCCCCGCGAGGTCCGCGCGTCGCTACTTCGCCGAGGCCGTCAGGTCGCCGCGGCGGGGGGCCGCGAAGCTCTCCAGGTCGGCGCGGGTCAGGCCGCTCAGCCGGGCGACCTCGGCGACGTCCAGCGCGCCGCAGTCCAGGCCGCGCAGCAGGTAGCCGCTGAGGGCCTTGGCGGTGGCGGGCTCGTCCATGACGTCGCCGCCGGCCCGGTTGGCGTACCGGGCGAGGCGGCCCGCGGCCTGCTCGAAGCCCTCGCGGTAGAAGGCGAAGACGGCCGCGTAGCGGGTGGGGATGTGGCCGGGGTGCATGTCCCAGCCCTGGTAGTAGGCGCGGGCGAGCGCACGGCGGGTGAGGCCGAAGTGGAGGCGCCAGGCGTCGTGGACCTTGGCGGTCGGGCCGACGGGCAGGACGTTGGTGGAGCCGTCGGACACCCGGACGCCGGTGCCGGCCGCCGCGACCTGCATGACCGCCTTGGCGTGGTCGGCGGCGGGGTGGTCGCTGGCCTGGTAGGCGGCGGAGACACCGAGGCAGGCGCTGTAGTCGAAGGTGCCGTAGTGCAGCCCCGTGGCGCGGCCCTCGGCGGCCTGGATCATGCGGGCGACCGCGGCGGTGCCGTCGGCGGCGAGGATGGACTGGCTGGTCTCGATCTGGATCTCGAAGCCCAGCCGCCCGGCGTCCAGGCCGTGCGCCTTCTCGAACGCCTCCAGGAGCCGTGCGAAGGCGCTCACCTGCTCGGGGTAGGTCACCTTCGGCAGGGTGAGGACCAGGCCGTCGGGCAGGCCGCCGGCCTCCATCAGTCCGGTGAGGAAGACGTCGAGGGTGCGGATGCCCCGGTCGCGTACGGGGGCCTCCATGCACTTCATGCGGATGCCCATGTACGGCGCCGCCGTGCCGTTGCGGTACGCCTCGGCGATCAGGCGGGCGGCGCGGGCGGCCGTCTCGTCCTCCTCGGCGTCGGGGCGGGGGCCGTAGCCGTCCTCGAAGTCGACGCGCAGGTCCTCCACCGGCTCGCGCTCCAGCTTGGCCCGCACGCGCGAGTAGACCGGCTCGGCGAGGTCGTCGGCGAGGCCGAGGACGGCCGCGAAGGAGGCCGCGTCGGGGGCGTGCTCGTCGAGCAGCGCGAGGGCCTGGTCGCCCCAGGTGCGCAGGGTGTCGGCGGCGAAGGCGTCACCGGGGACGTAGACGGTGTGGACGGGCTGCCGGGTTCCGGGGTCCCCCGGGTAGCGGCGCTCGAGTTCCGCGTCGACCGGCGCGAGGGAGGCGCTGATCTCCTCGCTCACGGCACCCGCGAGGCTCGTCGCCACCTTCTCCTGCTGACCCATCCCACACCCTCCAGATTTCCGCTTCGAGTTTTTCAAGTTTCCGCTTTGTGGAATCAACAATCCGTATGGCGAAGTTATCCGTCAACCTTCCCCGTGGTCAACACCGCACGACATCCATTCCACCTCGTGCTTTCGGCCGGTACACGTTCCTCTGGCAGCCTTGACCTCACCCCCGCGTCCCGCGGGGAGCGTCAGCGACGAATCGCCCGGCAGCCGTCGTGGAAGGAGCACCCGTGCCGATCCTCAGCCGGCTCACCCGCCGCGCGGGCCGCGGGGCCGTGCCCCCGGCCCCGGCCTCCGCGCCCCCGTCCAGTACAGCATCCGCCGGCGGCCCCGCCCTGGACGTCATGTCGTTCAACCTGCGGCACGCGACCTCCACCGGGCGGCACCGGTGGGCGGCCCGCAGGCCCGTGGTGCAGGCCCTGCTGGAGGGCGCGGGCCCGCACGTCGTCGGCACCCAGGAAGGGCTCTACCAGCAGTTGCGCGACATCGGCTCCGACCTCGGGGGCCGGTACGACTGGATCGGCACCGGGCGCGCGGGCGGCAGCCGCGGCGAGTTCATGGCCGTCTTCTACGACACCCGGCGGCTCGCCCCGCGGGAGTACGACCACTTCTGGCTCTCCGACACGCCTGACGTCGTCGGGTCCAACGGCTGGGGCGGCGGCTGCGTGCGGATGGTGACATGGGTCCGCTTCCGGGACCTGCTCGACGGCGGCCGGGAGTTCTACCTCCTCAATACCCACCTGGACGACCGCAGCCGCCGGGCACGCGCGCGGGCCGCCGCCCTGATCGCCCGGCGCGTCGCCGGACTCGACCGCTCGCTGCCGCTCCTCGTCACCGGCGACTTCAACGTCGCCGCGCACCGGAGCCCCGTCTACGACACCATGCTGGGCGCCGGCCTGGCCGACACCTGGGACACCGCGGCCGAACGCGGCCCCCGGTACGGGACCTTCCACGGATACAGGCGGCCGAAGCCGGACGGGGAGCGCATCGACTGGATCCTCGCCACCCCGGGGGTCACGGTCCACCGGGCCTCGATCGACACCTTCTCGCTGGACGGCCGGTTCCCCAGCGACCACCTGCCGGTGCGGGCCGGCCTGACGCTCGGATGAGGCGAGGCCCCCGCGACCGGCCGCGCGGTCACGGGGGCCTCGGCGGCCAGGCGGGAAATCAGCCCTTGCGGCTCTTGATCTCCTCGGTGAGCTGGGGGACGACGTCGAAGAGGTCGCCGACGACGCCGTAGTCGACGAGTTCGAAGATCGGGGCTTCGGCGTCCTTGTTGACGGCGAC
>NZ_JBVHNF010000016.1:0-226164 GCF_055558055.1 Streptomyces sp. NPDC025833
GGGGCCCCGGTCCGGGGCCCCGCACGGCCCGCGGGGGCGCCCCCCCCCCCCCCCCCCCCCCCCCCCCCCCCCCCCCGGCCGGGGGGGGGCCGGGGGGGGGCGCCCCCCCCCCCCGGGGCCCCCCCCCCCCCCCCCGCGGGGGGGGGGGGGGGCCCCCCGGGGGGGGGGGGGGGGGGGGGGGGGGCCGGGGGGGGGGGGGGGGGGGCGGCGGCCCCCCCGCCCGGCGCCCCCCCCCCCCCCCCCCCCCCCCGCCCGCCCCGCCCCCACCCGCCGTCCACCCGACCGGACGGATCGTGTCAGCCGAGGGCTGACAGGCCCCGCCGGGGCTTGCCACCCCCCTCCCCGCATGGGGGAGGATGGCGGCATCCGCATGAAGGGAAAAACACGGTGAGCATCGACCCGTCCTCGATTCCGAATTTCGGGGGCCAGCCCGAACCGCAGCCCCAAGGACCGGCGGGCCCCGTCCTCCCGGATCAGGACCTGGTGAAGCAGCTCCTCGACCAGATGGAGCTGAAGTACGTCGTCGACGAGGAGGGTGACCTCGCCGCGCCGTGGGAGCAGTTCCGCACGTACTTCATGTTCCGCGGGGACGACGAACAGGCCATCTTCTCGGTGCGGACCTTCTACGACCGCCCGCACAAGATCGACGAGAAGCCGCGGCTGCTGGAGACCCTCGACGACTGGAACCGCCGCACCCTGTGGCCCAAGGTGTACACCCACACCCATGACGACGGCACCGTCCGTCTGATCGGCGAGGCCCAGATGCTGATCGGCACGGGCGTCGACATCAACCACTTCGTCTCCTCCACGGTCAGCTGGGTGCGGGCCGCGATCGAGTTCGACAAGTGGCTGATCGAGCAGCTCGGCCTGGAGGAGGAGGTGCCCGGCTCCGCCGAGGAGGCCGGCGACTCCGAGGACCCCGAGCGCGACGGGGAGTAGCAGACCCCGGCCGGTCCGGGGGCGCACCGCCCCCGGACCGCGCGTTCACATGCCCCGCAGCCGCTCCGCGGCCTCCCGGAGCACCTCCTCGCGCTTGCAGAACGCGAACCGCACGAACGGCGCCCCCGCCTCCCGGTCGTCGTAGAAGACCGCGTTGGGGACGGCCACCACGCCCGCCCGCTCGGGCAGGGCGCGGCAGAAGGCGAAGCCGTCGCGCTCGCCGAGGGGGCGGATGTCCGTGGTGACGAAGTAGGTCCCGGCCGGCCGGAACACCTCGAAGCCCGCCGCCGCCAGCCCCTCCGCCAGGATGTCCCGGCGCACCCGCATGCTCCGGCGGAACTCCTCGAAGTAGGAGTCGGGCAGGGCCAGGGCCTCGGCCACCGCGTACTGGAAGGGTCCCGAGGCGACGTACGTCAGGTACTGCTTGGCCGCGCGGACCGCACCGACCAGTTCCCGTGAGCCGGTCGCCCAGCCCACCTTCCAGCCCGTGAACGAATAGGTCTTGCCGGCCGAACCGATGCTCACCGTGCGCTCCCGCATCCCCGGGAAGCCGGCCAGCGGCAGGTGCTCGGCGCCGTCGAAGACCAGGTGCTCGTACACCTCGTCGGTCACCACCAGCAGGTCCCGCTCCACCGCCAGCTCGGCGATCGCGGCCAGCTCGGCGCGGGTGAGGACGGTGCCGGTCGGGTTGTGCGGGGTGTTGAGCAGCAGCAGCCGGGTGCGGTCGGTGACCGCCGCGCGCAGCTCGTCCAGGTCCAGGCGGAAGGCCCCCTCGTGCGGCCGCAGGGTCACCGGCACCCGCCGGCCGCCCGCCATCGCGATGCTCGCCGCGTACGAGTCGTAGTACGGCTCCAGCGCCACCACCTCGTCGCCCGGCTCGACCAGCCCCAGCAGCGAGGCCGCGATGGCCTCCGTCGCGCCCGCCGTGACCAGCACCTCGGTGTCGGGGTCCCAGGCCAGGCCGTAGTGGTGCCGCTGGTGCGCGCTGATCGCGGTGCGCAGCTCGGGGACGCCGGGGCCCGGCGGGTACTGGTTGCCGCGGCCGTCGCGCAGTGCCCGGACGGCGGCCTCCCGGATCTCCTCGGGGCCGTCGGTGTCGGGGAAGCCCTGGCCCAGGTTGATCGACCCGGTCGCCACGGCGAGCGCCGACATCTCGGCGAAGATCGTCGTCCCGAACTCGGCAAGCCGGCGGTTGAGGTGCGGACGCGCGCTGGAGGTCATGCCGGCCATCCTCCGCCCAAGCTCTGGAGTTCCTCAACTCCGCTTTGGGCGTCGTGGCGGGCGGGCATCCCCCCGGCACCGCGGGAGACGCGGTGCCAGGCGAGGCGCCCACGGGGGGCCGCTTCGGGGGAACGGAAGGAGGGCGGCGCCATGAGTGACACCGCGATCGAAGGCATCATCCTGGCGGTGGCCGTGGTCATGCTCATCTCGGCGGCCCAGACGCGCAGGAACCGGCGGAGCCGGGTGGCACTGGGCAAGGGCAAGGGCGGCGCGCGGAACCGGCCGCGCCGCCGCTCGGCCGCATCGTCGTCGTCTTCGTCGTCCGCGGGCGACGCGGGTGGGACGAGCTGGTGGGCCGGCGGCGGGGACTCCGGCTCGTCCGGGGGCCACGGCGGGGGCCACGGGGGCCACTCCTGCGGCTCCTCGTCGTCCTGCGGCGGCGGATCGTCGTGCGGCGGGGGCTCGTCGTGCGGCGGCGGGGGCGGCTGCGGCGGAGGGAGCTGACCCGGGTCGGCCGCGCCTTCCGGGCCGGGGGGACCACGCCGGGCGGCCGCGCCTTCCGAGCCGAGGGGGGGAAAACGCGTCGGGGCGGGTGCCCGTCGGAGGGGGTTTCCGGCGGGCACCCGCCGCGCGCGCGACCGCGCCCGGCGCACGCCGTGGTTGAACAGTTGAGCTGTGCAGCCCTCTGAGGGATGGAAAGCGCCCGAAGTTGGGTAAAAACGCTGTGGCGCCGTCACCGTTCATGATTCCCTCTAAACCGCCAACGCAGCCCCATCGGACGTCCCCCTGACCTCCCTCCCGGCCGGGCCGGCTGGGCTGACATGGCCGATCCTCCCCTCATCGCGTGTTAGCGGAGCCGATCCATGCTCACGACCCTGAACACCTCCTACACCGATACGCGCGCTGCCGACCTCGCCTGGGCCCTGGGCCGCGAACCGCTGCCCGCCCTGGCCACCCTCGACCTCGAACTCCCCGGAGCCAAAGTCCAGTTGCGACTGCTCGGCGCCTCCCACCAGGTCCTCCTGGACGAGGACCGGGGCCCCTGCTCGGAGACGGTCGCCTGCATCCCGGGCTCCAGCACCCCGCTGCCGCTGGGCGTCGCCAAGCGGGTCGGCGACTGGGAGTACGAGTTCGCCGCCCGTGTGGAGGTGCTCACCCCCGGCTCGTTCGCGGGCCGCGCCCAGGAACTGCTCGCCCTCGTCTCCGGCCATCCGCACGGCCTGGCCGGCGTCTTCCCCGGCGACCCGCACGCCTTCACCGCGATGCTGGCCCATCGGCAGGACGGCCAGGTGCACTGGCGCACCTGGCACGCCTATCCGCAGGACGGCCAGCTCGTGGCCACCCGGACCCGGGTCGGGGCGCGGGTGCGGGCGGCCCGGCCCGAGTGACCACCCGGCGGCGGTGTGAGCCAGGCATAAACCTCCCGCGCCCCGACCGCCCTCAGATCCACACGTGTGGGTGACGAAGCGTGCCGCACGTGTGACGTAACGTCACAGAGTGATCGAAGCGCACGCTCCCGCGCCGCCGGGTGCCCGGCCCTCCCGGACGGGCCCCCCGCGGCTGCCCGTCCGGCCCGGCACCGGGCGGTTCCTGGTCCTCGTGTGCGGCTTCGTCTGCGCGGCCTGCGGCCTGGTGTACGAACTCGAACTGGTCGCGTTCGCCTCGTACCTGGTCGGCGACTCGGTCACCCAGGCGTCCGTGGTGCTGTCCGTGATGGTGTTCGCGATGGGCATCGGCTCCCTCGGGGCCAAACGGCTGCGCCGGCGCGCCGCGGCCGGTTTCGGCGCCGTCGAGGCGGTGCTCGCGCTGGTCGGCGGGTGCAGCGCGATGGCGCTGTACGCGGTGTTCGCCTGGACCGCCGGCTGGGGCGGGCTCTGGGCCGAGGGGCCGCGCTGCCTCCTGGTGGCCTTCTCCCTTGCCATCGGCCTGCTCATCGGCGCCGAGGTGCCGCTGCTGATGGAGCTGATCCAGCGCGTCCGGCGGCAGGACGCGGGCGGCGCGGTGGCCGACCTGTTCGCCGCGGACTACGTGGGCGCCCTGGTCGGCGGTCTCGCCTTCCCCTTCCTCCTGCTGCCGTTCTGCGGCCAGTTGACCGGAGCGCTGCTGACCGGCACGGTCAACGTGGTCGCGGGCGGCGCCCTGGTCCTCGGCCTCTTCCGCCGCGACCTCACCCGCCGCGCCCGCTGGACCCTCCTGCTGACCGGCCTGGTCGTCCTCGGCGTCCTCGGCTCCGCCGCCGCCCTCGCCGGGGACTTCGAACGGGCCGCCCGGCGCGCCGTGTACGGCGGGGACGTCCGCGTCGCCGTGCGGACCGGCGTCCAGGAGGTCGTCCTGACCGGCGGTACCCACGGCCGGCCCCTCGGCCTCTACCTCGACGGCCGGCTCCGCGCCGGCGGCCGGGACGAACGCCGCTACCAGGAGGCGCTGACCGGGCCGGCGCTGGCCGGCCCGCACGCGCGCGTGCTGGTCCTCGGCGGCGGCGACGGCCTGGCCGCCCGCGAGGTGCTGCGGCACCGCGGGGTGCGCCGCGTCGACGTCGTCGAACCCGACCCGGACCTGGTCCGCCTGGCCCGCCGCGACCCGGGCCTGGCCGCCGCCAACGGCCACGCCCTCGCCGACCGGCGGGTCCACGTCCGCACCGGCGACGCGCTCGCCCGGCTGCGCGGGGCGCGCGGACCGGCGTACGACGTCGTGATCGCCGACCTGCCCGACCCCGGGATCACCGCCGGCACCAAGCTGTACTCCCAGGAGTTCTACGGCCTGGCCCGCCGGGTGCTGGCCCCGCACGGCCGCCTGGTGGTGCACGCCGGGCCGGTCACCGCCCGCCCCCGCGCCTTCTGGACCGTCGCCGCGACCCTGCGCACGGCGGGCTTCGCCGTCTCCCCCTACCGGGTGACCGGCCGCGACCCCGGTTCCGCGGCCGGCGCCGCCCGCGCCCCCCGGGACTGGGGCTTCCTGCTGGCGGCGCCGGGCCGCACCCCGCCGCCCCTGCGGCTCGGCCCGGTCCGGCCGCGCACGCTGACGCGGGCCGGGCTGGCGGCGGACGCGGTGGCGGCGCGGCGGACCCGCATCGCCGGGCTGCCGGCGTCGACGCTGGTGCATCCGCGGTACTGAGCGATTGCCGTCCTCACGGCAGGGTGAGTTCCGGTCCCCACTGGGTAGGCTCCCCGGACATGGAGCACCAGGTCTTCGTCCCGGCCCCCGCCGAGAGACTCGCCGCCGCGCTGGCCGACCCGGCACGCGTCGCCAGGGCGGTCCCCGGACTCCAGCAGGACGCCGGTGCCGAACCGGTCGCCGGCCGGCTGAAGCTGCGCGTCGGCGGACACTCCGTCACCTACCGGGGCGCCCTGCGGGTGACGGCCCGGGAGGACGGCGCGTACGCCGTCGCGGCCGACGCCACCGAGGCGCGCGGCGCCGGCTCGGTCACCCTCGCCCTGACCCTGCGCCTCGCGGACACCGACGGCGGCTGCACGGTCACCGTCGAGGGCACCGCCGACGCGGACGGCCGGATCGCCGAGCTGCCCGCGGAGGCGGTGGCCGCCGCGGCGACCAGACTGCTGACCCGGTGCGTGGAGGGCCTGGCCGCGGAGCGGCCGGAACGGCCCGCGGACGCGCCCGCCGAGGAGGCGCGGCCGGACACCGGGCCGGCCCGCGCGTCCGGGTCCGGCACCGAGGTGCCCCCGCCCGCCCCGGCCCCGGCGGCGGACGACGCCACCGGACCGGACGGCGCGCACCACGACGGGCCCGCCGGCGACTTCGCCGACACCGGGGAGCCGCCCGCCGAGGCCGCGCACGCCCGCCGCACGATGATCGGCCGCAGCGCCGAGGAGGTCGACCACGCCCCGCCGCGCGGCCGCTACGCCCCCGTGCCGGCCCCCCAGGCCGGGTCGGCGGTGTCCACGCTGCGCTGGGCGGCACCGGCGGCGGCACTGGCGGTGGCCTCCGCGATCGTCGTCGGCCGGGCCCTGCGCCGACGCCGCTGAGGGCGGGCGCCCGCCGGCCTCCCAGTACTGTCGTCACGTGAGTAACGAAGACATCACGCTGACAGCGGGCGGCGCGACGGTGCGCGTCAGTCCCGGCAACGGCGGCCGCGTCAGCGGCCTCCAGGTCGACTCCCTGGAACTGCTCAGGCAGGGCGAGCGGTTCGGCTGCTTCCCGATGGTGCCCTGGTGCGGGCGGACCCGGGACGGCCGCTTCCTGGACGGCGGCACCGTCCGGCAACTGCCGCTCAACTCCCCGCCGCACGCCATCCACGGCACCGCGCGCGACGGCGCCTGGCGCACCGCGCGCGTCGCACCGGACGAGGCGGTGATCACCTGCGAGCTGACCGACCCCTGGCCGCACCCCGCGCGCGTCACCCAGGTCGTCTCCCTCGCCGAGGACGCCCTGACGCTGACGATGTCCGTGGAGACGTACGAGGACTCCTTCCCGGCGCAGCTCGGCTGGCACCCGTGGTTCAACCGGAACCTCGGCGGGGCGGACGCGCGGCTGGACTTCGAGCCCGCCTGGCAGGAGGAGCGCGGGGACGACCACCTGCCCACCGGCAACCGGATCACGCCCAAGCCCGGCCCCTGGGACGACTGCTTCGGCATGCCCGGCGGCGTCGACGTCACCGTCACCTGGCCGGAGCGGCTGGAGCTGAGGGTCGCCAGCCGCGAGGAGTGGGTGGTGGTGTACGACGAGCAGGCGGAGGCCGTCTGCGTGGAGCCGCAGACCGGGCCGCCCAACGGACTGAACACCCTCCCGCGGCTGGTCACGCCGCTGGAGCCGCTGGAGGCGACGACGACCTGGCGCTGGCGGCGGCTCTAAGCTGGGCGTCATGACGGACGTACGCGGCGCGCTGCTGCAGCAGATCAAGGACAAGGCCGTGGTGCACGGCAAGGTGACGCTCTCCTCGGGCCTGGAGGCCGACTACTACGTCGACCTCCGCCGCGTCACCCTCGACGGCGCGGCCGCCCCGCTGGTCGGCCAGGTGCTGCTGGACCTGACGGCGGACCTGGAGTTCGACGCCGTCGGCGGGCTCACCATGGGCGCCGACCCGGTCGCCGCCGCCATGCTGCACGCCGCCGCCGCGCGCGGGCGGCGGCTGGACGCGTTCGTCGTCCGCAAGGCGGCCAAGGCGCACGGGTTGCAGCGGCGCGTGGAGGGACCGGACATCGCGGGCCGCCGGGTCCTGGTGGTGGAGGACACCTCCACCACCGGCGGGTCCCCGCTGACGGCCGTGGAGGCCGTGCGCGAGGCCGGCGCCGAGGTCGTCGCCGTCGCCACCATCGTGGACCGGGCGACCGGCGCCGCCGAGAAGATCGAGGCCGGCGCCGGGGTGCCCTACCGCTTCGCCTTCGCCAAGGACGAACTGGGCCTGGACTGACGACATCGACCGGCCCGGCCCCGTCCGGGACGTGGACCACCGGGCCGGGTCTGGAAAGATGGTGCCGACGACGATGTCGAACCCTCAGGTCTAGGTCAGGGCCGTAACGCAGATCCCACCCCGCAACTCAAGGAGCGGACAGATGCCCATCGCAACCCCCGAGGTCTACAACGAGATGCTCGACCGGGCGAAGGCAGGCAAGTTCGCCTACCCGGCCATCAACGTCACCTCCTCGCAGACCCTGAACGCCGCGCTGCGCGGCTTCGCGGAGGCGGAGAGCGACGGCATCGTCCAGATCTCGACCGGTGGTGCCGAGTTCCTCGGCGGCCAGTACAGCAAGGACATGGTGACCGGCGCGGTCGCGCTCGCCGAGTACGCGCACATCATCGCCGAGAAGTACCCGGTCAACATCGCCCTGCACACCGACCACTGCCCGAAGGACAAGCTCGACGGGTACGTGCGTCCGCTGATCGCGCTCTCCAAGAAGCGCGTCGAGGCCGGTCTCCCCCCGCTGTTCCAGTCCCACATGTGGGACGGCTCGGCCGAGACCCTCGCCGACAACCTGGAGATCGCCCAGGAGTTGCTGGAGCAGGCCCGGGCGGCCCGCATCATCCTGGAGGTGGAGATCACCCCGACCGGCGGTGAGGAGGACGGCGTCTCGCACGAGATCAACGACTCCCTCTACACCACGGTCGAGGACGCGATCCGCACCGCCGAGGCACTCGGCCTGGGCGAGAAGGGCCGCTACCTGCTGGCCGCCTCGTTCGGCAACGTGCACGGCGTCTACAAGCCGGGCAACGTCGTCCTGCGCCCCGAGCTGCTCAAGGAGCTGAACGACGGCGTCGCCGCCAAGTTCGGCAAGGCCGCGCCGTTCGACTTCGTCTTCCACGGCGGTTCCGGCTCCTCCGAGCAGGAGATCCTCACCGCGCTGGAGAACGGCGTCGTGAAGATGAACATCGACACGGACACCCAGTACGCCTTCACCCGTCCGGTCGCCGCGCACATGTTCAAGAACTTCGACGGCGTCCTGAAGGTCGACGGCGAGGTCGGCGACAAGAAGACGTACGACCCGCGCACGTGGGGCAAGCTGGCCGAGGCGTCCATGGCCCAGCGCGTCACCCTGGCCACGCAGCACCTGCGTTCGGCGGGCAACAAGATCGGCTGATCCCCGGCACCACGGCGGGCCCGGCGGCTGTCCAAGCCGCCGGGCCCCGCTGTATACCTGGGGCATGCCCGATGTCCGGCTGGCCTCGCCCCAGGGCAGATGGATCCTGTTCACCACGGTTCTCGGCTCCAGCATGGCCATGCTGGACTCCACCGTCGTCAACGTCGCCCTGCCGCGCATCGGCCGTGACCTGGACGCCAGCCTGGCCGCCCTCCAGTGGACGGTCAACGCGTACATGGTCACGCTGGCCGGCCTGATCCTGCTGGGCGGCTCCCTGGGCGACCGCTACGGCCGCCGGAAGGTCTTCACGGTGGGCGTGGTGTGGTTCGCCGCCGCCTCCCTGCTGTGCGGCCTCGCCCCGAGTTCGGCCGTGCTGATCGGCGCGCGGGCGCTCCAGGGCGTCGGCGGCGCCCTCCTCACGCCCGGCTCGCTCGCGCTCATCCAGGCGTCCTTCCATCCCGACGACCGCAGCCGGGCGGTCGGCCTGTGGTCCGGGTTCGGCGGGATCGGCGCCGCCGTCGGCCCGTTCCTGGGCGGCTGGCTGGTGGCCGGCCCCGGCTGGCGCTGGGTGTTCCTGCTGAACGTGCCGCTGGCGCTGCTGTGCGTGCCGGTCGCGCTGCGGCACGTGCCGGAGTCGTCCGGCGAGCGGGCCCGGGGCCGTTTCGACGTGCTCGGCGCCGCCCTGGGCGCCCTCGCCCTCGCCCTGCTGACGTACGCGCTCATCGAGGCCCCGACCGGCTCCCCGGCGGTGGCGGGCAGTGCGGTGGCGGGCGTCGCGGCGGCGGTGGCCTTCGTGTGGGTCGAGCGGCACCGCGGCGAGCCGATGCTCCCGCCGGGCATCTTCGCCTCGCGCCGGTTCACCGCGGTCAACCTCGTCACCCTGTGCGTGTACGCGGCGTTCGGCGGCTTCTTCTTCCTCACCGCGCTCCAGCTCCAGGTGGTGGCGGGGTACTCGCCGCTGGCCGCCGGTACGGCCCTGCTCCCCACCACCGTCCTGATGCTGCTGTTCTCGTCCCGCTCGGGCGCCCTGGCCGACCGCACGGGCCCGCGCCTGCCGCTGACGGCGGGACCGCTGCTCTGCGCGGCGGCGATGCTGCTGATGCTGCGGGTGGGGCGGCACGCGGACTACCTCACCGACGTCCTGCCCGCCCTGCTCGTGATGGGCGCCGGCATGGTCACCCTGGTCGCCCCGCTGACCGCCACGGTCCTCGCCTCCGTCGACGCCGACCGGGCGGGCCTGGCCAGCGGCATCAACAACGCGGCGGCCCGCGCGGCGGGCCTGCTGGCGGTGGCCGCGCTGCCGCTGCTGACGGGCATGGGGCCGGAGGCGTACCGGTCGGCCGTGGCCTTCGACGCGGCGTTCGACCGGGCCATGCCGATCTGCGCCGGGGTGCTGGTGCTGGGCTCGGCCGTGGCCTTCGCGCTGGTCCGGCGGCCGGCCCCGGGGTGCCGCCACCCGGAGTGCCGCACCCACGGCAGCGTGACGGCCCCGCCGCTGGAGGGGGAGCCCGGGCGCCGCGGGGCCTGAGCGCCGGCGGTACCCCTCGGCCGGCGGATCCGGGGTAGGCCACACTGAACCCATGACGATTCACGAGAACCTCCTCGGCGGCCCGCCCCCGACCCACCTGCCCGACGAGCCGGAGCCCCGCGAGCTGCTGGCCGGGGGCACCGCGCCGGCGGACGTCGCCGCCAAGTACCCGACCTCCTCCCTCGCCTGGGCCCGGCTGGCCGACGAGGCGTTCGAGCGGGGCTCGGTCGTGGAGTCGTACGCCTACGCCCGTACGGGCTACCACCGGGGGCTGGACTCCCTGCGCCGCAGCGGCTGGAAGGGGCACGGCCCGGTGCCGTGGGAGCACGAGCCGAACCGCGGCTTCCTGCGCGCCCTGCACGCCCTCGCCCGCGCCGCGCAGGCGATCGGCGAGCAGGCGGAGTACGAGCGCTGCGCGCAGTTCCTCAAGGACTCCTCGCCGACGGCCGCCCAGACCCTCGGCTGACCCGGTAGCCGCACACCCGCGGTCACCGGCCGTGGCCCGCCCGGCGCCGGGCGGGCCTTGCCGGATCCGGGAGCATTGCGGAGGATGCGGGGTGGGGACCGGGGCCCCCGTGCCGGCATCGGCAGGGGCGGACCGCTACCCGGAGCAACATCAGGAGACAGCGATGTCCCAACAGGCTCACCCCCCTGCCGAGGCCGTTGAGCCCGAGACCCCGAACCTGGATTTCGCGGGGACGACGCCGTACGAGGACTACGTCCGGGCCGACGTGCTCACCCATCTCCAGCACACCCTCTCCGACGACCCCGGAGAGCTGGTCTTCCTGGTGACCAGCCAGGTCATGGAGCTGTGGTTCACGGTGATCGTGCACGAGTGGGAGACGGCCGCGCAGGCGCTCCGCTCGGACGACGTGCCTACCGCGATCGCCGCGCTGAAGCGCTCGGTGCGGGAGCTGGAGGCCCTGAACGCCTCCTGGAAGCCGCTCGGCCAGCTCACCCCGGCCCAGTTCAACTCCTACCGGAGCGCGCTCGGCGAGGGCTCCGGCTTCCAGTCGGCGATGTACCGGCGCCTGGAGTTCCTGCTCGGCGAGAAGTCCGCGTCCATGCTCGTGCCGCACCGCGGCGCCCCGCGCGCCCACGCGGAGCTGGAGAAGGCCCTGCACGAGCCCAGCCTGTACGACGAGGTGCTGCGGCTCCTCGCGCGCCGCGGCCACGCCGTCCCGGACTCCGTGCTGCACCGGGACGTCTCCCGGCGCTACGAGCCGGTGGAGGCGGTGGAGGCCGTCTGGACCGCCGTCTACGCGGGCGACGAGGGCGACGAGGTCGCCCGGCTGGGCGAGGCGCTGACGGACGTGGCCGAGCTGGTGTGGCGCTGGCGCAACGACCACCTGGTCGCCACCCGGCGCGCGATGGGCGCCAAGGCCGGCACGGGCGGCTCGGCCGGCGTGGCCTGGCTGGAGAAGCGCGCCCGCAAGAACGTGTTCCCCGAGCTGTGGACGGCGAGGTCCCATGTCTGAGCCGACCGATCCGTCAGGGCTCGCGTCGCGTGCCGGGAAACTGGACGCGGCCGACGGCCTGGCGGGCCTGCGGGAGCGCTTCGTGCTCGGCGCCGGTGCCGGGGACGACGCCGGCCCGGCGGAGGTCTACCTCGACGGCAACTCCCTGGGTGCCCTGCCCGCGCACGTCCCCGACCGGGTGGCCGACGTGGTCCGCCGCCAGTGGGGCGAGCTGCGCATCCGCTCCTGGGAGGAGAGCGGCTGGTGGACGGCGCCCGAGCGGATCGGCGACCGGATCGCGCCGCTGGTGGGCGCCGCCCCCGGCCGGATCGTCGTCGGCGACTCGACCAGCGTCAACGTGTTCAAGGCGCTCGTGGCGGCGGTCCGCATGGCGGGCGACGACCGGGACGAGCTGCTGGTGGACGCGACGACGTTCCCCACGGACGGGTACATCGCCGAGTCGGCGGCCCGGCTGACCGGCCGCACCCTGCGGGCGGTCACCCCGGACGAGGTCCCGGGGGCGCTCGGCGCGCGCACGGCCGCGGTGCTGCTCAACCACGTCGACTACCGCACCGGCCGGCTGCACGACCTGCCGGGGCTCACCGCCGCGGTCCACGACCACGGCGCCCTCGCCGTCTGGGACCTGTGCCACAGCGCGGGCGCGCTGCCGGTGGGCCTGGACGAGCACGGCGTCGACCTCGCGGTCGGCTGCACCTACAAGTACCTCAACGGCGGCCCGGGCTCGCCCGCGTACCTGTACGTGCGGGCGGGGCTCCAGGACCGCTTCGACTCCCCGCTGCCCGGCTGGAACTCGCACGCCGAGCCCTTCGGCATGAGCCCGGCCTACACCCCGGTGCCGGGTGCCCGGCGCGGCCGGGTCGGCACCCCGGACATCCTGTCCATGCTGGCCCTGGAGGCGGCGCTGGAGGTCTGGGACGGCGTGTCCGTGGACGCCGTCCGGGCCAAGTCCCTCGCCCTGACGGACTTCTTCCTGGAGTGCGTCGGGGCGTACGTCCCGCCGGGCCGGGTGGAGTGCGTGACCCCGGTACGGCACGCGGAGCGGGGCAGCCAGATCGCGCTGCGCTGCCCGGACGCGGGCGAGGTGATGAAGCGCCTGATCGTCCGGGGCGTGGTCGGCGACTTCCGGCACCCCGACGTCCTCCGCTTCGGCTTCACCCCGCTGTACGTGGGCTTTTGCGACGTGGAGCGGGCGGCCCGGATCCTGGGAGAGGAACTGGCCTGACGGGGCGCGGGGGCCGTGGGCGCGGGCAGGTCCCGGGCGCCCACGGTCCCCGTGGCGGGTGCGGTCGCGGGCGCGTACGGCGTCTGTGGCGGGGGCGGTCCTGCGGCGTGCGTGGCCTCGTGGCGGGGTCCGGTGGCGGTGGCGGCCCTGGGACGCGTACGGCCTGCGCGGTGGGTCCGCGAGGTTCCCGCGATGGGTCTGCGCGATCCGTGCGGCGGGGGCGTGCGGCCCTCGGCACCACCCCGCCCTCACCGAGCGTCACGTCACCGTGTCCCCGCACGTCACCGGCCTGATACCGTCCCCGCCGACAGCACGGCCGCCGCCACCCCGGTCCGCCGATACCGTTCCATCGCTGAGAGGCCGGAGCATGCCGGACGACGACGACGCCGCAGCCGCCCGCGCCGCCGCCGAGGAGGAGTCGCTCTTCTCCCACCCCCCGGTCGACCCGGACGCCACCGCCGCCTACGGCGACCACCCCGACCAGGTGATCGACTTCTACGCGCCCCGCTCCGGCCACGAGTCCGCGGCCGGTGCCCCGCTGGTCGTCGTCCTGCACGGCGGGGCCTGGCGCTCCCCCTACGACCGCCGCCACATCACCCCCTTCGCCGACCACCTGGCCCGCAGGGGCTTCGCGGTGGCCAACGTCGAGTACCGGCGCGGCGGCGAGCCGCTGATCCCGGGTCAGCAGGCGGGGCCGGGAGGGCCGGCCGGGCCCGGCGGCGAGGCGGGCGGCACGCCACCCGCCGGGCGCTGGCCCGACACCCTCGACGACGTCGCGGCGGCCCTCGACGCGCTCCCCGCGCTGGCCGAGGACGCCCTCCCGCAGGCGGACGCCCGCCGTACGGTGCTGACCGGGCACTCGGCCGGCGGCCACCTGGCGCTCTGGGCGGCGGCCCGGCACGTCCTGCCCGCCGACGCCCCCTGGCCAACCGGTGGACCGGCGGCGCTGCGCGGTGTCGTGGCGCTCGCCCCGATCGCGGACTTCGAGACGGCGGAGAAGCTGGGCGTCTGCGGGCACGCCTGCCTGCAACTCCTCGGCGGCCGGGACTGTTTCGCCGAGCGGCGCCCGTACGCGGATCCCGCGCTCCTGCTGCCGACGGGCATCGCCACGACCCTGGTCCAGGGCCGCGCCGACCTGGTGGTGCCGCAGCAGGTGGCCGAGGCGTACGCGGAGGCGGCGGCGCGGGCCGGGGAGACGGCCGGACTGACCCTCCTGGAGGACGTCGGCCACTTCCCGCTGATCGACCCGGCGGCGGACGCCTGCGCGGTGGTGGCCGAGGAGATCGCCCAACTCGCCTGGTGAGCAATCGGGTTCGGCTCCTCGGGGGCGGACCCGGTGGTACCCAGGCGGCGGTCCTCGCCTACGAGTCGGGGCTGGTGCGGCCGTCCGGCCCGTAGTACTTGAGGGGGACGCCCGAGGACCCTTCTGCGTGGGGACGACCGCGGCCCGCGCCCGGCCTACCGTTGCCCCCGTGACCGAGACGACGCACACGCAGACGACGCCGGCGGCCGGGGCCGGGCGACCGCGCAGCCCCGAGCTGCGGCTCACCGCGGAAGCCCTGCGCGGCCTGCGGCAGGACCTGTTCCACGACGCCTTCGCCTACCGGCCGCTGCCCCGCGCGGCCGGCGGCCGGTTCGCCCGCCGCCCCGGCCGCGCCGGGGTGTACGCGGCCTGGGCCCCGCACGCCCTCGTGGGCGGCCTCGGACTGCTGGCTATGGCGGCCGCCGTGGCGAGCACGGGCTACGCCGGTCCGCCGGCCCTGCTGTGCGGGCTGCTGGCGCTGGGGCCGGTGCTGCTGACCCTGGTGCGGCCGGCGGGCGCGTTCTGGGCCTCGCTCGCCGCGACCACGGTCGTCGCCCTGATGGGCGGGGCCACCGGCTTCGACTGGCCGTGGGCGCCCGGCAGCTTCGTCTCCCACCTGGTGGTCCTCACGGTCGTCGCGCTGCGCACCCGGCCGCGGACGGCGGCCTGGACGTGGCTGCTCACCGCGGTGTACGGCCTCCTCGCCGAGACGGTCCTCGGCCACGACCGCTTCGGCACCGACGTGGGCCCGATGCTGGTCGTCTCGGCGCTGGTCCTGCTGGCCGTCACGGCGTGGCACATCCGCCGGGACGCCCGGCGGGAGGTCACCGCGCAGCAGACGGTGACCGCGGTGGAGCGCTCGCGGCGCACGCTGCTGGAGGAGCGCACGACGATCGCCCGCGAGCTGCACGACGTGGTCGCCCACCACATGTCGGTGGTCGCCATCCAGGCGGAGGCCGCGCCCTACCGGGTGCAGGACCCGCCCCCGGAGCTGGAGAAGGCGTTCGCCACCATCCGGGAGAACGCGGTGGCGGCCCTGGCCGAGCTGCGCCGGGTCCTCGGCGTCGTCCGCGCCGAGGACTACGCGGCGCCGGACGCCCCGCAGCCGACCCTCGCCGACCTGGACGACCTGCTCGCCAACGTGCGGGAGGCCGGGCCGGCCGTGCGGAAGACGGTGACGGGCGCGGTGCGGGAACTGCCGCAGGGCGTGGAGCTGTCGGCGTACCGGATCGTGCAGGAGGCGCTCAGCAACACCCTGCGGCACGCCCCCGGCGCGGACGCCGGGGTGGAGGTCGCCTACGTCCTCGGCGGTCTGGGCCTGCGGGTGGTCAACGGCCCGCCGCCCGCGCCGGGACCGCTCGGCACCTCACCGGGCGCCGGGCACGGCATCACGGGCATGCGGGAGCGCGTCTCCATGCTGCACGGCGAGATGACGGCCGGCCCGACGGCCGACGGCGGGTACGAGGTGTCGGTGTTCCTGCCGGTGCCGGCCGCCGCGAGCGAGGACGGGGCATGACGATCCGCGTGCTGATCGCGGACGACCAGATGATGGTCCGCGAGGGATTCTCGGTCCTGCTGAACGCGATGCCGGGCATCGAGGTCGTCGGCGAGGCCGTCAACGGCCGCGAGGCGGTGGACCGGGTCCGTGCACTCTCCCCGGACGTCGTCCTGATGGACATCCGGATGCCGGAGCTGAACGGCATCGAGGCGACCCGGGAGATCGTCGCCGCGGACACGGCGGCGAAGGTGCTGGTGCTGACCACGTTCGACCTGGACGAGTACGTGTACCAGGCGCTGCGGGCGGGCGCCTCCGGCTTCCTGCTGAAGGACGCCTCGGCCCGCCGGCTGGCCGACGGCGTGCGGGTGGTGGCGTCCGGCGAGGCCCTCCTCGCCCCCTCGGTCACGAAACGGCTGATCGCGGAGTTCTCCCGGCTGGCCGCGGCGCCCCGCCCGCTGCCCGCGGCGGTGCGGGCGGCGTACGGCGAACTGACGGAGCGCGAGACGGAGGTGCTGGTCCTGATCGCCCAGGGCCTGTCCAACGCCGAGATCGCCGGGAGCCTGGTGGTGGCCGAGTCGACGATCAAGACCCATGTGAGCCGCATCCTGGTCAAGCTGGGCCTCAGGGACCGGACCCAGGCGGCGGTGTTCGCGTACGAGGCGCGGCTGGTCACCCCCGGGTGACGGGGGCACCCTGGCCGCAGGCGGCGGTGAGGCGCTAGCGTCCCCGCATGGCAGGCCCCACCGACCTCGCTTTCGACCCCTGGGACCCCGCGTTCCTGGCCGACCCGTACCCGGCCTACGCCGAACTGCGGGCACGCGGCCGGGTCCTGCGGTACGAGCCGACGGACCAGTGGCTGGTCCCGCACCACGCGGACGTCTCGGCGCTGCTGCGCGACCGGCGGCTCGGCCGGACGTACCGGCACCGGTTCTCCCACGAGGACTTCGGCCGCACCGCGCCCCCGCCCGAGCAGGAGCCGTTCCACACCCTCAACGACCACGGCATGCTCGACCTGGAGCCGCCGGACCACACCCGGATCAGGCGCCTGGTGTCGAAGGCGTTCACCCCGCGCACCGTGGAGCGGCTGCGGCCGTACGTGCACGGGCTGGCGCGGGAGCTGGTGGCCGGGCTCGTCCGCAACGGCGGCGGCGACCTGCTGACGGACGTGGCCGAACCCCTGCCGGTAGCCGTGATCGCCGAGATGCTGGGCATCCCGCACGCCGACCGGGGGCTGCTGCGCCCGTGGTCGGCGGCCATCTGCGGGATGTACGAGCTGAACCCGTCCGAACAGACGGCGGCGCGGGCGGTCCGCGCCTCGGAGGAGTTCTCGGCGTACCTGCGGGAGCTGATCGCGGCCCGCCGCGCCGAGCCGGGGGAGGACCTGATCTCGGGGCTGATCGCCGCCCACGACGAGGGCGACCGGCTCACCGGGCAGGAACTGGTCTCCACGGTGGTGCTGCTGCTCAACGCCGGTCACGAGGCGACGGTCAACGCTACGGTGAACGGCTGGTGGGCCCTGTTCCGCAATCCCGGCCGGCTGGCCGCCCTGCGCGCCGACCACGCGCTCGTCCCGACCGCGGTCGAGGAGCTGCTGCGCTACGACACCCCGCTCCAGCTCTTCGAGCGCTGGGTCCTGGACGACATCCGGATCGACGGCACGGTGATCCCCCGGGGCTCGGAGGTCGCCCTGCTCTTCGGCTCCGCCAACCACGACCCGGCGGTCTTCCGCGATCCCGGCCGGCTGGACCTCGCCCGCGCGGACAACCCGCACATCTCCTTCGGCGCGGGCATCCACTACTGCGTCGGCGCCCCGCTGGCCCGGATGGAACTGGCCGCGTCCATGACGGCCCTCCTGCGGCAGGCCCCGGCCCTCACCCTGGCGGCCGAGCCGGTGCGCAGACCGAACTTCGTCATCCGGGGAGCGCGGGGGCTGGCCGTCGAGGCGGGCTGAGCCGGCCGGTCAGCGGACGGCGGGCAGGACGAGGCCCCAGGCCCCCTCCGCCACCCGCCAGGTCCGTCTGCGCACCGGTCCCGCCACCGCGGTGTCCGCCCGGTAGCGGAAGTCGGCTCCGGTGACCGTCACCGTGCGGCCGGCGGCCAGCAGGGGCGTCGCCTCCGCGCCCACCGACAGCGGCCGCACCTGAACCGTCGCCGCCCCGTCCGCGCCCGGCGCCACCGACACGGCCTCCACCGGCTGGTCCAGGTCGACCACCGTCTCGCCGTCCACCTCCACCCGCAGCCGGGCCGCGCCGGCGGGGGGCGCGGCGGCGGGCCGGACGGCCAGGGTGCGGACCAGGGAGCGGTACCAGGGCCGGCCGGCCGCGGAGAGCGGCACGGCCCGGCCGGCGGCCGCCCGCACGGGCTCCGGCGGGATGCCCAGCGCGCCCAGCACCACGCCGTCGCTGTCGTCGACCAGGAGGTCCAGCCGCCGTTCGGCGCCATCCAGGACCGCCCGGGCCGCCGCCACCGCGTCGCCGGGCACCCCGAGCGACTCGGCGAGCGCTGTGTCGCCCACCGGCACCACCGACAGCGCACATCCGGCCAGCTCCCGCCGCTGGTGCAGCAGCGTGACGGCACGGACCAGGGCCTGCCCGCCACCGACCACGACCGGCCGCCGCGCGCCCCGGCGGCCCAGCGCGCGGGCGAACTCCTCCGGTGAGTCGGGGAGGCAGAGCTTGGCCGCCGCACCCGCGCTGAGCACGTCTTTCGCGATGCGCACGGCCTCTCCGTCCGCCTGCCGTGCCGCCCGATCGATGATCACCAGCAGCTGATCGGACCTCGCGGAAGTCGCCACCTCGGTCCTGCCTCGCTTCCTCGGGTAGCATCTTTGTGCAAGAGCCCCTTGCGCTATTGCGCCAGGGGCTTCGTCTATTCCGGGGCATCCGGTCCGACGGTTGTGCGACCGACGACGGTCGCGGTGGTACGCGGCGGTGAACCTTACGCCCGCGCCCCCGACCTTGGACATGCCCCGCCCGGAAGGGGTGTACGCGCGTGCCCGCACTTGTGCTGCTCGGTGCTCAGTGGGGTGACGAAGGCAAGGGAAAGGCGACGGACCTGCTTGGCGGCTCCGTCGACTATGTGGTGCGTTACCAGGGCGGTAACAACGCCGGCCACACGGTGGTCGTCGGGGATCAGAAGTACGCCCTGCACCTCCTCCCTTCCGGAATCCTGTCCCCCGGCTGTACGCCGGTCATCGGTAACGGCGTCGTCGTCGACCCGTCGGTCCTGCTCTCCGAGCTGAGCGGTCTGAACGAGCGTGGCGTCGACACGTCCAAGCTCCTGATCAGCGGTAATGCGCACGTCATCACGCCGTACAACGTGACGGTCGACAAGGTGACGGAACGCTTCCTCGGGAAGCGCAAGATCGGCACGACCGGCCGCGGCATCGGCCCGACCTACGCGGACAAGATCAACCGCGTCGGCATCCGGGTCCAGGACCTCTACGACGAGTCGATCCTGACCCAGAAGGTCGAGGCGGCCCTCGACGCCAAGAACCAGATCCTCACCAAGCTCTACAACCGCCGCGCGATCGCCGCGGGCCAGGTGGTGGAGGAGCTGCTGGGCTACGCCGAGCAGATCAAGCCGTACGTCGCCGACACCGTCCTGGTCCTCAACCAGGCGCTGGAGGACGACAAGGTCGTGCTGTTCGAGGGCGGCCAGGGCACGCTGCTGGACATCGACCACGGCACGTACCCCTTCGTGACCTCGTCGAACCCGACGGCGGGCGGTGCGTGCACCGGTGCCGGCGTGGGCCCGACGAAGATCAGCCGGGTCATCGGCATCCTCAAGGCGTACACGACCCGCGTCGGCGCCGGCCCGTTCCCGACCGAGCTGTTCGACGAGGACGGCGAGGCGCTGCGCCGCATCGGCGGCGAGCGGGGCGTGACCACCGGCCGGGACCGCCGCTGCGGCTGGTTCGACGCGGTGATCGCCCGCTACGCCACCCGGGTCAACGGCCTGACGGACTTCTTCCTCACCAAGCTGGACGTGCTGACCGGCTGGGAGCAGATCCCGGTCTGCGTGGCGTACGAGATCGACGGCAAGCGGGTCGAGGAGCTGCCCTACTCGCAGAGCGACTTCCACCACGCCAAGCCGGTCTACGAGACCCTGCCGGGCTGGTCCGAGGACATCACCAAGGCCAAGTCCTTCTCCGACCTGCCCAAGAACGCCCAGAACTACGTGAAGGCGCTGGAGGAGATGTCCGGCGCCCCGATCTCCGCGATCGGCGTGGGCCCGGGCCGGGACGAGACGATCGAGATCAACTCGTTCCTGTAGGCACCGCACGCCTTCGGGCACCGCACGGGACCGCCCGCCGGCCCGCCCCCACCCGGGGCGCGGCCGGCGGGCGGTCCCGTCGTCGCAGCGGGCGGGCCCGGTGGCCGGTGACCGGTGGACAATGGGCGTATGAGCGTCCACCGGAGCACGCTGTGCCGGGGGCCCTACGGCGGTGAGGGGGACCGGGCGGGCGGCACGGACTGCGCCGACCCCGCCGTCTTCGAGATCGCCCGCCACGGCAGGCCACCCCTGCTGGTGTGCCCGGTGCACCTCGGCCCGGCCCTGCTGATGGCGGCCGGGGTGCTCTGGCCCCCGGTGATCCACCTCATCGCCCGCGCACCCGGCCCGCGGCCGTAGCCGTAGCCGCGGCTCAGCTGAACACGATCATCGAGCCCTGCGCCAGGGAGCGGGTCGCCGCCGCGTGCAGGCCCAGCCAGACGTGGCGTTCCCGGGCGAAGGGGCTGGGGTCGTAGGGGGCCGGGACGGCCGGCTCCTCCAGCTCGGTGGGGGCGGCCGGCGGGGCCGGTGCCGCCGGCGGGTTGGCCGGGTCGATGCCGATGGCCGGCGCCACCTGCTGGAGTTCCCGCAGCAGCGTCTGCGCGGAGCCCAACGGGCCGCCGCCCGCGAGGAGTTCGTCGTTCGACAGCGGGTGCGGGAAGTCCACGGGGACGTAGGCGCCCGCGTGGTCGTAGTGCCAGACCAGGTGGGACCGCTGGGCGGTCGACTCGAACATCTCCAGCAACTGCTCGTAGTCGCCGCCCAGTTCGTCCACCGGGGTCACCGGCAGCCCGCAGACCTGGAGCAGGTACGCCCGGCGCAGGAAGTGCAGGGCGTCGTAGTCGAAGCCGGCGACCGGGGCGACGTCACCGGACAGGCCCGGCATGTACTGGTACACCGGCACCGGCGGCAGGCCGGACTCGGCCAGCGCCTTGTCGTACTGCGCGAGTTCCTCGGCGAAGGGGTTGTCCGGGGTGTGGCACAACACGTCCACGAGCGGTACCAGCCACAGGTCACAGGCCAAAAGAGGGCTCCTCGCATCGTCAGGCGTGCGGTCACGCGCGGCAGCGGGTCGGTCAGGGCAGCGTAATCGGTACGGCCGCGGGGCGGCTCCCCCCGTACGGGCCGTACCGGTCCTCTACCCGCCCGCCAGGTGTTCCAGCAGGGTCAGCGAGTGCGCGTTGGAGTCGGCGACGACGGCGCGCGCGGCCCCGGCCTCGCGCCGGGCCAGCGCGTCGACCAGGTCGGTGTGCCCGGCCCAGAGCCGGCCGCGCAGGTCGGGCAGGCGCAGCAGGTACTGCACCGCGCAGACCCACGACTGCACGCGCAGCCGGTGCAGGAAGTCGCCGAGGTAGGGGTTGCCGAACAGGGCGCTCAGCTCGCGCCAGAACCGCAGGTCGTAGCCGATGAGCACGGTGAGGTCGCCGGCGGCCGCGGCCCGCTGGGCCTCCTCGCCGCGGCGGCGCACGGTGGCCAGGACGGCGGCCGTGCGCGGGTCCTCCGGCGGGGTCCGGAAGGCGGGGTGGCCGTCGGCGAGGGCCTGGAACATGCCGTCGGTGACCAGGCTGCGGGCCTCGATCATGTCCTGGTAGTCGGTGACCGAGTACTCGGGGACGCGGAAGCCGCGGTGCTGGTCGGCCTCCAGGATGCCCTGCGCGGACAGGTCGACCAGCGCCTCGCGGACGGGGGTGGCGGAGACGCCGTACTGGTCGGCGATCTCCTTGACGGTGAACGCCCGGCCCGGGCGCAGCCGTCCCGCCAGCACCTCGTCACGGAGCGCGTCCGCGATCTGCTGGCGCAGCGTGCTGCGCGTCACGGTGCCGTTGCCGGGCATGCTCGTGCCTCTCCTCACGCGTCCGGGTGACGTACTCGTACGTACGGACTCGCGTCCCCCGCGGGTCCCTCTGCTCACGAGCACGTCACCTTACGCGTTCGGACGGCTGCGGCGGCAGCCGTCCGTCCGGTCACGGGCCGCCCGGCCGTCCGCGGGAGGTCACACGGTGTACTCGTCCGCCACGGTCAGCGCGGCGTCGAGCGCGGCCAGGCCCTCCTTCAGCTCGGCCTCGGTCACGTTGCAGGGCGGGACGACGTGCGTGCGGTTCATGTTCACGAAGGGCCACACGCCGTGCTTCTTCGCGGCGGCCGCGAACGCGGCCATCGGGGCGTTCGCCTCGCCGGTCGCGTTGTACGGCACCAGCGGCTCCCGGGTCTCCCGGTCGCGCACCAGGTCCAGCGCCCAGAACATGCCGACACCGCGGACCTCGCCGACGCTCGGGTGCCGCTCGGCCAGCTCGGCGAGGCCGGGGCCGACGACGCTCCCGCCGAGCCGCCGGGCGTTCTCCACGACGCCCTCCTCCGCCATCACGTTGATCGTGGCGACGGCGGCGGCGCAGGCCAGCGGGTGGCCGGAGTAGGTGAGCCCGCCGGGGTAGGGCCGGCGGCCGAAGGTCTCGGCGATCTTCGCGGAGATGGCGACGCCGCCGAGCGGGACGTAGCCCGAGTTCACGCCCTTGGCGAAGGTCATGAGGTCGGGGGTGACGCCGAACAGGTCGGCCGCGAACCACTCGCCGGTCCGGCCGAACCCGGCCATGACCTCGTCCAGGACGAAGACGATGCCGTACTTGTCGCACAGTTCGCGCACCCCGGCCAGGTAGCCGGGCGGCGGGAGCATGATGCCGGCGGTGCCGGGGACGGTCTCCAGGATGATCGCGGCGATAGTGGCCGGGCCCTCGAAGACGATCGTCGTCTCCAGGTGCTCCAGCGCCCGGGCGCACTCCTGCTCCTCGGTCTCGGCGTGGAAGCGGGACCGGTAGAGGAACGGCGCCCAGAAGCGGACCACACCGGCGCTGCCGCCGTCGGAGGCCCAGCGGCGGGGGTCGCCGGTGAGGTTGATCGCCTGCTGGGTGCCGCCGTGGTACGAGCGGTAGGCCGAGAGCACCTTCGGGCGGCCCGTGTGCAGCCGGGCCATGCGCACCGCGTGCTCGACGGCGTCCGCGCCGCCGTTGGTGAAGAAGATCTTGTCCAGGTCGCCGGGGGTCCGCTCCGCGATCAGCCGGGCGGCCTCCGAGCGGGCCTCGACCGCGAACGCGGGCGCGAAGGTCGTCATCGTCGCGGCCTGCTCCTGGATCGCCGCGACGACCCGGGGGTGCTGGTAGCCGATGTTCGTGTAGACGAGCCCGCTGGTGAAGTCCAGGTACCGCGTGCCGTCGTAGTCCCAGAAGTACGACCCCTCGGCGCCGGCGACGGCGAGCGGGTCGATGAGGTCCTGCGCGGACCAGGAGTGGAACACGTGCGCGCGGTCCGCGGCCTTCACTGCGGCGCCGGCTTCGGGGCTGGGCTGAGGGGTCATGCCCGTGAGGGTAAATGTCCGCGATGCGGAAGCGACATCGGCGTCTTGTTCCGTGGACGGGGGCAAATCACGACAGGTTGTCGACGGGCACGGCGGCGGGGCTCGGGACGGGGCGGCCCGGGAGGGGTGCGGTGGCGGCCCGCGAAGGGCGCGGTGGCGGCCCGCCCTCCCGCACGGAACCGGGCGCGCCGGACGCGGACGGCCGCGGCGCGGCCGTCGCGCGCCCGTGGCCGGCGGGCCGTACCGCGGTCGTACGGGCGCACTATTCTCGGTCGTCGCGGCGGAACTACGGGGGAAGGCGGCGCTCGGATGGAGAAGCTGGGTCCGGGGGACCCGCGGCGGATCGGGGGCTACCGGCTGCTGGCGCGGCTCGGGGCGGGCGGCATGGGGCACGTGTACCTGGCCCGGTCGGACCGGGGGCGGACCGTCGCCGTGAAGCTCGTCCGCGGGGAACTGGCCGAGCAGGAGGAGTTCCGGGCCCGCTTCCGGCAGGAGGTGGGGGCCGCGCGGCGGGTCGGCGGCCACTGGACCGCGCCCGTGCTGGACGCGGACACCGAGGCGGCCGTGCCGTGGGTGGCGACCGGGTACGTGGCCGGGCCGAGCCTCCAGCAGGTCGTCGGGCACGATCACGGGGCGCTGCCCGAGCGGTCCGTGCGGATCCTCGCGGCGGGGCTCGCCCAGGCGCTCCAGGACATCCACGCGGCCGGGATCGTGCACCGGGACCTCAAGCCGTCGAACGTGCTGGTGACCATCGACGGGCCGCGGGTGATCGACTTCGGGATCGCGCGGGCGCGGGAGACGGCGACGTCCGGCGGCGAGGGGCTCACCCGGACCGGGTCGCTGGTCGGGTCACCCGGGTTCATGGCGCCCGAGCAGGTGCGGGGAGACCGGATCACGCCGGCGTGCGACGTGTTCTGCCTCGGGTCCGTGCTCGTCTACGCGGCGACCGGGACGCTGCCGTTCGGGCCCGCCGACAGCGGGGCACACGCGCTGATGTTCCGGATCGCCCAGGAGGAGCCCGATCTGACGGGCGTGCCGGAGGGCATCGCCGACCTGGTGCGGGACTGCCTGCGCAAGGACCCGGCGGCCCGGCCCCCGCTGGACGCGATCCTGGACCGGACCGGGGTGGAGGACACCGTGACCGGGGGCCGGTCCCGGGACCCCTGGCTGCCCGGTGCGCTGGTCGCCCAACTGGGGCGGCACGCCGTGCGGTTGCTGGAGGTGGAGGACCCGGAGCGGGGGACGGCCACCGGCACGGCGGTCCTGCCGGACGCGGGCCCGGACGCCGGACCTTCCCCGGGTTCGCCGGCGGATCCCCCTGCGGAACCCCTGCCGGGGGCCGCTGGGGGCACCGGTGCGGCCCCGGGCGCGGGAGTGCCCGCTGGTGGCTTGGGTGGTGCCGGTGGGTTCGGTGGTGCTGAGGGTGCCGGTGGGTTCGGCGGTGCTGAAGGTGCCGGTGGTGCCAGTGGGTTCGGTGGTGCCAATGGCGCCGGTGTCTTCGGTGGTGTGGGTGCCGATGGTGCCAATGGTGCTGAGGGGGCCGGTGACTTCAGTGGTGCTGGGGGTGCCAATGGCGCCGGTGGGCTCGGTGGCTTCGGTGGCGCGACGGGGGCCCATGGCGCTGAGGGTGCCGGTGGTTTCGGCGCGGGCGGGGGTGTCCCGGCCTCCGGCGGGGGACCGGCCGGTGCCCCCCGCACCCCGCCGCCCGCCGTGCCGCCGCCCGCCGGGTTCGGTGCCGGTCCCGGGGCGGCCCACGGGGCGCCGTACCCCCACCCGTGGCCCCCGCTCCCGCTCGGGAACGGGTACCCGCGGCAGCCCGGCGCCGGCGCCGGGGCCTGGGGCGCGGGGCCGCAGCCGTACCACCCCCACGCCTCCGGCGGATCCGGGGCCGCCCCGCCGTACGGCCCGGCGCCCTTCCCGGAGCCCGCGGAACCGGAGCGGCGCGGCGGCCGGTCCACCGCGCTGCTCGTCGTGATCGCGCTGGTCGTGGCGCTGGGCGCGGGCGGCTCCGTGTACGCGCTGATGAAGAACGGCGACGGCACCGGCCGCGAGGGCGGCGGCACGGCCGGACCGGCGCCCGCCACCGTCACGGACCCGCCGTCCCGCTCCGCCGAGCCCACGCCGGCCGGCCGGGCGTCCCCGTCCGCCTCCGGCCCCGGGGCGGTCCCGGACGGCTACCTGGGCACCTGGCGGACGGCCATCGGCGGCGCGGGCGGCACCGGCAGCCGCGAACTGACCATCCGTCGGGGCGAGGTGGGGGACACCGTGCTGACCCTGGTCGCGGACGGGCCGACCGAGGACGGCGGGTCGTACCACTGCGTCTTCGAGGCGGAGCTGACCGGCCGGCCCGCCGGCGACGGGCCGCTGGAGATCGGGCCGTCCACCGTGACCACCGCGGAACCCGCCTCCTCCTGCACCCCGGGCGAGGCCACCGAGCTCACCCTGCTGCCGGACGGGCGGCTGAAGCGGGCGAAGGCGGGCGGCGGGGAGAGCCTGACGTACCGCAAGGACTGACCCCGGCGGCGGCCGGCCCCCCCTTCGCGGCCCGGTGGTTGAACGGCGGGCGAACGTTCGTGGACGGGTGCCGCCCGGGCCCGTCCGCGCCCGTACCGTGACTCCACCATCATCCGGCTCCGGGCAGTGGCGGGGGCACCCACATGGAGTGGCTGAGCGCGGAGAACGTCGTCGCCGTCGGGACCGCGGTGCTGGGCATCGCCGCGTCCGCGGGCATGGTCTGGTACGAGCGCCGGGTGCCGCGGCGCAAGCGGATCGGCTACCGGGTGCAGATGGACAACCCGATAGGCGACGACGCGCGCTCGGGCCGTGTCAACCGGCGCCTCGGCCTGTTCCTGGAGGCGCCCGGCATGGAGGACGCCACGCTCGTCCTGCTGCGCGTCGAGAACGACGGTTCGCAGGGCATCGACCGGGACGACTACACCGGCCCCGAACGGCACGGCCTCACCGCGGTGTTCGCCGACCGGACCATCCGCGGCGTCTCGGTCACCCAGCCGACCGGCACCGGCCACCTGATGGACCACTTCACCGCCGAACGGGGTTTCGGCTACGAGGGCAACACCCTGCGCATCCCGCGCGTCCCGCTCAACCGGGGCGACCACTACAAGCTGCTGGTGCTGCTGTCCGGCGGCGACGTGGACCGCGGCATCCGGCTGATCGGCGGGATCCGGGAGGGCGAGGTCCACCCCAACCGCAGCGCCACCCCGGACGACAAGCCGCCCCTGTTCAGCCGCGCGTCCCGGACCATCTCCATCATGCTCACGGTGTGCGTCATGACGCTCGCCGGCATCGTCGTGGCCCGCGACGACACCCCGCCGCCGGTCGGCTGCGAGCGGGGCCGGCTGCGGGTGATCGGGTCGACGGCCTTCGCGCCCGTGCTGCGCGAGGTCGCGCGCGAGTACGGGCAGGACTGCGCGGGAGCCGCCGTCGACGTCGACGTGCACGGGTCCACCGCGGGGATACGGGAGCTGGCGGCGGCGGGGGCGGCCGCGCGCGGCAAGGGGGCCCCGGCGGTGGTCGCGTTCTCGGACGGGCCCAAACCCGGCGACCGGCCCGAACTGCGCGAGACCCGGGTCGCGCTGTCGGTGTTCGCGCTCGTCGTCAACGACGGCGTGGGGGCGCGGAACCTGTCCACGGCCGAGGTGCGCCGGCTGTACCGGGGGGAGACCACCCACTGGCCGGGTCGGGGCGGGCGTCCGCTGCCGGTCCGCCTGGTCAGCCGGGACGCCAACTCCGGCACCCGGCAGGTCTTCCAGCGGCGGGTGCTGGGGGAGGGCGAGCCGGCGAACTCGTCCGCGGACTGCGTGTCCAGGGACTACCCGTCGGCGCCGGTGACCCGCTGCGAACTGGACTCCACCGACCAGGTGCTGGCCGAGGTGGCCCGGCTGCCCGGCGCCGTCGGCTACAGCGAGCTGAACCTCGCCCTGCGGGCCGCGGGGGTCCGGGTACCGGCCCTGGACGGCGACGCGCCCTCCGTGGACGCGATCGAGCACGGCCGCAGCGCGTACCCGTACCGGGAGATCGAGTACGCGTACACCTACGGCAGCCCGCCCGCCGACTCCCTCGCCTCCAGCTTCCTGACGTACCTCTCCCGCGGGAACGGCCAGAGCATCATCCGCACCCACGGCCACGTGCCCTGCTGGACACCGGAGGGCATGAAGCTGTGCGCCTAGGCAGCGGCCCGGTCCCGGGGCGGCTAGCGCGGCTCCGGAGGCCGCTGCCTGGGCATGTTCGGCCGGCTGCCGTTCGCCGGCGGCAGCGGGAACCGGCCCCCGGCGCCCGCGGTCTCCTGCCGCGGCACCGGGGCCACCGCCGTCTGGATGCCCAGCGGCGCCGAGCCCGTGCGGAACTCCACCATCCAGTCCGTCGTCTCCGTGCGCACCAGCTCGGTGACGTCCTCCGAGAAGCGCCGCAGCACCGCCAGGCACCGCTCGGCCGCCTCGCTCGCCGTCCCGTCCGCGGGCCCCAGCACCTCCCGCACGCTCTCCGACGCCCAGTCGAACTGCAACGCCTGCAACCGCCGCTGCACCGCCTGGGCGGTGGCGACGTCCCGCATCCAGCCGGACGTGATCCCGAAGAAGCGGTCGGTGGCGACGCACGCGACCGCGAGCAGCAGTGCCGGGCAGCCCCAGGGCGCCACACCGCCGGCCGCCCCGGCGACGTCGAGCAGGGGCAGCGCCGCACCGGCGGCGGCCCCGGCCGCCGCCCCGGCCCGCAGCACGCGCGCGCCGCGCCGCTTCCACACCCGGTCCCGCAGGTACCAGGCGGCCGTCTCCAGGGCCCGGCGCTCCACCCAGCGGTACAGCTCCTCCAGCCGCTCCGCGGGCTCGCCCCAGTCGCCGAGCGGGAAGGCCCGCCCGGTCAGATCGCCCGGCCGCAGCCCGGCCGCCCCCTCGCCCCGCCCGTCCTGAGGCGGACCCTCGGGCTGCATCTCCGGCTGACCCACCCGGCACTCCCTAATCACGACCGGTCACGTCGCGTGACATTCCATGCCGACGCGCGGCCACCTTCCTACCGCCCAATGGGTGGCGGAGAGAGAGCTTTCCCCGCTTTTCCGCTCGTACGGGCGCCTTGATCAGGTATAGGCCAGCCGCTGTTCTCACCCGAAAGAGTGGTGGGGCAGTGGCCGCGTGGACCACGTAGGCTCGTTGACGACGGAGAAACGTCGTCGGACGACGACACGGCAGACGGCGAGGAGCTGATCGTGATCCCCGGTGGTGGCCAGCCCAACATGCAGCAGTTGCTCCAGCAGGCGCAGAAGATGCAGCAGGACCTGCAGCGGGCGCAGGAGGAACTGGCGAACACGGAGGTCGACGGGCAGGCCGGCGGCGGTCTGGTGCGGGCCACCGTCACCGGCTCGGGCGAGCTGCGCGGGCTGCGGATCGACCCGAAGGCGGTGGACCCGGAGGACACCGAGACCCTCGCCGACCTGATCGTGGCGGCCGTGCAGGCGGCCAACGAGAACGCCCAGGCGCTCCAGCAGCAGAAGCTCGGCCCGCTGGCCCAGGGCCTGGGCGGCGGCAGCGGCATCCCGGGCCTGCCGTTCTGACACCTCCGCCTTCCGGGCGGAGCCGGGAGCCGACTACCGTACGTACCGAAAGGTCTCCAGGAAGGGCAGTCCGTTGTACGAAGGCGTGGTCCAGGACCTCATCGACGAGCTGGGGCGGCTGCCCGGCGTCGGTCCCAAGAGCGCGCAGCGGATCGCCTTCCACGTCCTGCAGGCCGAGCCGACGGACGTGAAGCGGCTCGCGCAGGCGCTCATGGAGGTCAAGGCCAAGGTCCGCTTCTGCGCGACCTGCGGCAACGTCGCGCAGGAGGAGCTGTGCGGCATCTGCCGCGACCCGCGCCGCGACCCGGCCGTCATCTGCGTGGTGGAGGAGCCGAAGGACGTCGTCGCGGTCGAGCGCACCCGCGAGTTCCGGGGCCGCTACCACGTGCTCGGCGGCGCGATCAGCCCCATCGAGGGAGTGGGACCCGACGACCTGCGTATACGGGAACTTCTCGCACGGTTGGCCGACGGGACGGTCACGGAGCTGATCCTGGCCACGGACCCGAATCTGGAAGGCGAGGCGACGGCGACGTACCTCGCCCGCATGATCAAGCCCATGGGCCTGAAGGTCACCCGCCTGGCCAGCGGCCTCCCGGTGGGTGGCGACCTGGAGTACGCGGACGAGGTGACCCTCGGCCGCGCCTTCGAGGGGAGACGACTGCTAGATGTCTGACGCCACGCTGCACGCCACGACGCAGGACCCGGACGACTTCGTGGTCCAGATCGCGGACCAGGTCGAGAGTTTCCTGGTGGCCGTGACGGAGGTGTCGAGGGGCGACGAACCCGAGTCCGCGGTGCCCTTCCTGCTGCTGGAGGTCTCCCAGCTCCTGCTGGCGGGCGGCCGGCTGGGCGCCCACGAGGACATCGTCCCGGACGAGCGCTACGAGCCCGACCCGGGCCCGGAGCCGGACGTGGACGAGCTGCGGGAGAACTTCGCCCGGCTGCTGGACCCCGTCGACGTCTACTCCGAGGTCTTCGACCCGTACGAGCCCCGTAAGGCCCCGGTGCCGGCCCGGATCTCCGACGACCTCGCCGACGTCATCGCCGACCTGCGGCACGGCATGGTCCACTACCGCGCGGGCCGCACCACCGAGGCGCTGTGGTGGTGGCAGTTCTCCTACTTCTCCAACTGGGGGCCGACCGCGTCCGCGGTGCTGCGCGCCCTGCAGTCCGTGCTCATCCACGTCCGGCTGAACCAGCCGCTGGAGGAGCTGGACGGCCTGGACACCGACCAGCCGGAGCTGGGCGACGAGACGCTGGAGTTCGAGGCGGGCCGGGTGATGGCCCAGGAGATCGGCATGCCGCTGGGCATCCGGCGGGGCGAGTAGCGGCGGGTCCCGCGAGGTGTGAGCCGGGGCACTTTGCCGAGTGGTCCGGCGGAGGCTGGGCAGGTGCCGGACGCGGGCGTCCGACGTCTCACCATGCGGGAGCAGGGTGGCGGCATTCGGACGCTCGATAGACTGAGCCGACACAAACGAACCGAGCGAGGAGCGCACGTGGGCCTTGTCGTGCAGAAGTACGGAGGCTCCTCCGTAGCCGATGCCGAAGGCATCAAGCGCGTCGCCAAGCGGATCGTGGAAGCGAAGAAGAACGGCAACCAGGTTGTCGTCGTCGTTTCCGCGATGGGCGACACGACGGATGAGCTGATCGATCTCGCCGAGCAGGTCTCTCCGATGCCTGCCGGGCGGGAGTTCGACATGCTCCTGACGGCCGGAGAGCGGATCTCCATGGCGCTGCTGGCCATGGCGATCAAAAACCTGGGCCACGAGGCCCAGTCCTTCACGGGCAGCCAGGCAGGCGTCATCACCGACTCGGTCCACAACAAGGCCCGGATCATCGACGTCACGCCGGGCCGGATCCGCGAGTCCCTGGACAGGGGCAACATCGCGATCGTCGCCGGTTTCCAGGGCGTCAGCCAGGACAAGAAGGACATCACCACGCTCGGGCGCGGTGGCTCCGACACGACGGCCGTGGCGCTCGCCGCCGCGCTCGACGCCGAGGTCTGCGAGATCTACACGGACGTCGACGGCGTGTTCACCGCCGACCCGCGGGTGGTGAAGAAGGCCCGGAAGATCGACTGGATCTCCTTCGAGGACATGCTGGAGCTCGCGGCCTCCGGCTCCAAGGTGCTCCTCCACCGCTGTGTGGAGTACGCCCGCCGCTACAACATCCCGATCCACGTCCGGTCGTCCTTCAGCGGACTCCAGGGCACGTGGGTCAGCAGTGAGCCGATTGGGGACATGAAGGTGGAGCAGGCCATCATCTCCGGTGTCGCGCACGACACCTCCGAGGCCAAGGTCACGGTCGTCGGTGTGCCGGACAAGCCGGGTGAGGCCGCCGCCATCTTCCGGGCCATCGCCGACGCCGAGATCAACATCGACATGGTCGTGCAGAACGTGTCCGCGGCCTCCACCGGCCTGACGGACATCTCCTTCACGCTGCCGAAGACCGAGGGCCGCAAGGCCATCGACGCGCTGGAGAAGAACAGGTCGGGCATCGGCTTCGACTCGCTGCGCTACGACGACCAGATCGGCAAGATCTCCCTCGTCGGCGCCGGCATGAAGACCAACCCGGGCGTCACCGCCGCCTTCTTCGAGGCGCTGAGCAACGCGGGCGTGAACATCGAGCTGATCTCCACCTCGGAGATCCGCATCTCGGTCGTCACCCGCGCCGACGACGTGCCGGAGGCCGTCCGCGCCGTGCACACGGCGTTCGGGCTCGACTCCGACTCCGACGAGGCGGTCGTCTACGGAGGCACCGGCCGATGAGCCGGGGCACGGACCGATGACCGGAAAGCCGACGCTCGCGGTCGTGGGGGCGACCGGGGCCGTCGGCACGGTCATGCTCCGCATCCTGTCCCAGCGCGCGGACGTCTGGGGCGAGATCCGCCTGATCGCCTCTCCGCGCTCGGCCGGCCGCAAGCTGGTCGTGCGCGGGGAGGCGGTCGAGGTACTGCCCCTGACGGAGGACGCCTTCGCCGGGGTCGACGTCGCGCTGTTCGGCGTCCCGGAGGCGGTCGCCGCCGCATGGGCGCCGGTCGCCGTCGCGCACGGCGCGGTCGTCGTCGACAACTCGGGCGCCTTCCGGGCGCAGCCGGACGTGCCGCTCGTCGTGCCCGAGGTCAATCCGCACGCGGTGCGGTCCCGCCCGCGCGGGATCGTCGCCGGCCCCCACGGCACCACCCTGACGATGATCGTCGCCCTGGGCGCGCTGCACGCCGAGTTCGGCCTGCGCGAGCTGGTGGTGTCCTCGTACCAGGCGGCGAGCGGGGCCGGGCGGGCCGGCGTGGAGACGCTCAGGGCGCAGCTCTCGCTGGTGGCCGGGACCGAACTGGGCACGAACCCCGGGGACGTGCGGCGGGCCGTCGGGGACGACACCGGGCCGTTCCCGGACCCGGTCGCGCTCAACGTCGTGCCGTGGGCGGGGTCGCTGGGCGAGGACGGCTGGTCGTCGGAGGAGCTGTCGGTCCGCGACGAGACCCGGAGGATCCTCGGCCTGCCGGGGCTGCCGGTCGCCGTCACCTGCGTACGGGTGCCGGTGGTCACCACGCACTCGCTGACCGTCCACGCCCGCTTCCAGCGCGAGATCGGTGTCGACGGCGCCCGCGAGATCCTCGCCACCGCGCCGGGCGTGGTGCTGTGCGACGACCCGGCCGCCGGTGAGTTCCCCACCCCCGCCGACGCGGTGGGCACCGACCCGACCTGGGTCGGCCGGGTGCGGCGGGCGCTGGACGACCCGACGGCGCTCGAACTCTTCGTGTGCGGCGACAACCTGCGCAAGGGGTCCGCGCTCAACAGCGCCCAACTCGCGGAGCTGATCGCGGCGGAGACGGCGCCGGCCGGCCGCCGGTGAGGGCTGCGTAGGATCCCGGTGAGGGGTGTGGCCGGGAGCATGGTCCCCACCCCTTGATCCTTTCCCTCCCGACGGCGGAGGATTTCCCTCCCGCCCCGCGCAACCGTACGGAGGGCGCGGGGCGTCTTCCCGGTCACTCTTGCGGGACCCGGGGACGTGATTCCTGGCGTGGGGACGCCGTGATCGGGGCGTGGGGACGCCCGTTCAGATGGGACATAAGGGGAGAGCGGGACGCATGTCGGTACGTGAGGCACCGTCGGTCGGCGTGGATGTGACGCCCGGCACGTACAACCCCCGAGGGGGGAAGCGTGTCCAACCGGCGTGGCAGAGGTACTCGAACTCAGTGCGGTCCGCGGCGGCGCGGCTCTGCGGCCCCGTGCGGGACTCCGGCCCCGCGCGGCCGGCGGCATGCCGGTGATCGCCCCCATGCCCGCGGCGCGACCCACCCGCATACCCGGTCAGCGTGACGGCGACGAGGAGAGGACGGGCGCGGCGCCCGCCGAGGCCGTCGGCACCACCGTCGACCACCTCACCGAGACCTACCGGGCGCACTACCGTTCGCTGCTCGGTCTCGCCGCGCTCCTGCTCGACGACACCGCCTCCTGCGAGGACGTCGTCCAGGAGGCGTTCATCCGCGTCCACTCGGCCCGCAAACGCGTCCGCGACCCCGAGAAGACCCTCGCCTACCTGCGGCAGACGGTCGTCAACCTCTCGCGTTCCACGCTGCGCCGGCGCATCCTCGGGCTGAAGCTGCTCTCCAAGCCGATGCCGGACATGGCGAGCGCGGAGGAGGGCGCCTACGACCAGCTGGAGCGCCGGGAGCTGATCAAGGCGATGAAGGGCCTCCAGCGCCGCCAGCGGGAGGTCCTCGTGCTGCGCTACTTCGCGGACATGACCGAGGCTCAGGTCGCCGAGACGCTCGGCATATCGATCGGCTCGGTGAAGGCGTACGGCTCGCGGGGCATCGCCGCGCTGCGGATCGCCATGGAGGCGCCGGCATGAGCGACAAGGCCGAAGGGGGCGATTCCCGTGACCGGAACGTGGGCGGGCGCCGCTTCGACGAAGGTCACGAGTCCCGCGCCGGGCACGAGCCGGCGCCGCGTCAGGGACCGGAGCACACGCACTCGCAGGCTGGGAACGGAACTGTGAACCACGGCCCCGACGACAAGGGCCCCGAGGGGCCCGGCCCGGGCAGCGGCGGGCACGCGGAGCACGACGCGCACGCGGAACGCGACGGGCACCGAGGAACCGGCGCGCACGAGGGAACGGGCGGCCACGAAGGAACCGGCGCGCTCGGTGGGTTCGGAGGTCCCGGCGGGTTCGGAGGTCCCGGCTCCGGCGAGTCGGACCTGCGCGGCCTGCTGCTCTCCGCCGTCGACGGACTCGAACCGCGCGCCGGCACCCTGGAGCACCTGCGCCGGGCCGTCCCCGCGCGCCGCGCCCGCAAGCGGCAGGCGGTGGTCGGCCTGGCCGCGGCGGCCCTGTTCCTCGGCACCGCGGTCCCCGCCCTCGTGCACGTCTCCCGGGCCGGCGGCGCCGACCCCAACACCGCCATGGCCGGCCAGACCTCCCAGGCACAGGGCGGCACCGGCCAGAGCACGGACAGGAGCACGCCCGAGAGCGTCCCGCCGCCCCCGGTGAGCACGCCGACCCGGTCCGGCGAGAAGACCGGCGAGCCGGCCCCGACGAACGGCCCGGACAGCCCCGGCACCGTCCCCGTCCCCGGCACCGCCGACCCCACGGTCAGCCGGAGCTCCGGCACCCCCTTGTGCACGGCGCTCCAACTGGGCTCCGCCACCGGCACCGTGAGCGCGCCCGACTCCGCCGGCGCCGTCTACGGCGGCTTCACCGTCACCAACGTCTCCGGCGCGGCCTGCGCGGTCTCCGGACCGGGCACCGTCACGTCCACGGCCCAGGGCGCCGCCGACCAGTCCAAGATCGGCTCCGTGCGGCACGTGGCCGGGGACCCGGCGGCCACGCTGCCCGACCCGTCCCTGGAGGTCGCCTCGCTGGTCCTGCGGCCGGGCGCGGCCTACGAGGAGAGGTTCGCCTTCGTCCCCTCCGAGACCTGTCCCACCAGCGGCGGCGACAGCACGGGCGGGACCGCCACGGGCGCCCCCTCACCGGACCCGACACCGTCCCAGGAGGAGACGGCCTCCAGCGGCGCGGCCACGGACCCCACCGGGGCCGCGGGCACCGAACCCCAGCTGGCCACCGAGGGCGGCACGGCGGACGGCAGCATCGCGGTCACCCACACGGCGCAGGGCGGCGCCCCGGCGGCGACGGTCGTCGTACCGGGCGCGTGCGCGGGAACGGTCTACTACACCGGGGTGCTGGCCACGGGGTGACCCCCGCGGCCGCCCCCCCCGGGGCACCGCTCAGCCGCTCGCGACCGGGGTCCGCGCCGGCTCGTCCGGCACCAGGCCCAGCGCCGCGTCCCGCTGGAACTCGATCTCGCGCCGCAGCAGCCGGAACCACATGAACACCACGAAGCCGGCGAACACGAACCACTCACCGGTGTAGCCGAGGTTCTGGAACGCCTTCAGGTCCAGGCCCGTGCCGTCCGGCGCGCTCGCGGGCACGGACCTCATCGCGCCGTCGGCCTTGTCCAGCGTCACCCACGCGTCGTACAGCCGGTACGGCACCAGGTTGACCAGGGACGCCGAGCTGATGGCCGCCGTCTGCCCGGCGGGCAGCCCGCCCTCGGCGCTGACCCCGTTGTCCCCGGGCGTCTCGGACGCCTGGAGCGCGCCGGTGACGGTGACCTCGCCGGCCGGCGCGGCGGGGGCCTTCGCGGGGTCCGCCGTGCCCGGCAGCCACCCCCGCACCACGGGCAGCGCCTTGCCGGACGGGGTGCGCAGCAGGGTGAGGACGTAGAAGCCGCGCTCGCCGTCCAGCTCCCGTCCGGGCACCAGAAGCTGCTCGCCGTACCGGCCGGTGGCCGTCGCCCGCCGTCCCGACGTGCTCTTGTCGACGGGCAGCAGGCTCGCCAGCGGGCGCGCGGCCTCGTCCCGGCCGGACGCCGCCCGCTCGCTCACGGCGCGGTGGTCCTGCACCCGGCCCTCGAACCGGCTGAGCTGCCACGACCCCATGAAGACGCAGAACGGGATGGCGAGCAGCACGAAGACGTTGATGCCCCACCAGCGGGGTGTCAGCAGGAAGCGGTACACGCCCTCCACGGTACGGCGCCCGCGCCGGGCGCCCGCCCGCGGGTCGGCCCCCGGCCGGTCCCCGCCGGGGCAGGCGGTCACGGGCCGGGCGGCCGCGTTCCCCGATCGCCGGCGCGGCCGGGCAGTATGGGCGCATGACTGGGGCCATGAGTGAGAGCAGGACGCCGGACACACCGGACATGCCGGACTGGGAGAGGCGCTTCCGGGCGCCGCGGGTCTCGCTGCCCGACTGGGCGGAGGACGCGCCGGACCACTCCCTGTTCGTGTCGAACGCCACGGGCACGTACGAGCTGTACGCGTGGGACCGCGCGACGGGCGGGCAGCGGCAGGTGACGCACCGGCCGAACGGCACGACGGACGGCGTGCTCTCCCCGGACGGCGCGTGGATCTGGTGGTTCGACGACAAGGACGGCGACGAGTTCGGGATCTGGCGCCGCCAGCCCTTCGCGGGCGGACCGGACGAGCCGGCCGTGCCCGGGCTCGCCCCGTCGTACCCGGCCGGGCTGGCCCTGTCCCGGGACGGCCGCACGGCGGTCGTCGGCCGCTCCACGGACGAGGACGGCACCACCGTCCACCTGGCGCGCGCGGGCGCGGACCCGGTGGAGATCTACCGGCACCGCGAGTCGGCGGGCGTCGGCGACCTCTCGCCCGACGGCCTCCTGATCGCCGTCGAGCACACCGAGCACGGCGACGCCATGCACGCCGCGCTGCGCGTGCTCCGCCCGGACGGCACCACGGTCGCCGAGCTGGACGACACCAAGGGCGGCACCGAGGAACTGGGCCTGGAGGTGCTGGGCTTCGCCCCGGTCGAGGGCGACACCCGGCTGCTCGTCGGGCACCAGCGCCGGGGCCGCTGGGAGCCGATGGTGTGGGACGTGGCGACGGGCGAGGAGCGGGACCTGGCCCTGGAGCTGCCGGGCGACGTCGGCGCCGAGTGGTACCCGGACGGCTCGGCCCTCCTCGTCGCCCACGGCTTCGAGGCCCGCAGCGAGCTGTTCCGGTACGACCTGGCGGCCGGCGAGCTGACCCGCATCCCCACCCCGCCGGGCACGGTCTCGGGCGCGACGGCCCGCCCGGACGGCAGCGTGGAGTACCTGTGGTCCTCGGCCGCCGAGCCCCCGGCGGTGCGCTCCACGGCCGGCGGAGTGGTCCTCGACCCGCCGGGCATGGCGTGCCCGCCGTCGGTGCCGGTGGAGGACGTCTGGGTGGAGGGTCCCGGCGGCCGCATCCACGCGCTGGTGCAGAGGCCGGCCGGCGCCACCGGCCCCCTGCCCACCGTCTTCGACCTGCACGGCGGCCCGACCTGGCACGACAGCGACTCCTTCGCGGCGGGCCCGGCCGCCTGGGTCGACCACGGCTACGCGGTGGTCCGCGTCAACTACCGCGGCTCCACCGGCTACGGCCGCGCCTGGACCGACGCCCTCAAGCACCGGGTCGGCCTGATCGAGCTGGAGGACGTGGCCGCGGTGCGCGACTGGGCGGTCTCCTCCGGCCTCGCCGACCCGTCCCGCCTGGTCCTGACCGGTGCCTCCTGGGGCGGGTACCTCACCCTGCTCGGCGTCGGCACCCAGCCGGACGCCTGGGCGCTGGGCATCGCCGTGGTGCCGGTCGCGGACTACGTCACCGCGTACCACGACGAGATGGAGGCCCTGAAGGCCATGGACCGCACCCTGCTGGGCGGCACCCCGGAGGAGGTCCCGGAGCGCTTCGAGGCGTCCTCCCCGCTGACCTACGTCGACCGGGTCGCGGCACCGGTGCACATCTCGGCGGGCGTCAACGACCCGCGCTGCCCGATCCGCCAGATCGACAACTACGTCAAGAGGCTGGAGGCCCGCGGCGCGGTCCACGAGGTGTACCGGTACGACGCCGGGCACGGCTCCCTGGTCGTGGACGAGCGGATCAAGCAGGTCCGCCTGGAGCTGGAGTTCGCGCGGCGGCACCTGGGCGACTTCTAGGAAGCCGAGCCCCCGAGGGGTCCGCGGGGCTCAGCGCAGCTCCGCGAGACCCCGGCGGGTGGCGGCCACCACCACCCGGTCGCCCTTCGCCAGCACGTGGTCGTCCGCGGTGTCGGTGCGGCCCTCCAGCGCGAGCACCCGCCACGCCCCGGGCCGGAACGCCTCCCGCACGGTGCGCCCCTCCAGCCGGGGGTGCCCGTCGACGTCGACGGCGGCGAACACCAGCACCCGCCGCTCGACCGGGATCGCGCCCAGCACCTGCCGTCCCAGCATCGCCCCGGCGAACGCGGGGGCGGCCAGGTGGGTGACGCTCCGGCTCCGGGTCAGCGCGTGCGGGTGGGCGGCCCGCAGCGTGCGGTACACGGCGGTGGCGAAGTCGTCGTCGTACAGCCGCAGCACCACGCGCAGGTCGGGCCGGACGGTCCTGGCGTACAGCACGGCCTCCAGGTTGGTGGTGTCCGCGCTGGTCACCGCGAGCAGCGTCCGCGCCCGGTGGATCTGGGCGGCCTCCAGGACGCCCTCCTGGGTGACGTCCCCGAGCACCACCGGCACCCGCAGCCGGCGGGCGGTGGCCAGGCCCCGCGCCTCCGGGTCGGCCTCCACGCACACCACGGGCACGTCCAGCTCCCGCAGCCGGGTCAGCACCCGGGTGCCGATCTTGCCGAGCCCGAGCAGCACCACGTGCCCGCTCAGACCGCGCGGCGGTCTGCGCAGGGCGGAGGCGGTGCGGAAGGTGCCGAACGCCTCCAGCGCGGCGGCCAGCAGCAGCGGCAGGAGCAGCAGCCCGACCAGCGCGGACAGCAGTTGCAGGAGCTGCCGGCCGAGGGGCGCGCCGAGGGCCGGGTCGTCGATCGCGAACAGGTCGAGCAGGGTGACGTAGAACGCGCGCACCGGATGGATGCCGGTCACCAGCCACAGGGCGACGGCCAGACCGGCCACGCAGCCGGCCAGGACGGCCAGCGACCAGCGCAGCCGCCGCGAGAACAGGGAGGCGAGCGGCATGACGCCGGTGGTGCGGCGGCCGGGCGCGGCGGACTCGGCGCCGCTCGCGGCGGAGACCTGTTCCAGCACCACGGCGTGCCGTCCGGCGGCCCGCCGCACCTCCTCGTCGTCGGGCAGCAGCCGCGGCTGCTGCTCACCGCCGCCGTCCGGGTCGCCGCCCGAGAGCAGGGCGAGGGTGTACGGCGCGGCGGCGGGCGGGTCCGCGGGCAGCGGCCGTTCCACGGCCCGCAGCAGCAGGCCCTCGGTCTGGACGACCTTGCCGGTGCCGGCCACGGCGGTGGCGGCCAGCGCGGGCGCGGCGGTGTCGGCGTCGGACAGCACGGTCGTGCCGGTCCCGGACCCGGCGGCCGGGCCGTCCTCCGCGTCGCCCGCGGCCAGCGCGGCCGCCTGGTCGAGGAGCTCCTCGATGTGCTGGCCGAGGCGCCGGTTGTACAGGCGCAGGACGAGGCGCAGCCGGGGGTTGAGCCGGCGGGCGGTCAGCGCGGCCCGGATGTTGGTCTCGTCGTCGTCGTACACGAGGGCCAGCGCGGCGGCCCGGGCCACCCCGGCCTCGGCGAGCACCTCCTCGGTCGGCTCGGCCGCCTCCCAGACCGTCTCGGTCTCCCGGCGCTGGTCGGCGGCGGGGCCGGCGGGCTGCCCGGTGCCGCCCGTGCGGCCGACGGTGCCCACCGCGGCGCTGACCACGCGGTCGAACAGCGCGGCCGACGCGGCCCGGGCCCGGCCGACCACCGGCGGCCGGGCGGTGCGGCCGTTCGGCGGCACGACGAGGACGACCTGCTCGCCGTAGACCCCGCGCAGCTCGGCGGCCAGCCGGTGCGCGAGCCCGTCGTCGCCGCACACCACCATGTGGTCCTGCGGGGCCCTGGGCCCTTGCTGATTCGGAACGCTCGCCACGAGGAGGAAGAGTGGCCCGGGCGGACGGGCGGTTCCCGCGCGCCCCGAACGCCCGCGTCCGGACGGGGACCGCTACGCCTGCCGCTCCGGCCAGTCGAAGCGGTCCAGGTCCCTGAGCCACGCCTCCGCGTTGCCGTCGGACGGGGCCCGCCAGTCGCCGCGCGGGGAGAGGGAGCCGCCGGCCGAGACCTTGGGCCCGTTCGGCATGGCCGAGCGCTTGAACTGAGCGAACCCGAAGAAGCGGCGGCAGAACACCTCCAGCCAGTGCCGGATCTCGGCGAGGTCGTACGCGCCGCGCTTCGCCGCGGGGAAGCCGGGCGGCCAGGCGCCGGCGTCCGGGTCGTGCCAGGCGTGCCAGGCGAGGAAGGCGATCTTCGAGGGGCGGAAGCCGTAGCGCAGCACCTGGAAGAGGGTGAAGTCGTGCAGCGCGTACGGGCCGATCTTCGACTCGGTGGACTGCATCTCCTCGCCGGGCACCAGCTCCGGGCTGATCTCGGTGTCGAGGATGGCGGTCAGGATCCGGCCGGTCTCGTCGTCGAACTGGCCGCTGCTGACGACCCAGCGGATCAGGTGCTGGATCAGCGTCTTCGGCACGCCGGAGTTGACGTTGTAGTGGCTCATCTGGTCGCCGACGCCGTACGTGGACCAGCCGAGCGCCAGCTCGGACAGGTCGCCGGTGCCGAGGACGATGCCGCCGCGCTGGTTGGCGAGCCGGAACAGGTAGTCGGTGCGCAGACCGGCCTGCACGTTCTCGAAGGTGACGTCGTAAACCGGCTCGCCGGCGGCGAACGGGTGGCCGATCTCCCGGAGCATCAGCCGGGCGGTCGGTGTGATGTCCAGCTCGGCGGCGGTCACGCCGAGCGCGCGCATCAGCCGGTGGGCGTTGTCCTTGGTGTGGTCGCTGGTGGCGAAGCCGGGCAGGGTGAACGCCAGGATGTCGCTGCGCGGCCGGCCCGCGCGGTCCATCGCCCGGGCGGCGACGATCAGCGCGTGCGTGGAGTCGAGGCCGCCCGAGACGCCGATGACGACCTTGGGGCCGCCGATCGCCGCCAGCCGCTGCTGGAGCCCGGCGACCTGGATGTTGTACGCCTCGTAGCAGTCCAGGGCGAGCCGCTCGGGGTCGGCGGGCACGAACGGGAACCGCTCGACGTGCCGCCGCAGCCCGAGGTCGGTGAGCGGCGGGTCCAGCTCGAAGGAGACCGTCCGGAAGTCACCGGTCCGCGCCCCGTGCGTGCGGCGGTTGTCGTCGAAGGTGCCCATCCGGTGCCGCTCCTGCCGCAGCAGGTCGAGGTCGACGTCGGCGACCGCGTACTGGTCGCCGAGCGGGAAGCGGTCGGACTCGGCCAGCAGCATCCCGTTCTCGTAGATCATGGTCTGCCCGTCCCAGGACAGGTCGGTGGTCGACTCGCCCAGGCCGGCCGCCGCGTAGACGTAGGCGGCCAGGCAGCGGGAGGACGCCGAGCGGCACAGCAGCCTGCGGTCCTCGGCGCGGCCGACGGTGATCGGGCTGCCGGAGAGGTTGACCAGCACGGTCGCCCCGGCGAGGGCGGCCTCCGCGCTCGGCGGCACCGGCACCCACATGTCCTCGCAGATCTCGGTGTGCAGCACCAGCCCGGGCACGTCCTCGGCCGCGAACAGCAGGTCCACCCCGAACGGCACGTCGGCGCCGGCGACGCGGATGGTCCCGCCCCGCTCGTCGTGGCCGTCGGCGATCTGCCGGCGCTCGTAGAACTCCCGGTAGTTCGGCGGGTACGACTTCGGCACGACCCCGAGGACGCGGCCCCGGTGCACGAGCACCGCGCAGTTGTACACCCGGTGGCGGTGGCGCAGCGGGGCGCCGACGACCAGCACCGGCAGCAGGTCGGCCGAGCCGGCCACCACCGTCCGCAGCGCCTCCTCGACCCGGTCGAGCAGGGCGTCCTGGAGCAGCAGGTCCTCGATCGAGTAGCCGCACAGGCCCAGCTCGGGGAAGACGGCGACGGCGACGCCCTCGTCCGCGCACCGGCGCGCCTGGCGCAGGACCGCCTCGGCGTTGGCGTGCGGGTCGGCGATGACGGTGTGGCCCGTGCACGCGGCGACGCGCGCGAAACCGTGCTGATAGATCGACCAGAAGTTCAACGGTGCTTCCTTCGTGACGGAACAGACGGCGCGGGCGAAGCGCATCTCCTGGGGAAAGCCTAGATCCCGGCCTGGCTGCGCCCCGGACCCGGCCGGGTACTCGGAACATGGCTGAGTACCCGGTACCCGGACGCGGCTGAGTATCTCCGCTCTGTCCGGCGCCGGCGGGCGGAGCGAGGCTTGACCCACGAGTAGTCAAGGACATGCGCACCCCGTTCGCCGGCTGCTGCCGGTGCTCGCGCCCGTCGTGGCCGCGCCCCTGGCGTGGGCCGCCTGGCTGGGCTGGGACCAGCACCGGGACGTGGCGGCGGACGGCTCGACGAGCGGCCCCTACCAGCCCTGGCAGGTGGCCGGGCTGGTCCTCACGCTGCTGGTGCCGGTGTACTGGGCCGCGGTCCGGCGGCACCGCGCGGCCGCGGTCCTCGGCACCGCGGCCGGCCTGACGGCCGCCGCCTGGTTCGACTGGTCGGACGACGCCGGCGGTCTCTTCGCGGTCGGCGTGGGGCTGGTCCTGGCCGGCAGCCTCGCCGCGACCGCCGCCGCCACCGCCGTGATCGGCCGCACGCGGCGCGGGCGTACCGGTGGGGCCTGGTGAGGGGGCCCGGCGCGGTGCCGTAAGGGACCCGTCAAAGCCGTGCGGGCCGCCGTAAGGGAGGTGTCAACGGCGGCCGTGACCGGCCGGGAAGGCGGTTTCCTCGGAGTGTCCGAAGGAACCGAACCTCACCCCAGGAGTCCACGATGGCCGATGTGGCCTTCGTCGTCGCCGTCGTCGCGGCTTTCGCGCTGGTGGCACTCGTCGCCAAGGGGGTGACGAAGCTGTGACCGCAGAGAACGCCGAGAACATAGTCGGCCTGGTCGTGGCCGTCGCCCTGCTGGGCTATCTCGTCCTCGCCCTGATCCGCCCGGAGAGGTTCTGAGAGCGGAGATGGGTCCCGTACCGGCAGCAGTCCTCCAGTTGCTCGCCCTGGCGGGCGCGCTGGCGCTCGTCCACGTCCCGTTCGGCACGTACATGGCCCGGGTCTACTCCTCGCCCCGGCACCTGCGGGTGGAGAGGTGGATCCACCGGGGCATCGGCGTCGACCCGGACACCCGGATGGCCTGGCCCGCGTACCTGCGCGGGGTGCTGGCCTTCTCGGCGGCCGGCGTCCTCTTCCTCTACCTGCTCCAGCGGCTCCAGGGCCTCCTGCCCGGCTCGCCGCACTTCGCCGCGGTGAGCCCGGCGCAGTCGTTCAACACGGCCGTGTCGTTCGTGACGAACACCAACTGGCAGTCGTACTACGGCGAGCAGACCATGGGGCACGTCGTGCAGACCGCCGGCCTGGCCGTGCAGAACTTCGTCTCCGCCGCCGTCGGCATGGCCGTCGCCGTGGCCCTGGTCCGGGGGTTCGCCCGGTCCCGCACCGGTGAGCTGGGCAACTTCTGGTCCGACCTGGTGCGCGGCACCGTCCGGATCCTGGTGCCGGTGGCGGCCGTCGCCGCGGTGGTCCTGGTCGCCTGCGGCGTCCTGCAGAACTTCTCCGGCATCCACGAGGTGGGCCGGTTCACCGGGGGCGCGCAGCAGTGGAACGGCGGCGCGGTCGCCTCCCAGGAGGCCATCAAGGAACTGGGCACCAACGGCGGCGGCTACTTCAACGCCAACAGCGCCCACCCCTTCGAGAACCCGACGCCCTTCACCAACCTGTTCGAGATCTTCCTGATCCTGGTGATCCCGTTCTCCCTGACCCGTACCTTCGGTGTGCTGGTCGGCTCGGTCCGGCAGGGGTACGCCATCCTCGCGACGGCGGTCACCATCTGGCTCGGCTTCACCGCGCTGATGATGTGGACCGAGTTCGCCCACCACGGCCCGGCGCTCCAGGCCGCGGGCGGTGCGATGGAGGGCAAGGAGGTCCGCTTCGGCGTCGGCGGCTCCTCGATCTTCGCGGTGGCCACGACCCTGACGTCGACGGGCGCGGTGGACTCCTTCCACTCCTCGTTCACCGGTCTCGGCGGCGGCCTGGCGATGCTCGGCATGATGCTGGGCGAGATCGCGCCCGGCGGCGTCGGCTCGGGCCTGTACGGCATCCTGATCATGGCCGTCATCGCGGTGTTCCTCGCCGGTCTGATGGTCGGCCGCACGCCCGAGTACCTGGGCAAGAAGATCGGCGGCCGTGAGATGAAGCTCGCCGCCTGCTACCTCCTGGTCACCCCCGCGCTGGTGCTGGTGTTCACGGCGGCGTCCATGGCGCTGCCCACCCCGCCGCACTCGATGCTGAACTCCGGCGCGCACGGGTTCTCCGAGGTGCTGTACGCCTTCACCTCGGCGGCCAACAACAACGGCTCGGCCTTCGCCGGCCTGAACGCGAACACCGACTGGTTCAACACCACGACCGGACTCGCGATGCTGCTCGGCCGCTTCCTGCCGATGGTCTTCGTGCTGGCGCTGGCCGGCTCGCTCGCCGGGCAGCGGCCCGTGCCGGTCACGGCGGGCACCCTGCGCACCGAGAAACCGCTGTTCGCCGGGTTGCTGGTCGGCGCGATCCTGATCGTCACCGGCCTCACCTACTTCCCCGCCCTCGCTCTGGGGCCCCTCGCCGAAGGGCTGGCGTGATGACGACCCGTACAGAGAAGCCGGCGGACCCCGTGTCCGCCACCGCCCCCGCCCGGGTGCCGCACGGCGGCGTCCCCACCGGGCGGCAGCCCGGCCGGGGCCGGGTCGGAGCGGGACTGTTCGACCCGCGGGCGCTGGTCGGGTCCGTGCCGCAGGCGCTGCGCAAGCTCGACCCCCGGGTGCAGGTCAAGTCGCCCGTGATGTTCGTGGTGTGGGTCGGCTCGGTGCTCACCACCGCGTTCTCCGCCACGGACCCGGGCGACTGGTTCGGCTGGACCGTCAGCGCCTGGCTGTGGCTGACCGTCGTCTTCGCCAACCTGGCGGAGGCGGTCGCCGAGGGCCGCGGGAAGGCCCAGGCGGACACGCTGCGCAGGGCGAAGACCGGTACCGTCGCCCGCCGGCTGCGGGCGGACGGCCCGGAGGAGCGGGTGCCGGGCACGGCCCTGCGGATCGGCGACCTCGTGGTCTGCGCGGCCGGGGACGTCATCCCCGGCGACGGCGACGTGATCGAGGGCGTCGCCTCGGTCGACGAGTCGGCGATCACCGGTGAGTCCGCTCCGGTCATCCGCGAGTCCGGCGGCGACCGCAGCGCCGTCACGGGCGGTACGAAGGTCCTCTCCGACCGGATCGTCGTCCGGATCACCGCGAAGCCGGGGGAGACCTTCATCGACCGGATGATCGCCCTGGTCGAGGGCGCGGCCCGGCAGAAGACGCCCAACGAGATCGCGCTGAACATCCTGCTCGCCTCGCTGACGATCGTCTTCCTGCTGGCCTGCGCGACGCTGCCCGCGTTCGCGTCCCACGCCGGCACGCGGCCGACGATGGTCGTGCTGGTGGCCCTGCTGGTCTGCCTGATCCCGACCACCATCGGCGCGCTGCTCTCCGCGATCGGCATCGCGGGCATGGACCGGCTCGTCCAGCGCAACGTCCTCGCGATGTCGGGGCGCGCGGTGGAGGCCGCGGGCGACGTCTCCACGCTGCTGCTGGACAAGACCGGCACGATCACCCTGGGCAACCGGCGGGCGGTGGAGTTCGTGCCGGTGCGCGGCACCACCGAGGCCGAGGTCGCCGACGCCGCCCAGCTCTCCTCGCTGGCCGACGAGACGCCCGAGGGCCGTTCGATCGTCGTGCTCGCCAAGGAGCGGTACCGGCTGCGCGCACGCCACCGGGGCGAACTAACGCACGCCGAGTGGATCGCCTTCACCGCCCGGACCCGGATGTCCGGCGTGGACGTCGACGGCCGCGGCATCCGCAAGGGCGCCACCGCCTCGGTCGCCGCCTGGGTGGCGGCACAGGGCGGTGAGGTCGCCGCCGACGCCCAGCGGCTGACCGAACGGATCTCGGCGGCGGGCGGCACCCCGCTGCTGATCGCCGCGGCCGACGCGCGCGGCGCCCGCGTCCTCGGCGTCGTCCACCTGAAGGACGTCGTCAAGGACGGCATGCGGGAGCGGTTCGGGGAACTGCGCCGCATGGGCATCAGGACGGTCATGATCACGGGTGACAACCCGCTGACCGCGCGGGCGATCGCCGAGGAGGCGGGCGTCGACGACTTCCTCGCCGAGGCCACCCCGGAGGACAAGCTGGCGCTCATCGAACGGGAGCAGGCCGGCGGCAAGCTGGTCGCGATGACCGGGGACGGCACCAACGACGCGCCCGCGCTGGCCCAGGCGGACGTCGGCGTCGCGATGAACACCGGCACGTCGGCCGCCAAGGAGGCCGGCAACATGGTCGACCTCGACTCCGACCCGACCAAGCTGATCGAGATCGTGGAGATCGGCAAGCAGCTCCTCATCACCCGGGGCGCGCTGACGACGTTCTCCATCGCCAACGACGTCGCGAAGTACTTCGCGATCATCCCGGCCCTGTTCGCGGCGGTCTACCCCGGCCTGGACACGCTGAACATCATGCGGCTGTCCTCGCCCGACTCCGCGATCCTCTCCGCGGTCGTCTTCAACGCGCTGGTCATCGTCGCGCTGGTGCCGCTGTCCCTGCGGGGCGTGCGGTACCGGCCGATGAGCGCCGACCGGATGCTGCGGCGCAACCTCGCGGTCTACGGCATCGGCGGCCTGGTCGCCCCGTTCGCCGGAATCAAGATCATCGACCTGCTCGTCTCCCTCATACCCGGCCTGTGACCTAGCAAAGGCGTGCTGACCCTCATGAACACCTCCCTCGCACACACGGCCCGGCTGCTGTGGGCGGGCCTGCGCGCCCTGCTCGTGCTGACGGTCGTGACCGGCGTCGCCTATCCGCTGGTGATCACCGGCATCGCCCAGACGGCCTTCCCCGGCACGGCGAACGGCTCCGCGGTCGAGGCGGACGGCAGGGTCGTCGGCTCCTCCCTGATCGGGCAGCCGTACGACCTCCCGCCGGGACGGCACGGGCGGACTCCCGGGCCCGACCTCAGGTGGTTCCAGGGCCGCCCGGCCGACGGCCTGGGCACCAACGGCATCAACACGCGGTACCGGCTGCTCCTCTCCGGCGCGACCAACCTGGCCGCCGACAGCGGTGCGGTGGACGGCCGGTGCCCGGCCGAGCCCGCGTCCGGCACGCTCTGCGCCCGGGTGCTCGCCGCCAGGGCCGCCGTCGTCGCGGACAACTCGGTGCCCGGCCACCCCGTGCGGCCCTCCGACGTCCCCGCCGACGCCGTCACCTCCTCCGGCTCCGGCCTGGACCCGGCCGTCTCCCCGGCCTACGCCGCACTCCAGGTCCGCCGGGTCGCCGCACGGAACGGCCTGCCGGTCCCGCGGGTCCGGCAACTGGTCGCCGACCACACCCAGGAGCGCACCCTCGGCTTCATCGGCGAGCCGCGGGTGAACGTCCTGGAACTCAACATCGCGCTCAGGAACCTGCTGACGAATCGCTGACCCGCCTCTGCCGGGGGTGTGGGAGGTGGGGGGCTTCAGACGCGGCGGTTCACAGGACCCGGGGTGGCGGGCCGCGGGACCGGTAGGACCCCGCACCGCCACTGCCCGCCCGCTCGACCGGCCGAGCCCTCAACGCGCCCGTCCGCAAAACCTCTTGCGCTCGCGGCGCATGGGCGCCCCGCGCACGTCACCGCCGTACGCCACCGGAGCGGCGGACACCCCCGACCACCGTGCCCCGCCCGCACGGCGACCGCCACGCCCCGGCCGGCCGGCGCACGGTCCGCGCCCCCCGGACCGCCCGGCGCCCGGGCTCCCCTCGTCCGCGGCCCAGGCGCCCGGGGCGCACCGGGGGCCGGCGTGCCCTGCGGCTGCGCCGTCCGGACCCGGGGATCGCACGGGCGGCCGCCCGGGGGAGCCCCCGCAGAGCGGCGCGCGCCCGGCGTGCGCCGGGCGCATCTACTGCCCCGCGCGCGCATCTGTCGCAACGGTGCCCCCAAGTGCTGTTCTGAGTCGGGAGATTCGCGCGAGCCCGCATCGATCCGGTGTGGCCTCGGAGTGTTGGAGGGGTGTCCGTGGCATCACTGTCCGAATCCCAGCGCCAGGAGTGGCCCGCCCGCAGCTTCCTCGGCGGGCTGCCGGACTCCGTGCGCGTCGCGCTGTTACGGCTCGGCACCCGCTGCCGCTACCTGCCCGGGGACGTCCTGATCCGCGAGGGCGACCACTCGAACCACGTGGTGCTGCTGCGGTCGGGATTCGTCAAGGTCACCGCCGGGCTGGAGAACGGTCACGAGGCGCTGCTCGCCATCCGCATCGGTGGAGACATCGTCGGCGAGATGGCGGCCATGGACGACGGGGCGCCGCGGTCGGCCACGGTGACCGCGTGCGGGGAGATCGCCGCGAGCATCGTCCGCGAGGCCGACCTCCGCCTCTTCATGGACGACCACCCCGAGGTCGCGCGGGCGGTCAACCGGATCGTCGTGCAGCGGCTGCGCTGGGCGAACCAGCGGCGGGTGGAGTTCGGCGGCTACCCGGTCAAGGTACGGCTCGCCCGCGTGCTCGCCGAACTGGCCGCTCGGTACGGACACCAGGTGCCCCGCGGACTGGTCATAGGCGTCGACCTCACCCAGCCGGAGATGGCCGCGCTCACCGGGGCCGCGGAGGCGACGATCCACAAGGCCCTCGCCGAGCTGCGCCGGGACGGCCTCGTCACGACGGGATACCGCCGGACGACGGTCCTCGACCTGGAACAGCTCCGGCACGTCGCCCTGCTGGGCCCGGCGACCCCGTAACGGGCGCGTCACCGGCCCCTCGGGCCGAAAACCGTATTTCTACGACCGGCTCGGTGTTTCCCGTCCCCGGTCGCACAGTTGACGCCTCGACCGTTCCGCACGGCAGACAGGTGATGCGATCCATGACACCGCAGCAACCACCCCCGCAGCAACCACCCCCGCGGCCCACGGCCCGCGGCATCACGCGCCATCTGTGCATGGCCGCCGACCTGGAGAAGTACAGCCACCTCGACACCCCGAGCCAGGAGAGCGTCCAGGGCGAGCTGGTGCGGGTGCTGGACGCCGCGGCCGCCCGCAGCGGCCTCGACCGTACGGCCTGGATGTGCCAGCCGCAGGGCGACCAGGAGTTCGCCGTACTGCCGCCCGACACACCGGAGTCCGTCGTGCTCGGCGACTTCGTCCGCCACCTGGCCCGGGAACTCGGCGAACGCAACGCCAACCGGCCCGAGCAGGCACGGATGCGGCTCAGGGTGGCCGTCGACTTCGGCGTGGCCCGTCCCGCCGCCCTGGGCCACGGCGGCCCCGCACCGATCAGCGTGGCCCGCTACCTCAACGCGCCGCAGCTCAAACGGGTCCTGGAGGCCGTCGACACGACCGATCTCGCCCTGATCGTCTCCGACTTCCTCTACCAGGACGTCGTCAAGCTCCGCGGCGAGGGCCCGGCCCTCGACCCCGCGATGTACGTCCGGGCGCACATCCGGCAGAAGGAGTTCAGCGGCTACGGCTGGATCCACGTGCCCGAGCACGACCCGGCGGAACTGGAGCCCCTCGTCGCCGACCCCGAGCCCGGCCCGGCCCCGTCCGCGGGACCCGCCACCGTGGTGAAGAGGAACAAGGGCGGGGTCTACCACTTCGGCACCGGTGACGCGGCGAAGACCATGCACAAGAACTACCACCGGTGACGGGACCCCGGACATGGACGACCTGACCGGTGGGACCGGTGAACCATTGGAAGAGCCGTGGACGGGCCCCGGGACCGACCCGTCCGCGGCCGGGCACGCCGACGGGCGGACCACGGCCGGGGAGCCGGTTCCCCCGGCGGCCCCGGACGACGCGGGCGGCTCGGACGACACGGACGCCTCCGACGTCTCGGACGCCCTGGACGAAGAGGCCGACCGCATCCGCCGGCTGCGGGTGCGCGGCCTGGCGACCACCCTCGTCGAAGGGGACGTACGCGCCCGCGCCGTCGGCTTCGGCAGCGGGGACGCCGCCGGAACGATCCACAAGAACTACTACGGTGCCCCGGCCGTCGACCCGGTCGACGGCCGGGTCGAGGACACGGCCCTGGACCGCCAGAGGACGCTGTACGTGCAGCCGCCCGCGCACCGGGTCTTGGTCGAGCACCTGACCACGTACGGTGCCGCCGTGCTGAGCGGCGATCCCGGCTCCGGGCGCTACACCACCGCGCTCCTCGCCGCCCAGGAGGCGATGGGCGGTGGTGTCGTCGTACTGGACCCGGCGGCGGGCGTGCGCCGGCTCGTGAAACAGGAGGGCGGACTCCGCTCCGGCCTGGGCCACGTCATCGTGGGCGACGGCCGGGACTGGATGCGGGAACTGCGGGAGCAGATGCTCATACGCTTGCGCTCGGAGACCTACGGCCGGTCACCGCTGGTGATCGTCGTCGAGCGGCAGGCACTCGGTGGCGGGCTCGACGAGCACGTCGTCGAGCACGAGGTCCCGGACGAACTCCGGTTCAGGGCGATGGAGCGGCACCTGGCGGTACGGCTCGCCGACCTCCCGGAGGACTGCCGCAGGCTCCTGGAGCACGAGCGCCTCCGGGAGAACCTGCGGGGCCGCAGGTCCATGGAGGCGGTCGCCGGCCTCGCCCGCCGGCTCGAACGGCGCGTGCGCGACGGGGACGACCCGGACCGGATCGCGGAGGGGTTCGGCGCCGAACTGCGGCGTAAGGCCGGGGAACTGCTGGGACCGCAGCCCAGGGGCGCCGGCGACGACCTCCGCACGCCCGAGGTGTCCGTCTGGTCCCGGGCCTTCCTGCTGGCCTGCCTGGTGCTGGAGGGCGGGATGCTGAGCCGGGTCAGCCGCGAGTCCCTCGGACTGGCCCGCCTGCTGCACGGGGTGCGCTCGCCGTCCGCCGTGCCGGAGCTCCCGCTGTTCGAGGAGAGCGTGCAGGACTGGCTGAGCGGCGCCGACGTGCGATTCGTCGACGCGGGCGGGCAACCGGTCGACCCCCGGCAGCCGGAGTGCCGGGTCCAGGCCGGCCGTCCGGGGCTCGGCGAGGCGGTCCTGGAAGTGCTGTGGCGCGACCACAGCGGCGCCAGGGGACCGCTGCTGGAGTGGCTGGACGGTCTCGTCGTCCAGGGCGAGGAGGAGATCCGGGTGTCGGCCGCGCAGACGGCCGGTCTCCTCGCGACCCTCGACTGGGACTACGTGCGCGAGGAACTGCTGGCCCGGTGGGCGACCGCGAAGGGGGAGCACGCCGACCGGCGGCGGTCCGCGGCGGCCTGGGCGCTGGAACGCGCGGCGGCGGACCCGCTGCTCGTCTCCCGGGTCCGGCGGCTGCTGGCGCGCTGGTCCGGGCGGCGGGACTGCCAGGCGTGCGCCCAGGCCGCGTACGGCACCGGGATCGGCGCGCTGTTCCCCGGCGAAGCCCTGCACGGACTGGAGCAGATCGCGCGGTCGGGGAAGAGGAGTGTCTGGGGCGCCGTACGGGAGATCTACGCGGCCGGGTCGCAGGAGCAGGTGCTCGCCCGCCTGGCGGACTGGGCCGGGTCCCCCGGGCACTGGCTGCGCGACGACGCGGCGAACTGCCTGCTGCGGCTGAGCCGGTTCCGCGGTGAGCACGCCGTCACCGCCTTCCTGGCGAAACCCGGGCCACGCGCCGACCTGCTCCGGCTGACCCGGAACGTCCTGCTCAGCTCCAGCCGCCTGCACCGCCGCTGCGGCTGGGACACCCTGCGGATCTGGGTGGAGCGGGCCGGTGAGGAGCCGGGCCTCGACGTGCTGGTCGGCGAGTTCGTCGCCGCGCTTCCCGCGGCCGGCCCCGAGGGGACGGACCTGCGCGAGCGGATCCGGTTCTACCTGCGCTTGTGGAGTCACCAGATGACCGAGGGCGAGGCCGCCGAGGCGATCGCCACGTACGTGACGAAGAGGTGGGAGAAGTGAGAAGCACACCGCGTCGCGGCCCGCTGCACTGGCTGCGCGCCCTGATCGGCGGCAGGAGGCGCGAGACGTTCGCGCCGTCCTTCGTGGAGGTGGCCCCGGAGCTGCCGGAACTGGTGGCGGTGCACCGCGCGTCCACCGAGACGTTCTCCACCCCCGCCAGGGGCGACGGCTTCGAGTTCCTGGTCGAGGTCCGCCTCGACTGGTGCGCCGAGGGACGCCTCGACCACGACACGCTGAGCCGCGCCATCGAGGGCCACCAGGCGTCCCTGGGCGGACGGCTCGTGGAACAGGTCCGGGACATCACCCGGCGCTACGAGCCCTTCCACGTCGAGGAGGCGGAGCAGGCCGTCAACCGGGCGCTGCGGGAGGGCGAATGCCTCGACGGAGGGCTGGTGAGCTGCCGCACGGTCGCCTTCCTGCGGCCCGCGCCGGAGGTGCTGGAGCAGCAGCGGGGCGCGGCCCTGGAACTCCAGGCCATCGAGCACCGGTACGCGAAGTCCGCGCTCCGGGTACGGCTGCTCGGCGAGGTCGCGGAGGAGTGGCGGCGGTTCCTCGCCTCCGGACTCGCCGGCGGCCCGCACGACGACGACCGGCTGTCCTGGCTGACGCCGTGGGCGGTGCTCCTGGCCGAGCAGCCGGAGAAGGCCGCCACCGAGGTCGGCGACATGTTCCGGCAGCGCAAGGAGCAGCTCACCGAGTTCGCGAGGCAACTGGAGCAGCAGGTCAAGGGCTACCAGCACCTGGACCTCTACGACTTCATGACCGGCAACGAGCACCGGCTCGGACACGCCATGCGGCTGTTCGGCCTGCCGCTGCCCGGCGACCCGTCGGACCGGTCCGAGGCCGAGCCGCTGCCCCGGCCCGGCCGGAACTGAACGGCCGGACCGCGGGCTCCGGCCCGGCCCCGCCCGGGCGCCTCGGCGGACCGGGCGGTCAGGCCAGGAGCGGACCGGTGAGCAGGGACAGACCGGCGGCCACCGCCATCAGCCCGGTCCAGCCCACGCCCCGGGCGATGTACCGGTGCTTGGTCATCGCCACCCGGGCCAGCACCGGGATCAGCGCCCACAGTTCGCGCTGCTCCCGGTCCCGGCCGGGCTGCGGCGGAGCGCCGTCGGCGGCGGCCAGCAACGGCAGGCTGAACCGGTTGGGGCCGGGCGGCGGTCCCAGCCGGGGCCGCAGCGCCTGCACGACGCAGTAGACGGCCGGCAGGAAGGCGGCCACGCGCAGCACGAGCGGCACGGCCGCCGCCCAGGCCGCGAAGCCGCCGTGGCCCCAGGCCGCCCGTACGGCGTCGCCCTGGGGCACGGCGGCGGCCATCAGCCCCGCCTGGACGGCGGCCAGGACACCGACCTTGGCGTCGGCGAACTGGGCCGACGTCTGGAGCGAGGTGTACACGGCCAGCGCCGACTGGAGGCCGGAGCCCTCCTCGGCGGAGCCGGCCGGCGTACCGGCGCCTGCGGTGGCGCCTGAGCGAACGGACATGCGAACTCCCCTGTCCCTGAGTGGTCGAGAGGTTCCAGTAAGTCCCAGCACACCGGCCGAGAACAGACATAAATGCGTATTTCGTCCACGTTGGAGCATGCAGTGAGATCTCCCACCCGTACCACCGGCCGGATATGCGCCGTCGCGCTCGCGCTGGCCACCCTCGCCACGGCCACCGGCTGCGACGCCTTCAAGACGCCCGAGCCGCGGTCCTGCGCCTGGCTGGACCGCCGCTCCGACAGCACCTCCGAGTCCGCCGGCACTCCCGGGCCGCGCACCGCGGTCCTCGTCGACCGGAGCTCCTCCGCACGGCCGGACAAGGCGGCCGCCACCGGTGGCCGGGTACCGGACTGGGCCGCCACCCTGCTGGCCGGCCAGGGGCTCGTCCCGCGGCGGCTGGAGGGCGGACTCCTCTCCGCGGCCGGCTTCGACGGGACCCGGGCCACCGTCGACTGGGACGTGGACCGCGTGGCCGTCGCCCCGGTCGAGGGCACCGCCAAGAAGAGGGGGAAACGGCGCGAGGGCCGGCGCCGCTGCCTGGCGGAGCGGCTGGACCGGCTGGCCGCGGGCACACCGGGCACCGCCCGCACGGACGTGCTGGGGGCCCTCGCCGCGGCCGCCGACCAGCTGGGACCCGGCGCCGGGAAGCGGCGGATCATCGTGGCCACGGACGGACTGGTCAACACCGGGTGCGCCGACCTCCGGGCCACCGGATTCGACGGCACGGCGGAGATCCGGGACACGGTGGCACGCTGCCGTACGGCCGGGGAGCTGCCGGACCTCAGGGGCGTGGACGTCACCGTCCTCGGCATCGGGCGCACCGCGCACGGCAGGCCCCCGTCGTCCCCGCAGACCGCCTGGCTGACCGCGTTGTGGACGCGGCTGTGCCGGGCGACGGGAGCCTCCGCCTGCGAGGTGAGCGCCGGCGTGCGCACCCGGCAGGCGGGGACCGGCGCCGCGACGGTCCCGGCCGAGCCCGCCGTCACCTTCCCGGCCGTCTCCGAACGCGTACGCGGCAGGGTCACCACCCTCACCCTGCCCGGCTCCGTGCTGTTCGCCACCGACCGCTCGGCGCTGACCCCGGCCGCCCGCGACACCCTGGACGAGGCCGCCCGCCGCATCCGGGAACTGCGGCCGCTCTCGGTCGCCGTCTCCGGCCACACCGACTCCCGCGGCAGCGAGCAGCACGGCCGGCGGCTCTCGCTGGCCCGGGCCGAGGCCGTCGAGGCCGCCCTCGCCCGGCGCGGTGTCACCGTCGACTCCGCCCGCGGCTACTCCGACGAACGGCCGAGCTGCACGCCCGAGTACCGCCACGGGGTGCCGGACCACGCGGCCATGGCCTGCAACCGCCGGGTGGAGATCGCCGTCACGGTGCGCCGCTGACGGACACCGCGGACCGGCCCGTACCGAACCCGCCCCCACCGACCGACTCCCACCGAACCGACTCCCACCGAACCGAGCACCGAGCAGCGAGCACCGGCCCGGCGGACACCCGCCGGGCCGGAGAAGAGGACACAGCCCATGTCGCACGACCATCGCGGCAGCCCCTGTCACCACGGGTGCGGATGCGACATCCGCACCCTGGTGCGCAGCGCGCAGGACGGACCGGAACGCGATCCGGAACACCTGGACAACGGCGAGATGCGGATGCTGCTGCGCGCCGCCCGCGAGGTGGCCGAGATCGTCGGCCGCAACCGCGGGCAGCTCGCCACCGCCCGCAAGCTCACGATCGACGCCCACGCCCGCACCGAGGAGGCGGTCCAGGCCCTCGCCCGGTTCGGGGCCGCCGCCCCGCTCCGCAGGGCCCGGGCGGCGCAGGAAGCGGTCGAGGCACGCCACGCGGAGGACGGCGCACACGACCGGCGCCGGCGTGAGCCGTGGATCCGGGTCCTGCGCTGGCCGGTGGTCGCGGCCATGGCCGTCTTCGACGCCTGGTACTTCACCCAGGTCTTCCTCTACCTCACCAGCGCCGACGAGACGCCGTCACCGGTGGAGCAGGCCGTGGCGTTCCTGCCCGGCGTCGTCCTCGCCCTGGCCATGATGCTGTCCGGGCACATATGCGCCGTACCCCTGCACCGGATACGCGAGTGGGTGCGCGCCCGCCGCGAGCGGCGCCCGGCGCTCACCCTGCTCTCCTCCCTCGTCCCGCCCTTCCTCTACCTGACCGCCGTACTGGTCACCGTCGCCGGGTGGGCGTGGCTGCGGGCCCGCGACGCGCAGGCGGACGAGGCGGACCAGGGCGGGTACCCGTCCGGCTGGGTCGCCGTGCTGATGCTGGTCCTCGCGATCACGGCCGTCGTGCTGAAGGTCGTCGCCCACAACCCGTACGCGGACAGCGCCGCCGAGGCGCGCCGCGGCCTGGTGCGCGCCCGGGTGACCTACTCCGTCCTGGTACGCCGGGTGGGCACCGCCCTCCGCGAGCACGAGAAGGCGTGGAGCGACCTGTGCGCGCTGCGCGACGAACTCGCCGCGCAGGTGCGTCTGGAGAGCATGCGGGTCTGGGAGGCGGCGATCCTCAGCGCGCGCATGCTGCACGGCCAGGCCGGCCACCTGCCGCCCGCCCCGGCCGCGGCCCTGCCCGGCGGAGCGGAGACGCAGACGCCGACGGCCGCCTGGATGGCGCCGCTGTTCACCGGAGTGGTCGAGCCCCCGCCGGAGCTCGGCCCCCTGGTCGAGGCCCACCGGATCGCCCTGACCCGCGGCCCGGCCGCGCTCCGCGAGCGGCGCGAGGAACTGATCAGCAGCATCGACGGACAACTGGGACCCGCGTGACGGCCGGGCGCGCCGAGCCGGCGGACCGCCGTACGAACCGGCAGGTGTGAAACAGCGACCGCTCGGCTACCCGGAGGACAAGGGGTTGTGAACCCAGCTCCCAGGTTCCTCGGGGTACGGCCCCGGGGCGCCGGTCCCACCGCACCGCCGGACGCGCGGGGCGAGCTGCGCCGCAGCGTCGCACCCGCCGGCGTCCCGGCCGCGTGTAGGGAGCAGGAGATGTCGATGGCGAACCCCGCGGTGCCGGGGAACCCGGTCGAGAGGTGCGGGGCGCCGGCGGCGCTCCACGCCGAGGACGGCGGACCGGCGGCCCGGCAGCGGTTGCGGGACGCGGGCCACACCCTGTGCGCGTCGACGGGCACGCGGGACGCCGACGCCGCGCCGGCCGCGGCCCGGCGGGAACCGTCCCGCACCGGTCCGCGGCGGCCCGGCACCCGGGTCGGCTGAGCATGAACACGTCCCGCTCGTCGCCGGAGGGTGACGACGTCCTGCTCGACCTGATCGAGGCGAGCCACACGGTCATGCTGGAGGAGCTGCCCGGCCTGATCGCCGAGCACGCGGCCCGCCTCGGCCTGCTGGACGTCGCCGTCTTCGCCGTGGACATCCGGAGACGGTGCTGCGGCAGATCACCGGCCGGGGCCTGGCCGCGGCGGACGGCGGGGAGGAGCTGAGCGTCGAGGGGACCCTGCCCGGGCGCACCTACCAGCGGGTCGACATGCTGGCCGAGTCGGAGCGCGAGGGACAGCGGCTGCGGCGCTGGTGGGCTCCGGTGACCGACGGGGTGGAGCGCGTCGGGGTGGTGCGCGCGGACGTGGCGGAGCCGGACGAGGAGGAGGTGCGGCGCCTGCTGCGGCACCTGGCGTCGGTGATCGCCCTGCTGCTGCTCAGCAAGCGGTCGTTCAGCGACTCCTACGCCCGCCTGGTGCGGACCGAGGCGATGAACGTGGCCGCGGAGATGCAGTGGAACCTGATGCCGCCGCCCGCCTTCGCCGGTCACGACCTGACCGTCGGCGGCCTGGTGGAACCCGCGTACGAGGTGGGCGGCGACGCCTTCGACTACGCCATCGCCGGCCGGGCCGCGCACCTGGCGGTCTTCGACGCGATGGGGCACGACATCAAGGCGGGCATCACCGCGAACCTCGCGGTGGCCACCTGCCGCAACGCCCGCCGCCAGGGAGCCACCCTGGCCGACTGCAGCCACGCGGTCGAGTCCATGCTCACCAGCCACTTCGGCACCAGCCGCTTCGTCACCGGCATCATGGCCGACCTCGACATCGGCAACGGCCGACTGGCCTGGATCAACCGCGGCCACCACCCGCCCCTGCTGATCCGGGACAACCGGCGGGTCATGGAACTGCGGTGCCCGCCCTCCGGCCCCATGGGCACCGACCTGGCCCTGCCGGTCACCCAGTGCCACCGGCAGCTGGAACCGGGAGACCGCCTGCTGCTGTACACCGACGGCATCATCGAAGCCCGCGACACCGAGGGCCGCGAGTTCGGCCGCGACCGCTTCGTCGACTACATCGTCCGCCACCACTCCGGCCGGCAGACACTGCACGAGACCCTGCGCCGCCTGATGCGCGCCGTCATGAACCACCACGCGGGCCGCCTCGACGACGACGCCACGGTCCTCCTCGTCGAATGGCGCGGCAGCCACCAACACCAGCTCACTCCGTGACGACGAGGGTTACGAAGACGTACGCGTGCTCACGAGGGGCCGGCGCCCTCATCGCCTACCGGCCCTGACCGAGGTGATCGCGGCCGATGACAGGTGAGGCCACGCCCACCGACGCGAGATGAGAGCGGTGCCATGGCGCGGTGGTCAACCCTGCGCGAGGTTCGTCTCACAGGTGGTGCACCGTCGTACGGCCCGCCGCCGCGGATTGCCCGAGGTGGCGGTCGCCGGAGAAGCACTGCTCAACCGCTCCCAGAGCCCGGGCGGGGGATTCGGGATCCACCCCCAGCGCGGCGGCTGCACGTCGTCCTCGGTCATGTGGTCGCACCACCCGGGCCGGTGCGCGCACTGGGCCGGGGAGATCAGGATCGTGTCCTCCGGGTGAGCACGCCACTCGGTCCTCACGAACGTGGCCACCGGACGCGGGGGCGTCGACGCGGATGCGGAAGAGCCCGGCGGACATTCGCATCCCAGCCCGATGACGATCTTGCTGCCGCACTCGTCGCAGCGCTGTACTTCCACTTGTCTCGAACCGCCCTTACGCAGTGCCGGAATCGACCCGGTAGACGATCTTCCCGTCGTACTCGGCGAAACCGAGTGACTTGTAGAAGGTCCGTGCCACCGGGTTGTCGCTATCGGTCATCCATTCCACACGGCTGCACCCGGGGCGCGCCGCTGCGATGGCCCGGAGTTCGTCCATGAGGCTGGCACCGATGCGCTGCCGACGGAGCGTTTTGCGGACGTACAACTCCTTCAGGAACAGGGAGTGCGTGGAGCCTGCGGCAGGCCACAGAAACGAGTAGGCGGCGAGTCCGACGATGCTCCCGGTCCCGTCCTCGACGAGCAGCGCGGAGGCCAGCGGCGGCGAGCCGAAAAGCGCCTCCTCGACCTGAGCGCGACGTTCCTCCAGTGGCTGGATACTGGTGTCGGTCGCGCCGTAGAACCGCTCGATATCCTCGATCAATTCGGCCACGGCCGGTACGTCCCGCTTTTCCGCGGGGCGGATCGTCACGCTCATCGGCGCCTCCTGTCGTTCCTCGGTAGCTTCGGTCGCTGCTGCACTCGTTCGTTCCAGCGCGTGATCCCCCATGGTGGTACGGCACATGGGTCTATGGCGACGATCCTGCCTGCGCCCAGGGGTTCCAGCCGTGCTGCCGCAGTGAGACCTGGACGTGCCGGATGAGGTACTCAAGGTCTGCGCAGTAGACGGACGGGTTCCGGTAGCCCTTGGCTTCGCTGAAGCGGTGCGGGAGGTACCCACCGCCGCACACCTCCACAAGGGGGCAGGCACGGCACTGTGCGGCGAGCGCCTCCTTGCCGTGCCGCCGGTGCGACAGCTTCGGATGCGCCAGCGCTTCGTCGAGGGAGTGGCCAAGGACGTCGAGCCCGAGCCAGGAGGCACCCTCCGCGACCGATCTCAGGGTGTCGACGGCCTCGATCGAGCCGTCGGACTCGATCACGACACTGGTCGGCGGGGCCAGGCCGAGTGTCTCCACCGAGCCGCGCACACCAGAGCTGAGGGCCACGATGTCCTCCAGCATCCGGACGCTGTGCCTGTGCTCAGGCCGGGCGAGCCAGGCGTCGTACACCCGGCTCATCCACAGCCCGTACTCGGGCACGCTCGAGTCGGAGCGGTGCGGCGGGTCGTCGTGCGTCGCGTGCGGCAGGCCGAAGTCGATCACTGGCGGCTCGAATGCCGCCAGGTAGTCGTGGACCTCTACGGGGTCGTTGGCGGGGTCGACGACGGCGAGCAGACCCGCGAAGAGGTGTGGCCGCGACCGCAGCAGTTCGATGCCGAGCACGGCGGAGGCGGCGCTCGACCGTCCGGCGTGGGTCAGCCGATGCCGGTCGTTCGCACCCGGCGGACCGTCGAGGCTGACGCCCACCGCGACCTCGTACCGTTCAAAGAGGTCCAGCCACGCCCCGGACAGAAGCGTCCCATTGGTCTGGAGTCCGAAGAGGACCCGGGTCCCGGCCGGCACCCCGCCCCGGACGGTCTCCAGCAGATCGGCCATGTGTCCGATGCCGGCGAGAAGCGGCTCCCCGCCGTGCAGTACGACATGGACGGTCCGAAGGCGGTGCGCGGAAGCGTGCTCGCCGATCCGTCGGGCCGCAGCCCGGGCCACAGCGAGGTCCATTCGGGCGGGCAGGCGCCGCGCCACCTGGTCCCTGGAGTTGAAGACGAAGCAGTAGTCGCAGTCGATGTTGCAGCGATTGGCGACCTTCAGGATGAACGTCCGGAAGGGAGCCGGGCCTTCGGATTCTGTCATCGAGTGGATGCGCTTACGACAGCCAGGGCCAGATGAGCGAGGCCGCGTGGGAACCGTCGCCGACCCTTCCCGTCGTGTCCTCCTCGGCCTCCAGCCGCTGCCGGACACGGGCGGCCACTCGGTCCAGGACGGCGGGGTCGGCCGTCCCCGGCTCCGCGGACGCCGAGCTGACGGGCGTGACGGTGCACGCCTTGGTGACGGACGTGAGTGACGGCATCCAACGCTCCTCGTGGATACGTGCCGGCGGCGGCACGACGCGATGGGCTGAGGCGACAGATCGGCTGGAAACGTAGCATCCACGATCACCCACCCGGCACTGGAGATCCGGCCACATGGTCGGCATCATCCGGACCTGGACACCAGCAATCGCTCGATGTCGTCCACCGCCGCGCTCACTCCCAACCGTCGGTACACCGTCACGGCGGCCCGCAGCGGGCCCGAGCCCTGGTCGGGCCCTTCAACCGACCAGTCGCAGCGGCCGATGCCTTCCAGCGCCCGCGCCTCCTGCAACGGGCATCGGATGTCCCGCGCGAGTGCGAGCGCGTGACGAAAGTGCCGCCGGGCGGCCGTGGGTTCACCAGAGGTGAACAACAGCATCCCCCAGTGGTTCAGTACCTCCGCCTCGCCGCACCGGTCGCCCAGGGCCCGCAGAATATCCACACCGCGTTGGAACGCCTGGACCGCGCCGCCGACCTCACCGACGAGGCCGCGCGCCACGCCCAGCTCGCTCAGCGCGGCGGCCTCACCCCCGCGGCTGCCGAGCTCGCGGTAGGCATCCAGGGCTTCTTCAAGAAGGCTGATCGCGTCTGTCGCGTCCCCGGAAATGCTGTCCACGACACCGAGGTGGCGGATGCTGGTCGCGCGGCCGAACCGCTCGCCGAGCTCGGTGAAGTGTGTCAGGGCCTGGCCGTGTGCGGTCCGAGCTCCCTCGATGTCCCCGGTCAGCCGTCGGACGACACCCAGCTCGTTCAGTGCGTAAGCCTGGTGCACACGGTCGTCCAGCTCCAGGTAGATGTCGAACGCTTCCTGGTGGTGGCGGGTGGCCAGGCCGTACGCGCCCATGAGGCAGTGCACGACGCCGAGGTCCCGCAGGGAGTTCGCCTCCCCGTACCGGTCACCGAGTTCCCGGTAGAGCGCAAGGGCCTCACTCTGCGCCTCCACCGCGGCGTCGAACCGGCTCATCTGCCGGCGTGTCATGCCGAGATCGGCAAGCGCGTTCGCCTGTCCGAGCCGGTATCCCAGCTCCCGGTAGAGGGCGAGGGCCTCGGTCTGCGCGCGGGCCGCGTCCTCGTTGTCCGCGGTCAGGAACCAGACGATGCCGAGTTGGTTGAGTGCGTCCGCCTTGCCGCGCCGGTCGTTGACGGCTTCGTACGCCATCACGGCCTCGTTCAGGGCCTCGATCGCGTGCGGGTAGGCAGCCATGAATCGGCGTACGACGCCGAGTTCGGCGAGAGCGTCGCCACGGGCCTGCTGGTCGCCGGTGTGGCGAGTGGCCTCGGCGGCGGTCCGGTGGAGCCCGACGGCCTGATCCCAGGGGCCGGCCTGGCGCAGGAAGGGCGCCATGGCCGCGGCGAGCCGGACGACGAGGTCGTACAGGGCGAGGCCGTTCGCCCGCCGGACGCAGGCCAGGATGTTGGCCCGCTCGGTCTCCAGCCAGCTCAGGGCCTCCGCCCGTGAGTGCAGGCCTGGTGTCTCCAGCTGCCAGGTGCCGTCCGGCGCCGGAGGCACGGCGGCTCCGCTGCGCACGATGTGCCCGTTCGCGACGGCGAGAGCGGCCAGGTAGTAGGCGCACACGCGCTGGACGGCCAGTACGTGGTCCATGTCGTCTCCCTCGGCGGCGAGACCGCGAGCGTAGTCGCGCAGAAGATCGTGCAGCCGGTAGCGACTGCCCGGTTGCTCGTCGATCAGGTGGTCGTCGTAGAGAGCCTCGAGGTGCCGACGGGCCACCACGACCGAGTCCCCGCCCAGAGCCGCACCGATATGCGCGTCGAGATCGGTGCCGGGGAAGAAACCGAGACGCCGGAGGAAGCGCCGCCGCTCCGGTGCGAGATCTCGGTAGGAGAGATCAAATGTCGCGGTGACGGCGCGTTCTCCGGCACGCAGCTCCGCCAGGCGGTCCTGTGCCGCCACCAGTCGCCCGCGCAGGTCTTCGACGGTCCAGGACGGATGGTGCCGCAAGCGTGCAGCCAGGAGCGACACTCCCAGCGGCAGACACCCGCACAGCCGCACCAGCTCGTGCACCACATCCCGGCCGAGGGCGTCGGTCGGCCGCCCGCTGAGCCGCACGAAGAGGTCGACCGCGTGATCAGGTGGCAGCGCGTCCACCGACATGACCACCTCCTCGCTCGACACCAGCCGTTTGCGACTGGTCACCAACACCAGGCACCCGCTCCCACCGGGGAGCAGCGGCTCCAGCTGGCGGTAGCTGGCCGCGTTGTCGAGGATCAGCAGCGCCTTCTTGTCCGCGAGGCTGCTCCGCCACATGGCGGCCCGGGCCTCCGTGACCGCTCCGACGTCGTCACCGATGGGAATCTGCTGCGTCGGCACGCCGGTGGCCGCGAGAAGCGAGGCGAGCGCCTCGCTGGCCTGCACGGGGGTACGTCCCGGTGTGTGCCCGTTCAGATTGACGAAGAGCTGTCCGTCGGGGAACCGCTCCGAGAGAAGGTGACCGGCGTGCACGGCGAAGGTCGTCTTGCCAACGCCTGGCATGCCGTCGATCACGTGAACGGGCAGCCCCTCGCCGCGCTGCTGTGCGGCCCGGACCGAGACCACCAGCCGCTCCAGCTCCGCGGCACGGTCGGTGAACGCGGCGGTGTCACGCGGCAACGAACGCAGCACCTGGGCGGCTCCCGGTGGCCCCGCCCCATCCTCCGGTCGGCTGGGCGGCGTGGGCGGCCGAGCCTCGGAGAGCCCGGCGAGCAAGGCCGTCAACCCCGCCATCGTCACGCCAAGCACGACGAACGAGAACCAGGCGTGCGCCTGTAACCACCCCAGCCAGCCGGGCCACCGCGACTCATCGGACACCGCGTTCGTGACGAGCCCGACCAGCAGGGTGGTTACAGCGCCGCCACCGGCGACGACGGCGATCGCGATCCCGCGCCGGAGTCTCATGCGAAGGCCTCGGCAACCAGGAGAGCGGCCGATTCCCGGCTGGTGCCGCCGAGAGGACACCACGTACTGCCAACTGACCCGGTCACGAAGGCAACCCCCGAGTACGACACCACATCTTCCCCAACGGAACAGCCCGCGTAGACCTCGGTCAAGGGCGCTTCTGAGTCACGAGGTGCACCGGCTGCCGCAGAGCGCGCCGGTCCGTAACCGAGAACTGGTCATTCCGGCCGGGGCTACTCGACATCGCGGGTGGTGGGCTCGGATTCGGTCGGCTCGGTAGACCTCGTGGCGGAACTTTCGCTCGTCCTGTTCGCCTCGATGGGAGCACGGCGCCGCCGTTGCAGCTCATCGCGTTCAACGTCCGGGATCGTCATCGACTCGGCAAGCACGGCCGCGAGCGCGTCCACCTGAGTGTTGTCCACGTCGGCATGGAAGAGCCACCGGATGTTCTCGTCGCGCGTGATGAGGTCGATCGCCAAGCGTGCGCTTCTGTCCTGCGTGGCTGTTGCTCGGACGTATCGCACTTGGTCGACCGGGATGTCCTGACGGATCTCGGCCTGCTCAAGGAATCCGTTCGACCTGGCCGTGATGACGCGGCGATCCGTGACGACCAGCGCCGGCCCGATCGAGGCCGCGGTCTGCGCCTTGCTCACCGTGTTCACGGAGTAGAAGCGGGCCTGGTGCAGGATGCGGCCGGGAACCACCACCGCTCCGAGGTTCCCCCCGTCCTTGACGGCCAGCGTCGCGCCGCTCTTCAGCAGGGCCTGTGCCGTGTCGCCGATCCTGTAGAGCCCCTGCACGCTGGCGAACGCGTTTCCGAGATTGCAGGCCACGGTAGCCGCGTTCCCGAGCGAGGCGAGGACCGCTGAGATCTGCTTGCGGTCGGAAGCCGGCACGATCCCGAAGTCGATCAGATCGGGCTTCATTTCCGGCGGAATTTCACCGGCGACGAGAGCCACCCCTGGAATCACCTCCGCGAGGACCGTCGACGCCGTCGTCGAGTCGGCGTCCGAGGTGGACACCGGATCGTCCGACACAGGTGAGTCGGCGGTACCGCTCCGGCCACTCTCTTCAGGCTCGGCGTTCTCCATCGAGGCCGAAGGGTCCTGCATGCGATCTCCTCCCCGCGGGCGCGCCCAACGGCGGGGCCTCGTCGCCGTCGACCGCCGAAGTCTACGGCTCAACGCCCCACGGCTCAGGCGGAATCCAACGGACTGAATCAACACCCGGCCACTGGCACGCGGGATCAGCGTCCCTCGGACGCGTGAAGCTGGCGTTCTCCGAGGCCGAGTGTGACTCCACTGCGTATCCGTTCGGGTGGCCTGGGAGGGCTTCGGTGAGCGGGTCAGCTCCCAGATGGCTCCCAGGCGTGCGCCCGAAGGACCCTGCACGCCTACACGTCACCCGTTCGAGTCAGAGTTCCGCCGGAGGCACGGGGCCGCATCACCGCGGCCCCCCTTGTTCATCTCCCCGCCTGACGAGGCGATCACCCACCCGCTCCCAGGAACGCCGTCACGGCCAGCCGGCAGGAGGACTCGGAGACGAACACCCGCCGGGCACCCTTACGCGCGCAGGCTGTCGCCATGGCATTTCCTTTACCCGGCTGCCCTATGGTCGGAAGCCGCAGCCGTGAACCGGGGGAGGCGACAGCCATGGGGGACGGCAAGGTGCCCGGCAAGGTGCTGGACATCAAGACCGCCGACATCAGGACGGCGGCACCGGTCTTTCACCAGGGCGCCATGGATCTGAGCAAGGCGCTGACCACGCTCATCCAGACCCTGGACGGCTTGGGCGAGCCCTGGGGCCACGACGAGCAGGGCGACGAGTTCGGCAACGCCTACAAGCCGCAGCAGAAGAAGATCGAGAGCGCGGCGGGCATTCTGGTGCTCGGTCTGACGAGCATTCACGAGGCCATGGTGGACCTCTCGGACGGGCACGTGGACAACGACCAGCTCATCGCCGGCATGTTCACGGAAGTCAGGGCCGGCAAGCAGAGCGACGGTGCCGGTGAGCGTTGAGGACAAGGCCCGCCACATCCTCCTCAAGCTGGGGCTATGGTGGCCCGAGGCCGACTCCGACAAGCTGCGCGACGTGGCGAAGGCCTGGCGCACCTTCGCGGATGCCGTGGACGACGTCCGCGGCCCCGTGCACCGCAGCGCGTCCTCGATCATCCACAACAACACCGGTGAGTCGATCGAGGCGTTCGAGAAGTTCTGGGGCCGCTACGCCAAGGACCAGGACGGCGGCTGGCTGAGCGATCTCGCGAAGTCCGCGCGGGGGATGGCCGAGGCGCTGGAGAAGTTCGCCGACGCCATCGACGACGCGATCAACAAGCTCTGGACGCAGATCGGTATCGACGCCGCCGTGATCGCGGGCGGAGTGACGCTCGCCTTCTTCACCGCGGGCCTCGCCTCCGGTGCCGCCGTCGCGGCGGCGGACGCGGTCATCGAGTTCGGCGCCGCGATGGGTGTCGCCGTCACCACGACGGTGGCCGAGATCGCCGCCGGCACCCTCGTCGCCGCCGCGTTCGGCGGGATCGAGTCGGTCGCCGTCGACCTCGCCGTGGCCCAGCCGCTGAAGATGGTGACCGGTCTCCAGAACGGCTTCAGCCTGGACGAGGTGAACCAGGCCGCCAAGGACGGCATGATCTTCGGCGGCGCCCTGGGAGCGGGCGGCGGCCTGCTGAAGGCGAGCATGGAAGGCGGCCTCGCCGACACCACCCCGCTGCTGCTGCGCCCACCCTCCCTCCGCCCGGACCTGGTCGAGCTGGGGCCGGCGGCCCGCAACGCCGAGCGCACTCCCTGCGTGGGCGAACCGATCGACGTGGCGACCGGCGCCATGCTGATGACGCAGACCGACCTGACCCTGCCGGGGAGTCTGCCGCTGGAGTTCACACGCACCCACCTCTCCTCCTATCGGGGAGGCGTCTGCTTCGGCCCGACCTGGATCTCCACGCTGGACGAGTGCCTCCAGATCGACGGCGAGGGCGTCGTCTTCGCCGCGTCGGACGGCATGCGCCTGGTGTACCCGGTACCGGAACCGGGCGTGCCGACCATGCCGGTGAAGGGCCCGCGCCGGCCCCTGGAGTGGGACGGCGAACCGGACGGCGCGATGACGGTCACGGACCCGGCGACCGGTGTGACGCGCACTTTCGCCGCCCCCGTCCCCTCCCCGACCTTCGGCGTCTTCCACCTGGCGCTGGAATCCTGGAGCGACCGCAACGGCAACCACATCGACGTCGACCGCGACGACGAGGGAATTCCGGTCGGTATCCGCCACTCGGGCGGTTACTACGTGGCCGTCGACACCCAGGGCCCGCGCATCACGGCCCTGCGCCTGCTGGACGAACCGCCCTCGCGCTATCGCCCGTCCCCCGCGCCTGATGAGGGCACGGTAGTCATGCGCTACGTCTACGACACCTCCGGCAACCTCACCGAGGTCGTCAACTCCAGCGGCGAGCCCCTACGCTTCACCTACGACACCGAGGGCCGCGTCACCCGCTGGACCGACCGCAACGGCACGTGGTTCTCGTACGTCTACGACGACCGCGGCCGCGTGGTCCGTACCGAGGGCATCGAGGGCGTCCTCTCCGGAACACTCACCTACGACGTCGCGGGACGCACCACGACGTACACCGACTCCCAGGGCCATGTCTCGGTCCACCGGTACAACGCCGAGGGCCTGGTGGTGGAGGAGACGGACCCACTCGGGCACGTCACGCGCACGGAGTGGGACGAGTACGGCGACAAGCCTCTGACGGTTGTCGACGCCCTGGGCCACGCCACGCGGTACGCCTATGACGACGCCGGCAACGTCACGGAACTCACCCTGCCCGACGGCTCGGCGGCCCGGGCCGCCTACAACGCACTCGGCCTGCCCACGGAGCTGGTCGAACCCGGCGGGGCGGTCTGGCGGCACACGTACGACGAGCGGGGCAACCTGCTCAGCACCGTGGACCCGCTCGGCGCCGAGACGCGGTACACGAACGACGCGGCGGGCCGAGCCACGTCGATCACGAACGCCCTGGGACACACCCGCACGGTTGCCTACGACGACGCCGGTCTGCCCATCACCCTGACGGATGAACTGGGTCACGTGACAGCGGTCCGTCGCGACTCCTTCGGCCGGGTCATCGAGGTGACCGACCCTCTCGGCCACACCACGCGCCTGGGATGGACGACAGAAGGGAAGCCCGCCTGGCGGGAACTGGACAACGGAACGCGTGAGTCATGGACTTGGGACGCCGAGGGCCACCTGCTTCGTCACACGGACATCGCTGGCAACACCACCCACCATTCGGTGAGCCACTTCGGCGTGCCGGCCACCCGTACGGGGCCGGGAGGCGCGCGGTACACGTTCGACCACGACACCGAACTCCGTCTGACCACCGTTACGAACCCGCAGGGCCTGACCTGGTCGTACACGTATGACGGCGCGGGCCGGCTGACAGCGGAGACGGACTTCAACGGCCGGACCCTCAGCTACACGCGCGATGCCGTCGGCAACCTGACCGCGCGCGCCAATGGCGCCGGACAGACGCTGCGCTTCGTGCGGGACCCGCTCGGCCGGGTAGCGGAACAGCACGCCGACACGGGTGACGTCACCACGTTCACCCACGGCTCAGACGGCAACCTGTGCCGCGCGGCTAACGCGGATGCCGACGTCGTGCTGGAGCGTGACCGGCTCGGCCGCGTGTTGTCGGAGACCGTGAACGGTCGGACGGTCACCTATGTCCACGATGCCCTCGGTCGCCGGACCCGGCGTACGGCACCTTCGGGGCTGGTCTCCGAATGGACCTACGACCTGGCGGGGCGTCCGCTCACCCTGCGGTCGTCCGTGGGTGCCCTGGACTTCCGCCATGACGCTGTCGGCCGGGAGGAACAGCGCAACATCGGTACGGAGGCAACGCTGACCCAGACATGGACCGCGGCGGGTCTGCTGGCCGCGCAGACCCTGACCGCCGCCTCCCCTGACCGCGTCCTCCAGCATCGGACGTACGCACATCGAGCAGACGGCTATCTCACCGAAATCCGGGAGCTGACGTCGGGCACCCGCCGCTTCGACCTGGATGACATGGGCCGCGTCACCCGCACGCGCGCCCACGGCTGGAGCGAGACCTACGCGTACGACCCAGCGGGCAACCTGACGCACGCCGCGTCGCCGGCCCATGGGGCGCCCGGTGAGCGGCGGTTCGAGGGCACGCTCGTCTGCTCGGCCGGCCGCAGCTCCTATGAGCACGATGGCGAAGGCCGCCTCGTGCGCAGGACCCGCAAGCTTCTGAACGGTCGGACCCGTACCTGGACCTACAGGTGGAACGCCGAGGACCGCCTCACGGAGGTGATCACTCCGGACGGAATTCAGTGGCGCTACGCGTACGACCCGCTCGGCCGGCGCATCTCCAAACACCGGGTCGTCGGCGACGGCTCCGTCGCCGACCGTACGGACTTCATCTGGGAGGACCTGTGCCTGGCCGAGCAGGCCACGGCAGACGGCTGGGTGACAACCTGGGACTACACACCGGACAGCCCGCGTCCGGTCGCCCAGACGCGCCACAGGTCGACCGCGGCAGCCGCCAATACGTCGTTCCTGGCGCAGTTGGCGGAAGAAGCGGATCCCGAGCGAGGCACTCAGTTCCACGCAGTCGTCACTGACTCCCTCGGTACACCAACGGAGTTGGTTTCCGCGACAGGAGATCTGGTCTGGCAACGTCGTACCAGCCTGTGGGGCACTCCCTTTCCAGCTCTGGACGAAGCGACGTCGCCAGTCGACTGCCCGCTGCGTTTCCCGGGACAGTACGCCGACCCCGAGACGGGTCTGCACTACAACCTGCACCGGTACTACGATCCCGAGACAGCGCGGTACATCAGCGCGGATCCGCTGGGCCTCGTCCCCGCACCGGATCACCATGCCTATGTACCGAACCCGCTGAGCTGGAGCGACCATTTCGGCCTCGCGGGGAAGGGGCCGAAGGGCCCGCCGAATCCCCTGGAATTCGGACAGGGGTATACGGGGCGGGCTGACATCTTCCCGGTGAGCAACAGGGGCATGGATGTCGAAATCCATGTCTACGACAAGTCCATGCGCGAAGTGGGGTTGTTCAACAGCCAGGGATGGTTCAATAAGCACGGCATCAAAGCCTCGGAGGTCGAAGTGCCGCCCGGTGTGGAGAATGCCATCAAGGGACGGGTCATCTACGAGTTGCGGAAAGTCGGCCGCATCGGCCCGAAGGGTACCGAGGACATTTCGGGAGATAAATGGAGGCGACCGCCTCTCGCCGCGGAAGGTTGCAAATGAAGTACGTGACGGCCGTCTGGAACGATGGCGGGTTCTACGTCGATCCAAGGGGCTACCTGGCCGAACTCCCCACATTCATTGATCGACTGCCGACTGGGGCAAGAGAATTTGCGTCGGATCCGGCGCATTATGCTTTGGGGCACGGTAACAGTCGTTGTGTAAAGGATTTGGAATTGTCCGGCATCCAGGTGCCTACCGATAAAAGTGGAGGGCTTACCCTGGATTTCGCTCCGAACCAGTGGAAGCACGACGCCGGGCTCCGAATCAGCTACTCAGGAGTGACGCACTTCTCCATCGACTATGAGCACTCAATCGACTGGATGCTGGTCGACACCGTGCTCCTCGACGAGATTCTCCCGGGCGAGGACGGGGGGTGCGTGCACGAGATCGCCCTCACTGACGCGTCGATCACCGTGCGCTGCGAGGACCTGCACGCCGTGTGGGGGGACGCGAGCTGAAGGGGCAACTGAGATCATCGGTCCACAGGGCACCGGCTCATCGTCGCCCCGAAGGACAGGAAGAGCGTCATCACCTCCACCGGGCGCGAGAAATGCACATCCCCGGATCGCTGCACGGTCCTGCCAAGGGAAGGCCGATGAGGCCGCATGCAGGTGCCTGCTTCGGCGAACTGCTGCGGCACGGCGATCCGACCCTGGAATTGTCTCTGCGAGGGAAGCCGGTCGTGCTGGAACAGGTCGCGGCAGTCGCAGGGGCTGAAGTGGTGGAGGTCGCCGAGGTCCTGCTGTAGGAGGAACTGTGCGCGGTCGTGACCCCGGAGTTGTCCTCGGGCTACACCGTTCTCGTCACGAACGCCGGTTCCTGACCGGGGCGCTGGACCTGGGCGTCACCGCGCTCCAAACCAGCACCAACTACTTGGCGTCCGCTCGCACCAGGTCCTGGCTCGGACAGCCGGTCATCTGCCTGGGCATCATCGAGCGGGGCTGTCAGGTCCGGCATGGTTGGTCCGATCTTGGAATGATCCACAGAGATGACCAGATGGTACGACGGGTCACTGACAGTGAGCCACCGCTGCGGGCCCCAACAACTAGTAACGAGCAGTGAAGTTGCCGGGCGGACGGTGTGCCCTCCACGACCCACGGAGCAGTGCCGACAGGCCGATGGGTTGCGGCAGTGATTCGAAGTACAAGCGCCAGCTTGGTCACCGACCAGCGCAAGTTCCACAGGGCACCCGGCGTTGACCACGGCGCCAGCGGATTCCACTTCTCGCTCTGAGCTTTGCCTGGGATCTTGGTGAGCTGCGTCTTCCCTGTTCAGGGGCCATGGTCTCGCCCGCCTGATGGTCGTCGTTGGTTTTCATCGGCCACTGTCGAGCGACGTCGGACGGCCCAGAGACTGCCCAGCTCTGCCGCACTCGACTGACGGCTGGCACCTTCGATGGGCCCGTCAGCACATCAGCCGACGGGCAGTCAGCCACGATGGCGGGGGCCAGCCGGCCACGCGTGCGTGTGCCTCACTGTGCCGCCCACCGGCCTCCGCCGCGCTGCTGGTGCGTCGACCAGAGATAGCCGCGACGGCCGACCTCTGGCGACGATGCCGGAGCCCTCAGCTTGGGAAGCTGGGGAGATCTAGGGCTTGCTCCCGGCCTGACTTGCGGCGGAGAGACGCAGGCCCGCGGCAGGCGGTCGATCGGTTGCCCGCTGTTCCCCATGGTTCCCCGCACGATCTGGCACGGGTCTGGCACGACCTCTTCGCCTTGAACCCTCGGCCGCTGGGTCATTGCGGTATAGCGGACTGATCAGGCGGCCACCGAGGGGCGTTGGCGGTCAGCTGTGGTCGAGCTGGTTGCTGTACTTCGCTGCTGTATCGCAACGGCAATCACGTGGAGCTGGACCACGAGCTAGGCCTACTGGCAGACGAGGGTTCGTCGTCATACTGTCGGTTGCCATGCCTGATCAGCTGGGCCTGGTGGTCGGAACGGAGGGGGATGGCGATGCCGCTGGAGTTCGGGCTGTGGCGTGTGGACGACAAACCCGTGCGAGTCGCTACGCGGCCGATGCCTTTGGAGTCCCGGCTTGAGGAGCTCATAGAGGCTGATCCCGGCATCCTGGGGTATCCATTGCTGCTGATCGGCCGACAGGTACTCACCCAGTACGGGAAGGTGGTTGACCTGCTGGGCATGGATGCCGAGGGAGGCCTGCACGTTCTGGAGCTCAAGCGAGACCGTACGCCTCGGGAAGTGGTGGCTCAGGTCCTCGACTACGGTTCCTGGGTCCAGGAGCTCACCAATGAGCAGATCCGTGACATCTACACCTCCTACGCCCGCGGCAGAGGCATGGCGGAGGAGTTGGACGAGGCGTTCGCGGTGCGATTCGGTGGAACTCCGCCAGAAGCGCTCAATTCGACCCACGCTCTCACCATCGTCGCGAGTGAGATCGATGCGGCGACGGAGCGGATCGTCACCTACCTGGCGTCTGGGTTTCAGGTCCCGGTCAACGTGCTCTTCTTTCGCTACTTCGAGGACGAGGGGCGCTCCTATCTGGCCCGTACCTGGTTGATGGACGAGGCCGAGGCTGTGGTGCCGTCGGCCGGAGCGAAGGGGCGTGGCAAGCAGGAGCCGTGGAACGGGTCGGATTGGTACGTGTCGTTCGGCGATGAGGCCGGAGGCCGGAATTGGGACGACGCCCTCCGCTACGGATTCGTGTCTGCCGGCGGCGGGGAGTGGTTCTCCCGGACGCTCCGGTCCCTGCCGCTCGGGGCGAGGGTGTTCACGCATATCCCCAAGGCGGGATACGTGGGCGTCGGCACGGTCTCCGGCGAACCCCAACCGTTCGAGGACGCCGTCCTCAGCGACGAGGGTGAAAGCCGGCGCATGTCCGATCTCTCCCTGGAAGGCACCTATCGACGTGCCGGGGACAGAGCAGACAGCGGCGCGGACGATCCTCGGGAGTGGATCGTCCCGGTGACTTGGGAGCGTGCTGTGCCACGCGAAGAGGCATTGTGGCGCACGGGCTTCTTCGCCAACCAGAACTCCGCATGCAAGCTCCGCGCCCGCTTCACCATCGAAGAAGTCTCCCGACACTTCGGTATAGATCAAAACTTCCCTGCCGCCTGACACGAGTCGGTCGCAGCCCTGTGCAGCGGCGCTCAGATCGGTTGCATCGAAGGCGGCGGACATACCCGGTTGACGCGGAGCGCGTCTCGCGCATACGGCTCCGGAGGGCGCGTGCGTCCCTGGCGCATTGGCAGGTCAAGAGCGTAGAGGCGGGCTAGCTGTATTGATCCGCAGCGTTGTTGACGCGGCTGATCGGGGGGTGACCGTCGAGTGCGGTGTGGCAGCGGTGGTGGTTGTAGGTGTGCAGGAAGTCTGCCAGGGCTGCTGTTCGCTCGTCGTTGGAGGTGTAGGGCCGCAGGTAGGCCCACTCGTCGAGCAGGGTCCGGTTGAAGCGTTCGACCTTGCCGTTGGTCTGCGGCCGGTAGGCGCGGGTGAGCTTGCCCCTGGCGCCGAGGTCGGCCAGGGCCTGCTGCCAGGCGAAGCTCTTGCGGTAGGGCCAGGCGTTGTCGGTCAGGAGCCGCTCGACGCGGTCGATGCCGTGCGCGGTGAAGAAGGCCGCGGCCCGGCGGAGGAAGGCAGCGCAGGTGGCGGCCTTCTCATCGCCGTGGACCTCGCTGTAAGCGAGGCGGGTGTGGTCGTCGACGGCGGAGTGGATGTAGTCGAAGCCCATACCGCTGCGGGTGGCGCGGCCTGCCTGGCGGCCCAGGACCTTGTGACCGCCGCCGTTGGGGATCCGGCCGAGTTTCTTGACGTCGACGTGGAGGAGTTCGCCGGGCCGCTCACGCTCGTAGCGGCGGATCACGGTGCCGGTCGGACGGTCGAGCCAGGCCAGCCGATGGAGCCGGTGACGGGTCAGGATCCGGTGGACCGTCGAGGCCGGGAGGCTCAGGATCGGGCCGATCCTCGCCGGTCCCAGTTTGCGGGATTGCCGCAGGTCGCAGACCTTGGCTTCGATGTCGGCCGGAGTCCGGTGAGGTGTCGTGCGTGGCCGGCTGGAGCGGTCGGCCAGGCCGGCGTCACCTTCGGCCCGCCACCGCTGCATCCACTTGTGCGCGGTGGCCCGCGATATACCCATCTCGGCTGCGACATGGGCGACCGGGCGGCCCGAGCGGACCCGCTCGACCAACAGGTCGCCTACCGAAGACGGTCAGCCGGGCATTACGGTGGGACACGAAGACCTCCGTGCGGTGAGTTCCTAGACAGCTCCCACCACACCGGAGGTCTTCGTCATGTTCAAGACCTGCCGAGTGTCAACAACGCTCGTGATCAATACAGCTAGACGGCTGGAATCGGAGATCAAGAATACCTTCTCGGTGATTTCGGAGGTCATTGACAGCCAACTCCCCACGCCGAACGGGTTGCGCAATCTCGTTCGCCCCGGAAGTGCTAACCCAATCCGCACCCCCTTCTATGCGATCTTCATGGCCTTCTTTGATCTGGTCGTGAAGCAACAGAAGTCCCCCGAGGATTACGCGGCGATCGTGGGGCGCTGCAGGGTGTGGGGTCGATACTAGAGGGCGGAAAGCATTACACCTCCTCCGAAGAGCGCGTATCTAATATCGATACCATCACGGGGCTGATCCAGCGCTACTTCGTGAACAAAGTTCCTCCCGTTTTCGGGCATGGCGCAGGTTTGGCCCTCGACTTTGAGAATTCACTCCGCAGGTCAAAAATCGAAACCGCGCGATACGAATTCAAGCAAGGGCTACTTCGACTTGATGACTCTCGCGAATGGGACGGGGAGATTATTGGGCGCCTTGCGGAGACGATTTGTGCAATCGCAAACGTCAAACCCGGAGTTGATGGATATCTCTTCCTTGGCGTAGCGGACAAGGGGGCGCACGCGGCTCGTATTCGCCTGATGGACTCGATTATTCCCGTCGTGGTTGGTCCGCATCACGTCGTAGGCGTCGAACGGGAAGCCCGCGCTAAGGGTATTACTCTAGATAGCTACGTTCAGCGGTTCGTTGAAAAAATCTCCCGTGCGGGTCTCAGTGAGCCTCTTGCTACGCAAGTGCTGTCCAGCATTGACACCATCGACTACAAAGGCCTCTCCGTTATTCGTGTAGTGGTGCCGGGACAGCGCGAGCTGTCATTCCGAAACGGTACCGTCTTCGTCCGTCGCGGTTCCTCTACCGAGTGCGTACAAGATTCGCAGGAGATCGTGGCTTTGTCGAAACAGTTCCACTGACGTTCTTTTCACTGGTACACCGCTTGGGCGCGGTGTCGGTAGCACTACCCTGTCCTGAACTCAGGGGTTCTAGGGATCGAGTCTCCGATTGGGACTGGATAGTCCGGGCAGCTTCATTCGGAGCTGCCCGGGCTTCCTGCTAGTGAGTGCTTTTGACCAGTGTCCTGCCAAGGCCGGGATCGAGCCTCAGCCAGGTCCTTGAGGCGACACGCGCGTCAGCCGCGACGAGACCGGTACCGACGCGGAGCGACCGCACCGGCCTCCGCCACATTGCGGCAGCAACTGCTGGGGTGGCCTCTTGCGCATGGCTGGCCGACTGCCGGGCCTGATCTTGCGCTGGCTCGTCGAGCACGTCACCGACTTCACCAGCGCCAACAGGGAGGCCCGCTGATGGCCGCCAAACGCCGCTTCCGCAACGTGATCCGCATCGGCCCCGTTCAGGTCGGCACGTACTACGACGGCCGGGGCCGCGAGAAGCACACGCCGCCTGTACGGCGCCGCGCTGCGGCTTCTCGACCGACTACGACAGCCGTGCCGCCGCCGAACTGGCCGCCCGTACCCACCGCTGCGCCGTCCGCTTGGGAGACCCCTGTGACTGTCTCGCTCCCGCTCGTCTTCGTCCTGGGCGTCATCGCGTGGGCCGCGATCAAGTTCCTCGGTGTCCGCCTCTGGGTCGCCGTCGTGATCGCCCTGTTCGGCTTCTACCTCTCGCACACCTTCCTCGCCCCCGCCATCGAGTCCGGCACCCGCTCCGGGGTGGACGTCGTCAACGGCACCCGCAAGTGACAAGGAGGTTCCCTGTGCTGCACCCCAAGCTCCCCGACGTCCCGACCCTGTCGACCACGATCTCCACGTCTCAGCAGATCCAGGCTCCGGCTGCCTCCGCCGGCCGTCCGGTCGCCCCATGCGTGGGTATCGGCGCCGGAGCCGTGGCCCCGTGGTCGTCGTCGACATCGTGCTCACCGCGCTCCTGGCCGCGGTCGCCATCACGGCCGTCTCCGTGGCCATCGCCGCCGTGGTCCTGCACTCCCTCGTCAGCACCGCGCACAAGCGCTGACCGGCCACCGGGGCGACAACAAGCCGCCAAGCATCCCGTCGCCCCGGGGCCGTCCCTCCCGACCACCGAAACAGCCGACCGAAAGGAAATCCCATCATCACCCGGCAGACTCCGCCGCCCCTGGCGGAACTCTCCATGCTGGCCTCACTGGGCACCATGCCCGAGCTGGCCCGCCAACTCTCCGGCCTGGGCGGCTGCACCAACCCCGTCCGCCTCGACGGCCACCGCACCGAGTACCAGGTTGACACCACGACGGGCGTGATCGGCAGCCTTCTGCACCACCTCGATTCCAGTGCCCGGCCCGCCGGCCAGTTCCTCGTCCGCTGCAACAACCGCCGCGCCACCCGCTGCGCGGCCTGCGCGGAGACCTACCGCCGCGACACCTTCCACCTGATCACCGCCGGTCTCCGGGGCGGCAAGGGCACGCCGAAACATGTCGGCACACATCCGCGTGTCTTCGCCACCTTCACCGCCCCTGGCTTCGGCCCGGTCCACAACCGCCCCTCCGGCGGACTCGACTGTCGCTGCGGCATCCGGCACGAGGAAGCGGATCCCGCCCTTGGCTCGCCCCTCGACCCGGACACCTATGACTACGAAGCGGCCGTGCTCTGGAACACGCACGCCGGAGCCCTGAGGCGAGGCTTCTCGATCTACCTCCGCCGCGAGGTCGCCAAGCGCGCCGGCCTCACCCAAAGCGACTTCCGCGAGCACGCCTGGATCTCGTTCGCCAAAGTCGCCGAGTACCAGAAGCGCGGCGCCGTCCACTTCCACGCCGTCATCCGCCTCGACGGTCCCGAAGGCGGTGACACGCCTCCACCGGCCTGGGCCACCACCGATCTGCTGACGGACGCCATCGGTGCGGCTGCCGCTGCCGCACGCGTCGACGGCCCGGAGATCGACGGCCGGGCGCACGCGTTCGTCTTCGGCCGCCAGCTCGACGTCCGCCCGATCCGCTCCGCCGACTTCAACGACGGCCAATAGCTGACCGAATGGGCCGTCGCGGCATACATCGCCAAGTACGACCTCATCCGCACCCGGCGTCTGCCCTCCGTGTCCATCGGGCGGTGTAGGCGCATCCCCGCATCCGCCCTCGGCGACTTCATCGCCCGTCAGATGGAGCGTGCTGCCTGATGACCAAGCGCCGTAGCCGCGGTGACGGCGGCCCGCACTGGGATGAGAAGCGACAGCGGTGGATCGCCACGGCGAACCTCGGCTTCGATCCGAGCGGCAAGCGGATCGTGAAGCGGGGGAGCGGCAAGACCAAGACGGAGGCGAAGAACAAGCTCAAGGAGGTGCTGCGGGACCACGAAGACGGCCTTGCCATCGCACCCACCAACTACACGGTCAAGGACGCCGTGACGGACTGGCTGGCGTACGGCTTGGCCGGTCTCGACCCCAGCACCGTGGAAACCGTGACGCTCCTGAGCGAGAAGCACGTGATCCCCTCGCTCGGCGCCCGCACGCTGCGCGAGCTGAGTGCGGAGGACGTAGATCGCTGGCTGGCCACCAAGGCGAAGACGCTCAGCACGCGCACGCTCCAGGGCATCCACTCCTGCCTCAACCGCGCGGTCAAGCGGGCCATGGCGCGGGACAAGGTGAAGCGCAACGTCGTCGAGCTGTGCTCGGTGCCTCAGGGCCAGGCGGGGCGTCCGTCCAAGGCGCTTACCTTCGCCCAGGCCGCGGCCGTGCTCAAGGGCGCCGAGGGGACTTCGATGTACGCGTACATCGTCGTCGCCCTGCTGACCGGGGCCCGCACCGAGGAGCTGCGGGCTCTCACCTGGGATCACGTCTTCCTGAAGGGTCGGCCGGACCTCGACCCGCCGCAGCCTCCGCACATCGCCGTTTGGCGGTCGGTCCGGAGGAGTGGGGACACCAAGACGCGGAAGTCTCGGCGCACGCTCGCTCTGCCGGCGCGCTGCGTGGATGCCCTCTGGCAGCAGTTCGAGGACCAGGGGTGGGACCGGCTTGCCGCTGATGAGGAGTGGGAGGAACACGGGCTCGTCTTCTCCTCGGCCGTGGGCAAGCCGCTCGATGCCGCCAACGTCCGCCGTGCCTTCCGCCAGGCGCTCAAGGGCATCGACGGGATCAACGCCGACGAGTGGACGCCGCGGGAGCTGCGGCACAGCTTCGTGTCTCTGCTCTCCGACCGGGGTGTCCCCCTGGAGGAGATCTCGCGGCTCGTCGGGCACTCGGGGACGGCCGTGACCGAGGAGGTCTACCGGAAGCAGATCCGGCCCGTGATCCAGACCGGTGCCGTGGTCATGGACGGCATCTTCGGCACGCAGGAGCGGCAGCCGTAGGCACGCGGCACGCGGAAAGCGGTAGTCACGCAGATAGACACGCACGCAGAAACAGATCAGGCAGGTACTGAATTCAGTACCTGCCTGATCTGCTGTTTCGGCTGTCGGGGTGGCGGGATTTGAACCCACGACCTCTTCGTCCCGAATGAGGTTCGATTGGTGAGCCTGCCAGCTGCGATCACGTTTTCGCAGGTCGAAGGGGTGGACTCGGTTGGTTTCGCGGGGCCTGGAAGGGGTTCGGGGAGCGGGTTGGCTCCCAGGTGGCTCCCAGCCACAGTAGCTGAGGCTGCCTGTCCCGCCGTATTGGCTCACGCCGGATCCAGGGTGCGCGACGCTTGTCCGGAGGGCTCAGATCACCGTCGAGGGAGCGTGCTTGCTCAGGTAGCTCTTGAAGGTCTTCCTGATCTCCGCCTGGAGATAGCCTGCCTGGGGTGAGTGGGGCACCACGTCGGGCTCGAAGCCTCTCTTTCGGGCATCGAGGTACCGCACGATGCTCGACGATCTGGTGTTGGCGACGAAGAGTTCGTTCTGGGTGCGGATGTCGGCACGCAGTCCCTCGAAGTTCCTCGCAAGACCGATGCCGAGGTTGGAGACGTAGTACTTGCACTCGACGATGAGGACGCTCTGACTGCCTCGTGGTGCGATGCCTTGCGCCCGGCTCAGGGCGGCCTCCTCGGCTGGTAGCACCAGCACGTCGCATTCGTGCAGGACGCCCGACGAGCCGGTCACGTAGACGCCGAGGTGGACTTCAAGGGCGGGAGCCCCGTCGAACTCGATCACGGCGTGGGTGAAGGGCTGGCTGTTGCTGTACAGGTGACCAGGCCCCGTACGGAAGACGAGGTTGCTGGCCTTCGACCCGTAGACGTCTTCGTAAGTGACAACGGCGCCATGCCGACTCGCGGTCGCGACGATCAGGGAGAAGATGAAGCCCTCGTAGACGTCGGACGGCTTCGAAGCGGAGTCGTACGACACCGTCCCCGCAGCCAGAAGGCTCCTGATCTCGTTGACCAGGTGATCGACCGTGCTCAACTGGCTACCTCCCTCGTCACTTCGGCCAGTAGCTGACTGACGCGTGTACGTTGCTCAGTCGGGACCCGATCTCCCCGGAACTCAGTTCGGCTGCGGCGCGATCGAGTGCTTTCGTCCGGCTCGAATACGACACCCTCAACCATGCTCCGGCTGCCGGCGTCGCCCTCGGGCTCGGACCGGAGCGTCTTCAGCACCTCCAGTTCCATTTCAGGCAGGTCGACGAGTACGCGCTTTACCGCATCGAGGAGGAGCTGCACACGTTCTTCGTCTGTCATGGCTCGCGTGGCGATGACCAGTGTCCCTCCCTTGCGGGAGGACTCGTACTCTCCGAGGCCAAGCATGCTGCGGTCCACGACCTCGTATCGAGCCGCTGCCGCCGCCGGACTCGTGGCAGGGGAGTCATCGCCGCGGCGCTGCTGGCGTCGGCGGAGGATCTTCTCCTCAGGTACTCCTGCGGCGATTGCCGCGTCGACATCGTCGAGCACCCAACTCAGGGTGGTGTCTTGCAGCGCTTCGCGGAGCTGCTGTTCCAAACGGCGCAGTTCGAACGGGTTCATGTCCCCCTCGCATCAGTAGCCTTCGTCTGATGTAGCCGATCGCTGCACGGTCTTCCCCGAGCTTTGTTAGAAGGAACCGCAGTCAGCCGTCGAGCAGACTCCGAAGCACCTCAACCGAAAGGCGGGCTTCCGGGACGGCAGCTCCACCGTCGAATCGGACACCCTCGCCCACCAGGACATCCGCGGGTGCGTCCGTGCGGGACGGATCGGTCCACTGGAATCCTGCGCTGACGCGACCGGACGCAGTGAGGACCCGCCACGCGTTGGGGCACTGGTCGCATGTGGCCAGGTGGGTGCCGACGGGAACGGCGTGGCTGCCGATGACGGATGCCACGTCACCGTAGGTCGTCCATCGCCCGGACGGGATGGCCCCCAGCAGGGTGTGGAGAATCGTCCAGTCCTTGCGGGCGCCACTGAGCTGCTTGGCCAGGTCCGCGAGGCTTGACCCTGCCAGCGCCGCCCATTCATCGGGATCGACCGTACTCGGGACGTCGTTGGTGTCGACGTCCCACCAGGTCGTCCCCTGTATCCCGTCAGGTGTCCGGCCGGTCACGCTTTTGAAGATGTGGTTGGCGAGTCCGGTCGGCGTGTACGGCATGCCGTCGGCACCCCAGGTCAGGGGTTTGGCGGTGTTGTTGTTCCAGACGGCCGTTGCGCGTTCCTCATCTTCGCCCACCCAGGCAACGATGGCCTCACGGATGGATTGGGGAGCGCCGTGCCTCGGCGTCAACCGCAGTCTTGTCCCGTCTGGCAACAGGCCAGCGGCGACGAGAACGTGAGCGGCGTTGCGGGCCCGGGAGCGCTCTTCCAGTTTTTTGGCGGCGGCCTTGGCCTCGACCCGGGCAGGAGCGAGGGTGAACTCCTCCACTTCCGGTGTCGGATAGACCTTGGTGAAGCCGACGACGAGGTGGCCTTCCACCTTCCACAGACCCACCTGGACGAGGTCGAAGTCGAGGTTCATCTCCGACAGCCACACCACGGTGTGAGTCACTTGCTTGGGGAAGTCAGCAGCGATGATCACCTGCCGGGGGCGCTGGAGCAGTTCTGGACTCCAGTCTCCGTCCACATGGTCGAGGAGACGCTGCCTGCACGCGTCGAATTCGACTGCCTGGCCCCTGCCGGTCAGGAAGTCGCGGTGTGCCTGTGCCAAGGTGTCGAGGTCGAACCGGGACACGAGGGCGGCGTAGGTGATCGCCTGGAGATGTACATCCCGGTCGGCCGTTCCCCGCTTGAGCTCGACCACCACGAGGCGGCCGGTGGCGTCCAGCCCGAGGACGTCCAGTCGGTCCCGTGCCGGCACACCGTCAGTGTCGGCCCACCGGTCGAACTCGGCGGTGATCACGAGTACCGAATCGCCCAAGACCTGAGGGTTGTCGATCACCCACTCCTGTAGGTGTTGCCGTTCGAGGAGCCCCTCTGCGGCTAGCCCTGTTGGTGAGATTGGTGTTGCCGACCGGCCCGCAACGGCGAAGAGATGATCCATAAGCTCCCTCTCATGCGCCCAGCAATGTCAGATCGGGCGCCCAGAGCCTATGCGCAGGTGAGCCACTTGGGCAGTCGGTTTCTTGGCATTGGACGAGGTCCCGGTTGTTCTCATGCGGCCCGGATACTTCTCGAAGGCCGGCTCCCAAGCGGCTCCACGGACAGGGGCGGTGACTTGAGTAACTGCCGCGCATCCCGAAGCCTTCCTACGTCCGACCGGAGAGGTCGTCCACCAGAAGGTCGAGGGTGACCTCCTCATGGAGTGCGACCCCGAGAGCGGTCATCGCAGGGGCGAGACCCGGGTCCCAGGCCGCGCTGACGGGCTGGCCGTCGAGCGGCAGCTGCGGGATTCCCTCGGCTTGGCTGCGAGCGGCCAGATGCTCGTAGTCCTCGGCGCCCATGCGCCATGGCTGGGCTTCGTAACGGAGGATGATCCGGTTCGCGAGAGCGATGCCCGGCCAGTCGAAGTCGCCGTGGTACGCGAAACGGCAGCCGGTGGCGGCGAGGGCGTCAAGGAGTGTGAGGACCACCGTGGCGGCGCTGCCGGAGGTACACACCACGGGCCGGACGCAACCAGCGTCCGCAGCAGCCTCCACCACGCGCGGATTCTCACAGATGTGGATCACTATCTCGGCAGGCCGTTGTAGCTGCAGGTCGTGCAGATCGCGCGGCGTGAGGTGGGCTTCGGCGTGATGGTCGGCGCGCTGCCGCAGGGCCTGCTCCCGCCAGCCCCCACCGACGGGCCGCAGCCCGTACGTCAGCACGGTGCTGGAGACCTCGTCCGGTGTGACGGAAACCAGACGCCACAGTGCGCGTCGGCCGACCGCGTCGCCGGGGAACTCGGTGCCGTGGGCGAGGGCGATGCCGCGTTGGACGAGGCGTGCGAGCCAGGTGCCGTCGTCCAGGCCGTGTGCGGACCCGGTCGCCAGGGCGGCGAGTTCTCCTCGGCCTCGGGTGCCACCCCGTTCCGGGCCGAGCAGTACGGTGAGGACCTGCACTGCCTGCTGGAGCGTGCGTACCGCCGTTTCGGGTGTCACTCCTCTCGGTACGCCGGTGCGGCGCAGCAGGTCGTACCACTGCCCGGTCCAGTCCTGTCCGGCGAGCGGAGAAGCGTCCAGCGCCGAGGCGAGCGACGACCAGACGTGCTCGCGCCGTGCCGCGATACCCGCGCGGACGGCACGGCGGTCGGTGAGCGGAGGGCCCAGTTCCTCCAGCACCTCTCTGAGACCGAGTCCGGCCGCCGAAGCGCGCAGCCGCGTGTCGAGGGCGTCGAGGCGCACAGTTACGGCAGCACCTGTGACGGGTTTGCCCAGTAGGAGCGACAGGTCGTTGCGTTCCTGGGTGCTCACCGAGGTCAGCCGGAGGGAGCCGGTGGCCTGCACGCCGTTGCTTTCAAGGCGCTTGCGTACCGCTTCCCAGAGCCTGGTGAGCCCGGGACCGGCCAGCCAGTCCCGTGTCGCCGTGGGCAGTTTGCTCATACGGACACCAGACGCCGGTGTCGGCCGTTCCAGGTGTAGTGCAGGGTGGCCACCCCGCGCACATGGGGATCGCGGAGGCACTCGTAGATGTGCAGGGATGGCACCTCCGGCCAGTTGCCCATGAGCCGTTCGCTGGTGAGGACGAAGTCGAGATCGAGATCGACGAGGATGCGTCCCAGCCTCCCGTGGGTGGGTTCGTCGACCTTGGCGAAGGCGTCGTCCAGGAGGATCAGCCGCGGGGCGTGAGGTGCCGACTCGGCGAGGCTGGTGAAGTGGGCGGCGGCTGCGGCGAAGAGCACGAGGTAGGAGAGCACTCGCTGCTCGCCCTGGCTGAGCCCGGTGCGGCCGGTCAGTTTCCGCCGCCGTCCCGGAGCGGCGTCCTCGACCACGAAGGTGTGGAAGCGGAACCAGTCGCGGTAGTCGAGAGCGGTCCGCAGGTGGGCGGCGTAACCGGCTGAGGGATCGGCCCGCCGGGCGTCCTCGATCCGGCGTTGCAGCACCTCGCGGAGCTGCTCGGTCTGCTCACGCGTGCGCAGGCTCGACGGACTGCGCAGCAAGTCCACGGCCGCCCGCACGTCCGCGTCGACGTCCTCGTCCAGCTTCCACAGCAGTTCCACGCCGAGACCGTGTGAGGTGCGTACGGTGCGCAGGGTGTCGTTGAGTGCCGCGACCAGGTTCGCCGCGGTGATGACCTGGGCCGAGAGATGGTCGCCGAGCTCGCCGGTCAGGAACCGCTGGAACACCTCGCGTTCGCGTTCGGTGAGCCGTCCCCGGGCCTCTGCCGCCTGGACGGCAATCCGCTCGCCCACGGCCGCTACGTCGTGGGAGCCGTGGTCGTCGATCAGGCGGCATACCTTGATTCCGTCGCGTTCGTCCAGTTGCGCGTCGTAACCGCCGGCCAGCTGGTCGCGCAGCTCGGTGTGCCGGTTGAGCAGGGTGCTGTCCGACACCTCGCCTTTCGGGCGGCCGAGGGCCTGCTGTACCGCGTCGGCCAGCGCCTTTAGCGCGCGCAGACGGCTGCGGACGTCCGAGCCGGGATCGTCCACCACGTCCTCGGGCAGCGCGGACCGGTCCACCCCGGCGCCGCGCACCACCTCCGGCCGGCCGAGCGCGCCGCGAAGGGCGCCGCCGGTTGCGATGACCGCCGTCTCCTGGGCGGTCAGGCCCTCGCGCAGGCGTTTCTCCTCCTCTTCCGCGCGCACGCGCCGGTCGTGCAGATCGTTCCGGATACGTTGTGCTGCCGGGACGGCCTCGGCGGCGTGCGCGATGCGCTGTCTGGCTTCCTGCTCGCGGGTGAGGATCTCTTCTTCGGTCGCCCCGATGGCCTCCTCGCGGGTGCGCAGGTCCTGTTGCGCGGTACGCAGCCCGGTGAGGTGGATCCGGTAGTTCTCCTCCGCGTCCAGGCGGTCTTTCCGGGCGCGCTCGTACCGTTCGGCATCGGTGTGATGGGCGCCGAGCCGCTCGCCCGTGCTGCCGATCGCCCGTCGAAGATGCCCGATGCCGGTGAGAAGGGCGGCCAGCGCGGTGCGTACGCGTTCCAGCTCGGCGGGGTCGCTGCGCAGGTCATAAGCGGTGGCGGTGGCGTCCGCCTCGGTGCGTGCGGCTACGGCGAGGGCGCGGGCCTCCTCGGCCAGCCGCGCCGCGCTGGTGGCCTTGGCGGTCAGGTCACGCAGCGTCCTCTCGTCCGACTCGGCTCTGCTCCAGGCGTCGGCGAGACCGCGTGCCCGGGGGAAGTCCTGTTCCGCGAACCTGATAGCCCGGCGCCGGGCGTCGGCCTCGGTGAGTTCGTGACGGGCGTCGGTCAGCCGCTGCTCCGTCTGCGTGAGCTGCTTCTCCAGCTCGGCCAGGATGCGCCGCCGGGTCTCGGCGCGTACGGCGGCTCCCACGTACTCGGCGTCGCTCTTGTGGTGCCGGCCGCTGAGGATGCCCAGACGCCAGGTTCCGTCATAGTGCACCGCGTCATGTGCGGTCGTTTCCCCGGCCGGTGCGAGCGCGATGGCGGTCAGCAGGTGCTCCACCTGCTCGGACGTGACCCCGCACCCCGGTTGTGGTGCCGGGCTCAGGGCCGAGGCGAGGGTCGGCCCGTCCGGCGCCGCGGAACCGGGACGCAGCAGAGTGTCACGGGTGCCGGAATCGACAAGGGCGCCGTCCGCGCCGACCCACGCGTCCAGGATTCCGCTGGCTTCCAGCGCTGCTTCCAGACCGGCCCGGTACGCGGGGCTCAACCCATCCACGAAGTCCACCAGCCGGTAGAAGGGCGCCCCGGTGCCTGGTGTCCTTTCGGTAACGCGGTGGTAGGGGACCGGCGGCTCGGGATCAGTACGTCGCTCCCAGTCTCGCTTCTGACTCGCCAGACGACCGAGTTCCTCGTCGAGCCGGCCGACGGTGAGGGCGAGGGCGTCGCGGCGTCCGGTGAGTTCCTCGCCGTACGACTCGAGTGCGGCATGGGCGGCCTGCCACGCCTGGCCGTCGATGTCGGGCGGGAGCGTCCGGTCCGCGAACGGGGCATCGGCGGAGCTCTCGCAGGTGACCACTGCGTGGACGGGGTCCAGCGGCGGGCAGCCGGATCCGAGGGCGGCCCGCGTGTGGGTGACCCACTCGGCGACCCGGCGGGCATAGGCACCGCTCTCCTCGGCGACCTTCTCGCGGCCGGCGTCGAGACGGCCGGCGGCCTCTTCCGCCTCGCTCTCCAGCCGTTCCCGCTCGGTGTCGGCCTGCTCCGCCCGGCTTCGGGCCTTCTCGGCCTGCGCTGTGAGGCGCGTCACCTCCTGGACCATCCGGGTCCGGTTCTTCACGACCGTCTCGGCGTCCTCCAGCTGCGCCTGCCAGGACCGCAGTCCGTCCTGCACCGCGGCCGTGTCCACATGGACGACCGACCGGTGCTGCACGATGTGCCTCTCCCCGTCCGGAGCGGTCAGCTCCGTCTCGCCGGCCTGGGAGCGAACCGTGCGGGGCAGGGCGACTGCCTCGCCGAGATGGCCGGTGGGAAGCCCGGCCTTCTCCGCCTGCGTCAGTAGTTCCCGGTGTTCAGTGCCCAGTTCGGTGAGCCGGCTGCCGAGGTGGTCGACACCGTCGGCCAGGCGCTCGGCTGCGCCTTCCTCTGCGCCGTGTGCGTTGCTGAGGGCGGTGAAGGCGGCCACGGCGGCGGTGTGGAGCGCCTCGACCGTGGTGCGGCGTTCCGACAGTTCGCGCAGGCTGCGGTAGGCGTGGCTGGCGTGCAGGGCGGCGAGGTCGGTCCGGGCGGCTTCTTCCTCGTCGCGCAGGGTCTCCAGCCGGGCTTCCTCCTCCTCCTCCTGCGTCCTCAGCTCGCTGGTCCGTTGTGCGGCGTCTCCGGCCGCCCGGCGTCGCTGCGCGAGGACCTCCAGCTCCCCACTCACCGCCTGCGCGCAGGTGCGCAGGACTCCGGACAGGTATCCGCGGTAACTGGTTAGGAAGGTACGCAGCGCCGTATCGGTACGCTCCAGGCGGCCGAGTTCGTCGCGTACGGCGTCGAGGTCGTGGAGGTTGCGCGCGACCTTCTCGACCACGTCCTCGTCGAGTCCCGGCAGGGTCTCGCTCAGCAGGGAGGCGAGTCCTCCGTGCTCGATGCGGTCCCCGACAGTGGGCCGCCGCAGCCGGTGGAGGAGCTGGGTGAGGTTGCGGTAGCGGGTCGCGTCGGTGATGCCGAACAGTTCCCGAGCCACCCGCGAGCGGTGGACGACCGCGCGGTCGGTGACGTTGTCGGAGCCGACGATCTCCTTGAGCCGGTCGACCGGCAGGGGCCTTCCGCTCTCGACCAGGTGCAGGTCCTCACCGACGCGCAGCGGCGTGACGAAGAACGTCGGCAGCGCCTTCTGCGTCGACTTCGAGGCGCGGATGGCGGCGCCGAGGGTGAGGTGGCGATGGTCGCCGCCGTCGGTCGTGCCCCGGAACTCCACCCACAGGTAGCCGAGACGGTTGGTCCGCTCGAACCCTTCCAGCATCAGCCAGGCGAGAGTGGTCCGGCCGGTGCCCGTCGCGTCCAGCGCCCGTGAGTCGCCGTCCAGCAGATACGGGAGCAGCATTTCCAGGGCCTTGGACTTGCCCGCGCCGTTCTTGCCGCGCAGGAGCAGCCGTCCGTCGCCGAAGGCGAACTCCTGCTCGTCGTACTGCCACACGTTCTGGATGCCCGCCCGGTGCAGCCGGAAGCGGGTGCCGGCGGTCGTCGTGGGGCCGGAACGCGGCAGCGGGACGAGGCCACGCGCATCGGTGGTCACAACGGCAACTCCTCTTGAACATCCGTGCCCTTGCCGGCTGCGGTGGCCGGGCGCACGGTCACGTGGGTGGCGTAGCGCGCCGCCGCGGCCAGCAGTACCCAGCCGTCACCGCCGGGACGCACCCCGCGGACATCGGTCACGGTGCGCCCCTCCGGTGCCTCATCGGCGTACCCCTCCGGCAGGCCATAGCCCTCGGCACGCAGCCGACCGGTCCGGGCCATCAGCCGCATGCGGGCCAGCAGGTCCAGTACGGCCTCCCGCAGGGCGCGGATGTCTTCCAGGTAGTCACGCTGCCAGTTGCTGCGCTGTCCGTACTCGGCGACCAGTTCGGCCAGCAACTCGTCCACCAGGCCGTCCGGAACAGCCACGCCGATGACGAGCGTCCCTCCGGTCGCCGGGTGCCCGGGCTCCTGCGGCCGAAGGCGCTCCACGAGCCGTTCCACCAGCAGGAGCGCGGCCTGCGCGACCGTCCCGGTGCCGGGCAGGTGCAGGTCCGTCAGCTCGTCCTCTGGATCCACCAGCGCCACTCCCTCGGCGCGGATCTCCATCTCCAGGCCCAGAAGTTCGGAGAACGCCTGCGCTTCGCGGCGCTGCCGGGTGCGCAACCAGTCGCGTTCGGCGTCGGTCAGCTCGTCCAGGTAGACGACGGGTGTCTCGACGAGCATCCGGCGCACATAGGTGCGAGGACCGCCGAACCCCGGGTCCGCTGCCCGCCGGACCAGGTCGGCGCCATCACGGGCCTGGGCGAGCGGGCCGGCGACGACGACTCGGGCCAGCTCGCGGTCCACTGTGATCAGAGCCTCTCCGCCCGCATCCTGTGCGAGAGCGGCCACATGGCCCTCGGTCTCGATGAGGACACCCCACCTGACCAGCAGGCGCAGAGCTGCTACCAAGGTCCGTTTCCCGGCAGCCCTGCCTGTCTCATCCAGCTCGATCTCCGCGTCGGCCGCGGCGGCCCTGATGTCGGCCACCAGCTGTGACAGCAGCAGTTGTTCGGGCGCGGTCACCAGCACGGACAGGGCCAGCGCGAGGCAGGCGTAGGTGTGCGGGGTGAAGGGGGTGCCGGTGGAGCGTTCCAGCCGGTGTCCCGCGCCTGCTCCCAGGGCCGCCTTGAAGAGCCGGGCGTAGGAGCTGTCGACCAGCAGGCGGTAGCCGAGCACCTGCTGGAACCGTTTGCCCAGCCAGTCGGCGTGCCTGCGGATCAGCGGGAAGAGGTCGGCGTGCGGGCCGTCCGAGGTGACCAGCGGATGTGCGAGCAGCAGCCGGGCGGCGCTGCGGCGCTCGGCGGCCAGGGCCACGTCGTGTGTCGAAGGGAGGCTCATGACACGCTCACCTCCGCATCGCCGTCGGCCGTGTCGGAGGAGGTGCGGCCGACGTCCAGCTCAAGGTCGTCCAGCAGCAGGTCGCCGTCGACCGAGTGCAAGACGCACCGGGCGCCCGCCGTGCGTCGCACGGTGAGCCGGACGCCCAGCTCGGCGTCCTCGCTGTGGGCCTGGTCGAGGTCGAATTCCGTCGCGCCCGCCCCGTCCGTGCCGGCGCGACGCCTCGGCTGCGCGTTCCCGAGTGCGGTGGCCAGCAGCTCCAGGAGCAGACCGAGCGCAGCCGAGGTGAGGCGCACCTCGGCGAACCGGCCCGAGGCGCTGCGCAGTTCGTCCGCCGCCGCTGCCCTGGCGGCCGCCCGCTCACGGGCTTCATCCCGCAGCCGCCGCTTCTGCGCAGAGTGGTCCTCCACCGCGGACGTCCGGCCCCGCTGGGCGCGGCTGCCCCTTTCCCGCAGGGCCACCGGCACCTCGACCACCGGCCCGGTCCACCAGCTCGTGTAGGCAGGCACCACCTCGTCGGTGGCCGGGGGTATGCCCAGATGACGCGCGCCGTACAGCCCGAAGGCGGCGACGGCGATGTCGTGCGCGTCCTGCGGCGCCGCTTCCTCGAACCACCGGGCCAGCCGCAGCAGGTCCTTGCGCCGGGACATCTCCCCGGTGGCCGACCGCAGCATCCGCTTGGCGTTGGCGAGCAGCGACTGCAACGCGCGCAGCGTGGCATCCCGCAGTTGATCGACCTGGCTGCCCTGCCCGTCGGTGTCGTTGAACCAGCCGCGCAGGCCCTCCCAGTCCGTGAGCTCGCGCCCACGGCTGCGCTGCACTCGCGTCTCCAGTCGGCCGTCGCCCTGCGGGGACAGCCCGGTGAGGCCCTGTGCATGGGCGTCCAGCCGGGCGAGCAGACCCGGGACGTACGGCCACAGCGTGTCCAGTGCTGCCGAGATCCGGGGCGCGCGGAACGCCACGTCTTCAGTGATCGCCTCGACGTAGTCGAGGAGCAGCTCCTTGAAGCCCTGGTACTCGGCGCTGTCCAGGTCGTACCGGGCCAGAACCTGGCCGAGGTAGGCGTAGAAGTCCCGGATGGAATCCGCGAACTCGGTGAACTGCACGAACAGCGTGCTGACCCGCTCCAGCCCGTCCTGCGGTTCGATGCCGCCGGGCGCGGTCACGAGCTCGGCCAGCTCGTTGAGCCCGCGCTCGACCAGGGCGAGCAGCTCGTTGCTCACCTCGCGGGCGGCGTCCGCCTCGGCCAGGACACCGTCGGCGTCCCGCTGGATGCGTTCGCCCAACTTCGACAACTGGTAGCGAGCACGGGACCGCTGGTACTCGCTGATACTGGACGCCTTGACCGTGTGGCTGCTGCGCAGCAGGTTGCCCCACTTCACCAGCTGTTCGAGCCGGACGGTAAGGGTGTCGGCGTCGAGCCCGGCGGCAGGGCCGCCGGCCTGGCCCAGCTTCGCTAGGACATCCGGTGCGGCCAGGTCCGCCAGCAGGGTCCCGCAGAAGACCCGCATGATCGCCAGGTACTCCAGCCGATCGGGTGCGCTGAGGTAGGAGTAGGCGTCCAGCCGGCGGCGTGCCTCAGTCTGGGCGTTCTGCGCGGCCTGATCCCGCGGTACGGCGTCCCGCGCGGCCCTGGATGCGGGTGGCTCCATGCCTGCGAGGTTACGCGGCGCATCCGGCTGCTACCGGCGGGTGGCTGAAAATGCCCCAGCTCCCCCCGGCCAGGGCCCTGCTCCCCCCTGCCCGGCCAAGGGCTCTGCCCCCGTCCACAAACCGCTTTCGGCCGCTCTCTCTCGCGATAGGCTCGACCAGGCACTTTCGCATCGTGTCCGTGAGGAAAGCCTGGGGAGGCCGGACGGTGACAGCTCAGTCAGGCACGTCGGCATCGAAGCCCGGCGTACCCAAGCCGGGCCCGCCGCGCCCCGCCCGGCAGTGGTTCCAGGACCGTCCCTCGCCATACCCGTGGGAGCAGGACGCGCTGGACCATGTGCGGGGGCTCATGCCGCAGGCCGAGCCGTTCCGTGCCTGGGCCACGTTCTCCTTCACCGCGATGTCCGGCCGCGTCAACGAGTGCGATCTGCTGGTCGCCGTTCCCGCCGGCCTCTTCCTCATCGAGATCAAGGGGCATCCCGGGCAGCTCCGCAACACCGGGTCGACCTGGAACTTCCAGGGACCCGACCGCATGCGGACCATCAACAACCCCCTGCACCTGACCGACCTGAAGTCGAAGGAGCTGAAGAGCCAGCTCCAGTGGGCGGCCCGCAAACTGGGCCTGTCCGAGCGGGTGGTCCCCCGGGTTGAGCCCGCCGTGTTCCTGTCGTCGCCCGACCTGGAAAGCCACCTGGACGAGGTCCAGCAGATCAAGGTCTACGGCCGGGACGACGGCGGCAGCGGCCTGAAGCGGATCTGGCAGGACTTCCTCGGTCTGCCCCCTGACCGTCCCGACCGGCGCATCACGCCGGAGTTCTCCCGGCACACCCTGCCGCAGCTGCTCAAGACGATCGGGATCCGCCAGTCCACGGCCCACCTCCGCTTCGGTGACGCCTGGAAGATGGAGCCGCACCCGCTGGACGCCGGACCCTCCTGGGAGGACCGGCTGGCCGTCCGGGACGACGGCCTCGTCCAGGAGGAGGGCCGGGTCCGCATCTACCTGGTAAGCCAGAAGGCGACGGAGGCGGCCCGCCGGGCCACCGAGCGGGCCGCCCGCCGCGAGTACCAGGTGCTGCAGGGCATCACCCACCGCGGCATCGTCGACGCGCTCGATTTCCGCGAGCACCAGGGCGGACCGGCGATCCTCTTCCGCCACCGGCACGGGGATCTCCGCCTCGACCAGTACCTGGACACCTACGGCGGCAGGCTCACGCCCGAGATCCGCCTGGACCTCGTCCGGCAGCTCGCCGAGGCGGTCCGCTACGCGCACAACCGCTCCCTCTACCACCGGGCGCTCGCGGCCCGCTCCGTCTATGTGTCGTTCCGGGCCGACGGGGCGGCTCCCGAGCTGCGGATCACCGACTGGCAGACAGCGGCGCGGGACTTCGACAGCAACGCCACCTTCTTCCGTTCCATCGGCGGCTCCGCCCTCGACGCCGCTCTGATCGAGGACGCGGCCCGCGTCTATCTCGCCCCCGAGTCGGACCAGCCGTACGCCGACCCCGCCGACCTGGACATCTTCGGTCTCGGTGCGGTCGCCTACCTGATCCTGAGCGGCCGCCCGCCGGCCACCCAGCGCAGCGACCTGGCCGAACGGCTACGCAGTGACGGCGGCCTGCGCCTGTTCGCGGTGACCGACGGCCTGCCCGACGTTCTCGACGACCTGGTCTTCCGGGCGACCCGCGCTGACGTCAACGAGCGGCTCGGCTCGACCGAGGCGTTCCTGGATCTGCTGGACGAGGCGGAACGCGCCAGTATCCTCCCCGACTCACCGGCGGCGGCCTGCGTCGACCCGCTCGAAGCGGCGCCCGGCCAGTCGCTGGACGCCGAGTGGACGGTGCGCCGGGTGCTCGGCACCGGCGCCACGGCCCGCGCCCTGCTCGTGGAGCGGGCCACTGAGGACGAGGAGGGTCGCACCCAGCTCGACGAACACGTCTTCAAGGTCGCCCTCGACGAGGAGAAGGCGGGTCGGCTGCGCGCCGAGGAACGGGCCCTGCGCAAGGTCGGCGGCGGCTCCGTCGTCCAGCTGCGCGGCGAGGGGCTGCGGGAACTCGGCGGGCGGACCGTCCTGGAGCTGGAGTACGCCGGTGAGCAGTCGCTCGGCGAACGGCTGCGCGGCAAGGGGCGGCTCACCTACCACGAGCTGGAGCGTTTCGCGGACGACCTGTTCCACGCCTTGGACCAGCTCGCCGCGCAGGGCGTGCGTCACCGCGACATCAAACCGGACAACTTCGGCATCCAGCGCCGCAAGGACCGCACCTGGCAGCTCAAGCTGTTCGACTTCTCCCTGACGGACGCCTCCGACCGGGACGTGAAGGCGGGCACGCGCGGCTACCTCGACCCGTTCCTCGGCTCGATGCGCCGCGCCCACTACGACGATCACGCGGAGCGGTACGCCGCCGCCGTCACCCTCCACGAGATGGCGAGCGGCGAGCGCCCGCTCTGGGGCGAGGGGCAGCTCGACCCGCTGACCAACGAGTCGGCCGAACTCCACGTCGCCACCGAGCTGTTCGAGCCCGCGCTGCGCGATGGACTGACCGCTTTCTTCCAGCGCGCGATGCACCGCGACACCGAGCAGCGCTTCGACACGCTGCGGCAGATGTGGGACGCCTGGCGGGAGGTATTCCGGGCGGCCGACGCGACCGCGCCCGCCACGACCCCCTCCACCGTGGGCACCTCGTCCGACGACCCGGAGGAGGCCCGCGACCGGGCCGCCGCGGCGGCCGACCTGACGACGCCGCTGGACGCCGCCGGCCTGTCCCCGCGTGCCGTGTCGGTGGCCGGCGGACTCGGCGCCACCACGGTCGGGGAGCTGCTGGACATTCAGCCGTATGCCATCTCCAAGGCGCGCGGCGCGGGCGCCCTCGTCCGCAAGGAACTCAACCGGCGCCGCAAGCAGTGGGCCACCGCGCTGCGCCCGGCGGCGCCGTACGCGCCCCGCAGGCAGGCGCCGGACGACACCGGCCGCAAGCACTCCGCCTCCGGCGAGGGCGAGCCCCGCATCCTGTCGATAGACGACATGGCCGCGCTCCTCGCCCCCGAGCCGGGCCGCAAGGGCTCCCACCGAGCCGACGTCGTACGCCTCACCCTGGGCCTGCCCCCGGACGACGGCGGACTCTCCCCGCTCGGTGTCTGGCCCGTGCAGGCCCGGATCGCCGACCACCTGGGCATCAAGCAGACCTCTGTCTCCCGGCATCACCGCATCGAGATCAGGAGGTGGGCGGAGGCGGACTGGCTGGACCCGGTCCGCACCGAGCTGACCGAGATCCTCCAGTCCGTCGGCCGGGTGATGACCGCCGACGAGGCCGCGGCCGAACTCCGGGCCCGCCACGGCGCCGGATCGGACACGCCCGAGCGGACGCTCGCCCGGGCCCTGGCCGTCGTACGGGCCGCTGCCGACGCGGAGACCACCGAGCGCCCGGACGAGGACCCCGACGGGCCGCACGAGCCCCGCTTCGCCGTACATCGGCGGGGCGAGACGGTCCTACTCGCCGCCGAGTCCCTGCCGGGCGCGGACGACCCGAGCCCGCGGGAGCTGGCGGACTACGCGGCGCTCCTCGGCCAGGCCGCCGAACGGCTGGCACGGCAGGACCCGCTGCCCGGCCGCGGCGAGGTCCTGCGCGTCCTGCGCGCCGTGCCCGCACCCGACGGGTTCGCCCCGCTCGCCGACACCCGTCTGGTGTCCCTGGCCGCCGCGACGGCCCCCGGCGTCGCGGCCACCCCCCGGCTGGAGCTGTACCCGCGTGATCTGAGCCTGGAGCGGGCGCTGCGCATCTCCCAGGCGGGCGCGGGCGTCCGCCGCGACCGGGGGATCACCGTCGGCGAGCTGGTGGCCCGCCTGCGTGCCCGCTTCCCGGGTCTGGACCTGGTGTCGGGCTCCCGTGAACCCACCCACGTGGAGCTGCTGGACGCCCTGGAAGGGGCGCGCTTCGACCTCGTGTACGACGACGAGGCGGAGAAGTTCTTCCCCAGGGCGCCGGAGTCGACGGGCACCTGGAGCTCCACCGGTGCCCTCACCAGCTACCAGCCGCCCACCCCGGTCACCCGGGCCGAACGGGAGGACCCGCACGGCCCGCTGCGGGAGCGGCTCACCGCCGTGGCGGAACGGGGCGGCTTCCTCGCCCTCACGGTGAAGCCGAACGCGTTCGCGGGAGCCGCGGAGACCGTGGCAGCCGCCTTCCCGGTCGAGGCGGTCGATCTGTCGGACGTGTTCCTCACCGCCTTCCGCGCCCTGGCCGCGGAGAAGGGCCAGGACTGGCGGAAGGTCCTGCGCGCCGACAGTCTCTCCGTCCCCGGCGGCATCAAGCCGGGGCTGGCGTCCTTCGTCCGAGTGGTCTGGCAGCGTGTGGAGGAGGCGGTCCTCACCCGCGCCGACGCGCCGCGCACCGTGGTGTTCCTCCACGACGCCGGCCTGGTCGCCCGCTACTGGGACGAGGGCGGCCACGGCTTCCTCGTCCGGCTCCAGAACGCGGCCCGCCGCCCCGCCGACGCGCCGCACGGCCTGTGGCTGCTGTGCACGGTCGAGACACGCGCGCAGGAGCCGAAGCTGGACGGGCGGACGGTGGAGGTGATCGGCGGGGACGGGGAACGGGAGCACCTGGACAAGGAGTTCCTGGACTCGCTGCGGGTGCCGGCCATGACCGGCTGAGCGCCCCCGGCCTGCACCGGCCGCCGACTCAGGCCCTGCGGCGCACCCCGCCCTTGCGGCCGATGTCGAACGCCAGCCGGTACACGTCGGGCAGGTCGAGGGCGCCGGTGGTGCGTTTGGTCAGGACGCCGAGTTCCACCAGTTCCTCTATCAGCGCGAAGGGATCGTCGGCGTCACGGGGGCCGCTGTTCTCGTCGTCGTTCTCCCCCCTACGGCGCAAGATTTCCGCCAGCCCGCCCTGCGCCCAGTACTGGCGGACGTGGGACGGCTCCATGGGTACCTGTCCGCCCTCCAGCAGCTCTATGGCGGTGGCGGCCCAGCCGATGTCCTCCTTCAGCTCGTCCACCCGGACCCGCGACGCCTCGTGCAGGCTCTCCCGCAGCGCCTCGTAGTGCAGCGGGTACGGCTGTGTGGCGTACCGCTCCGCCGTCAGGTCCGCGGCCGTGCGCAGGGCGAGCAGCCAGGTCCTCGGGCTTACCCGCCCCTTGCCGTCCTGGAGGTGGTTCGGCACCCAGGTGAACGTGTGGCCCTTGCGCCGGTCGGTGCCCATGTAGGACCCCGCCAGAGCGACGAAAGCCCGCTCCTGGCACTTCTCGTCGGCGATCAGGTCGACCGGCGCGATGAACCGCCCCTCACCTTGCGTCTCCCACGTGCCGTACTGCGCCCGGAACTTCTCCGCCTCCCTGCTCGGATGGTTCCCCAGCCGGTGGAAGAGAAGTCCGTAGAGGTTCTCTCGGCTCCACGTCAGATCGGCCGCGTTGGCCCCCAGTTTCGAGGCGTCCGCGAACGCCTTGGGCGCGCTGTCGTACATGTCCGGGCGGACGAAGATCTTGGCGCGCAGCGCCCCTGTGGTCAGCCGCAGTTCCAGCGCCACCTGGAACAGCGCCGACACCAGCCGGTCGGCCGTCCTGCGGTCGGAGTGCAGGTGGTCCAGGGCGTCGAAGAGCAGCACACGCGTCTCGCCGGTGTCCCGGGCCTCCCGGTCGGCCCTGCCGAGCGCGTCGTCGTACGCGTCTTCGTTCGCCGCGGCCCAGCGGATACGGTCGGGCCAGTCAGCCAGGCTCGCGATCTGCGGTACCTCGAGCGCCATCATCACGACCGCGCGCCAGAAGATGTCATAGGCATAGCTGTCGGGGTCGATCACGTCCCGCAGCAGTCTGGCGATCTTCCGCTTGCCCGGGTAAGGGGTCTCACTGTTGCCGCCCGCCCTGAACGCGGTGGTGACCCGGACTCGCCGTAGCCGCGGCATCATGTACGACCGCGCGGCCACCTCCCTCAGCTCCGGATCGATCAGCGCCTTCGCCCAGTACGTCTTGCCGGTGCCGCGGGCGCCCCGGACCACGGTCACGTCGGGGTCGAGGGCGAGGCGGTGGCTGGACGGGGTGAACAGGCGTTGCCGGTCCGGGCCGTCCGTGTCCGCGTCGAGTGCGGCACCGAGGGCCCTGGAGATCAGGGTGCGGTACTCGTCGGTGGTCGGCGGGGCGGTCATGAGGACTCCGGGGCGGGGTGCGGTGGCGGCAGCAGACGCTCCACCGTAGTCGTGAACGTCCGGTACGCGGCCTCGACGAACGGCAGCTCGGGCCAGTCGCGGCTGCGTAGGGGGTCAAGGCCCACCAGGTCGTTGCCGAAGAGGATCGGGATGGGGGCGTGCGGCGCGTCGTCGTCCTCCAGGGGAGGGTGGTACAGCTCGTCTCCCTCGTCGCCTGCGTCGTCTACGTTGTCCGGGCCGTCCTCGTCCGTGCCGAGCTGGTCGTAGAGGGTGTCGGCGAACAGCTGCTGGGCGCGGTCGCGCAGGGCTGGCAGCCGCTTCGCGTCCCCGGCGGAGTGGAACATGGCCGCCACGATCCGCAGCCGCTCCCGCAGCTCCCGGGCCAGGGCCGGCCGCTGCTGCCACTGCTCGAACAGCATCTTGTAGCCCTCCCAGGTGGAGGGATTGTCCACGGCGAACAGCAGGGCGAGCCCGCTGAGATGGGTCAGGGTGACCGCCGCGATGTCGTGCATCCCGGCCCTGCTGTCCAGCAGGACGACGTCCGGTGGCCGCGACAGCTCGGACACCTGGTCCTCGCAGGCGGCGATGGCCTCCTCCAGCCGCGCGGCGAACGGCCGGTCGCCGTCACCGGGGTTGAGTCCGGCGAGGTCGCTGTAGATGCGGTTCAGTTTGGCGAGGTAGTCGTACGGCTCCCCCGCCAGCGGTGAGCCGCCTGCCGGGGCGAGCCACACCTCCCCGTTGCCCTTGACGGGCAGTGCGGAGCTGCGTGCCACCAGCTCCAGCCCGTCGGCGTTGCCGACGCCGCTCTCTATCAGGTGGTCGACGATGCCGTGTCGGGGGATGCCGGCGGGGTCCTCCAGCAGGTTCGAGACGCCCGGGGACTCCAGGTCGAGGTCCACCACGAGCACGCAGCGGCCCGTTCCGGCGAGGTACCGGGCGAGGACGGCGGTGGCGGTGGTGCGCCCCACCCCGCCCTTGAATCCGTACAGCGCCACTCGCCGGTCGCGGCGCCCGAGGGCCCCGTCGGTCGGGGTGCGGGCGCCCCGGGCCCAGTCGGTGCCGATGACGGTCCGCTCCAGCGCGTGGACGCTGCCGGCGGAGCCTTGCCGTGGGCTGACCGGTGCGCGGTCCTCGGCGTCGAAGTACAGCTCCGGTGCGAAGAGCTTTTCACCGAAGAGGAGGGGTTCGAGGCCCGTGAAGGGGCGCGTGGCGGCCACGAACGCGTCACGGAGGGCGACGACGTCCGCGTCGTCGTGCGCGAGGGGGCGTCCCCGGTCGTCGATGAGCAGACAGGCCCGGCCGAGCACGTCCCGGGTGACCACGACGTCCATGCCGAACTGCGCCGCCGCCTGCCGGGCGTGGTCGCGGGCGGCTTGCCAGGCGGTGTCGAAACGCGCACGGGAACGGCTCATGCGCGGGTCCTCGTGCCCAGGATGCCGGCCTGTTCATGGGCGGCGATGAGGTCGTACGCGGCCTTCAGGTGCCGGTCGACCCCCGCGTCGGTGATCGCGGTGCCGTCGCAGTAGCGGCCCGCGACGTCCCAGCCGGCGAAGGGGTTCTTCCAGATGAGCTGCGTGAACAGCGCGCCCGCTCCGCCTCCCCGGCGGCGGTGGGCGACGGCGGTGAGGTGTTCCCACAGCTCGGGGAGGTGCCCGTGTTCCTGCGGTCTCCACTCCCGCACGCCTGGGGCGCCTTTCTTCTTCACCCAGGTGGCGACTTCGTCGTTCACCAGTCGGTTGCGGGTGTTGAGCTGAGAACCCAGGAAGTCGGCCAGGATGGCTTTGATACCGCATTCCGCCGCCAGCCCGGCCAGATGGTCGGCGGATATCCGCAGGTTCTCCTTCGCGGCCAGTACGGCGGCGCGATAGTGGTTCCTGCTCGCCGTCGCGAACGCGGGTGGCTGTGTCGCGGAGGGTGTCGAGGCCGTCACGACGATCACTTTAGCGAGCCGATCAAGAGGCTCGCGGCGGCTTTTCCCAGATCGCGACCACCCTGGGCCGCCGTACGGAGGCACAAGTGCGGCAGGATGGGAGGTCCGGTCCGCGGCTGACGCGGTGGGGCGCTGACGCGGTGCAGGGAGAAGGAAGCGAAGAGTGACGGTGACGACTACGGGCACGGACAAGGCGGCCCTGCTCAAGGACCTGAAGAAGCTGGTCGTCGACCTGGAGGACGACCTGCGGGCCCGCAGCGAGTCCGAGGATGAGTTCCGCACCCGCCTGGACCGCGAGTGGCGCGAGGCCAAGGAGGCCCGGCGCACCGCCCTGTCCTACCCGGCCTGGCGGGACGAGCGCGTCACGCAGGCCGCCGTGGCGTGGGTCCTGGGCTGCGTCTTCGTCCGCTTCTGCGAGGACAACGGCCTGATCGACGAGCCGTACCTCGCCGGTCCCGGCGAACGCCTCGCCGAGGCGGAGGCCCGGCACGAGGCCCACTTCCGCACCTACCCGCACCACAACAACCGCGACTGGCTGATGGAGGCGTTCCGCCACCTGGCGGGCACCAACGAGACGGCCGCCGGCCTCTTCGACGAGCGGCACAACCCGCTGTGGGGACTGACCCCCGGCTACGAGACGGCGACGGAACTGCTGATGTTCTGGCGCCGTTGGGGCGCGGACGGCGAGATCCGCTACGACTTCACCCACCCAGAGTGGGACACCCGCTTCCTCGGCGATCTCTACCAGGACCTGAGCGAGCACGCCCGCAAGACCTACGCGCTGCTCCAGACCCCGGAGTTCGTCGAGGAGTTCATCCTCGACCTCACCCTGGAACCGGCGGTCGCGGACGACGGCCAGGGCTTCGGCCTCAACCCGGTCTGGACCGGCCCCGACGGCCGTGAACGCCGCGGCCTGCGCACGATCGACCCGGCGTGCGGCTCCGGCCACTTCCTGCTCGGCATCTTCCACCGCCTGCTGGACAAGTGGCGCCAGGCCGAGCCCGGCACGGACGACTGGACGCTGGTCCGCCGGGTCCTGGAGTCCGTCCACGGCTGCGACAAGAACCCCTTCGCCGCGAGCATCGCCCGCTTCCGGCTCCTGGTAGCCGCGATGCGCGCGGCGGGTACGCGACGGCTGGTGGAAGCGCCGCCGTTCCCCATCAACGTGGCGGTGGGCGACTCCCTCCTGCACGGCCGGGACGCGGCGGGCATCCAGACCGACCTGGACACGCTGTTCGCGGAGGCGATCGTGGGACGCGAGGAGGGGGAGACGTACGCGTACGCCACCGAGGACGTGTGGGAGTACGCGAAGCGGGTGGACCTGCTGGGGCGCGGGTCGTACCACGTGGTGGTGGGGAATCCGCCGTACATCACGGTGAAGGACAAGCAGGAGAACGAGAACTACCGGGCGGCGTACGACGCGTGCGCGGGGACGTACGCGCTGTCGGTGCCGTTCGCCCAGCGCATGTTCGAGCTTGCGGTGAAGGGGCCCGGCGGGCGGCTAGGTGGCGGTGGGTTCGTGGGGCAGATCACCGCGAACTCGTTCATGAAGCGGGAGTTCGGCAAGAAGCTGATCGAGGTCGTCTTCCGGAACCGGGTCGAGCTGTCGCATGTCATCGACACCTCGGGCGCCTACATTCCAGGGCACGGCACGCCGACGGTGATTCTGGTGGGGCGCAACCGGGTTCCCAGCCCGGATCGGACGGTGCGGGCGGTTTTGGGTGTGCGGGGGGAGCCTGCACAGCCGGAGGACGCGTCGCAGGGCGCTGTGTGGCGGGCAATTGTCGAGCAGTTGGGCAAGCCGGGGAGTGAGTCGGAGTGGGTCTCGGTGGAGGATGCAGCGGCGGTTGAATACTTCGCGCATCCCTGGTCCTTGACTGGTGGTGGGGCAGGAGACCTGTTCGCCATTTTCGAGCGGGCGCGTGCCAAATTGTCGGACGTGTCGCTTGAAGGTGGTCGGACTACGCATACGGGTCTGGATGACGCGTTCTATCTGCCGCGCTCCGCTGTGCACACCCGCGGACTGGCGAACGGATGTGTCGCCGTAGTTCGAGGTGAAGGGCTGCGCGATTATGTCCTTTCATCCCCGATGCAGACCTTCTTCCCCTACTCGAATGGGGGAGATGCGCGCGAACTTTCTCAATGCGAGGAGCAGTTCCTCTGGCCTAGTCGAACCGTACTTCGTCAGCGCGTGGACTTCGGTGAAACGCCAGAGGAGAGAGGACTGCGTTGGTTCGACCACAGCATGTTCTTTCCGCGCCGCTTCCGAAGCCCGCTCTCTGTCGCCTTTCCGTTTGTAGCTACACACAACCACTTCGTGCTGGATCGGGGCGGCAAGGTATTCAACCGAACCGCTCCAGTGATCAAGCTGCGCGAAGGGGCTGGTGTTGATGAACATCTGGAGTTGTTTGGACTCCTCAATTCATCGACCGCGTGTTTCTGGCTGAAACAGGTCAGTCAGTCCAAAGGGAACGGTGGTATCGGTGGCGGTATCTCCGATGAGCTGTGGGAGCACCGTTTCGAATTCACCAGCACCAAGCTGCAAGAGTTCCCCCTTCCGGTCAAGCTCCCGCTCCACCTCGGCCGCGTCCTTGACACCCAGGCGCAGAAGCTCGCCGAGTTGGAGCCTTCGGCCGTGGCCGCCACTGTCGTGCCCACGCGGCAAGCACTGGATGACGCGGAAGCCGAACACGCCAAGATCCGTCGCCGCAGCATCGCCCTGCAAGAGGAGCTGGACTGGCAGGTCTACGGCCTCTACGGGCTGCTCAGCGACCGCGAGGTCGCCCGGACCGTGACCCCCGAACCCGACCCCGAGACCATCCCCGAGGTCAAGCTCGGCGAGCGTGCCTTCGAGATCGTCCTCGCGCGGAAGGCCGAGGCCGGGGAGGTGGAGACCGCCTGGTTCACACGCCACGGTTCGACCCCCGTCACCAAGATCCCCGCCCACTGGCCGGACTGGTACCGCAAGATCGTCCAAGCCCGCATCGACCTGATCACCAGCCGCAAGGACATCGCCCTCATCGAGCGCCCCGAGTGCAAGCGCCGCTGGGCCACCGACTCGTGGGAGAAGAAGGAACGCGCCGCGCTGCGGAACTGGCTGCTGGACCGTTGCGAGGACCAGGACCTGTGGTTCGAGGTACGTGACGGCCTGCGCCGACCACGGACGCTGACCACCAACAACCTTGCCGACCGGCTCGGATCCGACCCCGACTTTACGTCCGTCGCCGCGCTGTACGCCACCGACCACCTGAAGAAGCCTGACCTCCCCCTCGCGCAGATCCTCAACGAGATCATCGCCGACGAGCACGTGCCCTACCTCGCCGCGATGCGCTACAAGGACTCCGGCCTGCGCACCCGCCGCGAGTGGGAGAAGGTCTGGGAGAAGCAGCGCGAGGAGGACCGTACGGGCACGCGGCTCGACATCGACCCGCCGACCAGGTACAAGTCCTCCGACTTCCTCAAGCAGTCCTACTGGGCCCACCGGGGCAAGCTCGACGTCCCCAAGGAACGGTTCATCTCCTACCCGGAGGCGGGCCCGGACAGCGACTCCACGCTGATGCTCGGCTGGGCCGGCTGGGACCACAAGGACCAGGCGCTGGCACTCACGCAGCTGATCGAGACGCGCGTCAAGAGCGACGCCTGGGGCGCCGAACGGCTCGTGCCACTGCTCGCCGGGCTGCATGAGGTCATGCCGTGGGTACGCCAGTGGTACAGCGCGTACGACGACGAGTGGGAGGGCTCACCGGCTGAGGACCTGGAAGCGGAGTTCCAGCGCTACCTGCGCATGCACGGCGTGAGCGAGGCGCAGATGAAGGACTGGCGTCCGGTGCGGAAGACGCGGGGGCGGAAGGCCGTACAGCGCCGGGAGAAGACCGAACAGCCGGAGCTGGACGACGCGTAGAGCGAGGCGAAGGGGGAGAGCCACTGCGCTCTCCCCCGAGCTGCCGACTCAGCGGGCGGTGCCGGAGGCGTGCGCGGTGAACGCCGACCAGGCGGTGGGGGACATGCGCAGGGGCTGGAGGCGGGTGTCCTTGGAGTCGCGTACATGGACAGCTTCTTGGGACAGGGCCACCTCTACGCAGTTGTCACCGGCACCGCCGCTGTAGCTGCTCTTGAACCAGGCAAGTTCGGTGGTGCTCATAAGGCTCCTCGCATCTGCTTCAGCAGGCTCGCGGTGGCCGTCCGGCTCAGAGCCTGCGAGCGCATCTTTCCATAGCGCTGGAGCATCGCACTGACCGATTTCGGGTCGGTGATGAGGACGCTGGTCTCTTGAGCTTCGACGTACCCCACCCACTTGTTGTCCGGTGTTTCGGCCAGGTACTTCGGGCCTTCGAACCCCGAGTGGTCCTCCTGGCGCAGCGGCATGACCAGGATCTTCACGTTGCGGCGACGGCCCTGCTCCAGCAGGTTGTCGATGAGCGCCCGCGTCACCTCGGGGCCACCCATCCGGCGTTCAAGCAGCGCCTGCTCGATCATGAAGGAGAACGACGTGCTCGGGCGCTCGTGCAGGAGCCGCTGCCTGGTCAGGCGAGCAGCCACCTGCTGCTCGAACTGCTCCTCAGCCAGCGGCGGCAGCCTGCGCTCGAAGACTTCCCGGATGTATGGCTCGGGCTGCAACAAGCCTGGGACCACCCGGCACTCGTACGCATAAAGCGACACCGCCTCCTCTTCAATCCCGGCCCACTGCCGGAACCACGACGCCAGCCCCGCCCTCCGCGTAAGACTCCGCGCCGCGGCTCCCAGCACCTTGGCCGCGGCGGCCCCCAGTGCCGGTTCCGCCCGCGACGGCAGGTCGCTCGGCGGAAACCGCTTCCCCTGCTCGATCTTGGCGACGTAGGCGGTGGAGTACTGCACCCGCTGGGCGAACTCCTCCTGGGTGAGCCGGGCCTCCTCCCGCAGCGCCTTCAGTACCGCACCGAAGGGTTTGAGGCTGTCGGACAGGTCGTGCTCCCCGTTCGAGCCCCCGGCGCCACCGCCACCGCCCCCGCTGCTGATCGCCCCGCCGTTGTCCGTCGCCATACAGCCGCCTCCCCGTGCACCGTGCACACGAACCCGCTCCATGGTTACGCACCGTGACATACCCAGTCCAGCGAGTGAACCAGTACAGCCGACTCTGTATCGGCGTCGGTCCTGTTGGCGGGGATGCGACGGCGGGACCTTGGTCCGCATGCCGATGCCGCAGACCCAAGTCACCGTCACCGTACGTACGTTCGCCCAGCGTTTCTCCTCGACCCGCCGTGGAGCACGCCTCGCCCGCCGGCTCGCCGCGCACCAACTGGAGGCGTGGGGCGTGCCGTACGGCTCCGCCCCGTCCGACACCCTCCTACTGATCGTCGCCGAGCTGGCCGCCAACGCCGTCCGGCACGGGCGCGTACCGGGGCGTGACTTCGTGCTGCGGCTGGTGCACCGGCCCGCCGCCGCGCTCGTGCGCGTCGAGGTGTCCGACACGCATCCGGCGCTGCCCGTGCGCCTGGCCCCGGCGCCCGAGGACGCCGAAGGGGGCCGGGGCCTGCTCCTGGTCGACGCGCTCGCCTCCCGCTGGGGTGTGACCGAGCGCACCGGGCCGGGCAAGACGGTCTGGGCGGAGCTGGACCTCGCGGAGGGGACCCGAGCCGGGCACTCCACGTGAGCGCACCCGGCCGTCCGGGCCCGGACGATCACCCACGGTGAGACCCCTCCCCGGAGGCGTGACGATCTCTCCTCCCGCTGTCGGACCCACCTGGCAAGATGGACGGTGCGCCAACGCCTGAGGGGGGGCGCTGTCCGGGCCGGCCGCCAGCACAGTGAGGGAATGATCGCCTGATGTCGACCACAGAGCTGTTCCTCCGCGATGTCATCGACATCAAGGAGGACGTCCACGCGGGCGATTTCAAGGTCGACCTCTCCCAGGGCTTCCACGAGGCCGACGAGCGGGTGGCGGAGTACGTCGTCACCGAGCAGTTGCAGAAGGCGTTCCGGCAGGCGCTCGGCGTCGTCGGGAAGGCCGTCCGCACGGGCGACTCGCACGCCGCGTACCTGCACGGCTCGTTCGGCGCCGGTAAGAGCCACTTCCTCACCGTGCTGCACGCCGTGCTCAAGAGCCACGAGGGGGCTCTGCACAAGCCGGGGCTGAAGGAGGTCGTCGCCGAGCACCGGGACTGGCTGGGCGGCAGCCGGTTCCTGATGATCCCGTACCACCTGGTCGGATCGACGGACCTGGACTCGGCGCTGCTCGGCGGGTACGTCCACACCGTGCGGGAGCTGCACCCGGAGGCGGCGACCCCCGCCGTCTACCGGTCGGACGCGCTGCTCGCCGACGCGGACCGGCAGCGTAAGTTCCTCGGTGACGACGACAAGTTCCGGCAGTGGCTCGGCGCCGGGGCGGTGGCCACCTCCGGCCGCGGGGGCGCGGACGACGAGGACGACCTGCCGGGCATCGACGCCGGAACCGAGCTGCTCGGCAGCGACGGCTGGAGCAGTGCCGAGCTGGACCGGGCCTTCGCCGCGCCGCCCGGCAGCGAGGAGCGGGAGCGGCTGGTGTCGGCGCTGCTGACCGGGCCCATGGCCGCGTACACGCAGGCCGCCCGCGGTGACGCCCAGTCCTTCATCCCGCTGGAGAACGGCCTGAAGGTCGTCTCCCGCCACGCCCAGTCGCTGGGCTACGACGGCGTCGTCCTCTTCCTCGACGAGCTGATCCTGTGGCTCCAGGCGCACATGGGTGACCAGGACTTCGTCCGCGACCAGGTGCAGCGGCTGGTCAAGCTGATCGAGTCCGCCGACAGCGGCCGGCCCGTGCCGATCATCTCCTTCATCTCCCGCCAGCGCGACCTGTCCCAGCTCATCGGCTCCGACGTGGCCGGCGCCGACGTGCAGAACCTGGAGCAGCAGGTCGACTACCTCGCCGGCCGGATCGACGTCGTCGAGCTGGAGGACAGCAACCTCGTCGAGATCATCAAGCACCGGGTGCTCGCCCCGCGTCCGGGCATGGAGCAGGCGCGCGACGACGCGTTCAAGATCGTGGAGTCGTCGCGGGACGAGGTGCGGCAGGTGCTGCTCGACGCGCAGGGGCGCACCGAGGCGAGCTGGGACGACTTCCGCACCCTGTACCCCCTGTCCCCGGCCCTGCTGAACGTGCTGGTGGATCTCTCCGGCGCGCTCCAGCGCGAGCGGACCGGTCTGAAGCTGGTGCAGGAGCTGCTGCGGCGGCACCGCGACGATTTGCGGCTCGGCCAGCTCGTCCCGATAGGCGACCTGTGGGACGTGATCGCCGCGCGGACCGGTGAGGCGTTCACCGCCAGGCTCCGCAAGGAGTCGGAGATCGCGCATCGCTTCCACGCCCGCGTCCGCGAGCACCTGCTGACCAAGTACGGCTCGGCGGACGACAAGCGCTTCCGGACCGACGAGCGGCTGGTCAAGACGCTGCTGCTGGCCTCCCTCGCTCCCAACGTGCCCGCCCTGACCCGGCTCACCGGCGGCCGGCTCGCCGCACTGAACCACGGCACGATCAGGACCCGGGTGGGCGACGCGGGCGCCGTCGCCGTCAAGCGTCTGCAGGAGCTCCAGGCCGAGGGCTTCGACGGCGAGCTGCGCAGCGAGGGCGACCCCGCCGACCCCGTCTTCCACCTGCACCTGTCCGACCTGGACGTCGAGCCGCTGCTGGAGGAGGTGCAGGGCGTCGCCGACCAGGACGGCTACCGCCGCCAGTGGATCAAGGACCAGCTGTGGGCCGCGCTGGGCATCCCCGACACCCAGGCGTTCGTGTGCGAGCGGACCGTCGTCTGGCGCGGCACCAAACGCACCGTCGAGTTCGTCTTCGGCAACGTCCGCGACCCCCACCTGCCCGACGCCGAGTTCGCGCCGCAGACCGAGGGCAACATCCGCTTCGTCTTCGACTACCCCTTCGACGGCCACGACCACTCGCCGATGGACGACGCCCAGCGGGTGGAGCGGCTGAAGCGTGCCGGCAAGACGGCGCCGACGATCGTCTGGCTGCCGCACTTCCTGTCCGAGCAGAAGGCCCGCAGCCTCGGACGCCTCCTGAAGATCAACTACCTGCTGGAGCGCGACCGGCTGGACGACCACACGGCGACCCGCCCCGCCGAGGAGCGCATCCAGATCCGCAACCAGCTCAAGGCGTCCCGCGACAGCCTGACCACCCAGCTCACCGACGCGCTGCTGCAGCTGTACGGCATCAACAGGGCCGAACCGGGCACCGCGGGAGCCGAGGTCCGCGACGGCGAACACCTGATCTCGCTCCAGCCGGGCTTCACGCGCACCCGGCCCGAACCGGCGGTCGGCTTCGAGGAGAACCTCTTCCTGCTCGCCGACGGGCTCCTCGGCGCCCGCCACCCCAAGCACCCCGACTTCGACCCGCGGCTCACCCGCAAGGCCGTCACCACCCGCGAGCTGAAGACCGCGCTCGAATGGATCACGAAGGCGATGGAGGACGGCTCACGGCGTGTCGTGGTCGACAGCCACCAGCTGCCCGTCGTCCGCCGGATCGTGCACGCCCTCCAGCTCGGCGAGGTCCACGACGGCCCGCTGAACGTCACCACCGACTGGCGCCTGCGCATCAACAAGAAGGCCGCCGAGACCCCTGACGCCGGCCCGGACCTGTCCGTGGAGGACATCCGCGACTGGATCGAGGAACTCGGCTACACCGGCCTCGACCGCCACGTCAGCAACCTGATCATCGCCACGTACGCCCTGCTGGACGACCGCACCTGGGTCTACCAGACCTCGCCGCTGCCCAAGGCCCCGGAGCTGGAGCGGATCGGCCCCGGATACGGGCTGAGGGCCGTGGAACTGCCCACCGAGGAGGAATTCCACACCGCGCTCGGCCGTGCCGGGACGATCTTCGGCCGGACCGTCTCGCGTGTCCTGTTCGCCCGCAACGTCGCCCGGCTCGCCGAAGGCGTGCGCGCGGTCGCGGAGGAACACCGCGTGGCCCTCGGTGAGGTGCGCACCCTCCTGACGGAGCACGCCCACCACCTCGGGCTGACCGGCGCCGACGCACCCCGCCTGAAGTCCACCAAGGCCGCCGCCGACCTCGTCGCCCGGCTGCTGCGCACCACCGAACCGGCCGCGTGCGTGCGGGAGCTGGCCGCCGCCGCGTACGACGTGACCGACGAGGACATCGCGGGCGCCCTGCGGCACGCTCCCGAGGTCGCCGCCGCGCTGCGCGGCACCCAGTGGTCCCTGCTGGAAGACGTGCGCCGCGACCTCGCCGTACGCCAGGACGGCCTCGGCGAGCGGGCGGCCCGGTTCCTGGACGAGGTGCACCGCGCTGCCCGCGAGCACGAGCAGACCGTCTCGCTCGTGCCCGTCCTGGACCGGCTCCCGGACACCGTCATGGCCCTGATGCGCGAGGCCACCCGCCTCGCCCAGCCCGCCCGGTCGGCCACTCCGCCCGTGGCGCCCCTCACGCCGGAGCCGACCGCCGAGGACGTCAGCCTCACCGACCACGGCAAGCCCCCCGTTCCCTCGACGCCCACTCCGGAACAGCCCTCCACGCCGGACGACGCCTCCCACGGCGGGAGCGGCGCCCAGACCGTGGTCCCGGCACAGGCGGGTCGCCGGCGCGCCGTCCACCTCGTCGAGCCCACCCAGCTGGAGGTGTCTCTGGCGACCGCGGTCACCGAGATCGACGCGGAGATCCGCGCCTACCTCGCCGCCCACCCCGGCACCCGCATCCAGGTCACCTGGCAGCCGGTCGCCGACACCGGGTCCGCGACCGACACCTCCGCCGGAACCGAGGCGGAAGCGGACGGCGAAGGGACCGCCGGCTGATGGCCCCGGCCCTGCCCCGAGTGGGCCGCCGTACCGTCGAGGCCCTGCTCGCTGCGCTCGCCGAGGACCTCGGCGAGCGCAGCCTCGTGCTCGTCCACGGTCAGTACGCGCCCGGCGCCCCGCCGCAGTTCACGATCACCCTGGACGGCGAGGCGCGGCGCGTTCACGTACGGGACGAAGCCTCCGTCCTCGGCGTCGTCGACGCCCTGCACGAGCACCGGAGCGCGGCTGCTTCCTCCGATGTGCTCGTGGTGACCACGGGCGTCGACGACGAGCAGCTCGGCTGGGACGTACGCGGCAGAGCCGTACGGCGAAAGACCCTCACCGTCGAAAACGCCGAGGTCGTCCTGCAGCGTTTCGGTGCCACCGGCCTGGACCCGCGGATGTACCGCGAGCGGTGGCTGCTGGAAGCCCTGGTCGAAGCGGAGCCCGCCGAAGCCGGCTGGCCGCGCGTCGGCGGCGTGCTGACCCGGGACGCGGCCCTGCGCGCCCTGACCGCCGAACGGCTCGGCCTGCGTGCGGTGCACGGCTCCCCCGGCCAGGACGGGCAGGTCACCCTCGACGCCGACACTCTGCTCGCCTGGTCCCGCACACCCGCCGGTCCCCGGCGGTTCGCCGAACTGGGCGCCACCGAGCGCGCCGAACTGAAGAAGTGGCTCGCGGAGGTGGCCGGACCGGCCGTCCCCGTGCTGCTGTCCCTCGCCGAAGCTGGCCTCGGCCACGACGCCCTGCCGCTCGGACTGCTCGGCGCCGCACTGCGGGACCCCGCCGCCCAGCCCGACACGGTGCTCGCCCTTGGCGGACTGTTCGGGCAGGTCATGCCGCGGCGGTCGGAACTCGCCGTGTTCACCGACGCCGTGGAGGGAACCCTCACCCGCTGGATCGCCGACGCCCGCACCAGCCACGACGCCCGCCTGCGCGTCGTCGCCGTACTGGAGAGGGCCGACGAGCTGGCCGAGAAGGCGGGACTCACCCCCGGCCTCACCGCGAGCCGGTTCCTCCCTTCCAGCTTCACCGCGCAACTGCGCCGGACCGTTGCCGAAGCCCGCCGTTCCCCGGCCGCCGGCGAGACCGCGCTGGCCGACCTGCTCGGCCACGCCCTGGCCGGCCTCCGCCCGGACCACGTCCAGGCCGCCGAGACGGCCGTACGGGTGGCGCGCTGGCTCAGCGGCCCCGAGCCCGCCGTCACCGGCGTGGCCGCCGCCGTGCGGGCGCACGTCTGCGACTGGGGCTGGGTGGACCGGGCGCTCACCGTGCTGTGGGCGGGCGACCCCAACGGCGACCTGGAGACCGGACGGGACCTGCGCGCCCTGTACGAGCAGGCACGTGAGCGCAGGCAGCTCCTCGATCAGGAGTTCGCCCCAAGGCTCGCCGCCTGGGCCGCGCACGCCACCGCCCAGCACCCCGACGGCTGCCTCGTCGTCGAGAACGTGCTGGACACGGTCGTACGCCCGCTGGCCGGCCAGGCCGCTCCGCTCCTCCTCGTCCTCGACGGCATGAGCAGCGCGGTCGCCGCCCAGCTCGGCGAGGAGGCGGAACGCGACGGCTGGCGTGAGATCGTGCCGCGCCCGGAGCCCGGTCAGTCCCCCGCACGGCTCGCCGCCGTCTCGATGCTGCCGTCCGTCACCCGCGTCAGCCGTGCCTCCCTGCTGGCGGGCGAGGCCACCGACGGCGGCCAGTCGGCCGAGACGAGCGGCTTCACCGCCTTCTGGAAGCGGCGGCGCAAGGCGGCGGCCCTCTTCCACAAGGCCGCCATCGGCGGCGAGGCGGGCCACGCGCTCTCCCACGAGCTGATGACCGCCCTCGCCTCCGACGCCGTGGTGGGCGTGGTCCTCAACACCATCGACGAGGCACTCGACAACGGCCGGCACGGCCGCGGCACGACTTGGTCCCTGGCCGATGTCACGCACCTGCGGGAACTGCTCGCCGCCGCCCGCAGCTACGGTCGCCCGGTCGTCCTCGTCGCCGACCACGGACACGTCCTGGAGCGTGGCAGCCGCAGCGACGGCCCGACGATGGCCGCCGACGGCGCGGAGTCCGCCCGCTGGCGCACCGGCGACGCCGCGGGGGACGGGGAGATCGCCGTCCACGGCCCGAGGGTGCGCGAGGGCGGGGGAGCGGTGATCCTGCCGTGGCGCGAGGACATCCGCTACACCGGGCGGCGCGCCGGATACCACGGCGGGGCCTCCCTGGCCGAGGTGACCGTCCCGGTGCTCGTCCTGCTCCCGGCCGGGGAGGAGACCCCGAAGGACTGGGTGCCGCTGCCGCGGGAGCTGTCCACGCCGGACTGGTGGCGGACGCATGTCAACCGAGACGCTCGCCAGCCCACTGTCGTGCCCGCTGATCAGCCGGTGGTGCCCTCGCCCACGCGCCCCACGGCACCCTCCGAGAGCGCGCCGGCCACCGAGGCGCGGCCGTCTGCCCGGACGGAGGCCGCACCGCCGGTGGCGCAGTCTCTGGGGACGTTGGTGGTAAGCAGCGAGGTGTACGCGGCCCAGAAGGAGTACGTCCGCAAAGCGCCCGAGGCGAAGGTGGTGGCCGCGGTCATCGACGCGCTCGTCTCCGCGGGCGGAACCATGTCCCCGGCCGCTCTCGCCACGGCGATCTCCGCCACCGGGCGGGTCCGCCGCAACATCGAGGGCTTCGTCACCACGGTGCAGCGGCTGCTGAACGTCGAGGGGTACCCCGTCCTCGGGTTCATCGACGGCGGGCACGCGGTGAAGCTCGACGTGCCGCTCCTGCGCGGGCAGTTCCTGCCGGAGCAGAGCGCGCAGCAGACGGACGAGGCCGAAGACGGACACCGGGAGGAGGAGAAGGCGTGACCGAGCCCGCCTCCGTGAGCGCGGTCCGCCGCCGCGAGGTCATCGACGCCCTGCGGCGCGGCACCGTCCCGCAGTCCGGCCTCGGCCTGTTCGCGGTCGGACTGGACCGGTTCGAAGCCGCCCTGGACGACGACCTGGCCACCGTCACCCGTGGCGGTGCCGCCTTCCACGCCGTCCGCGGCGACTACGGCTCCGGCAAGACCTTCTTCGCACGCTGGCTGGCCGAACGCGCCAAACGCGCGGGACTTGCCACCGCCGAGGTGCAGATCTCCGAGACCGAGACACCGCTGCACCGACTGGAGACCGTCTACCGCCGGCTCACCGAGCGCCTGGCCACTGCCACCCACCAGCCCAGCGCACTGCGCGCGGTAGTCGACTCGTGGTTCTACACCCTGGAGGAGGAGGTCCTCGACGGCTCGGAGATCGACGAGGACGACGAGGAAGCCCTCGCCGCGGCCGTGGACACGCTGATGGAACGCCGGCTCGCCGACGTCGCCCGCACCACGCCCGCGTTCGCCGCCGCTCTGCGCGGCTACCGCCGTGCCGTAACCGCCGGGGACGGCGCCACGGCGGAGGCCCTGATCGCCTGGCTCGGCGGCCAGAAGTCCGTGGCCGCCTCCGCCCGTCGGGCCGCAGGAGTGCGCGGAGATCTCGACCACTTCGCCGCGCTCGGCTTCCTTCAGGGACTCCTGACCGTGCTGTGCGACTGTGGCCACCCGGGGCTGCTCCTCGTCCTGGACGAGACGGAGACCCTGCAACGCGTCCGCGGCGACGTCCGGGAGAAGGGCCTCAACGCACTGCGCCAGCTCCTCGACGAGATCGACGCCGGACGCTTCCCCGGCCTCTTCCTCGTCATCACCGGAACCCCCGCGTTCTACGACGGCCAGCAGGGCGTCCAGCGGCTCCCGCCCCTGGCCCAACGGCTCGCCACTGACTTCTCCACAGACGCCCGCTTCGACTCGCCCCGCGCCGTCCAGCTCCGCCTGCCCGGCTTCGACCTGCCGCGCCTGGGGGAACTCGGCCGGAAGGTGCGGGACCTCTACCGGGGCGCGGCCCGCCACCCCGAGCGGGTCACCGCGCGGGTCGACGACTCCTACGTCGGCGAACTCGCCACCGCCGTCACCGGAGGTCTGGGCGGCAACGTCGGCATCGCCCCCCGCGTCTTCCTGCGCAAGCTCGTCGCCGACGTGCTCGACCGTGTCGACGAGTTCGAGGACTTCGACCCACGCAAGCACTACCAGCTCACCGTCTCGGCCGGCGAGCTGACGGACACCGAACGCAACGCCGCCGCCGACCGGGCGGACGACATCGAGCTGGAACTGCCGTGACCACCGCCGACGGCCTGGAACCGGCGCTGGTCCACCATATCGTCAACACCCTGGGCTGGAAGGACCTGCGCCCGCTCCAGAAGGCCGCCGTCACCCCGCTCACCGCAGGAGACGACGCCCTGCTGCTGGCCCCGACGGCCGGCGGCAAGACCGAAGCCGCCTGCTTCCCCCTGCTGTCCCGGATGCACGCCCAGGGCTGGTCCGGCACCTCGGTGCTGTACGTGTGTCCCCTCAAGGCGCTGCTGAACAACCTGCTGCCGCGCGTGGAGACCTACACCGCCTGGCTCGGCCGGACCGCGGCCCTGTGGCACGGCGACACACCGGCCGGCGCCCGGCGGCGCATCCTCGCCTCCCGGCCCGACGTGCTGCTCACCACTCCCGAGTCGCTGGAAGCCATGCTGGTCAGCGTGAATGTCGACCACGCGTCCTTCTTCTCCGGGCTGCGGGCCGTGGTCGTCGACGAGGTCCACGCCTTCGCCGGCGATGACCGTGGCTGGCACCTGCTCGCCGTGCTGGAGCGCCTGCAAAGAGTCGTGGGCCGCTCCGTACAGCGCGTCGGCCTCTCCGCGACGGTCGGCAACCCCGAAGCCCTGCTCACCTGGCTCCAGGGATCAGGAGCGGGGCGGCGCCCCGGGCACGTCGTCGCGCCCCACCTGGCCGAGACACAGCCGACATCGGCTTCCGTACCACCGGGCGACATCCAGCTCGACTACGTCGGCTCGCTCGACAACGCGGCCACCGTCATCAGCGCCCTCCACCGCGGCGAGAAGCGGCTCGTCTTCTGCGAGTCACGGCGCCTGGTGGAGGAGCTGGGCGCCAAGCTACGGGCCAAGGGCGTGACCACCTTCCTCTCGCACGCCTCACTCTCGCTCGACGAACGCAGACGCGCGGAAACCGCGTTCGCCGAGGCGCGCGACTGCGTGATCATCGCCACGAGCACCCTGGAACTGGGCATCGACGTCGGTGACCTGGACCGGGTCATCCAGATCGACGCGCCCACCTCGGTCGCCTCCTTCCTACAGCGCCTGGGCCGCACCGGACGCCGCCCCGGTACGACCCGGAACTGCCTCTTCCTCACCCTCGACCAAGGCGGGCTCCTGGCTGCCGCGGGACTGCTGCTCCAGTGGTCGCGAGGCTGGGTCGAACCGGTCACCGCACCGCCCGAGCCCCGGCACATCGTCGCCCAGCAGCTGCTCGCCCTCTGCCTTCAGGAACACCGCGTCGGAGACCGGCTCTGGCAGGAGTGGTGGAACGGCCTGGGACCGTTCGGAGGGTCCGCCGAGCCGATCGTCCGCCATCTCGTGGAGGAGGGATACCTGGACCAGGACGGCGGCATGCTGTTCATCGGACCCGAAGCCGAACGGCGCTTCGGACACCGCCACTTCATGAACCTCACCGCCGTCTTCACCGCACCCCCGCAGTTCACCGTCCTCCAGGGCCGCACCGAGATCGGCCGCATAGACCCCGCCCTGCTCACCGAGAGAGTCGCCGGCCCGCGCAGACTTCTCCTGGCCGGCCGCAGCTGGCAGGTCACCTACATCGACTGGCGTCGCAAACGCTGCTTCGTCGAGCCGGTGGACGGCGGCGGAAAGGCCAAGTGGAGCGGCACGGGCTTCGGCCAGGGCACCTCCTTCGAGGTCACACGTGCGGTGCGCGAGGTGCTGCTCGGCACGGATCCGCCCGTCGCCCTGACCCAACGCGCCACCTCGACGCTCAAGGAAGCGCGTGAGATCTTCCTGGAGAAGGTTCACCCGGGCGGCACGTTGATCATGCGCGACGAATCGGGTCAACTTCGCTGGTGGACCTGGTCAGGTCACCGCGCGAACGCGACGCTGGCGGCCACGCTGGAGGGAATCGCCGTACCGGCTCAGCGCATCAACGATCACTGGATCCGTCTGCGGGAAGACCTCACGCCACCGGTGTGGAAGGAAGCCCTGAACGAGGCTCCGGACAGGCTCTGCCTTCCCGCCGTCGACGAACGGGCGGTACGAGGGCTGAAGTTCGGGGATGCGCTGCCGCCACGCCTGGCGGAGGCGACGCTGTCGGCCCGACTGGCGGACCTGGCTGCCGCAACAGCAGTACTAGCCGAACCCGTACGTTTTGTCGCCGCCTATAAGTGAAGCGGCACATGGTGCCGAATGATCGCAACACGCGACCATCAGGTCATTGCGTCAGGGATCGGCGCACTGCCTCGGCCAACGAGGCCGCTCGCACATCGTCGCCGCCTCCGATGACGCGGTTCATCACGTAGGCGAATGCAACCCCGTGCTCCGAGTCGGCGAAGGCGAGTGACCCCCCTCGGCCAGTGTGACCGAAAGAGCTCGGCCCGATCATCGGATTGCTCTTGGTGGGCAGCATGTACCCGGCGCTGAAGCGGCTGGGGATCAGCATGACCTGGTCCTTCCCGCTGGCCTGCTCCTCGGTCGCTGACGCCAGGGCGTCCGGGGAGAGCAGGCGCACGCCGTCCACCTCGCCGATCAGCGCGGCGTACATGCGGGCAAGAGCGCGTGCGGTGCCGATGCCGTTGGAGGCCGGGAGTTCTGCGGCCTGTACCTCCGGTGAGTCGAAGTCGATTTCGGGTGGGTCGGTGACGGCGTAGGCCCTGTTGTTGAATGAGTTCGGGTCCCGCCACGCGGCGACCTGCTCGCGGAGTTCCTCGGGCACCGACTCCGTGGGCAGGGTGGTGAGGTCAACCTCCGGCCGCTGGTACACCATGCGGCTGACTCGGTCGCGCTCGCCAGCGGGCAAGCCAATGAAGAAGTCCAAGCCCAGTGGGGCCGCGATCTCGTCGGCGAAGAAGCGGCCCGGTGAGCGGCCGGACACCCGGCGGATCACCTCGCCGACCAGCCAGCCCCAGGTCCGGCCGTGGTATCCGTGCGCTGTGCCCGGAGTCCAGAGGGGGCGTTGTGCGGCCAGTGCCGCCGCCATCGGGTGCCAGGCCAGCGCATCCTTCAACGGCACCGGCTGGTCCAGCGCGACAAGGCCGGCCTGGTGGGACAGGAGCCAGCGCACCGGGATGTCCGCCTTGCCGTTCGCGGCGAACTCCGGCCAGTACTTCGCGACAGGTGCGTCCAGGTCGAGTGCTCCGCGCTCGACCAGCATGTGCACGGCGGAGGCGGTCGCTCCCTTGGTCGCCGAGTAGACCAGTTGCAGCGTGTCCCGCGTCCAGGGACGACCGGTTTCGGCGTCGGCCACGCCACCCCACAGGTCCACCACCGGTCGGCCGTTCCGGTACACGCAGACCGCCGCCCCGAGGTCTCCGTGCCGGGTGAAGTTCTCCATGAACGCCGCCCGCACCGGCTCGAATCCGGGGGCTACCTCACCGTAGATCGTCGTCATGTCGGCCATCCTGGCAGTTTTGCAGCCCTCTTCACCGAGACGGGCTCGTCTCGGTGGTCGGACGGTCGACATCAAACGGCGACGGACAGTTCCTGCAGGCGTTCGCGGAACTCGCGGACGGGAGGTACGGACTTGTGCGGCTCCAGCCGTGTGGAGAACTCCTTGAGGCGGTTCAGGGCCCGGATGGAGCTGACACTGTCCTCCAGCAGTTCGGCGCCGTAGTTCGCGGCGTCCAACGCACCCTCCAGGTCACCGCCGGCGAGCCGCGCCTCAGCCAGACGGCTGGACCGTACCGCCTTGTCCCGGGGGGCGGCTCTCGCCACGGACGTCTCCAGGGAACTGGTCGCGCGTTCCACCTGCCCCGAGCGCAACAGGACCTTTCCCTCGGTCGACCGCAGTTGTGCCTCGCCGAACCAGTCGAGCCAGTCAGGGTTCTCGTCCGTCACGTGGCGTTCCCAGAGGGAGGTGGCACGGCTGAGTGCCGTGCCTGCCTCGCGGTGGTCGCCGTCGCGCGAGAGCGCCTCTGCCTTGTGCAGGTAGAGGAACGACTGGGTGCAGGGCGACAGAGAGCGTGGCGCGTTGTCGATGGCGGTCGAGATGAGGTCGACACGCTCGGCGGTGCGCCCGGCCTCGGAGACGTGCACGCCCATCTCCGCGAGGATGAATGCGCCAAAGGCGTCATCGTCGGCGGTGCGGGCGCTGCGCAGGGCGCCGACGTAATAGCGCTGCCCTGCGGATCGGAGGCCGGCGTCGTAGGCCATCCATCCGGTCAGGTGGGACACGCGGGCGGCCAGCGCGTACAGCCGGAGCCTGACCTTGTCGGTGTAGCGGCCAGTGCTGAGGAGACCGGTGACCAGAGCCAGGTCGCCTCGCGCCTGTTCCAGTAGTCGAGCGCCGCCAAGCTGGTCGTCGAGCGTGCGGAGGGTGCTGATGCGCTGCTCGATCGTCGAGACCATCGTGTCCGTGACCCGGTCACCGTTGAGTGCCGCAGCCATGGCGGATGGCGCGTCCACCCAGCTCGCCGCGAGGCCCGTCAGAGCGGCCCCCGTGATGGTGAGGAAGCCTCTGCGATCCATCCGTCCACTCCCCACCAGATCGGACAACGCCTCGACGGTACCGGCCTCTGTCCAGGGAGCGGTAAGCCCGGTCACCTCCCAGACCGGGAGCCAGCGGGGCCATCCCTCCGCACGAGCCTGCTCATACGGGACGCCCAGCAGGTCGGCCAGGACGCGCTGGGCGTCCGCGTCCGGCTCCTGACCCTGTGCCCACTTCCAGACAGTCGTCCGGTTGGTCGCCAGCGGGATACCGAGCTTCCTCCCGTGGTCCTGCATGAGCCGGGCGAATTCGGCCTTGCCCCATCCACGCGTCTGGAGGAGGAAGCTCAGTGGATGGACTGCTAACGGTTCGGCAGGCACGTCATCACTCCTGTCATCCCCTCAAGGCGTAGCTGCGAGGCTACTTCTCGTGTCCGAGTACGGGGAGGGCGTCCCCAGGAGAAACCCCCTAGAAACGTTCCGGCGGGCCGGGACGGCGTCGTTGACTGAGCATCAGCCGCTGGCAAGCGACCTCAGTTGAACGCTTGCGGTGCGGTTCCTCAGATCGGCGGCTCCATTCCCGCGCCCCCCGTCGGGGATGGAGCCGCTCTCCAGCTTCTCGGAGGCGTCCGCCATGCCCACGCTCGTCCATCGGTTCGTCCTCACGGGTACCGAATCCGAGGTGCCCCTGGCTCGACGCGAGATCGTCGACAAGGTACGCGCATGGGGTGTGCCACTGGACGAGGAGACCGCCGACGCCATCCGACTCGTCGCCTGCGAACTCATCACCAACGCCGTGGTTCACGGGGCGGGGCCGATCATGGTCACCCTCTCCAACCAGCCCGGTCGCTTGGTGATCGAGGTCCGGGATGGTGATCCGTCGGTGCCGCGGACCGGAGGTGCCCAACCGGACGACGAGCATGGGCGCGGTCTGGCGCTGGTCCGACTACTCGCGGCGCACTGTGCCTGGGAGCCCGCCGGACTCGGTAAGCGGGTATGGGCCGAGATGGCACTACCCACGGTGGTTGAGAGAAGCCCTGCCGCCACCGATCGGCGTGGCTTATCCGCGATGTGGGCCAAGTGCCGGGGCGGAGTCCAGCCTGAATTGCTGACGCTGGCAGTCGCGTGATGGGGAGACACGCCGTACGGGCCGATCCGGACCGCGATGTGGTCTTCCGCCTCACCCGCCGCGACATCGACCCCGTCACCGGCGAGCCGACGGCCTACGCGCTGTGGGACCGGCATGAATGGCAAACCCATGGCGAGTGCTGGCTGTGGTGTGGCCGTGACGACGTCGAGGTGACGTGGATCGGGCCCGTCCGGTCGAGCGGCATGCACGCGGCCCTCTTCGCCTGCCGCGCGTGCCTCTACGAGCTGGACCAGCGCGTCCTGGAGGCCAACATGCGCCAGGACTCGGCCGTCCTCCAGGTGAGTAACCGGGTCGCCTGGTCGTAGGCGCGGAGTCCGAGCTCACCGATCCCCCACCCAAAGACCGCCGCCTCACGGAATCCATCTCTCCCACGGCCGTGAGGCGGCCATGAGCTCCCGCCGGACCCCCGGCGGGAGACCCGAAGAGGAAGGAGCACGAGGTGGAAGAGCGTACGGCACCGCCTCCGGCCCGTAGCGGCCTGCTGATGGCGGTCGAGGAGCTGACCGCCGTGCACGACCGGTACGACAGCCTCCGGTCCGACAACGCCGGAAGCTCCGGCGACGCGCCGTGGCCGGGCGGCGACGGCAACCTGCACGACAGCGAGTAGGCACGCACGCACCAAGCGGCGGGGCCGGCACGACTGGTCGTGTCGGCCCCGCCGTGTCTACGTCAGGCGACCACACCGTTGGAGGCACAGCGATGGAACATCGATTGATCACCGCGATCGAGACAGCACTCGGGTGGAGCGGAGCCGAGGAACTGGGCAAGGGCTTCGCGCGGGGCGGTCTGGAAGACCCCGCGCTCCTCTCCCGCCTCCTGACCCCCAACCGGTTGCTCGACATCGCCATGCGCAGGAGCTTGTACCGCCCGCAGTTCAGGTGCTTCCAGAAGGGTGTGGAGGTGCACCCGGCCGTCTACTACACCGACAGTGTCAGCCCCCGGGGCCAGAGCATCCCCATGGTCAACATGCGCAGCCTCGGAAACCTCCTGCGAGAAGGCGCGACGCTCATCCTCGACCAGGCCAACGTCTTCGACCCGACGATGGAGGTCGCCTGCCGGGCGCTGCAGTGGTGGTCCCATGAGCGCGTGCAGGTCAACGCGTACCTGACGACGAACGACGCCGCCGGCTTCCCCCTGCACTGGGACGACCACGACGTCGTGATCGTGCAGCTCGCCGGCGAGAAGGAGTGGGAGGTGCGTGCGGCTTCCCGCAAGGTCCCCATGTACCGGGACTCCGACCCCAACAGCACCCCGAGCGACGAGATCATCTGGTCCGGCGTAATGAGGACCGGCGACGTCATGCACATCCCCCGAGGCCACTGGCACCAGGCAACCCGGAACGGCAGCGGCTCGGGCAAGAGCCTCCACGTCACCTTCGGCATCACCAAACGCACCGGCGCCAGCTGGCTCGCCTGGCTCGCCGACTGGTGCCGCGAGAACGAGATCTTCAGGCACGACCTGGACCGCTGGCACGGTCCCGACAGCGCACCCCTGACCGAGGCCGCCACGACGCTGCTCGGCGAGCGCTCCCCGGCCGCATACCTGGCCGCGTACGAGCAGCAGACGACACTGCCCCGGCACGTGCCGTTCCTCGACATCCTCGGGCCGCTGGACGCCGTGGTGTGCACCACCCACTTCCCTCCCCGGATCCAGGAGAGCGGGGAGACCGTCGACGTCTTGGCCTCGGGGAAGAAGCTGACCCTCGCGGCCAAGGCCCTGCCGGCGCTGCGTTTGCTCCTGAGCGGTAGGCCGGTCGTGCTGGAACAGGCCGCGGCCCTCGTCGGGGCCGAAGTGGCGGAGGTCGCCGAGATCCTGGTGGAGGAGGAGTTGTGCGCGGTCCTGACCCCCGAGTTGTCCTCGGGCTACACCGGTCTCGTCACGAACGCCGGCTCCTGACCGGCGCGCTGGATCTGGGCGTCACCGCGCTCGACACCAGCACCAACTACGCCGGCTTCCGCTCGCACCAGATCCTGGCCCGGACAGCCGGTGACCTGCTGCCGAAGTTCACGGTCTCCACGAAGGTCGGCTACTTCCCGGGACCCGATGGGGCGGAGCACTCCCTGGATCCCGTGCGGCTGAAGGCGGCCGTGGAAGAGGCGGCCAAAGACCTCGGACGTGCGCCGGACATTGTGTTCCTGCACAATCCGGAACAGTCGCTCCGGCAAGCCGTGCCGTACAAGAAGGATCTGCTTGCCGCGGCGTGTACGGCCCTGGATGACGCAACAGCGAAGGGGCTGTGCGCCGCGTGGGGCGTCGCGTCGTGGGATCCGTCCCCGCTTCTGAGCATGGTCGCGCCGACCGTGCCGAGGCCATCGGTCCTCATGGTCCGCGCCGGATTGCTGGTCGGAGCCAGAACGCTGGACGCAGCGGACACCCTCATCGACGCCTGGGATCTCAGCGATGGCGAGGTCTGGGGGATGAGCCCCTTTGGGGGCACCACCAATGCGTCCGTATGGGACAGGGTCGACCCGCGCCTCTTCCTTCAGGCCGACGGCCGGCTCTCCCGCGTCCAGGCAGCATTCAGAACCGCCTATCACCTCCCGCGGGTCGGCTCCATCGCCGTGGGCACCGACGAACCGGCCCACCTGGGGGAACTCGTGGGAGCGCTGGCAGGCCAGGTGGAGGAGAGGACCGTGCAGGAGTACCGGAGGCTCCTCCGCGACCGCTCGGGTGATCAGTCCTCCTAAAGCTCCTTGATGACCCGCCCGGCCATGCGCCGCGCTGGCTCCAACCGCGGATCTTCCGGGTGCGCGTACGGCCCGAGGATCTTCGAGCAGACGAACAGCGTCATCAGCTTGCCGTCCCGGCTCTCGAAGTCCCGCCGACGCTCCTGCCGTACACGATCGGCCAGAGACGGGACGGCAAGCGAGCTCCCCCACAGGGAAGCGGAGTCCAGCCCCTGCGGGGCGTTCCCCCAGTCCTCCCAGTCGAAGAGACTGAACACCGGCGCCGTCACGTTGGCCCAGTTCAGGTCGGCATGGGCCGGCACCCAACGCTGGACGGTCGTATCGAAGTCGCCGGGAAAGACAGCTCGGATGGACTCAGTGACCAACGCCTGGGTGATGGTGTCGGTGTCGGGTGTGGCGAACCGCCTCGTCTGGTGTGCTGCCAGCGCGTCCAGAGAGGCGTTCAACCCGTCCCACCACTCGTCCGGGAGTTCGGGGGTCTCGCTCAGAATGGCGTTTCCGACGGGAGCGGCCGGAAGGAGGTCCGTTTCGTCGGCCCGCCACATCACCGGTTCGCTCGCGTCTCGCCAGACGACGCATCCCCGCCATGTCGGCTGGGCGACGCCACCCAAGCGGGCGGCGCATTCCGCGCCGTTCCATCCTTGATCGCTGATTTTGTCGAGCAAGCGTCGCTCGATGCGGACCCAGGTCTCGCGGTCTGTCCGGGTTCCCACGGACCGGCGCTTACGCACCACCGTGCCCGGGAGGAAACGCACCTGCAGAGACCGCGCGACGCGATCCAGAACCTCGTCAACCGGCTGTACGCGTAGGTCAACAGCCTGACTCGTGGAGACCGAGAGCGTCATACACGCGACCGTAGCAGCGGGGCAGCGAGAGGTAGTCCAACACGAGGATCCAGCAGCTACGTTCGGCTACATCCAGTACCTCACGGGACGAGATCACATGAGTCTGTTCGCAGGAACCGCCAGCTACTACCGTCAGTTCCGCCCCGGCATTCCGGAAGACGTCGCCGAGGCCCTGGACAAGGCCGCTCCGTCCCCGTCCGGGGGTCGGCGTCGCCTGCTGGACGTCGGCACCGGTACCGGACTGGTTGCCGAGGCACTGCTCGATCGGTTCGACGACATCATCGCCATCGACACCGACGCCGACATGCTGGCCGCGGCGGAATCGGCGCTGCGCCCGAAACTGCCCCAGGGCACGCACTTGTCGCTCATCGAGAGCACCGCAGAGGACTTCCTGCCACCCGCCGGCTGGAAAGCCGACCTGGTCACGATCTGCCGTGCGTTCCATTGGCTCGACCAGCCCGCCGTCCTGGCCCGCCTGGACGATCAGGTCGCACCCGACGGTCTCGTGGCCATCTTCGGAGACACCAGCTTCTGGACCGCGACCAGTCCGTGGAAGGAAGCCGTTCAGGACGTCGTCAGGACATTCCTAGGCGAGGAACGGCGTGCGGGCTCCGGCACCTTTCAGCACCACAACCGCCCGTACAGCGAGATCATGGAGGAGTCGCATTTCGATCGGGTCGAGGAGGCGCGGATCCCTGTGCGCCGCACCTGGACCGCCGAGAGCATCCTCGGCTACCTCTACTCCACCTCCTTCGCCGCACCCCATCTCTTCGGTGACCGGCTGCCGGCATTTGAGACCGCGGTCAGGGAGCGGCTCGCGGCCTTCAGCGAGGACGACACCTTTCCTGAGGAGAACGAATTCCTGATCCGCTTTGGGCGGCGGAGTGGGAGATGAGCGCGGCAGCGCGAGACGCGGCCTGGCGCAGCGCGCGGGCACGCCCAGCGAGATCCACGGCGCCTAGGGTGAGACACATGACCGCAGGGGAGTGCGTTGTCGTTGTCGGGGCTGGGGTGGCTGGGCTCACCACGGCCGTTGTCCTCGCCGAGGCCGGGGCTTCGGTGCACGTGATCGCCGAGCAGGCGCCGGGGGTCACGTCGCTGGCGGCCGGGGCGATGTGGGGGCCTTACCTGGTCGAGCCGAAGGACAAGGTCGACCAGTGGGGACAACGGTCCCTGGAGATCTTCCGCGAGCTGGCCCAGGACCCGGCGACGGGCGTCCGGCTCACCAGTGGCATCGAGGCGTCCCGCACGGCCAAAGCCGCGCCGGACTGGGCCACCACTTTGCCGGGTTTCCGACCGTGCGAGCGGGCCGAACTTCCGGCCGGGTTCACGGCGGGTTACCGGTTCACCGTGCCACTGATCGACATGCCCACCTACCTCGACTACCTCCTGCGTCGGCTCCGCGATGCCGGAGGTGTGGTCGAGCGGCGACGGCTGATTTCGCTATCGGACGCCGGTCCGGCTTCGGTGATCGTCAACTGCGCGGGCCTTGGCGCACGCGACCTGGTTCCGGACCCTGACCTCCGGCCCATCCGCGGCCAGCACGTCGTCGTCACCAACCCCGGGCTGACCGAGTTCTTCTCCGAGGACACCGGTCTCTCGCCCGATCTGCTGTGCTTCTATCCTCACGGCGACACCGTCGTCCTGGGCGGCACAGCGATCGACGGTGAGGGCGATCTGGCCCCCGATGACAAGGCGGCGGCCGGTATCCTCGCCCGCTGTGCCGAGGTCGAGCCCCGACTCGCCCAGGCCCGTGTCCTGGAGCACCGGGTCGGCGCTCGACCGACCCGCGCCACGGTCCGTGTGGAGGAAGAGGTGGGGGAGGACGGCACCGTGGTCGTGCACAACTACGGGCACGGAGGTGCTGGCGTCACGCTGTCGTGGGGGTGCGCCGAGGAGACTCGGGATTTGCTGTCGATCGCGTGATCTGCACGTGGAGGAACAGACGTTGCGACGTCCGCAGCGCGGGATCGCTCAGGGCGCCCCGACACGCTTGTAGCCGAACCACAACCGGCCACCGGTCTGCCCGAGCACCTCGTCCACGACGGCCACGAGGGGCTCGGGTTTCCCGCCCAGTACCTCCTGTAGGCCCTGGTGGAGGCGTGTGCTGAGCCCTGGCGCGGTTGTCTCAAGGCGGCGTGCCAGCCACTTCCCACCGCCACCCCACGAACCGCCAACGGCCAGTGCCAGCTCACCGGTGCGTCGCACCAGTTCGGTCGCGATGAACAGGCGCTCGCTCTGGTCGTGGCTTCCCGCGAGGTCGTCGAGGAGGTCGGTGATTGCGTAGCGGCGGTCGTCCATCTCTTCCGACGACACCGGGGGTGGTCCGGCGGCGGTCAGCTTCCGGGCCTGTGCGGCGAGGCGGGCTCCGAGTCCATCGGTGTCGAAGAGCAGCAGCCCGTCGGCACACATCCACAGCAGCGGCGACCGGCGCTTGCGCAGCTCCCTTTCGACGTAGGCGTGCCACGTCGCCTCGGTGTGAACGAACATCTCCACCGGCCAGTCGGCGTACTGGAGGCTCGCCCGGTAGGGGGCTGGGGCTCCGTGGAGCAGGACCACGACGTCGAGGTCCGACGTGGCCGTTCGGCGGCCCGTCACGACGCTGCCGCCCAGGAACGCGGCTCGTGCTTCGGGGTGATGTTCCTCTACGACAGCGCGTGCGGCCTCGATCGCATCCATGCGGCAACTATCAGCACTGTCCCCGCCGCGCGCACGCTCTTTCTCTGTGCGACTGCGATGTCTCGCCCTCTGCGTCTCAGTTCGCCGGGGGCAGACAGCGAAGATCCACGAATGACTGGCCAACGCGGCAGCGGCATGTGAACCTGGACGACCTTCTCGCGAAGCACCAGGTCAGAGAGGTGATTGTCTGTGACTGCGGCGCCCCAGGGGCCCGGATTCTCCACCACTGTCGAGGCCCTGCGGCTGCGCGAGTGGCTGCTCGGCCCGGGCCAGGCCACGCTCGTGATGGATCAGTTCTCCGCCGACGACTTCCACCTGGTCGTGGACGACCGCGCGGACGTACACGTCAATTCGAAGGACGGTCGCTTCTACCTTGGATGGTTCCCGCTTGGGCGCCCTGGCACCGACGGCGAGGGATGGAAGATCGCCGTCACCGGTACGGCCAAGGTGCGCGGCTACCAGATGTCCTTCGACACCGAGACGCCGGCCGATGTCGTCGCCGCCGCAGTTGCACGCGTGCTGGAGACGTCCCAGCAGCTGTGACTGCCAGAAGCTCCAGCCCCTCGGGCACCCTCGATGTCCGCGCTAGCGGCATCAAAATCACCAAGCTCTTGGAGGGGTACCTGCATCCCGACTTCCCGATCGGCCCACCTAGCCCGGCGAACGTCCCGTCCGCGTACTGGGTCGGTCCACGGCACCTGGCCGGTGACGACGGGCGCCTGTACGACGCTGTCGCCGATACGCTCGCCGGCCTCGGCTGGACGAGCCTGACGATCGTCCGCGGGCGCCAGCAGCCGGACGAGGCGCTGGAGGACCGACAGGTCCTGCGCAGCACCGTCCTGCACATCAGTCCCGACTCCCTGCGGTGGGCGCAGTGGGTCTTGCCGGACGAGCCGTTCCACCTGGGGAACCTGCCGATCGCCTGGCAGGTGTCCGCTCGTTCGGACCCGAGCAGCCCGCTCGCCCAGTGGTCGGCCTACTTCACCCCCGATGTCCCGGGAGAGGTCCTCGGCACCTTCCTCGCCGCGCTCGACGCCCGCGATCAGCCGGCCATGCCGCTCGGTGGCCCCGAGCTGGTCCTCGACGCGGTTACGGCGCACGGGTGGCTGCGTGACGTAGACCAGCCCGGCACGGGAGCGGTGGACCCGACGTTCGCCTCCCACGTCCGCCTCGGCGAGGTGCCGCCCCTCATCCAGGATGGCGACCCACTCGCGCTGGTGGCTGAGGCGGACGAGGCGGCCCTGGCCGGGTGGCAGGCGTGGGCGGAGCCGGTGCTCGGAGCGGGCTACCTGTGGGCGGCGTCCTTCGGCCCCAGCGTGCCGCACGACCTCGTCGCCGCCTTCGCCGATTCCCTCAGTTCCAGCGCACCGGTGCTGCGTCGGGTGGTGCCGGAGAGCACCCATGACCGGCTCCTGCGCGCTCCAGCCGGCTGAGGGCCATCCAACACATAGAAGCCGGGCCTCCCCTCGGGGAGGCCCGGCCTCATGCTGCTGTGCCCTGGTCGGCGTCCTCGTGCGTCACGGTCTGAGTTGTTGAGAGCGGTCCGCCTCCACGCCTGGTGCTTCGTTCGGCGTGACGAGTCCTACCGGCTATCGCATGGGACGCACACGCCTCTGTGTCAGATGCCAGATCGGTCTTTGGAGCCGGTCACCAGCGCGTTGGGTACGTATCGGCGCGGGGTTCAGGGTCAGAACGCGTAGGGGGTGAAGGGGCGGATTGGGTCGACGATGAGCCCGAGGAGGCGATCGAGCTCGGCTCGCTCGTCCTCATTCATGAGCTCGACGGCGTTGCCGAGCCTCTTCACGTCGAGTCGCTCCCAGAACGGGGCCAGGAACTGGTCGAGGGCATCCGGAGCTTCGTCCATCGTGCGCCGGTAGTCCTCGTATCGCTTGTGCTGCGTCCTAATCTCGTCGAACTCGGCGCGAGTGGCCCTGCGGAGGAGGCGCAGCTCGTCCTTACTGAACGGGCGCCCGTCGAGGTGGTACCACTTGCTGGTCTCACGCTGGCGCTCGACGTCCGTGTCGCAGAGCAGGACGACGATCTCCGGTCGGGCTTGGGTCTTGGGCATACGGGTGCTCCTCATGGGAGTGGGTGAGTGGAGGCATCAATGGTCCGGAGGATCGCCGTTTTGCCCAACCGGCGATCGTCGGCTATGTTGCGACGCTTTCCGGTCAGCGGCGGCGGCTGGAATGGTTCACGGTGCCCTGCGTCAGCGGCGTGCCAGGCGCCGAGGGCCCCTGGCGCCGACTGCCTCGGGCGGGCGTCTCGTGGGAGCTTTCGGGCACGGCGGGCAGGTGGGCGCTGCGGCGCAGGCGCCAGACGAGGACGTCGCTGATGGAGGTGGCGCTGTCGAGCTCGCGCCGTCGGGCGGCTTCGGTCAGTAGGGCGGCCGGGTCGTGGCCGGCTTTCCGGGCGTCGTCGAGGGTTGCGGCCAGTGCGGGCCAGCCGTCCTCGGCCCGGATCCGTTCTGCCAGCTCCGGCAGCACCTGGCGAACAAGGTCGGCCTGCCGCTGCCGGAGGCGCGGGGCCAGGCGCCGGCCTCGATGGCTGAGGGCGGCCATGGGCTCCCCTGCGGCGGCCTGGTAGGCGGCGTGCAGATGTTCGGCGGCTTGTCGGGCTGCTGCGGCCTGCTGGCTGTGGTGCTTCTTGGCGTGCCAGTTCGCCGCGGCGGTGGCGAGGAAGAAGGCCATGTCGATGAGCATCGCGGTGGTGGCGCCGTCTTCCCCTCGGCCGAGGGCTGGCCCGCTGTGGACGAGGTCGCGGGCAGCCTGGCGCAGGGCCCGGTCATGCCCGCGTACGGCCCTCACGTGGGAACGGCTGGCCCGCTCGAACGCGAAGGCCGCCTCACGGAGTTCAGCGCGAGTGGGGGCGGCGGACGTTTTGGCGAGCGCGTCCAGCACCTCGCCTGCCGCGGCGATCTGGGCCGCTGCTGTGCCGTCGTCGCCGTTGTCGATGATCAGCAGGGCCTGCCAGGTGGCGGCGGTGGCCCGGCGGCGCGCGAACGCGGGGCCGGTCACGTCCGGCAGGGCGGGCTGCTCCGGGTAGGAGCCGTCCGCCGAATCAGCGTTCGCGGGAAGCCTCCAGCGTTCGCGGACGCGGGGCAGGGACAGATCGGGGGCTAGTTTCGAACCGGAGTAGAAGACCGGCTCACCGTCCTTGTTGCGGTCGTCGGGCAGGGCGACCTTGTAGCCGAGCAGGTCGCCGGAGGGCGCGATGCGCTTGCGGATCAGCAGACCGGCGGCGGCCAGACGGTCGAAGAACTCCTCCGTGGAGGCGGTGCCGGCGACGGCGCGGCGCACGGTCTCGCGCAGTTCCTCACGCGCCGTGCGCTTGCGGCCTTCCCGTTGGGCTTTGTGGCGTTCGGCGCTCGTGGGCCGCTGGGCGGCGGTGCCGTCGCCGGCGTGGAGGCGGCGCAGCCCGTAGTCGATCTCGATCTTACGGGCTGCGGCCTGGGAGCGTTTGCCGTCCTGGCGCAGGCGGGCCTGGCGGCCGTCCTCGCGGACGATGGTGGCGATGATGTGGATGTGGTCGTCGGCGTGCCGGACGGCCGCCCAGCGGCAGGCGGCGTCGTCGCCGTCGGGGGCGATACCGGTTGCGGCGACCATCCTGCGGGCTATCTCGCCCCACTGCTCGTCCGACAGGATCGGGTCTTCGGGGGCGGCGCGTACCGACAGGTGCCACACGTGCTCGGCGGGCCGCCGGCTCTCGGGCAGGGCCATGACCGGCTGGTCGAGCAGCCGCTGCAGATCGCCGTACGTGGCGTCGGGGTCTCGGCCGGGGTCGGGGGCAAGGCCGTCCCAGGCGGCCACCAGGTGCGGGTCGATGTGCTCCTCGTGCGTGCCGGGCCCGTACAGGTAGTGGAGCAGGCCGATGGTGCGCGTGCCCCTGGTGTGGACGCGCGGGATCACGCAGCCGCCTGGTTGTCCAGGTGCTGCTGGGTGAAGGCGTCGACCCGCTTGGCTGCGCGCTGGACGGCGGCGAGGACGGCCGCGGCCTGCGGGGCGTCGGCTCCGGAGTTCAGCGCTTTGGCTACCTGGTTGAGGTTGTTGCCGATCTGCCCGAGGTGCCGCCGCAGCGCGAACAGCTCTTGCAGCATCTCTTTCTCGCCCGCGATGTCGGCGGCGGTGCGCTCCAGGTCGCGGGCAGCGCTGAGAGCCGAGCGGGCAAGGAACCCGGCCACGCTCATATGGCACTCGGCGGCTGCCCGGACGAGGAGTTGGTACTCGTCGTCGTTCATGCGGCAGCTGGGCTGGCGCACGCGCTTCTTCTCATCACGCAGACGCTCACGCTGCTGCACACGGGGCTTCGACGGGGCAGCGTGAGCGCAGTCGGTGCTGTGGCACGTGCGCGGTTCCTCCCTCTCAGGATGCGATCCGCCCTCGGTCGCATCCTCAACGGTCGGCGCCCCCCGGTGCCGATCCGCTCCTGCCACTCCCGGGGCGGGAGAGGCAGGAGCATTGCTCCCGACGGGAGCGATGCTCCTGCACCAACTTGCTCCCGATGGGGCAGGGGTGATCAGCAGGGATTCCTCGTGGGGCATGGGGTCTTCGTGGTGCGGGGCGTGCATGGGGCCCTTCGGGTAGGGGTCTGGTTGGGAGTGCTGGTGCGGCGGGGATCAGCGGAGTGGATCGCCGGCTGCTGCCTTGAGCTGGGCCTTGAACTCGCGGACGACTCGTCCGACGCCGTCGCTGGAGACGGTGTAGCCGGCGGCGCGCAGGGCGTCCTCGACCCGGTCGCGGCCGACGCTGCCGGTCTCCTCGTAGATGCGGCGAGCGTGCTTGAGGATGACCTCGTCGGAGGCACGGGCTTTGCCGGCGTCGCGCTTCTTCCGGGCAGCCCCCTTCCGTTCGCGCTTGCCCGACACGCTGCCCGGGCTGTTGCCCGTCGGCGCCGGGCTGTCTTCGGCTTCTGCCCGTGCGGACAGCCCGGGCACCGGGCGGGCAGTCTCCGGGCGGGCAGCCGGAGGCACCTCGTCGTCACCCGCGTCCGATGGGTGTGGGCGGGCAGCTTCCTCTGCCCGCGGCAGTGGTGCCGGGCGGCTGTAGCGCGGGCGGCTGTGCCCGGATTCACGGAGAGGGTTGGGGGCCGGAATCTGCCAGCGCGGCGGCAGCGTGATGGAGGCGAGGCCGAGGGCCTGCTTGCGGGTTGCGAGCTTGCGCAGCAGCAGCTCGTCCTGGAGCGGGTCGCCGTCGACGCCGGCCCGCTCCAGCGCTTCGTGCAGACGTTCCGTCAGGCGTCGCTGCCGCCGCCTGCCGCGCTTGCGGTCGGTCATCGACTCGGCGCGCAGGATCAGGGCGACGGCTTCACTCAGCGCGCGCTCACGGATGAGGCGGGCAGCATCGGCGTCCTGGTCGGCGATCCCGAGCCGGGCCAGGAGGCGTTCGCGTGCCTGGCGGACGAGGACGGCGGCCAGGCCGCGTGAGGCGGCGTCGGGGGTGCGGTGGCGCAGCTCGATGCCCATGGCCAGGTGCCACAGCATCGCGGCCATGACCGGGCCGACGAAAGCTCGCACGGTGCCGCCGACCAGCCCGGACTCGGCGTAGGCGGGCAGAACCTGGACGGCGGTGATGACCCAGGTGAGGGTGCCGGGCAGGCCGGGTGCTTGCTTCGGGCCGTTGAGGTTCTGCCGGGCCATCAGGGCGGTGGCGAACAGGGCCAGCTCGGCGGCGGCGAACATCGCGACGCGTTCGGCGGTGCCGCCCATATCAAGGTAGTCGGCGGCGAACCGCCAGCTGGTGTCCGCGCTGTAGGCGGTGCAGCCGAGCGCGGCCATGGCCGCGACGGGCACCGCGACGGTCCCGCGCCAGCGTTTGCTGCCGGGCGGCCGGCGGCGCTGCTGGCGAATCAGCCATCCGGCGAGCAGGCCCAGCAGCACGAGAGAGATGAGGAGCGCCAGGGTTGTCACTGGGGAGGTGACCCAGTCCGGGCGGAGCGGCGTGCCGCTGTTCCGGGTGGCCAGGGAAACGAGGGTCAGAGAAGGCAGGAGGGTCTCCAAGGTGTAGAGGAACCGGGGAGGGCCGGACGACCACGGCGGAGCGTTGAGCGGTCCTGCCGCGCGGGCCGGCGCAGGCCAGGCGTGAGCGCGCGCGGCGCGGCGAGGCAGGTGGGGAGGCCGGTCAGGCGGAGGGCGCGGTGCGGCGTCGTCGGTCGGGGCCTTTGAGGATGACGCGCTCGGTCATCTCGGCGAGGCGGGAGGCGACGCGGTCACCGAGGGTGACGCGTAGCTGCTCCGTCGGGAGGTTGGTGGTGATGAGGGTGGGGAGCATGTGCTCGTAGCGGTGATTGATGAGCCGGTAGGTGAGCTCCTCGGTCCACTCGCTGGTCTTGGCCGCACCGAGGTCGTCCAGGCACAGCAGCGGGCAGCGTGCCAGGGTCTGCAGTTCACGTTCGGCGTCATGGCCGGCGCGGGGGCGCAGGCGAGCGTGGAAGTCGGCGATGGTGGTCGCCTCCCAGCGCAGGCGGACGCCACGGGCGAGCAGGGTGCGGATGGCGCCGTACGCCTGGTACGTCTTGCCCGTGCCCGTGGGGCCGGCGATCAGCAGTGACGGGCCTTCGGCGATCCCGGGCCCGCCGGGACCAGGGCGTCCGGCGCGGGCGATCTCGTCGGCCCAGGCGGTGACCTTCGGGTGGTCGGCCAGGGCGCGGCGGTAGCGGGCGGGGATCCTGGCGTCGGCGAGTTCCAGCGCGGTGACGGGCTCGGCGTGCCCTTCCTCGACGGCCGCGCTGGCGAGGTCGATGCCGCGACTGGCAAGGATGCCGTTGAGCCGGTCGGCGAGCGGGCCGACCCGGTGGGGCTCGCGGGTGAGGGTGGCGGTCAGAGGTCACCTCCGTAGGCGGCTTCGACATCGGCGGGGTTTGTCCACGCCCTGTGGACAACCGGCGCGGCGGGGGCCGCGTTCATGGCTTCGTGCACGAGGCTCGGCAACGTGCTGGGGTGCAGGCCCTTGGCGCGGTGTAGTCCGAGTCCGGCCCGGATGTGATCGGGGGCTATGCCCTCGTCGAGCAGCTTGCGCACCTGCTGGCCGAGATGGCCCAGGACGTCCTTGGGTGGCCGGTGTGTGCAAGCGGCGGCGTACTCGGCGATGAGCTGGTTGGCCGAGACGGTGCGAGGTGCGGGTGCGCTCGCGCCCCCCGAAGGGGTATCTCCTAGATCCATGATCCTAGGTCCTAGATCCGGACCGTGAGGCGTCACCGCTCCCTCGCCGAGCCCTCCCTGCTTCCTCGCGGAGGACTCCGTGAAATCGTCCTGACGTGCAGGTTCGCCATTCAGGGCGGGATTCACCGCAGGGTTGCGTACTTGCCCGGAGCCCTCACGGAGGGCTCCGGGAGACAGCGGTGCGGGCTCCGTGATGCCAGCCCCCGCAGTCGGCGTGCCGACGCCGGACGCGGTGCGAGCCGGCGTGTCGTGGCGCGGGCAGGCTGGCAGGCGGCTCGCGCTGGGGCGGTTGATCTTCTGATGCTGCCGCCAGGTGACGATGTGCAGGTAGCGCTTGTCATCCGGGCCCTTGTAGCGGCATATCAGCCCGGCGTCGGCGAGCTGGGCGAGGTCCTGCTCGACGGCGGAGGGCGTGTGTTCCGGGCGAAGGACCCACAGTTGCCCGGCGATGATCGCGGCGTGGTCACGGTGGCGGCCCTGGTCGTCAGCCTGGGTGAGCAGGCCGAAGAAGGTGCGCTCGGCGGTCAGGGAGACTGCGGCCAGGGACTCGGAGACGAAGGCTTCCGGCTTGATGGTGCGGATTCGTGCCAAGAGGGGTGGTCCTCACTCGGTGGCCGGTGGGCTGGGTGCCCACGGTTCACCGTCGGTCGGGGGCGGAGACGGGTGTGAAGGGCGGGAATGTACGGCCGTTGACGCGGGAGCGTTGATGGCCGCTCGTGCTTTCCGGGGTGTCGTCAACATAGCCACACCCACGGCGCGCAAGTCCAGCCCTATCCGGCGCAATCTCTCACGGCAGAAATGCCGCTGGAAATCGAATCGGCGAGGGCGGTGCGAAAACGGTAGGGCACGATCGGCGGTTGACCAAATAGTTGCCCCGAGTCCCGAGCCGGAAGGATCACATCCGGAAGCCGTTGACACCCCGTGCGCGGCGAAGCTACAACACAACACCCCACGTCAGAGAGGGTCTCTGGCGTTGGGACCCGTTCGGGGATCCGGCCTTGCGCAGCACCCCGACCGCCTCGCTCACCGATTGAGCGCGGCGCAACATAGCCGACGATCGCCGGTTAACCAAACCGGCGAATGCACGCTACAACTGGAGCCATGGCAGCACGATCTCTGGAAATAGGACCCGCAGGAATGCTGGCGGCTCGCACCATCGAAATCCTCCGCACGGAACGCGGCCTTGGGCAGCGCCAACTCGCCGCGCGATGTACCGCTTTGGGCCGTCCTATGTCCAACACGATGCTGTCCCGCATCGAACTCGCCAAGCGGCGATGCGATATCGACGACCTCGTCGCCATCGCCGAAGCCCTGCAGGTATCGCCCCTCGCCCTCCTCCAGGGCCCGGGCGCCACCTGAGCCGCCCACGCATCCCCCCGCCCTCGCGACCAGGAGCCGCCCCCTTGCACCGACCCACGCCCGCGCCCGTCCCCCGCAGGCCGTCCGACGCCCCTCCACCCCGCCTCTACCGCCCCGAGGAGATCGCCGTCACCCTCGGCTGCTCGGCCTGGTGGGTCAAGGACCGCGCGCGACGGCGCCTGATCCCACACACCCGGGTCGGCCGCGCCTACCGCTTCACCGCCGAGCACCTCGCCGAGATCATCCGCCTCTACGAGGAGCGGCCGGCACAGCCTGCGCAGACAGCCGCCCGGGCGACCGAGCCGCTCTCCGAGCCCGGTACGCAGACCGACTCCGCGCAACGTCGCCGCCCCGCCGTGGCGCCGGCGACTCGCCTGCGGGCCCGCCCGCCGCGTCGACAGCAGCAGTACAGCACTGTCGCGTGACCCGATCGCATCTGCAGTAGCCGAGGACAAGGAAGAGAGGGACAGCGGGACTTGGGTTTCGCGGAGAAGCGAGGAAACTACTGGCGCGGCCGGTACAAGGTCGCGCCCGGCAAGCACAACACGGTCGTCGGCGAGAACGGCAAGGCGATCAGGTTCGCCACCAAGGGCGAGGCCCAACGGGCAGCGGCCGAGGCCGAGAACAAGTACCGTCGCGGCGACTGGCGCGACCCGGCCCTCGGCCAGGAGACCTTCGGCGAGTACGCGAACCGTTGGTACGAGGCCCAGGACCTGGCCGCCTCCACCATGCAGAACTACAAGCGTCACATCGAGGAGCACCTGCTCCCCGAGTTCGAGGACAAGGCGCTCGCCGGCATCCTGCGCACGGACGTCGACCTGTGGGAGAAGAAGGAGAAGGCCCTCTACGCGGCCTCCAGCGTCAAGACCTGGCGCTCGACGCTCCACCTGATCTTCGAGGACGCGATCGACGAGGGCCTGATCACGTCCAACCCGGCCGCTCGGCGGCGCGGACGCGGCAAACGCGCCGGCCGCTCCCGAGACCGTGGTCCGGAGAAGGTGGTCACCGACGCGCTCGGCATCCTGCTGACCGCAGAGCGCGCCGCCCTGCTCTCCGGCCGTGATGACGAGTTCGTCGCCGTGGTCCTCAAGGGGTACACCGGCATGCGCTGGGGCGAGATCGTGGGCCTGGAGACCGCGTTCGTCCGCCCTGGAGCCGTCCGGGTCGAGTGGCAGCTGTACGAGCTCGACACGGGGGAGCTGGTGCGCTGCCCGCCGAAGGACGACAGCTACCGCACCATCGACTCGATGGACTGGCTGTCCGCGCTGGTCGCCAACCACATCGCCCGCACGAAGCCCAAGCCGTGCCCCTGCCACGGCAAGACCTACGTCTTCCGAGGACAGGGCGCGGCCCGTACCGGGGGCCACCAGGGCGCGAAGCTCATCGACGTCGCCCGCCGTGCCGGCGTCTCGACCGGCACGGTGTCCAACGTCCTCAACCACCCAGAACGCGTCACCGAGGCCACGCGAGAGAAGGTCGAGCAGGCCATCGCGGACCTCGGATTCGTGCGGGGCGGAGTCGTGCCGGAGCATGCCGCCCACTGGCGCAGGAACGGTTTCGCGACCTGGTTGTTCACGCCGGCGGTCTCTGGCTGGTACCCGAAGAAGGCGCCACAGGAGCCACGGCCGGTGCCCTTGCTCGGCGAACCGTGGCCCGGCGTCCCCGCCCGGGGACGGGGTGCCAGCGATCGGGCTGACGCCTGCTGGCTCCCGATAGCCAAGGGGCTCACGCCCCACGGCCTTCGCCACACCCACCGGACGATGATGGAGGACTTGGGAACCGAGAAGGTGCTCATGGACGAACGCATGGGCCACATCGACGGCTCGGTCTCGGCACGCTACGCCCATGTCACCCCAGGTATGCGCAAGCGCCTCATGCTCGGTCTCACCGAGCAGTGGGAGATGGCACTCGACGCTCGGCTCGCGAGGCGCCCGACGTCACCGGTGCGTGTGCTGGATGATCTACTGCGCGCACGCTGGTAGGAAACGAGGGCTCGTCGCTCGGGACTCCCAATCGCCCCGAGCGATGAGAATCAGGGAGTGCTCCGCAAGCGGAGCACTCCCTGACCGGCTTTCAGCGCAACCAGTTCGTTGCTCCCATGGCAACGGCCGTCATCGTGCTCCCGAGTGCCAGCAACTTGATCGGTGCGCGATCAAGAGTCACGTGCAAGGGGCCGCAACGAAGCTCGAAGGCCGGCGTGCGTGAGGGCGGTTCTGACTGGTAAGCCGCTTGAGCGTCAGGAACCACGTGAGAGTTGAGGTGCTTGGCCATGGCCTCTCCGATTCTTCGGGCCTACGGCGAATAGCGACCGTAAGCAAGTGGGTTGCCCGGTGACTCGAGCGCGCCCACCTTCGGGCAACTGCTACTTAGCACCGCAAGTCAATCCGCCCGCTTTCCGGCCTTGGTGTCAAGGCTGGTCACCTCCTCTAGGCCAGGTCATGCAGGCGTGACCTGGAGTTTTGCTCCCCTCTCTGTGGCTTCGAGGCGAGTAGCCGAGCACATCAAACCTTTGAAGCCCGCTCTGCGACAGGCCCGTTGCGACAATCATGGTTGTCCTCACCAGGCACGTTGCGACAACTACGGTTGTCTCCATGCGTTCAGTGAGCGATGACGAGTTCTGGTTCGATTCAGATGCCATGGCGGATCCGTGGCGTCCGCCTCATGCTGCCGAAGCAGCCTGGATGCAGGACCAGTTGAGGGAGCTTGCCCGCAAGATCGCGGGTCGGATCTCGGCGCGTGGTCAGGAATGCCTGTTCAACGGACACGAACCCTCCGCTACGGCAGAGCTGTTCGCAGACTGGCAGCTCGCCTACCTGCATGCCCTGCGGCGGGTGCATGAAGCCGCTGAGGTGCTTGCCGCAGAGGCTGCGCTGATGGGCGGGGGAATGGGCGCTACCTATGGCCATCTGGGATCTGCCTGGGGGATCTCCAAGCAGGCAGCGCGTAAGAAGTGGCCCGGCGCGGTCGACGACGGCTCGGGGCAACCAGAGAAGATCACGGTGGAAAGGTACGGCGGAGTTGCCGAGGTCACATACCTTCCAGACCGATGTGCTTGGGGCTGGACTGCTCACGGCAACGATGGAACACACCGGGAGGCGGAGGAGGCGTACACCGTCCGGTGGATAGCCATGAGTGCGGCGGAGGACTTCCTTCGTGATCACGCCGTGCCTTGGGGAGGTGCCGATGTGCCGCGCGCGCTTGGCGATCCGAAGGATTGTTGGTGCTGGGATGACGACGCCTGGGCGCAGGAGCCGAGCAGCGACACGTGACGGCGGTTCCCTCGGTGGAGCTGTGCAGGGGGCTGATCCCTATTTTCGGGTCCGGCTCCCAAATGGCTCCCAAGGGTGCCCCAGAAACCCAGAAGGGACCCGACCCGCTAAGCGGATCAGGCCCCTGACCTGGTACTACGGCGTCGGGGTGGCGGGATTTGAACCCACGACCTCTTCGTCCCGAACGAAGCGCGCTGCCAAGCTGCGCTACACCCCGGTGTCGCTGCTCTCGCGGCGACGTCGTTTACTTTAGCCCACCGGTGGCCGTAGGCGAAATCCGATTCAGACGCGGTCGCGGATGGGGGTCGGGCGGGTGTGGTCCAGGGCCACCAGGAGGACGGCCAGGGCATATATCGCCAGGCCCAGCAGGAGGGCGTTCGCCAGGGTGCTCCGGTAGCCGTGGGCCGCCACGTCCAGGAAGGGATAGAGGTAGCGGGAGGGGTCCGTGGCCGGGAGGAAGGCGGCGCGGACGAGGGTGAAGGCCAGGTAGGCCAGGGGGTAGAGCAGCCAGGCCGCGGTCTGGCGGAGGTGCAGGCGGGGCGCCGGGGTGAGCAGGAGCCAGTTCGCCACCGCCGCCGTCGGGACCAGGACGTGCAGCACCTGGAGGGCCGTCCACTGGGCGTGCCAGCGCCCCGGGACCCCCGTCGCGCCGGTCATGGTGAACGGGGGAGTCGTGTGGTCCAGGAGCAGGTGGTAGGCGAGCGCTCCCACCACGACGTAGAGGAGGGCGGCGCCCGTCAGGGAGGACGGAACGGGGCGGCGGCCGCGCCACGTCCTCGACGCCGACAGCAGCATGACCAGGGTGAGCAGGATGCCCGCCTGGACACTGAAGTGGCTCAGGACGCGGGCCGGAGGGCCGAGCAGGAGCTCCAGCGCGACGCCGCCCGCCGCCGCGACGGCGGTCAGGAGGCGGAACACCGCGATCGCGGGCCGGCGGACCGGGGCCACCACCGCCGAGGCCGGCACCGGTGCGGGCAGCAGTACGGGCGGTCCCGGGACCGCGGGCAGGTCCGGGATGTCCCGGGGTATCGGGGCGGTCATGCCCTCACGCTAGGAGCGGGCACCCGGGCGGGCCATGCGGACTGGGCCGGGCGAGTGACGCCCGGCCCGCGTGCCTACTGCCGGCCCACCAGCGTCAGCAGCGTGACCTCCGGGGGGCACGCGAAGCGGACCGGGGTGTAGCGGTTGGTGCCGCAGCCCGCCGAGACGTGCAGGTAGGACGTACGGCCCTCCGCCGTGTGCGTGGACAGGCCCTTCACCCGGTCGGCGTCCAGGTCGCAGTTGGTGACCAGGGCGCCGTAGAACGGGACGCAGAGCTGGCCGCCGTGGGTGTGACCGGCGAGGACCAGCGGGTAGTCGTCCGCCGTGAACGCGTCGAGAACGCGCAGGTAGGGGGCGTGCACCACGCCCATGGCGAAGTCGTACGCGTCCGACGGGCCCCCGGCCACCCGTGCGTAGCGGTCCCGCTTGATGTGCGGGTCGTCCAGACCGGTCAGCTCGATCGACACGCCCTCGATCTTGAGGACGCCCCGCGTGTTGGTCAGGTTCTGCCAGCCCGCCGCGTCGAAGCCGTCCCGCAGGTCCTCCCACGGGTTGTGGACCACGCCCACCGCCGGGGCGTTGCCGTTCAGGCCGTGGCGCCCGCTCGTCTTCTCCAGCAGGTAGCGGGCGGGGTTGCGGAGCTTGGGGCCGTAGTAGTCGTTGGACCCGAAGACGTACGCGCCGGGGAACTCCATGAGCGGGCCCAGGGCGTCCAGGACGTCCGGGATGGCCTCGGTGTCCGACAGGTTGTCGCCGGTGTTGATTACGAAGTCGGGGCGCAGCCCGGCCAGCGACTGGAGCCAGCGCTGCTTCTTGCGCTGGCCGCTCACCATGTGGATGTCGGAGACCTGCAGCACGCGCAGCGGGCGCATGCCCGGCGGCAGGACGGGGACGGTGACCCGTCGGAGGCGGAACGAGCGGGCCTCGAAGCCCGCCGAGTACACGAGGCCGGCGGCTCCGGCCGCCAAGATCCCCAGGGGAATTCCGTATCGCGCGCGCATGTGCCCATGGTCTCAGACCGGTTGACCGCGGCGAGACCGGCCGCCGGGTTAATCCGCGGGCGTGGCGGGCCGTGCACCTGCGACAATCGGGCCCATGACCACCACGCTCAAGTCGAAGCTGCAGGACGACCTCAACGCCGCGATCAAGGGGCGCGACGAGCTCCGCTCCTCGACGCTCCGGCTGACCCTCGCCGCGATCACCAAGGAGGAGGTCGCGGGCAAGGAGAAGCGGGAGCTGTCCGACGACGAGGTCCTCAAGGTGATCACCCGCGAGGCGAAGAAGCGCCGTGAGGCGGCCGACGCCTTCGCGCAGGGTGGCCGTTCCGAGCAGGCCGAGCGGGAGAAGGCGGAGGGCGAAGTGCTCGCCGACTACCTGCCCAGGCAACTGTCCGACGAGGAGCTGAACGCGATCGTCGCGCAGGCCGTCGAGGAGGCGAAGGCGGCCGGTGCGGAGGGTCCGCGGGCCATGGGCGCCGTCATGAAGATCGTGAACCCGAAGGTGGCCGGCCAGGCCGAGGGCGGCCGGGTCGCCGCCGTGGTGAAGAGGCTGCTCCAGGGCTGAGCGCCCGCCGCCCGAGCTCCAGGGCGGTTGCCGTCCCGCCGGCTGCGTGGGTCAGGGCTGAGCGCCGGCCGCCCCCGCCCCGCCCTCGCGCTCCCGGTGCGTCCGGCTGAGCGTCGGAGGCCCCGGCAGGGCCGAGCCCCCGCCTAGGCATACCCCGCCTCGGGGACGCCCCACCTCAGGGATGCCCCCTCAGGGATGCGCGCCGCCCCCGCCAAGGGCCGCGCCCCGCGTCCAGGCACCCCTCCCCGCACCCACGAACGACGGCGGGGCCGCACCCGGATCTCCGGGTGCGGCCCCGCCGTCGTGCCGTACGGGCGTCAGTGCCTGCGGCCCCCGTTGCCGTTCCCGTTGTTGCCGCCGTTGCCCTGGCCCTGGAGGAAGTTTCCCGGGACCGAGAAGGTGGGCGTCGGGAGCGTGCCGCCGAGGGCGCCGGCGGTCGTGCCGCCGGTGGTGCCGCCGTCAGTGGCGCCCCCGTTCGTCAGCCCGCCGATCAGTCCCCCGATGACCTGCCCCGTCGTGTCCCCATCGTCACCGTTGTCGCCGTTGTTCCCGCGGTGCTCTCCGCTGTCCCCTTTTCCCTGATCGTCCTCCGCGTCGGGGATGTCGATCAGGTTGAAGTCGGGGGCGGGCTTGCCCTCCAGCGCGCCGCTCATCATGTCGCGCCAGATCGGGCCCGGGACCTGGCCGCCGTAGACCTTGTCGTGCGGGACGCCGCCGATGGTGATGTCGGTCATCTTGCGCTTGTGCTGCGGGTCGCCGACCCAGACCGCGCCCGCCATGTTCGGGGTGTAGCCGACGAACCAGGCCGCGAAGCGCTCGTCCGTCGTACCGGTCTTGCCCGCGCTCGGGCGGCTGCCGAGACCGGCCTCCTGGCCCGTGCCGTCCTCGACCACGCCCTTGAGCAGGGTGCTGACCGTGTCCGCGGTCTTCTCCGACATCGCCCGCGAGCAGGTCGACTTCGGCACCGCCAGGGACTTCTGCTGGCTGCCGACCTTCTTGGTGACCGACTCGATGGCGATCGGCGTGCAGTACGTGCCGCGCGAGGCGAAGGCGGCGTACGCGCTCGCCATCGTCAGCGGGGACATCTCCTGGGTGCCGAGGGCGATGCTGGGGGCCTGCCGCAGCTGCCGGCCGTCCGCGCGCTGCACGCCCATCTTCTTGGCCATGTCGACCACCGGGCAGATGCCGATGTCGCTGATCAGCTGCACGTAGTAGGTGTTGACCGACTTGGCGGTCGCCTCCTTCATGCCGTACGGGCCGTGCTCCTCCTCGTTCTCGTTGGTCAGCTTGGTGGGCTTGTTCTGGTCGTCGCGCCACGTCTGGCCGTCACACGCGGACACCGGGCTCGGGTAGTTCATCTCGTACGGCGACGAGTACTCCTGCGTCGGCTGCTTCCCGCCCTCGATGGCCGCCGCGGCGACGATCGGCTTGAACGTCGAACCGGGCTGGTAGCCGAGGCCGCCGCCCATGTTGTGGTTGACGGACAGGTTGATCGTCGTCTCGTCGTTCCTGGTGTTCACGCCGTACGGGCGGGACTGGCCCATCGCGAGGATCTTGCCGGTGCCGGGCTCCACGACGGTCGCGGCGGTCGCCACGGCGTCGCTCTTGTAGACGTGGTCCTTGATGGAGTCCTGCGCGGACTCCTGCGCCTGCGGGTCGAGCGTCGTGCGGATGGTCAGGCCGCCCCGGTTCCAGAGCTTGGCCCGCTTCTCCTTCGTCTTGCCGAAGGCCGGGTCGGTGAGGACGATCTGGCGGACGTAGTCGCAGAAGAAGCCGGCGCCCTTCGCCGCGGTGATGCAGCCGTTCTTGGGACGGCTGGTGTGCAGGCCGAGCGGCTTCCCCTTCGCCTGCTCCGCCTCCTTCGGCGAGATGTCGCCGAGCTCCGCCATGCGCTGGATGACGGTGTTGCGCCGCTTGGTGGCCTCCGCCTCGTCGTTGACGGGGTCGTAGCGGCTCGGGGACTGCACGATGCCGGCCAGCAGCGCCGACTCCTGGAGGTTCAGGTCCTTGGCGTGCTTGGAGAAGTAGCGCTGGGAGGCGGCCTCGACGCCGTACGCCTGCTCACCGAAGAAGGTGATGTTCAGGTAGTTCTCGAGGATCTTCTTCTTGCCGAGCTTGTCCTCGATCTGGATCGCGTACTTCAGCTCGCGCACCTTGCGGCCCAGGGTCTGCTGGGTGGCCTCGGCGACCTTGGTCGGGTCGTCGCCGGCCTCCTCGATGAAGTAGTTCTTCACGAGCTGCTGGGTGAGCGTGGAGGCGCCCTGGGCGACCCCGCCCTCCCGCGCGTTCTTGTTCAGCGCGCGCAGCACGCCCTTGAGGTCGATCGCGCCGTGCTTGTAGAAGCGCGAGTCCTCGATCGCGACGATCGCCTTCTGCATGTACGGCGAGATGTCCTTGAGGTCGACCACCGTACGGTCGCGGGAGTAGACGGTCGCGATCTGGCCGCCCTGGCTGTCCAGGATCGTGGTGCGCTGGCTGAGCTGGGGACTCTTCAGGTTGGCCGGGATGTCGTCGAAACCCTTGACCGAACCCTTGGCCGCGAGGCCCAGAGCGCCGGCCGCGGGCAGCGCGATGCCCGCGGCGACGGCTCCGGCGAGCACACTGACACCGAGGAACTTGGCGGCCTGCTGCATGGGCGAGAGGCCACCGCCCGAGCGCTTCTTTGGCATGGGGGCCAGCCTAATCCGTACTGTTGAGCGTTCGGAGGGAGCGACTGCCTCTCGGGATGTTCCGGGTGCCGGATCGTGACGTACGGCCGGGGTGCGCCGGTCGGCCCGGGGCGCGCCGGGCCGCCGCGCCGGTCCGCGTCCCCGCGCGGCGGGACGCCTAGGTTGCCATTCGCCGGACAGGCGCACAGGCGTTGGCCTAAGCTGCTCTCAACTGTCACAGCGGTGCGGTCATGTGCCCATACGTCCGGCGTCCCCGAAGCGCTCCGGACGCAGCCCGGAAGTACCAGGGAACACGGCCGTTCTTCGAGGGTGATGGGCCCGGAACCGCCGCGTGTGCCGCCTGGCGCCCGCTGTGACGTGCCGAGACCGTCCCGGTATGCCGGGATCGTCGCTGATGTCGCCAGCTCACTCCCGCGGGTGATCTGCCGCTTACCCATAGTCCGTTCGGGCCATTCAAGATTGGGCCCGACGGGGGTGTTGCGCTGTCCCCACCTTCCGTAACGTCCTCAACTGGCGGCGGTGAATATGCCGCTGCCGCCGTGGGGGAGCCTCGATTCGGGAGAGGACGGCGCCGGTATGGGCTGGGTAACCGACTGGAGTGCGCAGGCTGCCTGCCGCACTACCGATCCGGATGAACTGTTCGTTCAGGGAGCAGCGCAGAACAGAGCCAAGGCGGTGTGCACCGGATGCCCGGTGCGCACCGAGTGCCTGGCGGACGCGCTGGACAACCGCGTCGAGTTCGGCGTGTGGGGAGGCATGACGGAGCGGGAGCGCCGCGCACTGCTGCGCAGGCGGCCCACCGTGACCTCGTGGCGCAGATTGCTGGAAACCGCCCGCTCGGAGTACGAGCGGGGCACCGGGATCGTGCCCCTCGACAACGACGAGGTGTACGAGAACTACGCGGCCGTGAGCTGAGGGCGTCCCCCCGCACGCCCTTTCGCACCGCTCCGCTCCGGAACGCTCGTCGGCGTGTGCCTGGCACCGGTGACTGAGTGCTGGTGACGGGGGCGGGTTACGGGGGCGGGCGACCGTGCCCGTGTGTCCGTGCTCGTGTCCGTGTCCGTGCCCGGGCTCGCGCCGCGCACTCCGGCCGGCTGCGCCGGTGTGAGCCGTGCGGAGCTGCGTGCGCAGGGGTGCGCGGAGGGGGGAGCGAACGCGTGTGCAAGCGTGTCGTCCCGCGTGCGCGGGGGCGTTCGCGTGCGGTCCTCGTGACCGCGTACGCCGTGTGCACCGTGTACGTCGTGTGCACCGCGTACGCCGTGTGAGCCCGGAGGCGCGCCTTGCGTGCGCCGGGCGCGCCTGGTTCACGCCGTCGGCAGGCGTTCCGCGCGTGCCCAGGCGTGCCTGGCGGGCGTCTATATGTGCTCCGGACGTTCCGGATGTTCCGGACGCTCCACGTGCTCGGTGTGCCCGGTCTGCTCGGTGTGTTCCCGGTGCTGTGGCCGCTCGGCCGCCAGCAGGTCACCGATGTCGCGCAGGCCCACGAGGTCGTGCACGTCGCCGGGGAGCGCGGGTACCTCGACGACCGCCACCTCGGGGTGGCGGGCGGTGAAGCGGTCGCGCGTGCGCTGCTCCCGAGAGAGCAGTCGCATGCGCTCGGCGTGCAGCCTCAGCAGGCCCGAGGTGAGCTGTTCGACGGACCGCTCCGTGTCGGCGGGGGAGCCTTCCTCGGGAGCGCCGGCTGCGGCGTCGGGCGCGGAAGATGGTGAACTGCCTTGCGGGTCGGGAGAGTTACGAGAACTTTCTTCCCCGTCCGCCTGATCCACAATGCGGCGGTCCTCAAGATTTTCCGCGGCGGCCAGCGCCCGCTCGGCCGACAGCCGGCCAGCCCCGCTGCCGTGCACCCGGTTCAGCACCAGACCGGCCATCGGCATCTTCTCCGCGGCCAGCCGCTGCACGAAGTACGCCGCCTCGCGCAGCGCGTCCCGCTCCGGGGCCGCCACCACCAGGAACGCGGTGCCGGGCGCCTGGAGCAGTTTGTACGTGGCGTCGGCGCGGGTGCGGAAACCCCCGAAGGTCGTGTCCATCGCGGCCACGAACGTCTGGACGTCCTTCAGGAGCTGACCGCCCAGCAGCTTGCCGAGCGTGCCGGTCATCATCGACATGCCGACGTTGAGGAAGGCCATCCCCGCCCGGCCGCCGAGCTTCGCCGGCGCGGTCAGCAGGCGGATGAGCCGGCCGTCGAGGAAGGAGCCGAGCCGCTTGGGCGCGTCGAGGAAGTCCAGCGCCGAGCGGGACGGCGGGGTGTCGACGACGATCAGGTCCCACTCGTCCTTCGCCCGGAGCTGGCCCAGCTTCTCCATGGCCATGTACTCCTGCGTGCCCGCGAAGCCCGCCGAGAGCGACTGGTAGAAGGGGTTCGCCAGGATCGCGGCGGCCCGCTCGGGGTCCGCGTGCGCCTCCACGACCTCGTCGAAGGTGCGCTTCATGTCGAGCATCATGGCGTGCAGCTCGCCGCCGCCCTCCGTACCCTTCACCCTGCGCGGCACGTTGTCGAGGGAGTCGATGCCCATCGACTGGGCCAGCCGCTTGGCCGGGTCGATGGTCAGGACGACCACCTTGCGGCCCCGCTCGGCCGCCCTGAGCCCGAGGGCCGCCGCGGTCGTCGTCTTGCCGACCCCGCCCGCGCCGCAGCACACCACGATCCGTGTCTTCGGGTCGTCCAGCAGCGGATCGACGTCGAGCGCGCGCACCGGGGACAGCCGCCGGGCGGCCTCCTGCGCTTCGGTCGTCGTACGCCCCTCGGGGGCCTGGCGCGCCTCCGCCCGGTCCGGACTCATGACAACCCCTGCTTCCGCAGCTCGGTGGCGAGTTCGTACAGGCCCGCGAGGTCCATGCCCTCGGCGAGCAGCGGCAGTTCGTGCAGCGGCAGGTCCAGCTCGCCGAGGACCGCGCGCTGCTCCTGCTCCAGCGCGTACCGCTCGGCGTACTCCCCGGCCAGCTCCAGCAGCGGGTCCACCAGTCTCTCGGCGTTCCCGCCCCGCCGGGCCCCGCCCAGCCCGGCCGCCGAGAGCGCCCCCGCGACCGAGGAACGCTTCACGGTCCGTACGAGTTCCAGATCGGCGGCGTCCAACACCTCGGGCCGGACCATGTTCACGATGACCCGGCCCACCGGCAGCCGGGCCGCGCGGAGCTCGGCGATCCCGTCGGCGGTCTCCTGGACCGGCATCTCCTCCAGCATGGCCACCATGTGCACGGCCGTCTCCGGTGATTTCAGCACCCGCATGACGGCCTGCGCCTGATTGTGTATGGGTCCGATCTTCGCGAGGCCCGCCACCTCGTCGTTGACGTTCAGGAAGCGGGTGATGCGGCCGGTCGGCGGGGCGTCCATGACGACGTAGTCGTACACGAACCGGCCGGACCGGTCCTTGCGGCGCACGGCCTCGCACGCCTTGCCGGTCAGCAGGACGTCCCGCAGACCGGGCGCGATGGTGGTGGCGAAGTCGATGGCGCCGAGTCTCTTCAGGGCGCGGCCCGCGCCGCCTAGCTTGTAGAACATCTGGAGGTAGTCCAGAAGGGCCAGTTCGGGATCGATGGCCAGGGCGTGCACCTCGCCTCCGCCCGGAGCCACCGCGATCTTGCGCTCCTCGTACGGAAGCGCTTCCGTCTCGAAGAGCTGCGCGATGCCCTGCCGGCCCTCGACCTCCACGAGAAGCGTCCGCTTCCCCTCGGTCGCGAGGGCCAGCGCGATGGCGGCGGCGACCGTCGTCTTTCCGGTCCCGCCCTTGCCGCTGACGACCTGGAGCCTGCTCACGTCTTCGAGCCTAACCAGTCCGGGCGACATGCACGCGGGAGGCTGTGGACAACGGGGGCACGGTGGGCCGCTCCGACCCTCCTGTCACAGCGGCTACAGTCGGCCCATGACCAAGTGGGAATACGCAACCGTGCCGCTGCTCGTCCATGCCACGAAGCAGATTCTGGACACCTGGGGCGAGGACGGCTGGGAGCTCGTCCAGGTCGTGCCCGGGCCGAACAACCCGGAGCAGCTCGTCGCCTACCTGAAGCGGGAGAAGCAGGCATGAGCGCGGTCGAGGCGAAGCTCGCGGAACTGGGCCTGACGCTGCCGGAGGTCGTGCCGCCGCTGGCCGCGTACCAGCCCGCCGTGCGTACCGGCGTGTACGTCCACACCTCCGGCCAGCTGCCGATGGTGGAGGGCAGGCTGCCGATCACCGGCAAGGTGGGCGCCGAGGTCACGCCGGAGGAGGCCAAGGAGCTGGCCCGCACCTGCGCGCTGAACGCGCTCGCCGCGGTGAAGTCCGTCGCCGGTGACCTGGACCGCATCGCGCGCGTGGTGAAGGTCGTCGGCTTCGTCGCCTCGGCGGCCGACTTCACCGGTCAGCCCGGTGTCGTCAACGGCGCCAGCGAACTGCTCGGCGAGGTCCTCGGCGACAAGGGCGTGCACGCCCGCAGCGCGGTCGGCGTCGCGGTGCTCCCGCTGGACGCGCCGGTCGAGGTCGAGATCCAGGTGGAACTCGACCGCTAGGGCGGGCGGCCCCGCCGGCCCCGGGCACCTCTCGAACATTCGCCCGGTACGGGATAGCCTCCGGCCATGGCGAACGGTCAGTGGTACCCCCCGGAGTGGCCGGACCGCATCCGCGCGCTCGCGGACGGCACGCTCACCCCGGTGACCCCCCGGCGCGCGGCCACGGTGCTGCTCCTGAAGGACACCCCGGACGGCCCCGCCGTCCACATGCTGCGCAGACGCGCCTCCATGGCCTTCGCCGGGGGCGCGTACGCGTATCCCGGGGGCGGTGTCGACCCGCGCGACGACGACCGGCGGATCCGCTGGGCGGGCCCCCCGCGCGCGTGGTGGGCCGAGCGGCTCGGCGTCGACGGGGCGGGCGCCCAGGCGATCGTCTGCGCGGCCGTGCGGGAGACGTACGAGGAGGCCGGCGTGCTGCTCGCCGGTCCCGGCCCCGACTCGGTGGTCGGTGACACCACCGGCGCGGACTGGGAGGCCGACCGGGCCGCCCTGGTCGCGCGGGAGCTGTCCTTCGCCGAGTTCCTCGACCGGCGCGGCCTGGTGCTGCGCTCGGACCTGCTGGGTGCCTGGACCCGGTGGATCACCCCGGAGTTCGAGTCCCGCCGCTACGACACCTGGTTCTTCGTGGCCGCCCTGCCCGAGGGGCAGCGCACCAGGAACGCCTCCACGGAGGCCGACCGCACGGTGTGGATCCGTCCCGAGGAGGCCGCCGCCGGGTACGACCGGGGCGAGCTGCTGATGATGCCGCCCACCATCGCCACCCTGCGCCAGCTGCTCCCGTACGGCACCGCCGCCGAGGCGCTGGCCGCGGCCCCCGCGCGCGACCTGACGCCGGTGCTGGCGCGCGCCCGCCTCCGGGACGGCGAGCTGGTGCTGTCCTGGCCCGGGCACGACGAGTTCACCAAGCACGTCCCGACGGCGGTGGCGGCGACGGCCGCCGGGCCGGGCGGGCAGCCGGGCGAAGCGGCCCCCGCGTCGCCGGCCGCGGGGGGAGGTCCCGCATGACCGACGCCAACGTCCTGCCGGGCCAGCCGCGGGGCGGGGTCCTCTCGGGCCCGGCCACCGAGCGGACGGTCAACGTCCTCGCGCCGAACGCCTCCGCGATGACCCTGGACGGCACCAACACCTGGATCGTCGCCGAGCCCGGCTCCGACCTCGCCGTGGTGATCGACCCGGGCCCGCTGGACGACGACCACCTGCGCAACGTCGTGGACACGGCCGAGAAGGCCGGCCGGCGCATCGCCCTGACCCTGCTGACCCACGGGCACCCCGACCACGCGGAGGGCGCGGCCCGCTTCGCCGAGCTGACCGCCACGCGCGTGCGTGCCCTCGATCCGGCCCTGCGGCTCGGGGACGAGGGCCTGGCCGCGGGCGACGTGATCACCGTCGGCGGCCTGGAGCTGCGGGTCGTACCGACCCCCGGGCACACCGCGGACTCGCTCTCCTTCCACCTGCCGGCCGACCGGGCGGTGCTGACCGGCGACACCGTCCTCGGACGCGGTACGACGGTCGTGGCGCACCCCGACGGCCGGCTCGGGGACTACCTGGACTCCTTGCGGCGGCTGAGGTCCCTGACGGTGGACGACGGCGTGCACACCGTCCTGCCGGGGCACGGGCCGGTGCTGGAGGACGCCCAGGGCGCCGTGGAGTTCTACCTGGCCCACCGTGCGCACCGGCTCGCCCAGGTGGAGACGGCGGTCGAGGACGGCCACCGCTCCCCGGCCGAGATCGTCGCCCACGTCTACGCCGACGTGGACCGCTCGCTGTGGCCGGCGGCCGAACTCTCGGTCCGCGCCCAGCTTGACTACCTCGGCGAGCACGGGCTGATCTAGGGCCTCCCGGCCGGAGCGCCGCAGCGGGCGGCGACCCGATGCCGCGCCGAGCCCCTAGTCCGGCCGGGGTGCCTTGACGCCGTGCACGCGCGCGTACTCCCCGGCGAGCCAGGGACCGAGGTCGTCCAGGTACGACCGCAGCACCTCCGGGTCACCGACGGGCTCACGGCCGTGGCGGGCCGCCGCGCGCAACTGGGCGGCCCGGCCGGCGTAGTACCCGGCGAACGCCTCGGCCATCTCCCCGAGGTCGCTGGTCCAGCCCTGCCAGCGGGGCATGACCAGGGTGAAGCCGGTGCGGACCAGGTGCCGGGACATGTGGCGCACGAGCGGCCTGCGGGCCTCCTCGGTGTCCGGGCCCGCCTCGATCCGCTCCCGCCAGCGCGGCAGCAACCGGGCCAGATCGCCGTTGGTCTCGCGGGCGAGCAGCGGTCCGGGGCGGTAGCGGGGCAGGTGTCCCGCGAGGTCCTCGCCGAGCAGCGGGGTGCACAGGCAGGCGACGAACCAGCCGAGGTCGTACCGCTCCCGGTCGCTCAGCAGCCGCTCCCGGCCGTACAGCAGGGTGCCGACGCCGTCGAGCTGCGCGAACTCCGCGTCGACCCGCCGCCCGAGGGCCCGTAGCGCGTCCCGGTCGCGGTCGCCGGGCTCGTCGCGCAGGCACACCAGGAGGTCCAGGTCGCTGCGCCCCACGCGCGCGGTGCCGCGCGGTACCGATCCGTAGAGGTAGGCGCTGTGCAGGCGGGGCCCGAAGACGTCCGGGAGGCGGGCGCGGACGGTGTCCACGACCGGGCGGAACGCGGCCTGCACGCGCGCGAGGGAGCCTTCGCGCGCGATGAAGCCCCGGGCGTCGAGTCCGGGACGGCGGACGGTGTCGGGCATGCGCCCACTGTGCCGCGCGAGCCCGGCCCGGGCAGCCGGTTTCCCGGGGCGCCCGGCGGGACGGCCCGGTCCGTCAGGTGTCGCGGGCGCCGGCCCGGCGGCCGGTCAGCGGGACCGCTTGGCCAGCCGCTCGACGTCGAGCAGGATCACGGCGCGGGCCTCCAGGCGGAGCCAGCCGCGCTGGGCGAAGTCCGCGAGGGCCTTGTTCACGGTCTCGCGGGAGGCGCCGACGAGCTGGGCCAGCTCTTCCTGCGTCAGGTCGTGGACGACGTGGATGCCCTCCTCGGACTGCACGCCGAAGCGGCGCGAGAGGTCCAGCAGGGCGCGGGCCACACGGCCGGGCACGTCGGAGAAGACCAGGTCGGACATGGCGTCGTTGGTCTTGCGCAGGCGGCGGGCGACGGCCCGCAGCAGGGCGCCGGCCACCTCGGGGCGGACGTTCAGCCAGGGCTGGAGGTCGCCGTGGCCGAGACCGAGCAGCTTGACCTCGGTCAGCGCGGTCGCGGTGGCCGTGCGGGGGCCCGGGTCGAACAGCGACAGCTCGCCGATCAGCTCGCCGGGGCCGACGACGGCCAGCATGTTCTCCCGGCCGTCGGGGGAGGTCCGGTGCAGCTTGACCTTGCCCTCGGTGACGACGTACAGCCGGTCGCCGGGGTCGCCCTCGTGGAACAGGGAGTCGCCGCGTGCGAGGGTCACCTCACTCATGGAGGCGCGAAGCTCCGCGGCCTGCTCGTCGTCGAGTGCCGCGAAGAGCGGGTTGCGCCGCAGAACGTCGTCCACGAGTTCTCTCCTTGTCGACCTGCTCAGGGGATCTTGCTCCCCCGTGTGTCAGGGGACCGTGTTCCCCATTTTGCGGGACGGTCCTAACAGTGTGATCTGTCACAAGGATGCCGCACGGGTGTCCCGGGGTAAGCGTCAGGGGTCCAATCGGGGGCCGCCCTGCCGGGTCCGGAGCGGATCACGGTGCCGGGCTTTAGGCTGGCCGGGTGTCCAAGTCGCCGGTGAGAGCACAGGCCAAGGGGGCTGCGCGGGTGGTTGTACGTCGGGATTCCGCCGTGGGCGAACACGCTCCCGAGGAAAGTAGTAAAACAGGCAAATCGTCTCAAAAGCCTACTGCTGCCGCCGGAGAGCAGCCGTCCCGGCAGGCCACACCGGCCGCAGAGGCCGCGCCCGTCGCGAAGACCGCGGGGAAAGCGGTGCGTAAGACCGCGCGGAAGGCAGTGAAGAAGCCCGCGCGGGAGACCGAGCGTCAGCCCGCGCAGGGGAGCGAGCCGCGGCCCGTGCAGGAGTCCGAGCCCCAGCCCGCGCGGAAGGCGGCGAAGAAGACCGCGGACAAGGTGGCGAAGACCGCGAAGAAGGCGGCGAAGAAGACCGTGCCCGCCGGGAAGGCCGCCGTCCGGCCGCCGGCCGGCGAGTCCCCCACCGCCCTGGTCCGCCGCGCCCGCCGCATCAACCGCGAGCTGGCCGAGGTCTACCCGTACGCCCACCCCGAGCTGGACTTCGAGAACCCCTTCCAGCTCCTGGTCGCCACGGTGCTGTCGGCGCAGACCACCGACCTGCGCGTCAACCAGACCACCCCGGCGCTCTTCACCAGGTACCCCGCCCCCGAGGACCTCGCCGCCGCCAACCCGGAGGAGGTCGAGGAGATCCTGCGCCCCTGCGGCTTCTTCCGCGCCAAGACGAGGTCGGTCATAGGGCTGTCCAAGGCCCTCGCCGAGGAGTTCGGCGGCGAGGTGCCCGGCCGGCTGGAGGACCTGGTCAAGCTGCCCGGCGTGGGCCGCAAGACGGCCTTCGTCGTCCTCGGCAACGCCTTCGGCCGGCCGGGGATCACCGTGGACACCCACTTCCAGCGGCTGGTGCGGCGCTGGCGGTGGACCGAGGAGACCGACCCGGACAAGATCGAGGCCGCCGTCGGCGCGCTCTTCCCGAAGAGCGACTGGACCGACCTGTCCCACCACGTGATCTGGCACGGCCGCCGCATCTGCCACGCCCGCAAGCCCGCCTGCGGCGCCTGCCCCATCGCGCCGCTCTGCCCGGCCTACGGCGAGGGCGAGACGGACCCGGAGAAGGCGCGGAAGCTGCTGAAGTACGAGAAGGGAAGCTTCCCGGGGCAGCGGCTCAACCCCCCGCAGGCCTACCTCGACGCGGGCGGCACGCCGGCGCCGCCACTGGGGGCCGCGTGACGGAACGATCTCGGGGTCCTCGGGCGTTGGAGAGGGCGGAGCCGACGGGGGTGGCGATGGCGAGGGCGAGCGACACACAGGGTGGTCCGGTGACACTGAGCGAGGAGGGGCTCCCGGCCTGGCTGGACCCCGTCGCACGCGCCGCCGAGACGGTCGAGCCGCGCCAGCTCAGCCGCTTCCTGCCGCCGGAGAACGGCTCGGGACGGCAGTCGGCCGTACTGGTCCTGTTCGGCGAGGGGGAGCGGGGCCCCGAGCTGCTGCTCATGGAGCGCGCGGGGTCGCTGCGCTCGCACGCCGGGCAGCCGTCCTTCCCGGGCGGCGCGCTCGATCCCGAGGACGGCGATCCGCAGGGCGAGGGCCCGCTGCGGGCCGCGCTGCGCGAGGCCGAGGAGGAGACCGGGCTCGACCCGTCCGGCGTGCAGCTCTTCGGCGTGCTGCCCCGGCTCTACATCCCCGTCAGCAGCTTCGTCGTCACCCCCGTGCTCGGCTGGTGGCGCGAACCCAGCCCGGTCGGTGTCGTCGACCCCAAGGAGACCGCCCGGGTCTTCACCGTCCCCGTGGCGGATCTCACGGACCCCGCCAACCGCGCCACCGCCGTCCACCCCAGAGGCCACAGCGGTCCGGCGTTCCTGGTCGAATCGGCCCTGGTCTGGGGTTTCACCGCGGGCGTGATCGACCGGCTGCTGCACTACGCGGGCTGGGAGCGCCCGTGGGACCGGGCGAAGCAGGTCCCGCTCGACTGGCACGCATGACAGGGTGATCCCCGTGCTGTATGCCCCGGGGGCGCCCCGGGCCCCGGCCGAGCTGCTGGGAGCGGAGTGAGTAGGCGAGGCCTGAAGCAGTGAACGTGCTGGACATCCTGTTGCTCGTCGCGGCCGTGTGGTTCGCGGTGGTGGGCTACCGCCAGGGCTTCGTCGTCGGCATCCTGTCGGTGACCGGGTTCCTGGGCGGCGGCCTGCTCGCCGTCTACACGCTGCCCGTCGTCTGGGCCGCCGCGACCGACCAGGCGGAGGTCGGCACCACCGCGGCCGTCGTGGCCGTGGCCGTCGTCATCGTCTGCGCCTCCGTGGGCCAGGCCCTGACCACCCACCTCGGCAACAAGCTGCGCCGGCACATCACCTGGTCCCCGGCCCGCGCCCTGGACGCCACCGGGGGCGCGCTGGTCAACGTCCTGGCGATGCTCCTGGTGGCCTGGCTGATCGGCTCCGCCCTAGCCGGCACCACCCTGCCCACGCTCGGCAGGGAGGTCCGCGGCTCCAAGGTGCTCCTCGGCGTCTCCCGGGCGCTGCCCGCGCAGGCCGACACCTGGTTCGCGGACTTCTCCTCCGTGCTCGCGCAGAACGGCTTCCCGCAGGTCTTCAGCCCCTTCTCCGACGAGCCGATCAAGGACGTGCGGCCGCCGGACCCGGCCCTCGCGAACAGCCCGGTCGCCCTGCGCGCCCAGCGCTCCATCGTCAAGGTGACCGGCACCGCCCAGAGCTGCGGCAAGGTGCTGGAGGGCACCGGGTTCGTCTTCGCCGACCGCCGGGTGATGACCAACGCGCACGTGGTCGGCGGGGTCGAGGCACCGCGGGTGCAGGTGGGCGGCGAGGGGCGCGGGTACGACGCCAAGGTCGTCCTGTACGACTGGAAGCGCGACATCGCGGTACTCGACGTACCGGACCTGCGGACGACCGCGCTGCGGTTCACCGGCCAGGACGCGGCCGGGGGCGACGGCGCGATCGTCGCGGGCTTCCCGGAGAACGGCTCGTACGACGTACGCGCCGCACGTGTGCGCGGGCGCATCACGGCCAACGGCCCGGACATCTACCACCGCGGCACCGTGCGCCGCGACGTGTACTCCCTGTACACCACCGTCCGCCAGGGCAACTCCGGTGGCCCGCTGCTCACGCCGGACGGCAGGGTGTTCGGCGTGGTGTTCGCCAAGTCCCTCGACGACGCGGACACCGGTTACGCCCTGACGGCGGACGAGATCCGGCCCGACATCGAACGGGGCCGTGCGGCCAACGAGCAGGTGGCTACGGACAACTGCGCCCTGTAGGACGGCGCATGGCGGTCAGCTCCGCGGGTGACGCAGGCGTACCGAGACCCAGCGGGCCCGGCGGCGCAGGATGCGCGGGATTCCCACCCGCAGGTCGCCCTCCGCGAGTTGCGGGGTGCCTCGCTGAGGCATGCTCAGGCGCGTGGCCGAGCGCCGGTCGCGGGGTGCGTCACTGTAGTCGTGCGTCCAGCCCATACCCGGACGTCTGCCCCCGGCCGAAGGTCGATAACCACCCGGGCGCCCCCCAATCGGCCTATGCGGCGGGCATGTGGCCGTTCGGGGGACAAGTGTTCACGATTCGGATACTCCGCGCACCCTCCCGCTCACGGAACGGTCACCGGTCGGGTTCGGGATCCTTGAGCCAGTTGACGAGTTCCGCGGAGAACGCCGCCGGGTCCTCCTCGTGCGGGAAGTGGCCGAGCCCGTCGAACAGCCGCCAGCGGTACGGCGCTTCGACGTACTCGCCCGAACCGGCCGCGCTGCGCGTGCGGATGACCGGGTCCAGCGAGCCGTGCAGGTGCAGGGTGGGGACCCGCACCGGGCGCTTCATCCTGCGGTAGAACTGCACGCCGTCCGGCCGGGCCAGCGAGCGCACCAGCCAGCGGTACGGCTCGACCGAGCAATGGGCCGTGGACGGGATGCACATGGCCCGCTGGTACGTCTCCACGTCCGCGTCCTCGGGCAGCCGCGGCCCGGACCACTCGCGGATCAGCCGGCCCGCCAGCGCGCCCCCGTCCGCCGTCAGTCGGCGCTCCGGCAGCCACGGCCGCTGGAACCCCCAGATGTGGGAGCCGGCGGCGGTCTGCCGGGCGTCGCGCAGCATGGCCGCGCGCCACCGCCTCGGGTGCGGCATCGACACCACGGCGAGGCGCCGTACGAGTTTCGGCCGCATCGCGGCGGCCGTCCACGCGAGGTAGCCGCCGAGGTCGTGGCCGACCAGCGCGGCGTCCGGCTCGCCGAGTGAGCGGATCACCCCGGTGACGTCCAGCGCCAGGTTGGCGGGGTCGTACCCGCGGGGCGTGCGGTCGCTGCCGCCGACCCCCCGCAGGTCCATCGCCACCGCCCGGTAGCCCGCGTCCGCGAGCGCGGTGAGCTGGTGCCGCCAGGTCCACCAGAACTGCGGGAAGCCGTGCAGGAGCAGTACCAGGGGGCCGTCACCCAGCTCGGCGATGTGGAAGCGGGCGCCGTTCGCGGCGACGTCCCGGTGGGTGACCCGCGTCCCGTCCGGGAGGTCGATCCGTACGGGCGAGGGGGCGGCTGGGTCGGTCATGACGACGAGCGTGCCACAGCCTCGATGGCCGCGGGTGCCCGGTCCTCGGGCAGCTCCGGGCGGGGGTGCGGCTTGGCGTTCTGCAGGACGCCCGCCGTCTCCTTCATCGACGCGGCCACCTTCTGCGGGCCCTGGCCCCGCTTGGCCTTCTTCGCGAACACCGTGCCGATGAGCGCGAGGAAGCCCGCGACGAGTACGTTGGCGGCGAAGGACAGCAGGAAGCAGACGGCCAGGTTCCAGCCGCTCCAGGTCCTGATGCCGTACGCCAGGGCGAAGTTGAGCATCGGCAGCGAGAACACCAGCACCGCGCCGGCCACCGAGAAGGCGCCGCCGCTCACCGCGCCGCGCTTCACGTCCTGCTTGAGCTGGGCCTTGGCCAGCGCGATCTCGTCGTGCACCAGCGCCGACATCTCGGTCGTCGCCGAGGCGAACAGCTGGCCGATGCTGCGTTCGGCGCCGACCGGGCTGCCGTCGGGTGCGCTCATCGCGTTCTCCCTCAGAGGTCTGTCGTGCCGCACGTGCGCCGTGCGGCACGGCCGTCTTCGCACGCTGGGCCATCCGGGTGGCTGTCGTGCGCCTGCGGCCGTCTTGTTCTGTACCGTCTCGTCAGATCATGCCGGACGGTCGCTCTCCTCGCCTGCCCCGCCCGGTACTTCCGCAAGCCCGTGGCGTGTCCCGGCCGCCCGCTCGGCGGCCAGACGCCGGTGTTCGGCGGCCTTGCGCTCGTGGATCTCGGCCATGCGGAGGTGGTACGCCGGGTCGTCCTGCTCGTAGACGTCCGGGATGCCGTCGAGGTCCTCGTCGCGCTCCTCGTCCTCGCACAGCCTGCGGTACCGGGCGTTGCGCAGCTTCAGCAGCACCGCGGCGGCGACCGCCGCGAGCAGTGATCCGGTCAGGACGGACGCCTTCACCTCGTCGGTGAGCAGGGTGTCGCCCTCGAAGGCCAGCTCACCGATGAGCAGGGAGACCGTGAAGCCGATCCCGGCGAGCGCGGCCACGGCGAAGATGTCGGCCCAGGCCAGCTCCGCGCTGAGCCGGGCGCGGGTGAAACGGGCGGTCAGCCAGGTCCCGCCGAAGACGCCGGCCGTCTTGCCCAGGACCAGGCCGAGCACGACGCCGAGCGTCTCGGGCTTGGTGAAGACGTCGCCGAGGGCTCCGCCGGAGATCGGCACGCCGGCGCTGAACAGCGCGAACAGCGGGACGGCGAGCCCGGCGGACAGGGGCCGCACCAGGTGCTCGACGCGCTCGCCGGGGGAGTGCCGCTCGCCCTTGCGGGTGGTGCAGCGCAGCATCAGGCCCATGGCCACCCCGGCGATGGTGGCGTGCACGCCGCTGTTGTACATCAGCGCCCAGACGACGACGGCGAGCGGCACGTACACGTACCAGCCGCGCACGCCCTTGCGCAGCAGGAACCAGAAGAGGGCGAGGCCGGCGGCGGCGCCGCCGAGGGCGGGGAAGTTCAGCCGGTCGGTGAAGAAGACCGCGATGATCAGGATCGCGAAGAGGTCGTCGACGACCGCGAGGGTGAGCAGGAAGGCGCGCAGGGCGCCGGGCAGGGAGGTGCCGATGACCGCGAGGACGGCGAGGGCGAAGGCGATGTCGGTGGCGGTGGGCACCGCCCACCCCTGCGTGGAGCCGTTCCCGGCGAGGCTGGTGAGCGTGTAGACGACTGCGGGTACGGCCATCCCGCACAGCGCCGCCACGACGGGCAGCACGGCGGCCCTGGGGTCGCGCAGGTCACCCGCGACCAGTTCGCGCTTGAGTTCGACGCCGGCGACGAAGAAGAACACGGCGAGCAGCCCGTCGGCCGCCCAGTGGGCGACGGAGAGGCGCAGGCCGAGGGCGCCGGGGCCGAGGTGGAACCCGCCGACGCTCGTGTAGCTGTCCCGCAGCGCCGGGACGTTCGCCCACAGCAGTGCCGCGACGGCGGCGGCGAGCAGGAGGACCCCGCCGACGGTCTCGGTGCGCAGCGCGTCCGCGACGGAGGTGCGCTCGGGCAGGGACAGCCGGCCGAGGACCTTGCGGGGGGTGGGGGTGTGGGGCGCGGTCACGGGAGACCTCCGGGGCAGGGGGAATTCACATGCCGACCAGACTTCCCGGCGCACCCGTCGTGTCGCGTGCCGCGACTCTCCCCCCACTTTACCCGCAGCCGGTGCGGGTGCGGTGGTGCTCACCGCGGACGCCTTGGGGCGCCCGGCCGGACCGGCCGGGCGCCCCAAGGCGTCGCGCGTCTTCCGGCGCTCAGTCCTCGCTCGGCGCCGCGGGCAGCTTGTTCTGGATCAGGGACATCACGGTGCTGTCGGTCAGGGTCGTGACGTCACCCAGCTCACGGTTCTCGGCGACGTCCCGCAGCAGGCGGCGCATGATCTTGCCGGACCGGGTCTTCGGCAGCTCCGCCACCGGCAGGATCCGCTTGGGCTTGGCGATCGGGCCGAGCGTGGCCCCCACGTGGTTGCGCAGCTCGCCGATGAGCGCCTCGTTCTCGGAGGCGGTGCCGCGCAGGATGACGAACGCGACGATGGCCTGGCCGGTGGTCTCGTCCGCGGCGCCCACGACGGCGGCCTCGGCGACCGAGGGGTGCGAGACGAGCGCCGACTCCACCTCGGTGGTGGAGATGTTGTGCCCGGAGACGAGCATCACGTCGTCCACCCGGCCCAGCAGCCAGATGTCCCCGTCGTCGTCCTTCTTCGCCCCGTCACCGGCGAAGTACTTGCCCTCGAAGCGGGACCAGTAGGTGTCGATGAACCGCTGGTCGTCGCCCCAGATGGTGCGCAGCATCGACGGCCACGGCTCGGTCAGCACCAGGTAGCCGCCACCGCCGTCGGGCACCTCGTTCGCCTCGTCGTCGACGACGGTCGCGCTGATGCCGGGCAGCGCGCGCTGCGCCGAGCCGGGCTTGGTCTCGGTGACGCCGGGCAGCGGGCTGATCATCATGGCGCCGGTCTCGGTCTGCCACCAGGTGTCCACGACGGGCGTCAGGTCGGCGCCGATGTGCTTGCGGTACCAGACCCAGGCCTCCGGGTTGATGGGCTCGCCGACGGAACCCAGGACGCGCAGGCTGCTCAGGTCGAACTTGGCGGGGATGTCGTCGCCCCACTTCATGAACGTCCGGATCGCGGTCGGTGCCGTGTACAGGACCGTGACCTTGTACTTCTGCACGATCTCCCAGAACCGGCCCTGGTGCGGGGTGTCCGGCGTGCCCTCGTACATCACCTGCGTCGCGCCGTTGGCCAGCGGGCCGTACACGATGTACGAGTGCCCGGTCACCCAGCCGACGTCGGCCGTGCACCAGTACACGTCCGTCTCCGGCTTGAGGTCGAAGACCGCCCAGTGGGTGTAGGCCGCCTGGGTGAGGTAGCCGCCGGAGGTGTGCAGGATGCCCTTCGGCTTCCCGGTCGTACCCGAGGTGTAGAGGATGAACAGCGGGTGCTCCGCCTCGAACGCCTCCGGGGTGTGCTCGGCGGACTGCCGGCCCAGCAGGTCGTGCCACCAAACGTCCCGCTCGCCGTCCCAGACGACCTCCTGGCCGGTACGGCGCACCACGAGCACGTGCTCGACGTTGCCCGCCTTCTCCACCGCCTCGTCGACGGCCGGCTTGAGCGCGGACGGCTTGCCGCGCCGGTAGCCGCCGTCGGCGGTGATGACGACCTTGGCGTCCGCGTCCTGGATGCGGGTCGCGAGCGCGTCCGCCGAGAAGCCGCCGAAGACGACCGAGTGCGCCGCGCCGATGCGGGCCGAGGCCAGCATGGCGATCGCGGTCTCCGGGATCATCGGCATGTAGATGGCGACCCGGTCGCCCTTGCGCACACCGAGTTCCAGCAGGGCGTTGGCGGCCCGGGAGACCTCGTCCTTCAGCTCCGCGTAGGTGATCGAGCGGCTGTCGCCGGGCTCACCTTCGAAGTGGATGGCGACGCGGTCGCCGTGGCCGGCCTCCACGTGCCGGTCCACGCAGTTGTACGCGACGTTCAGCTCGCCGTCCTTGAACCACTTGGCGAACGGCGGGTTGGACCAGTCCAGCGTCTCGGTCGGTTCCTTGGCCCAGGTCAGCCGGCGGGCCTGCTCGGCCCAGAAGCCGAGCCTGTCAGCCTTGGCCTGCTCGTACGCCTCCGCGGTGACGTTGGCGTGCGCGGCCAGGTCGGCGGGCGGCGCGAACCTGCGTTCTTCTTTCAGCAGGTTGGCCAGGCTTTCGTTGCTCACGACATCTCCCTTTCGAAGGGTGTCCGTTGTGTCCCGGGCCACAGCTCATCAGACGTGGGGGGCCGATGACAAGGGTCGACGGGAAAATTGGTGTAGACCTTTCTCGGTAAGGTCGGCCGCCCGGGTGTCGGTGGCCCCTCACCTCGACGGACGCCGCTTTCCGTCCGGCTTTCCTCCTCGGTTCCGCTTGTGCCTTCGTGTGCGAAGGAAACGCGAGGCCACGTCAAGACCCGGCACGTTCCGCCGGGGTGAACGGGGCAGCCGATCCCTCACTGGGGTGAATTAATCACTTGATCGGCTTGTCGTACTAATTCCTTCTCGGTCCCGTGCGATCTTGGCGGCGCTGCCGGGTCAAGCCCGGCAAAGCACCAGAAAACGCCCTCATCAGCGTGTGTCTGAGAGAAGGAAGAAGGTGGGCGGAACATGGCCGCCACCCAGAGGATCGCCGTAGGCGCCATGGTCGCCGCGGCCTGTGCGGCGTCGTTCGCCGGCTGCGCGAGCGACCCCGACGCCACGAAGCAAGGGACGCCGGGCCCGAAGGGGGCGCCGGCGCCGGGCAGCGTCTTCCGCCCGATCGGCGACGGATCCACCGTCTACACCGGTGCGCAACCGCACCTGCCCACCCCGGAGCGGCTGAGTCCCGGGCAGAAGCCCCCGCAGTTCGTCGTGTTCTCCTGGGACGGCGCGGGCGAGGACAGCCAGAAGCTCTTCTCGCACTTCCGCAAGGTCGCCAAGGAGAACAACGCGACCATGACCTACTTCCTCAGCGGCGTGTACATGCTGCCCGAGGAGAAACGCGACCTCTACAAGCCGCCGCAGCACGCGGCGGGCCGCTCCGACATCGGCTTCAACGACGAGCGGGGCATCGCCGACACCCTGGAGCAGGTGCGCCGGGCATGGCTGGAGGGCAACGAGATCGGCACCCACTTCAACGGCCACTTCTGCGGACCCGACGGCGGGGTCGGCACCTGGTCGGTGGACGAGTGGAAGAGCGAGATCGCCCAGGCCAAGAGCTTCGTGAAGTCCTGGCGGACCAACTCCGGGATGAAGGGGGAGGCGCCCCTGCCCTTCGACTACGACAAGGAGCTGATCGGCGCCCGCACCCCCTGCCTGGAAGGGCAGAAGAACTTCCGGAAGGCCGCCCGCGAGCTGGGCTTCCGGTACGACTCCAGCGGGGTCGACAACCAGGTCTGGCCCAGGAAGAAGGACGGCCTGTGGGACCTGTCGATGCAGCTCGTGCCCTTCCCCGGCCACAACTACGAGCAGCTCACCATGGACTACAACTTCATGTTCAGCCAGTCCGGCACCGAGACCCAGGGCGACCCGGACAAGTTCGACTACTGGGGCGACCAGATGCGCGACGGCCTCATCAAGGGGTTCTACCGCGCCTATGACGGCAACCGCGCGCCCCTGGTCATCGGCAACCACTTCGAGTCGTGGAACGGCGGCACCTACATGCGGGCCGTCGAGGACGTGGTGAAGGAGGTGTGCACCAAGCCCGAGGTGCGCTGCGTCTCCTTCCACCAGCTTGCCGACTGGCTGGACGCCCAGGACCCGCAGACCCTGGCGAGGCTGCGCACCCTGGAGGTGGGCGAGGCGCCCCGGCAGGGCTGGGCGTCCTTCCTGTCCGGCCGGCCGGCCCCGGCACCCAAGGGCGTGCCCGGGGCGCCGGCGGACAAGCGGTAGCCGTCAGGCGGGCGCGGCGACGCTCTCGCCGAGCACGAAGTGGGGGTCGACCTGCGCCGCCAGGTCGGCCCCGGTGCGCTCGTTCCCCCAGGACTCGGCGTTCTTCAGGTGGAAGTGCACCATCTGGCGGGTGTAGCGCTCCCAGTCGCGCCGCTCGTAGGCGGCGTCGACGGTGGCCCGGAGGACGTCCAGGGCGGCCGCGTTGGCCTCCTCCAGGAGGTCGAACCGGGGCGGGCGGCCCTTCTCCATGGCGCGCACCCAGTCCGAGCGCCCGACCGTCACGAGCAGGTCGTCCCCGGCCTCCGCGCGCAGGAAGTCGAGGTCGTCCGGGTCCTGGACCTTGTTGCCGACGACCTTCAGGGCGACGCCGAAGTCGCGGGCGTACTCCTTGTACTGGCGGTAGACGGAGACGCCCTTCCGCGTCGGCTCGGCGACGAGGAAGGTCATGTCGAAGCGGGTGAACATGCCGGAGGCGAAGGAGTCCGAGCCGGCCGTCATGTCGACCACGACGTAGTCGTCGGGGCCGTCGACGAGGTGGTTGAGGAACAGCTCCACCGCTCCCGTCTTGGAGTGGTAGCAGGCGACCCCCAGGTCGGCGTCCGTGAAGGGGCCCGTGGCCATCAGGCGGACCGCGCCGCCGTCCAGCTCCACCGGGCGCGCGCAGGCGTCGTAGACGGGGTTGGGCTCCCGCACGCGGACCAGCCGTGAGCCCTCGCCGGGCGGGGTCGTCTTGATCATCGTCGCGGCCGAGGCGATGCGCGGGTTGCTGCCACGCAGGTAGTTCTTGATCAACGGCAGCTGTCCGCCCATGGCGGGCAGTGCCGCCGCCTCCTCCTCGCCGAGGCCGAGCGCGGGCCCGAGGTGCTGGTTGATGTCCGCGTCGATGGCGACCACCGGCGCTCCGGCGGCTGCCAGGTGGCGGATGAACAGGGAGGAGAGCGTGGTCTTGCCGCTGCCGCCCTTCCCGACGAAAGCAATTTTCATGTTCACCAAGGGTAGTCGGGTGATAGCTGTACGTGTCACGAGTAAGTGAAGAAGACCACTCCTTCGTGGGGCGGCGCGGCGGGGTGCGTACTGTCGTACTCATGAGTACGACAGGCGCGACCGCCGATCCGCTCGCGGCCCTGGGCACGCTGCCCGGTGTGGCCGAGTCCGTGGAGTCCGTGCGCAAGGCCGTGGACCGGGTCTACGGGCACCGGGTCATGCGGCGCCGCAGCAACGAGGTCACCTCCGAGGCGGCCCTGCGTGCCGCCCGCGGCTCGGCGGCGCTGTCCGGCGCGGACTGGGCCCTGGAGGAGGTGCGGCGGCGCACCGACTTCGGCGCCGACGCCGAGGCCCGCGTGGTGGGCGCGGCCCTGCGGCTGTCCGCCGAGGCGGGGCAACTGCTGTCGATCTGGCGCCAGTCCCCCCTGCGGGTGCTGGCCCGGCTGCACCTGGTGGCCGCGGCGAGCGGCGACGACCGGGTCGGCAGGCCGCGCCAGGCGGGCGAGCCGGTGGACGAGCCGCTGATCGAGCTGCCGCTGCCGGACGCGGCCGAGGTCTCGGGCCGGCTGGAGGGGCTGGCGGACCTGATCATCGCCGGCACCTCGGCGCCGGCGCTGGTGACGGCCGCGGTGGTGCACGGCGAACTGCTCGCCCTGCGTCCCTTCGTGTCCCACAACGGCCTGGTCGCGCGCGCGGCCGAGCGGATCGTGCTGATCGGCAGCGGGCTGGACCCGAAGGCGGTCTGCCCGGCCGAGGTCGGCCACGCCGAGCTGGGCCGCGCCCCCTATCTGGCCGCCCTGGACGGGTACGCCTCCGGCACCCCCGAGGGCATGGCGGCGTGGATCGCCCACTGCGGCAAGGCGGTGGAGCTGGGCATGCGCGAGTCGACGGCGGTCTGCGAGGCGCTCCAGCGGGGCGCGGCCTGAGGGACCCCGGACAGGGGTTGCGGCGGTACGAGGCGTCTCGTACCGCCGCTGGCATGCCCACCCGGTTACCAAGCGTCCTCGATGTGTCGCCCATCAGGTCGGGATGCTTTGCCCGTCACCTGGTGCGGCTGGCCCGTAATCGACGGGTCGACGTCGCGTGGGTGCCCGGTGGTCATGCGGGGGTCCGTAGGCCAGTGCGTAGTGGTAGGGGATCCTCTCGGATGTCCTGTGGTCTCGCGGGCCCGATTTCTTTGTACCGCGCGCCGGGAGGAAGCGGAACCCCTGCCCGCACTTCTTTAACCTCAGCCGCTGACGGGACGGAACGGGCACCGGCCGCGCGCCCGGTGGCGGGGCGGGGCGGGCGCGCCGGGCGTGTCCCGCGACGGGGCGGGCGCGCCGGGCGCGCGTCCCGCGGTGGTGCGGGCGTGCGGGGCGTGCGTCCCGCGGCGGTACGGGCGTGCGCCTCGCGGCGAGGTGAAACGGCGGCCGTCGTGTGTCCCGCGGCGAGGTGAAACGGCGGCCGTCGTGTGCTCTCGCGGCGGGGCGAAGCGCCGGCCGTCGTGTGCTCTCGCGGCGGGAGCCGCCGCCGGGTGCCGGGTGCCGGTCAGGCCGTGCCGCGGCGCCGGCTGGCGTACCAGACGAACCCGGCGGTCGCCGCGGCAGCTCCTATGGCCGCCGCCGCGACGAGCGCGGGCCGGGGCGGCACGGAGAACGTGGGCAGCCGCTTCTTGAGCGGGACCGGGCGGCGGAACTCCAGGACCGGCCACCCGCGCGCGACGGCCTCCCGACGCAGCGCGCGGTCGGGGTTCACGGCGTGCGGGTGCCCGACGGCCTGGAGCATCGGCAGATCGGTCGCCGAGTCGCTGTAGGCGTAGCAGCGGCCGAGGTCGTAGCCCTCGGACGCGGCCAGCTCCCTGATCGCCTCGGCCTTGGTCGGGCCGTACGCGTAGTACTCCACCTCCCCGGTGAAGCAGCCGTCCTCGCCCACGACCATGCGGGTGGCGACCACGCGGTCCGCGCCCAGCAGTTCGCCGACCGGCTCGACCACCTCCGCGCCCGAGGTGGAGACGATCACCACGTCCCGGCCGGCCGCGTGGTGCTCCTCGATGAGGGAGGCGGCCTCGTCGTAGATGATCGGGTCGATCAGGTCGTGCAGGGTCTCGGCGACGATCTCCCGCACCTGCTGGACGTTCCAGCCTCGGCACAGTGCGGAGAGGTACTCCCGCATGCGCTCCATCTGGTCGTGGTCGAGGCCGCCCGCCAGGAAGACGAACTGGGCGTACGCGGTACGCAGGGCGGCCCTGCGGTTGATCAGCCCGCCTTGGTAGAAGGACTTGCTGAAGGTGAGCGTGCTCGACTTCGCGATGACCGTCTTGTCCAGGTCAAAGAAGGCTGCTGCGCGGGGCAAGGAGTGGTTTTCCACGCCCCTGAGCATAGGCGCCCACCATTCGGCGTAAGGTGGGGCGTGTGGGTTTGCCTGAGAGGGCTCTCGGGTACACCATGGAAGTCACGGATCGTTCGCGACCGTGCTAACCCGGTCCGGCTCCTCCCCCCCCGAGTCGGCCGTGGGGACGACCCCCGCTCTCCCCCCCGGCGGGGGTCGTCGCATGTCCGGATGGGTTTTCACCCTCCTCCCCCTCACTCGTACGGCTCCATCGCCCGTCGCGGGCCTAGCGCCCGCAGGTCGGGCATGCCCATGATTCGTGACCGAGTGTAATCGAAAGACTGCTCTCCGGAAGTCGTGCGCGGATCCCTGTGGAGATCGCACGCGGATCAGGACCGGGATCACCGGTACGGGTGACGGAGATATTCACAGGGTCGGTCTTGTCCACAGTTATCGACCAAGATCCACTTTATTTCGGAGATCGCTGCACTGTGATTCCCGCGTGCTCCGGTCACGGCGAGTTCATGGCCGGTTCCGATTGCCGGGGCGCGTATGGCCGGTTCCTATCGGCCGTTCATATGGAGGCCGCTTACCGGTTCTTCACACCTTTGGGAATCGCGTGGCCGCGCAGGCCGCGCGGCCCGTGCAGCGAAGGGGGAACACCCGTGACCGGAACCGTCACCCACCACCCGCCGCCCGACTCCGGGGACCGGCCCGGCCGGCCGCTCATCGTCACCGAGGACGCCGTACTCCTGGACGATCTGCTGCGCCTGTGCGCGGCGGCGGGCGCCACTCCCGAAGTCCACCACGGCGTACCGGAATCCGGCGACGGCTGGTCCGCGGCCCCGCTCGTGCTGGTCGGCGACGACGCCGCCCGCCGGGTGCACGGGGTCGTGCGCCGGCCCGGCGTGGTGCTGATCGGCCGGGACCAGGACGACCCGGGGGTGTGGAAACGAGCCGTCCGGATCGGGGCCGACCACGTGCTGATGCTGCCCGACGGCGAGCCGTGGCTGGTCGACCGGATCGCCGACGTCGCCGAGGGCACCGGCAGCCCCGCCCTCACCGTCGGGGTGATCGGCGGCCGGGGCGGGGCGGGGGCGTCCACGCTCGCGTGCGCGCTCGCCGTCACCTCCGCGCGCGAAGGGCTGCGCACCCTCCTGGTGGACGCCGACCCGCTCGGCGGCGGACTCGACGTGCTCCTCGGCGGCGAGGGCGCCGAGGGGCTGCGCTGGCCCGCCTTCGCCGCCTCCCGCGGCCGGGTCGGCGGCGGCGCCCTGGAGGAGTCGCTGCCCGAGCTGCACGCCCTGCGGGTGCTCAGCTGGGACCGGGGCGACTGCGTCGCCGTCCCGTCCCCGGCGGTGCGCGCGGTGCTGGCCGCCGCCCGGCGGCGCGGTGGCACGGTCGTGGTCGATCTGCCCCGCCGTCTCGACGACGGGGTCGCCGAGGCCCTCGCCCAGCTCGACCTGGCCCTCCTCGTCGTCCCGGCCGACCTGCGGGCGGTGGCGGCCGCCGGCCGCGTCGCCTCGGCCGTCGGCATGGTCGTGCGCGACCTGCGCGTGGCGGTCCGCGGGCCCTACGCGCCCGGCCTGGACGACCGGGGGGTGGCCGGGCTGCTCGGTCTGCCCCTGGCCGGCGAGGTCCCCGTGGAACCGTCGCTGCTGCGCCCGCGGGCCGGGGAGAAGCCGCCCGGCGCGACCGGGCGCGGCCCGCTCGCCCGCTTCTGCGCGCACTTCTGGGAGCGCGCGCTGGCCGAGTCGGGAGGCACCCGGTGACCCTGCCCGGACTGGACCGGGCCGACGGCGCGGCCCTGCTCGACGGCGTCCGCCGCCGGCTCGCCGAGAGCGGCGCCGAACCCACCCCCGCGCGCGTGGCCCAGGCCCTGCGCGAACAGGGCCGGGTGCTGGGCGACGCCGAGATCCTCGGCGCGGCCGAACGGCTGCGGTCCGAACTCGTCGGCGCCGGCCCCCTGGAGCCCCTGCTCGCGGACCCGGACGTCACCGACGTCCTGGTCTCCGCCCCGGACCGGGTCTGGGTGGACCGCGGCGGCGGTCTGGAACTGACCCCGGTGGCCTTCCCCGACGCGGCGGCGGTCCGCCGGCTGGCGCAGCGGCTGGCCGCCGTGGCCGGACGCCGGCTGGACGACGCCCGGCCCTGGGCGGACGCGCGGCTGCCCGACGGGACCCGGCTGCACGCGGTGCTGCCCCCGGTCGCCGTCGGCTGCACCTGCCTGGCGCTGCGGGTGGTCCGGCCGCGGGCCTTCACCGTCGAGGAACTCGTCGCGGCCGGCACGGTGCCGCCCGGCGGCGACCGGATTCTGCGGGCTCTCCTCGGCGCCCGGCTGTCCTTCCTGGTCAGCGGGGGTACAGGCTGCGGCAAGACCACGCTGCTGAGCGCGTTGCTCGGGCTCGTGGGACCGGGGGAGCGGATCGTGCTCGCCGAGGACTCGGCCGAGCTGCGGCCAGAGCACCCGCACGTCGTCCGGCTGGAGACCCGGCCCGCCAACCAGGAGGGCGCCGGCCTGGTCACCCTGGAGGACCTCGTGCGGCAGGCGCTGCGGATGCGGCCGGACCGGCTGGTGGTCGGCGAGGTGCGCGGACCCGAGGTGGTGCACCTGCTCGCGGCCCTCAACACCGGCCACGAGGGCGGGTGCTGCACGGTCCACGCCAACGCCGCCGCGGACGTGCCGGCCCGGCTGGAGGCGCTTGCCACGGCCGCCGGGCTGGACCGGGCGGCGCTGCACAGCCAGCTGGCGGCGGCCCTCTCGGTGGTGGTGCACCTCGTACGGGACCGGTCCGGGCGGCGCCGGATCGACGAGGTGCACGTGCTGGAGCGCGATGCCGCCGGGCTCGTGCGTACGGTACCGGCGCTCCGCTGGGGCGAACGGGCGTTCGTGCGGGAGCGGGGGTGGGAGCGGTTGCGGCACCTCCTGACGGGGCCGGGCGGGTTCGAGGGCGAGCGCGGGAGCGAGAGAGCGGTGGGAGCGGTGGGGGCCGCGTGAGCCGCGGGCGGACGCGGTCCCGGAGCGGCGGGAGAGGTGACGGAAGTGATCGGTGAGACGTGCACGGGAGGTGGCGGGCGTGGTCGGTGAGGCGTGCACGGCGGCCGCGCTGCTCTGTCTCGGGGCCATGGCCCGGCTGCTGGCCGGGCGGCACCACGGGATGCGCAGGGCGCGGCTGCTGATGGCCGGGGCAGGGACGGCGGCGACCGGGCCGCCGGCTCCGGAGCGGGTCCTCGCGGAGCTGCGGCGACGAGCCGCTCCGCTGGGCGCCGAGTGGTGGGCGCCGGCAGCCGGGGTGGTGCTCGCCGTGCTGGGCACCTCGCTGATCCCGGTCGCCGCGGGGGCGGCCGGCATCCCGGTGCTGCGACGGGTGCGGCTGGCCCGGCAGGCCCGGCGCACTCGGGAGCGGCGGGCCGACGCGGTGATCGCCCTGTGCGCGGGGCTCGCCGGGGAGGTGCGGGCGGGACGGCAGCCGGGGGCCGCGCTGCTGCGGGCCGCGCGGGACTCGGGCGGGCTCGGCGGCGCACAAGCCGCCGTGGTGGCGGCGGCGCGGTTCGGCGGGGACGTGCCCGGTGCGCTCGCCGCCGCGGCACGCCGGCCGGGTGCGGAGGGGCTGCTGGGACTCGCCGCGTGCTGGCGGGTGGCCGTGGACCGGGGCGCCGGACTCGCCACCGGGCTCGACCGGCTGGAGGGGGCCCTGCGCGCGGAGCGGGACCAGCGGGCGGACCTGCGTGCCCAGTTGTCCGGTGCCCGGGCCACCGCGGTGCTGCTCGCCGTGCTGCCCGCGCTCGGCCTGCTCCTGGGCGCGGCCATGGGAGCCGATCCGCTGCGCGTCCTGCTGCACAGCGGGGCCGGCGCCGGCTGCCTGGCGGTCGGGGCGGTGTTCGAGGGCGCCGGGATGTGGTGGGCGGCGTGGATCGTACGGAAGGCCGAGGCGGTATGAGCGCGGACGTTGTCCACAGGCTGGGGACGGCCGGGCTCGCGGTGCTGGCCGTCTGCTGGGGTGTGCGCGAGCTGGAGCTGGCCCATCGGCGCCGTCGGGCGCGGCGCCGGGTGGCCGCACTCCTGGGGCCCGGGGTGGCCTCGGGCAGAGCACCGTTCGCGGTCCCGGCCGAGGTACGGCGGTGGCTGCCGCCGGCGGGAGCCGCGTGCGGGGTCTGGGCGCTGGTCGGCGGGGCCGTCGGGGCCCTGCTGGGCGTATGCGCCGGCGTCGCGCTCTGGCGGTGGTGGGGCCGGCGCACGGCGGCCGGCCGCGGTGAGGTGGTCGACACCGCCGGAGCCGCGCGTCAGCTCCCGCTCGCGGCCGATCTGCTGGCCGCCTGCATCGCCGCCGGCGCCGGTCCGGTGATCGCGGCCCACGCGGTGGGCGAGGCCCTCGGCGGGCCCGTCGGGCAGGCGCTCGCGCGGGGTGCCGCGGAGGTCCGGCTCGGCGGCGCACCGGCGGACGCCTGGCGGGGCCTGGCCCTGCTGCCCGGCGCGGGTGCGCTGGCGCGGTTGCTGGAGCGGGCCGGCGAGTCGGGGCTGCCCGCGGCCGGTCCGGTCACCCGGCTGGCGGCGGACGCGCGAGCGGAGTGGGGCCGCGCGGCGACCGCCCGGGCACGCCGCGCCGCCGTCCTGATCTCGGCACCGGTCGGCCTGTGCTTCCTCCCGGCGTTCATCGCGGTGGGCGTGCTGCCGGTCGTGATCGGGCTGGCGGGCGGCGCGCTGGGAGGGGGGTGAGGCACGGGGAGGCGGGCACGGGCGGCCGCCGCGTACGGCCGGGACCGGAGACGCGGCACACGGGCGACCACCGCGTACGGCCGGGACCGGAGACACGGCACATGACGACCAAGCGTGATGAAACAGGGGGAACCACGTATGACGACCAATCACGATGAACGACGCATGACGGCGACACGGCACACGGGGACGACGGAAAGGCGCACGGGGGTCGAGATGTGGGGAAAGCTCAGGAAAGCGGCGGTACGGGCGCGAAGGATGCGGCGGCAGGACGCCGGAATGGTGACGTCCGAGTACGCCATGGGGATCATCGCTGCCGTCGGCTTCGCGGTACTGCTCTACGAGGTCGTCACCAGCGGCCAGGTCCGGGCGGAACTGGCGGCCATCGTGAAGAAGGCCCTCAGTGCGCGGATGTGAGCGGGGCGGCGACCGGGGGTTCGTCACCGCGGAGGCGGCCGTGGTGCTGTCCGTGCTGGTGGCGTTCGCGATGGCGCTGGTCTGGGGCCTGCTCGTGGTCGCCGCGCAGATCGAGTGCGTGGACGCGGCCCGGGCGGGCGCCCGGGCCGCCGCCCGCCAGGACCGGGCCGACGCGGTGGTGACGGTGACCCGGGAGGCGGCGCCGCGGGGTGCCCGGGTGACCGTCGCGCGGGAGGGCGACCGGGTCCGGGTGACGGTGGTGGCGAAACCGCCGGTGCTGAGCGGGTTGCCGTTCGAGGTCCGGGAGGAGGCCGTGGCACTCGCCGAGGACACCGTGGGGGCGGCGGCGCGCACGGGGGAGGCGGGCCCGTGAGGCGCGGGAGTGAGTCCGGGGGAGGCGGGCCCGTGAGGCGCGGGGATGGGCAGGACGCCGGGCGGCGCCGGCCGCGGGGCGGTGACCGGGGGTCCGCCACCGTGTGGAGCCTGGGGGTGATCGCCCTGCTGTGCGTGGTGTTCGGCGCCGTCCTCGCACTCGGCCAGGCCGTCGTCGCCCGGCACCGGGCGGCCGGGGGCGCGGACCTCGCGGCACTCGCGGCGGCGGACCACTGGGCCGAGGGCGGCACGGCGGCCTGCGCCGGGGCGGAACGGCTGACGGCGGCCCAGGGCGTACGGCTGGTGCGGTGCGCGATCGTCGGTGACACGGCGGAGGTGACGGCGGCCGCGGGAAGAGGGCCGTTCGCCGTGCGGGTCAGGGCGAGGGCCGGACCGGCGGACTCGGGGCCGGCCGAGGCGCTGAGACCCCGGCCTCGGCACGGTCGGTACCCCGCGCCCCACCGGTTGCCGGAGGGGGAACCACCCGCCGAGGGCCCCCCGGGCCCGGGGCCGCCCCCAGTCGGGTGACCGGTGCCGCCGCCGGCCGCCCGGCGGGGCCCTTCCCCCGGAACCCGCTCGGGCGCGGCCCCCACCCCACTGCCCGGGGCCGCTTCCCTAATCGGCCCTCGCCTCTCCCACCTCCGCCTCGCCCGCCGGCTCCGCCGGCTTCTCGGCCGGCTCCGCCGGCTTCTCGGACGGCTTCTCGGCCGACTCCGCCGGCTCCGCCGGCTTCTCGGACGGCTTCTCCTCCGGTGCGTCTCGCAGCAGCACCGTCAGCAGCCGTACCGCGCCGCTCTTGTGCAGCGGGTCGTTGCCGTTGCCGCACTTGGGGGACTGGATGCAGGACGGGCAGCCGGCCTCGCACTCGCAGGACGCGATGGCCTCGCGGGTGGCGGCGAGCCAGGCACGGGCCGTGTGGAAGGCGCGCTCGGCGAAGCCCGCGCCGCCGGGGTGGCCGTCGTAGACGAACACCGTGGGCAGGAGGGTGTCGGGGTGCAGGGGCACGGACACACCGCCGATGTCCCAGCGGTCGCAGGTCGCGAAGAGGGGCAGCATGCCGATGGAGGCGTGCTCGGCGGCGTGCAGGGAGCCGCCCAGGATCTCCGGGCTGATCCGGGCCTCGTCCAGCTGGTCGTCGGTGACCGTCCACCACACCGCGCGGGTGCGCAGCGTGCGGGGCGGGAGGTCGAGCTTCGTCTCGCCGAGCACCTCGCCGGTGATGAGGCGCCTGCGGAGGTAGGACACCACCTGGTTGGTGACCTCGACGGAGCCGTAGCACAGGCGGCCGGCGCCCCAGGGGATCTCGGTGTCCGTCTCCAGGACGGAGATCGCCGTGGTGTCGCGGGCGACCGTCGAGTACGGCGGGTCGGCCCGCTCGACCAGGGCGACCGAGTCCTCCAGGTCCAGGGCGCGCACCAGGTAGGTGCGGCCCTGGTGCAGGTGGACGGCGCCCTCGTGGACCGCGGAGTGCGCGGCGGCGGCGTCGACCGTGCCGAGCAGCCGGCCCGTGCCGGACTCCACGATCTGCACCGGGCGGCCGCCGGTCCCGCGGATGTCGGTGAGGTCGGCGGCCCGCTCCCGGCGCGTCCAGTGCCAGGCCCGCGTGCGGCGGCGGAGCAGCTTCGCGGCCTCCAGCTGCGGCAGCACGTCCGCGCAGCCCGGACCGAAGAGGTCCAGGTCCTCCTCGGTCAGCGGCAGCTCCGCGGCGGCGGCGCACAGGTGCGGGGCGAGGACGTAGGGGTTGTCCGGGTCGAGGACGGTCGATTCCACCGGCTGGTCGAACAGGGCCTCGGGGTGGTGGACGAGGAAGGTGTCCAGCGGGTCGTCGCGGGCCACGAGCACCGCGAGGGCACCCTGGCCGGAGCGGCCCGCGCGGCCCGCCTGCTGCCACAGGGACGCGCGCGTGCCCGGGTAGCCGGAGATCACCACCGCGTCCAGGCCGGAGACGTCCACGCCCAGCTCCAGGGCCGTCGTGGCGGCCAGCCCGAGCAGCTCCCCGGAGTGCAGGGCCCGCTCCAGGGCGCGGCGTTCCTCGGGGAGGTAGCCGCCGCGGTAGGCCGCGACCCGCCGGACCAGGGAGCGGTCGACCTCGGCGAGCCTCTCCTGGGCGATGACGGAGATCAGTTCGGCGCCGCGCCGGGAGCGGACGAAGGCGACCGAGCGGACGCCCTGCACGGTGAGGTCGGTCAGCAGGTCGGCGGTCTCGGCGGTGGCGGTGCGCCGCACGGGCGCGCCCCGCTCCCCGTGGAGTTCGGTGAGCGGCGGCTCCCAGAGGGCGAAGACCAGTTCACCGCGCGGGGAGGCGTCGTCGGCGACCTCCACGACCGGCAGGCCGGTCAGCCGGCCGGCGGCGGCCGCGGGCTCGGCGGCGGTCGCCGAGGCCAGCAGGAAGACGGGGGAGGAGCCGTAGCGGGCGCACAGCCGGCGCAGGCGGCGCAGCACCTGGGCGACGTGCGAGCCGAACACGCCGCGGTAGGTGTGGCACTCGTCGATGACGACGTACCGGAGCGATCGGAGGAAGGAGGACCAGCGCGGGTGGGACGGGAGTATCCCGCGGTGCAGCATGTCCGGGTTGGTCAGGACGTAGTTGCCGTACTGGCGGATCCACTCGCGTTCCTCGAACGGGGTGTCGCCGTCGTACACGGCGGGGCGCACGGCGCTGCCGAGCGGTTGTGAAAGTTCCTTCACCGACCGGCACTGATCCGCCGCGAGCGCCTTGGTGGGGGCCAGGTAGAGGGCGGTGGCGCCGCGGCCGCTGGGCGCCTCGGCACCGTCCAGCAGGGCGGACAGGACGGGCACGAGGTACGCCAGGGACTTGCCGGAGGCGGTACCGGTGGCGACGACCACCGAGTCGCCGTCCAGGGCGTGTTCGGCGGCCAGCGCCTGGTGCGCCCAGGGGTGTTCGATGCCGCACGACCGGACGGCCGCGATCACCTCGGCCCGAATACGGTCAGGCCAGACGGCATGGCGACCCGCGCGCGGGGGCAAGTGCTCCGTATGAGTGATGCGCGCAGCCCGGCTCGGCCCCGAGGCGAGCCGGTCCAGGACCGCGCCCGGAGACGGGCGGGGCGCCGGGTCCGGCGGGGTTCGATCGGATCGGTGATTCTTGGCCATCGGCACCGAGTGTGTCACTGACGTGACGGACAATGGGGTCAAGGCGTCGTGCACGCCTGCCGGTAAGTGATTGAATGCCATCGCGGCTGGCGAAGCGTCCTGAGGGCCGTAAGCCGAGGTGCCCGAGGGGCGACCGCTCGATAGCAAGGTGCTGGAGGATCCGTGGACCTGTCCCTGTCGACCCGTACCGTCGGCGATCGTACGGTCGTCGAGGTCGGTGGCGAAATCGATGTATACACCGCGCCCAAGCTGCGCGAGCAGTTGGTCGAGCTGGTGAACGACGGCAATTTCCACCTCGTCGTCGACATGGAGCGCGTGGACTTCCTCGACTCCACCGGACTCGGCGTGCTGGTCGGCGGCCTGAAGCGGGTGCGTGCCCACGAGGGCTCGCTGCGCCTGGTCTGCAACCAGGAGCGCATTCTCAAGATCTTCCGCATCACCGGACTCACCAAGGTGTTCCCGATCCACACCTCGGTCGACGAAGCGGTGGCGGCCACCGACTGACGGCCGGCCACCGACCGATGACCGGCCGCCGGCGCCGGGCTCCGTCCGGCGCCCGGGGGCCGGCCGGTCCCGGCAGGGGCGGCAACCGCTCCTTTCCGGGCCGATGACCGACCCGAGCCGTACGGACGACCGTCCCGCGTGCCGGACCGGTGAACGGCCCGGCCCCGGGCAGGTGCCGCGGCCGGGGTACAGAACGACACCAGGGGGTGCGGCCACCCGGCCCCGCCCCCGACCGCACGCCCGTAGTCGCGAGGGGGATGCATGGCCACCGTCGAACTCCGCTTCAGCGCGCTCCCCGAGCACGTCCGGACCGCCCGGCTGGTGGCGGCAGCGGTGGCGCGCAGGGCCGGGGTGGACGAGGCGGTCCTGGACGAGGTCCGGCTCGCCGTGGGCGAGGCGTGCTCCCGCGCCGTCGGACTGCACCGCAACAGCGGGGTCACGGCACCGGTGAAGGTGGCGCTGATCGAGGAGGAGAAGCAGTTCTCCATCGAGGTCGGCGACGAGGCGCCGCACGCCGTGCCGGACGGCGACACGCCCGGCGCGCAGGACGGCGAGGCCGAGATCGAGGAGGACGAGATGGGCCTCGCGGTCATCAGCGGCCTCGTCGACGACGTACAGGTGACCACCGGGCAGAACGGCGGCCTGATCCGCATGTCCTGGCCGGCCGCCCCGCCGGCCACGGCGCTCCTCTGACCGCTCCGCTTCTCCGACCCGGCCGCGTCCTGGTCCGGGACCCGCCCGAGTCCTGGCCCCCGACCCGCCCGCGTCCCGGCCCCCGGGCCGTCGTACACCCGTGAGAGGGCCCTGCTCAGCAGGGCCCTCTCCGTGTTTTCCGGAGTCCGTCGGAATACGTGAAGAAATTCACGATCAATAGCCCGATAATTCGATCAAGCGCCAATGCGGCCGTCAATGCTTTTGAGGCATTACCTCTTTCAGGTTCCGTCTGTCAGCTCGATCATTTGCTGAAGAGGCACGGGAAGGCCGAATCCGTTTACCGTCCCCTGTTTAGATCACTCGCGGGTACCTACAATCCGTCCACATCTTGAGCTCAGCCCAAGCGTCAAGGAGGACGAATGGCGGGGCTTTCTAACCCTCATCAGTCGGGTCACCCGACTTCCCTCGCGGCCGCGGTCCTGACCGACGACAACCGGATCATCGTGGCGGTCATCGCCGCGGTCGCCGTGGCCGCGCTGGTGGTCGCGGGGATCCTGGTGCGACAGGTGCTCGCCGCGGGCGAGGGCACCGACAGCATGAAACGGATCGCCGAGGCGGTCCAGGAAGGCGCCAAGGCTTATCTCGCCCGGCAGTTGCGCACACTCGGCGTATTCGCCGTCGTCGTGTTCTTCCTGCTCTTGCTGCTGCCCGCGGACGACTGGAATCAGCGGATCGGCCGCTCGGTGTTCTTCCTGATCGGAGCGGGCTTCTCGGCGGCCACCGGCTATATCGGCATGTGGCTCGCGGTGCGCAGCAACGTGCGGGTCGCCGCGGCGGCCCGGGAAGCCACCCCCGCGCGGGGCGAACCGGAAAAGGATCTCACCGCCGTCTCGCACACCGCGATGAAGATCGCATTTCGCACGGGCGGTGTCGTCGGCATGTTCACGGTGGGGCTCGGCCTGCTGGGCGCCTCCTGCGTGGTGCTGGTGTACGCGGCCGACGCGCCGAAGGTGCTGGAGGGCTTCGGCCTAGGCGCCGCCCTGATCGCGATGTTCATGCGGGTGGGCGGCGGCATCTTCACCAAGGCCGCCGACGTCGGCGCCGACCTGGTCGGCAAGGTCGAGCAGGGCATTCCGGAGGACGACCCGCGCAATGCCGCGACCATCGCCGACAACGTGGGCGACAACGTCGGCGACTGCGCCGGCATGGCGGCCGACCTCTTCGAGTCGTACGCCGTCACCCTGGTGGCCGCGCTGATCCTCGGCAAGGCCGCCTTCGGCGACTCCGGACTGGCCTTCCCGCTGCTGGTGCCCGCCATCGGGGTCCTCACCGCGATGATCGGCATCTTCGCGGTCGCCCCGCGCCGCGCCGACCGCAGCGGCATGTCCGCGATCAACCGCGGCTTCTTCATCTCCGCGGTGATCTCGCTCGCGCTGGTGGCGGTGGCGGTCTTCGTCTACCTGCCGTCGAAGTACTCCGGCCTGCACGGCGTCACCGACGCGGCGATCAGGGGCAAGGACGGCGACCCGCGCATCCTCGCACTGGTCGCGGTGGCCATCGGCATCCTGCTCGCCGCGGTCATCCAGCAGCTGACCGGCTACTTCACCGAGACCACCCGCCGCCCGGTGCGGGACATCGGCAAGACCTCGCTCACGGGCCCGGCCACCGTCGTGCTGGCCGGCATCTCGGTCGGTCTGGAATCGGCCGTCTACACGGCGCTGCTCATCGGGCTCGGCGTGTACGGCGCGTTCCTGCTCGGCGGCACGTCGATCATGCTGGCGCTGTTCGCGGTCGCCCTGGCCGGCACCGGCCTGCTCACCACGGTCGGCGTGATCGTCGCCATGGACACCTTCGGACCGGTCTCCGACAACGCGCAGGGCATCGCCGAGATGTCCGGCGACGTCCAGGGGGCGGGCGCCCAGGTGCTCACCAACCTGGACGCGGTCGGCAACACCACCAAGGCCATCACCAAGGGCATCGCCATCGCCACCGCCGTCCTCGCCGCGTCGGCGCTGTTCGGGTCGTACCGCGACGCGATCACCACCAACGTGCAGGACGTCGGGGAGAAGCTGTCCGGGCCCGGCTCGCCGCTCAGCCTCTCCCTGGACATCTCGCAGCCCAACAACCTCGTCGGCCTCGTCGCGGGCGCCGCGGTCGTCTTCCTCTTCTCCGGACTCGCCATCAACGCCGTGTCACGCTCGGCCGGTTCGGTGGTCTTCGAGGTACGGCGGCAGTTCCGCGAGAAGCCCGGGATCATGGACTTCACCGAGAAGCCCGAGTACGGCAAGGTCGTCGACATCTGCACCAGGGACGCCCTGCGGGAGCTGGCCACACCGGGTCTGCTCGCCGTCATGGCGCCGATCTTCATCGGGTTCACGCTCGGGGTCGGCGCGCTCGGCTCCTACCTCGCCGGGGCGATCGGCGCCGGCACGCTGATGGCGGTGTTCCTCGCCAACTCCGGCGGCGCCTGGGACAACGCCAAGAAACTGGTGGAGGACGGCCACCACGGCGGCAAGGGCAGCGACGCCCACGCGGCCACGGTGATCGGCGACACGGTCGGCGACCCCTTCAAGGACACCGCCGGGCCCGCGATCAACCCCCTGCTGAAGGTCATGAACCTGGTCTCGCTGCTCATCGCGCCCGCGGTGATCAGGTTCTCCTACGGCGACGACAAGAACCTCGGCGTGCGGATCGGGATCGCGATCCTCGCGCTGCTGGTGATCGTCGTCTCCGTGTACGTCTCCAAGCGGCGCGGCATCGCCGTCGGGGACGACGACGAGGCCGCGGAGCGGGTGGCCAACTCCTCCGACGCCGCGGTGGTTTCGTAGGGCGGGGCGAAAGACCCGGCCGGCGAGCGGGCGGACGGTGCGTGAGACCACGCGCCGTCCGCCCGTTCTCCATGTGTGATCACCCACGTGGTGAGCCTTCTCTCCCATGGCACAAAAGGTCATAAAAGCTGACCGATGCCTCCTCCGGCTCGGGGAGGCGGTCCGTCCGCGTGTAGATTCCGGGGGCCGAGAGCCATGGAAGGGACCGATCCGGTGAACAAGAAGCTCGCGGCCGCACTGTCCGGCGGTGCGGTACTGGTGGTGACGGTGTCGGGGTGCAGCGGCAGCGAGGACAAGGGGCCCGACCCCGAGCTCGTGTCCTGGGCCAAGACGGTGTGCGACGCGGTGCCCGCGCAGAGCGCGAAGATCAATGCCGCCAACGCGTCGATCGCGGCCATCGCCAGGGACAGCAACCTCCCGCCCAAGAGCGCCCAGAAGACGTACGTCGAGGCGTTCCAGGACCTGGCCGACGGCTACAAGGCGCTCGCGGGCGCCCTGGACGGCGCGGGGACCCCGCCCGGCGTGGAAGGCGGCGCCAAGCTCCAGCAGGACGCCGCGAAGAACCTCGCCGGCCTCTCCACGTCGTACGCCGACCTGAAGAAGAAGGTCGAAGGGCTCGACACCAAGGACCAGGGCAAGTTCGCCACGGGCCTCAAGGGCGTCGCCCTCCAGACCAAGGAGGTCGGCAAGCAGGGCGACAACGGCACCCAGGCGCTGAAGCGGCTGGAGCAGGGCGACGTCAAGGCGGCGATGGCCGAGCAGCCCAGCTGCAAGGTGGCCGCGTCCCCGGCGGCGCCGTCGGCCGGCGGGGCGACGGACCAGCCCACCGGGGCGGTGACGACCGGCTGACGTCGGCGTACGGTCCGCGCGGGGTCGGTCCCGCCCGGCCCCCGCGGGCCACAATGGGGGCGTGACTGACTCCGGACCCGCCCCCCTGCCCGCTTCCGACCGGCCCGACACCGCCGCGCGCCTGAGGGACGCGCTGCTGGCCGCCTCCTTCACGGCCGACGGGCTGCTCGACCTGCTCGGCGCCCCCGCGTACGCGGCACTGGCCCGCAGCGAGACCGTGCCCGCCCTGCGGGCGACCCGCGGCGACACACCGCTGGAGACGCTCGTACGGCTGTTCCTGCTCCAGCAACCGGTGCCCCACGCGCGCGTGGCGGCCGTTCTGCCCGTGGAGGAGGCGCTGGCGGCCGGCTGGCTCACGCGCGTGGGCGGCGACGAGGTGGCCGCGACCGTGGACGTCCGGCCGTACGGCGGTCCCGCGGACGAGGACTGGTTCATCGTCTCCGACCTCGGCTGCGCGGTCGGCGGTGCCGGCGGCATCGGGCAGCGCGACGAAGGGGTCGTCCTGGGCGTGGGCGGCGCCTCCACGACCCTGGCCGGCATCACCGTCCGCACCCCCGTGGCGTCCGCCCTGGACCTCGGCACCGGCTCCGGCATCCAGGCGCTGCACGCCGCCCAGCACGCCACGCGCGTGACGGCGACCGACCTCAACCCGCGCGCGCTGCACATCACGGCGCTCACGCTGGCGCTCTCCGGGGCACCCGCCGCCGACCTGCGCGAGGGCTCGCTGTTCGAACCGGTCCGGGACGACGAGCGGTTCGACCTGATCGTCTCCAACCCGCCCTTCGTCATCTCGCCCGGCGCCCGGCTGACCTACCGGGACGGCGGCATGGGCGGGGACGACCTGTGCCGCTCGCTCGTTCGGCAGGCGGGGGAGCGGCTGACCGAGGGCGGGTTCGCGCAGTTCCTCGCGAACTGGCAGCACGTGGCGGGGGAGGACTGGCAGGACAGGCTCAGGTCGTGGGTGCCGCGCGGGTGCGACGCCTGGATCGTGCAGCGCGAGGTGCAGGACGTCACGCAGTACGCCGAGCTGTGGCTGAGGGACGCCGGTGACCACCGCGGTGACCAGGCCGAGTACCAGGCGCGCTACGACGCCTGGCTCGACGAGTTCGAGGCGCGCAAGGTCCGGGCGATCGGCTTCGGCTGGATCACCCTGCGCCGGACCGGGTCCGCCGAGCCCGTGATCACCGTGGAGGAGTGGCCGCACCCGGTGGAGCAGCCGCTCGGGGAGACGATCCGGGCCCACTTCGACCGGCTCGACTACCTCCGGGAGCACGACGACGCGGCGCTGCTGGACAGCCACTTCCGGCTCACCGCCGAGGTGGTCCAGGAGCAGGTCGGGCTGCCCGGCGCCGAGGACCCGGAGCACGTGGTGCTGCGCCAGCACCGCGGGATGCGCCGGGCGACGAAGGTGGACACGGTCGGCGCCGGGTTCGCGGGCGTGTGCGACGGCACACTGAGCGCGGGCCGCATCCTGGACGCCATCGCGCAGCTCGTCGGCGAGGACGCGGTGCTGCTCCGCGACCGCACCCCCGCCCAGATCCGGCTGCTGGTGGAGCAGGGCTTCCTGGAGCCGGCGGGCTGAGCCGCGCAGGACGGCGCTCGTAGGGCGCTTGCAGGGCGCTTGCGGGGCGCTCGGAGGGCCGAGCCGGGCGCCGGGCCGGGGCGCCCCGCGGTCAGCCGTCCGGCCAAGCCGGTCACCACCGGGCGCGGTACGGGCGGCGACCGCCTGAGCGTGCGCATCTTTTGAGCGGATGCCGACCGGTTGTCGACCGGTCGTGCACGCCCGCCGCGCCGCGGGACCCTGCCGCGCCGCGGGACCCCGCCGGGCCGGGTGCCCGGCGGCGGCCGGCCGTCCATGGCGCCCGGTCCCGGTCCGGCGCGGGCCCGCCGCGGTCCGGTTTCGGAAAACGGCCGGAAAAATATGGGCCGTGGGTCCGACCCCCTGCATTCGGACCTACGTTCGAATACCCGTCGGCCTTCCGTTCACCGTGATGTCGCCCGCCGGACGCCCGCGCGTGCCACTCTCCGGGCGCTGGGCGGAGCCGACGGCAGGGAAGGGGCGGACGGGCCATGGAGAGCGGACCGGCGATCTTCGCGGGAGTGGTGTTCGCCCTGTTCGGGGCCGGTCTGCTGGCCTGGACCGGGACGCGGGTCAGGCGCCGGGAGGCGGTCGCCCTCGGTGTGAGCCGGGTCGCATCGGCCACCGTCGCGGGCGTCGCCGGGGCGGCCTCGCTGGCCCTCGGCGCGTACTGCCTGATCCGGCCCTGAGCCGGGTGGGCGCCGTGCCCGCGGCGCAAGGGGAGCGTCACGCTCCGGACAGGGGTTCGAAAGGGAGCGGGCGGTCCGGGCGGCAGGAATGCCGGTAGTCGGGTTACCGTTCGAGTGGCCGTTGTGGGCTTTTCCCGTTTGACACGGGGGCGGGATGTAGCGTCACACTCCGCAGCGTCACACGTGCCAGCAGTACGCCGTGCCAGCAGTACGCCGCGACCCCGGGAACAAGGCCTGGGGAGGCCCCAGCGTCGACCGGAGAGAAGAGCGAAGTTGTCCCCGACCAGCGAGACCGCACAGGGCGGTCGCCGACTCGTCATCGTCGAGTCGCCTGCCAAGGCGAAGACGATCAAGGGCTACCTCGGCCCCGGCTACACCGTCGAGGCGAGCGTCGGGCACATCCGCGACCTTCCCAACGGCGCCGCGGAGGTGCCGGAGAAGTACACCGGCGAGGTCCGCCGCCTCGGTGTGGACGTCGAACACGACTTCCAGCCCATCTATGTGGTCAACGCCGACAAGAAGGCGCAGGTCAAGAAGCTCAAGGACCTGCTCAAGGACTCCGACGAGCTGTTCCTCGCCACCGATGAGGACCGGGAGGGCGAGGCCATCGCCTGGCACCTCCAGGAAGTCCTGAAGCCGAAGATCCCGGTCAAGCGGATGGTCTTCCACGAGATCACCAAGGACGCGATCCGCGAGGCCGTCGCCAACCCGCGCCAGCTCAACCAGAAGCTGGTCGACGCCCAGGAGACCCGCCGCATCCTCGACCGCCTCTACGGCTACGAGGTCTCGCCGGTGCTGTGGAAGAAGGTCATGCCGCGGCTGTCGGCCGGCCGCGTGCAGTCCGTCGCCACCCGGCTCGTCGTGGAGCGGGAACGCGAGCGCATCGCCTTCCGCTCCGCCGAGTACTGGGACCTGACCGGCACCTTCGCGACCGGCCGCGCGGGCGACCCGTCCGATCCGTCCTCGCTGGTGGCCCGCCTCCAGACCGTCGACGGCAGGCGGATCGCGCAGGGCCGCGACTTCGACTCCCTCGGCCGGATCAGGAGCGAGAACACCCTCCACCTCGACGAGGCGACCGCCCGCGCCCTCGCCGGCGCCCTGGAGAACACCCGCTTCTCCGTGCGCTCCGTCGAGTCCAAGCCGTACCGCCGCTCGCCGTACGCCCCGTTCCGTACGACGACGCTCCAGCAGGAGGCCAGCCGCAAGCTCGGCTTCGGCGCGAAGGCGACGATGCAGGTCGCCCAGAAGCTGTACGAGAACGGCTACATCACGTACATGCGTACGGACTCCACGACGCTGAGCGACACCGCGATCTCCGCGGCCCGCGCCCAGGTCACGCAGCTCTACGGCGCCGACTACCTGCCGCCGCAGCCGCGCACCTACGCCGCCAAGGTCAAGAACGCGCAGGAGGCGCACGAGGCGATCCGTCCCTCGGGCGACCGTTTCCGCACGCCCGCCGAGACCGGTCTGACCGGCGACCAGTTCCGGCTCTACGAGCTGATCTGGAAGCGGACCGTCGCCTCCCAGATGAAGGACGCGACCGGCAACTCCGTCACCGTGAAGATCGGTGGCACCGCCGCCGACGGCCGGGACGTCGAGTTCAGCGCCTCCGGCAAGACGATCACCTTCCACGGCTTCCTGAAGGCGTACGTCGAGGGCGCCGACGACCCGAACGCCGAGCTGGACGACCGCGAGCGCCGGCTGCCGCAGGTGGCCGAGGGCGACGCGCTGTCCGCCGAGGAGATCACGGTCGACGGCCACGCCACCAAGCCCCCGGCCCGCTACACCGAGGCGTCGCTGGTCAAGGAGCTGGAAGAGCGCGAGATCGGCCGCCCGTCGACGTACGCGTCGATCATCGGCACCATCCTCGACCGCGGCTACGTCTTCAAGAAGGGCACGGCCCTGGTGCCGTCCTTCCTCTCCTTCGCCGTGGTGAACCTCCTGGAGAAGCACTTCGGGCGGCTCGTCGACTACGACTTCACCGCCAGGATGGAGGACGACCTCGACCGGATCGCGGCCGGCGAGGCCAAGGCCGTGCCGTGGCTCAAGCGCTTCTACTTCGGTGAGGGCACGGCCACCGGCGGCGCCGCCGAAGCCGGCAACGGCGACGGGGACCACCTCGGCGGCCTCAAGGAACTGGTGACCGACCTGGGCGCGATCGACGCGCGCGAGGTGTCGTCGTTCCCGGTGGGCAACGACATCGTGCTCCGCGTCGGCCGTTACGGCCCGTACATCGAGCGCGGCGAGAAGGACAGCGAGCAGCACCAGCGCCACGACATCCCGGACGACCTGGCACCCGACGAGCTGTCCGTCGAGCTGGCCGAGGAACTGCTGGCCAAGCCCAGCGGCGACTTCGAGCTGGGCACCGACCCGGAGACGGGCCACCAGATCGTCGCCAAGGACGGCCGCTACGGCCCGTACGTCACGGAGGTGCTCCCCGAGGGCACCCCGAAGACCGGGAAGAACGCGGTCAAGCCGCGGACGGCCTCGCTGTTCAAGTCGATGTCGCTGGACACGGTGACGCTGGCGGACGCGCTGCGCCTGATGTCCCTGCCGCGGGTCGTCGGCACGGACGCCGACGGCGCGGAGATCACCGCGCAGAACGGCCGCTACGGCCCGTACCTGAAGAAGGGCACGGACTCGCGCTCGCTGCAGACCGAGGACCAGCTCTTCACGATCACGCTGGAGGAGGCGCAGGCGATCTACGCCCAGCCCAAGCAGCGGGGCCGGGCCGCCGCCAAGCCGCCGCTGAAGGAGCTGGGCGAGGACCCGGTCTCCGGCAAGCCGGTCGTGGTCAAGGACGGCCGCTTCGGCCCGTACGTCACCGACGGCGAGACCAACGCCACCCTTCGTTCCGGTGACAGCGTCGAGACGATCACTCCCGAGCGCGGGTTCGAGCTGCTCGCCGAGAAGCGCGCCAAGAGCCCGGCCAAGAAGACCGCGAAGAAGGCGGCGGCCAAGAAGACCGCGAAGAAGGCGGCGGCCAAGAAGACCGCCCCGGCGAAGAAGACCGCCGCCAAGAAGACGGCCGCGAAGAAGACGACGGCCGCGGCCAAGAAGACCACCGCCAAGAAGACCACCGCCAAGAAGGCCACGGCCTCCAAGACGGCGGCCTCCGGCGCGGACGACTGACGCCCCGCCGGACCGCGGCCACCGCGGCTCCGCGCACCGCACGCCCCGGCAGCACCTCGCTGCCGGGGCGTGCGCATGTCAGGGTGGGCCAGGTGTGCTGCCTCCGGCTGCGGATAGGCTGAACGCATGACGCGAGCCGAGCAGCCAACGGCCCACCCCACAGCACCGGACGACGCCCTGGTCGCGGACTCCCGCGAACGTGCCGTACGTTCCCTGCTGCGACGACCGCAGCTCAGGCGCTTGTGGAGCGCGCAGTTGGTGAGCGGCGTCGGTGACGCCCTGTCCGTACTGGTCCTCGTCGTCCTGGTCCTCCAGGCGGCGATCTCCGAGGGCGCCTTCGGCGGCGGCTACCGGGGCGTGGCGTTCGCGGTGGCGACGGTCTTCGGCGCGCGCATCCTCGCCACGCTGCTCTTCGGCGCCGTCCTCCTCGGCCCGCTGACCTCGCTCATCGCCCAGGACGGACCGCTCGACCGGCGCTGGGCCATGGTCGGCGCCGACGGCGTGCGCGCCGCGCTGCTGATCGTCGCGCCCCTGTGGATCGACTGGACGCCGGGCGACGCGCTCGCCGTCCTGCTGGTCACCGCCTTCCTCACCGGCGTCGCCGAGCGGCTGTGGAGCGTCTGCCGGGAGAGCGCCGCGCCCGCCCTGCTGCCGGCCCCGCCCCCGGAGGGCGCGACCGTGCGGCCCCTGCCGGACCACCAGGACGCCCTGCGCCGCCTCGCGCTGCGCACCGGCTTCCTCGCGATCCCGCTGGCCGCCGTCGCACTCGTCGTCGCCGGCCTGCTGAACAACCTGCTGGGCACCGGTGTGGCCTGGTTCGACCAGCACCAGGCGGCCCTCGCGTCGTATGCCGCCGCCGGCCTGTTCGCCGCCGCCGTGTCCGTGCTGGTCAACCTGGACCTGCCCGGCACCCGCACCCCGCGCCCGCGGTCCCCGCTGGAGGGCCTGCGCCGCCCGCGCACCGGCACCGGTGTGGACAAGGGCCGCACGGGCGCCGTCCCGCTGCTGGTCCCGGCCTGCGCCGGGGTCGCCGGGGCGATCGCGGCGGCCGTCTCCGTGAGCGTGCTGCACGCCAAGGACCTGGACGGCGGCCCCGTGCTGTACGGGCTGCTGGTGCTGGGCCTGATCGGCGGCGTCGCCGCCGGCATCCGCACCGCCCCCGCGCTGCTGCCCTCGCTCTCCCGCCGCCGGCTGCTCGCCCTGGCGATCGCCGTCACCGGCATCGCGCTGCTGGCCGCCGGACTGGTCCCGGACACCACCACTGTCCTGCTGGTCGTCACGCTGGCCGGTGCCGCCGCGGGCGTGGCCGCCAACACCGGGCACACCCTGCTCGACCAGGAGACCGAGGAGTACCGCCGGGCGCGCACCACCGAGCACCTGCACGCCGTGGTCCGGGTCAGCACGGCGCTCGGTGTCCTGGTCGCGCCGCTCGTCGCGGCGCTGATCGGCCCGCACCGGCTGGAGAACGGCAGGTTCGTCTTCGCGCACGGCGGCGCGGCCTTCACGCTGATGCTGGTCGGCGCGCTGCTGCTGCCGGTGGCCGCGCTGGTGCTCGCCAAGGTCGACGACCGGTCCGGCGTGCCGCTGCGCCAGGACCTCAGGGACGCGCTGCTCGGCGGCGACGACCCGGACACCGTCCCGGCGGCGAACGGCTTCTTCATCGCGCTGGAGGGCGGCGACGGCGCGGGCAAGTCCACCCAGGCCGAGGCGCTCGCCGAGTGGATCCGCGACAAGGGCCACGAGGTCGTGCTCACCCGCGAGCCCGGGGCCACCCCGGTCGGCAAGCGGCTGCGCTCGATCCTGCTGGACGTGTCCTCGGCGGGCCTGTCGCACCGCGCGGAGGCGCTGCTGTACGCCGCCGACCGCGCGGAGCACGTCGACACGGTCGTACGCCCGGCCCTGGAGCGCGGCGCCGTCGTCATCTCGGACCGCTACATCGACTCCTCCGTCGCCTACCAGGGCGCCGGCCGCGATCTGTCCCCGACCGAGATCGCCCGCATCAACCGCTGGGCCACCGACGGCCTGGTCCCGCACCTCACCGTGCTGCTGGACGTCTCGCCGCAGACCGCCCGCGAGCGGTTCACCGAGGCGCCGGACCGGCTGGAGTCGGAGCCCGCGGAGTTCCACGCGCGCGTGCGCTCCGGCTTCCTCACCCTGGCCGCCTCCGACCCCGGCCGCTACCTGGTCGTGGACGCGGGGCAGGAGCCCGAGGCCGTCACCACCGTGATCCGGCACCGGCTCGACACCGTGCTGCCGCTGTCCGAGGCCGAGATCAAGGCCCGGGAGGAAGCCCGCCGCAAGGCCGAGGAGGAGGCCCGGCGCAAGGCCGAGGAGGAGGCCGCGCGCAAGGCGGAGGAGGAGCGCCTGGAGCGCGAGCGCCAGGAGCAGCTCGCCAAGCTGCGCGCCGAGGAGGAGGAGCGCAAGCGGCGCGAGCTGGAGGAGGCGCAGCGCCGCGAGGCCGAGCGGCAGGCGGAGGAGGCCCGGCAGCGGGCCGAGGAAGCGGCCCGGCGTGCCGAGGAGGAGCGGCAGCGGCTGCTCGCCGAGGAGAAGGCGCGCGCCGAGGAGGAGGCCCGCCGCAAGGCCGATGAGGAGCGCCGCCGCAGGGAGGCCGAGGAGGAGGCCCGGCGCCGCGCCGAGGAGGAGGCCGACGAGGCCCGGCGGCGCGCGCTGGAGGAGGCCCGCCGCCTGGAGGCGCAGCGCAAGGCCGAGGAGGCGCTGGTGCGCGCCGAGGAGGCCCGCCGGCAGGCCGCCGAGGCCGCGTCGGCCGCCGACGCGGCGGCCCGCAGGCCCGCCGCGCCCCGGCCCACGGCGCCCGGCGTGGTCGCCGACGCCGCCGCGGACCGGACCCCCGCCGCCCCGCAGGGCCCGGCGCGGGCCGCCGACGAGACCGTCCCCACGCCGGTGGTGTCACCGGACGCGCGGAGCACGGAGGACACCGCGGTGCTGCGGCCGGTGCGCGACGAGCGCGGCGGTCCCGCCGCCGGGCACCGTTCCGCGGACAACGAGCTGACCACCGAGCTGCCGCAGCCGCCGGCCGCTTCCGAGTCGTCCGCGGAGGAGACCGCGGTGCTGCCGCGGGTGCCGCTGGACGCCGGGGACGAGACCGCGGTGCTGCTGCCGGTGCGCGACCGCGACGGGGCGGCCGACGAGACCGCCGTACTGCCGCCGGTGCGCGACGACGACGTGGCGGACCGGGTGCCGCCCGGCTACTTCCGCGACGAGCGGCCCGCGCCGGGTCCCGACGGCTCCGAGCCGCGCACGCGGGAGATCCCCCGGCTCGACGCCGACGGCACGCCCCGCCGCCGGCCGCGCTCGGACTGGGCCGAGGAGACCCCGCTGGACGACCTGCCGACGCTCGCCGACGAGCTGCTGGGGTCGTACGGCGAGGCGGAGCGCGGCCACCGGGACGACGACGAGGACCGGCAGGACCGCCGGGGCCGCGGCCGGGGCCGCCGAAGCTGACGTGTGACCGCCGCCCCGGGCCCCGCGTACGGCGGGGCCCGTGGCGGCGGTGCCGCGTCGGGGAGCCCCGCCCGCCGCCGGGACCGCACGGCGGCGGGCGTCGTTGTCGGTGCCCACCCGCACAATGGAGGGCGGTACGCGGAGTGTGACGGAAGGGCGGCGTGACCCATGACCGTGTGGGACGACCTCGTCGGGCAGGAGCAGGTGAGCGCGGTGCTCGACGGCGCCGCGCGGGACGCCGACGCCCTCGTCACGGCCGTATCGGCGCGGCAGCCGCCGCCCGAGGCGTCGAAGATGACCCACGCCTGGCTGTTCACCGGCCCGCCCGGCGCCGGCCGGAACCAGGCGGCGCGGGCCTTCGCCGCGGCCCTCCAGTGCGTCAGCCCGGACCGCGCGCTCGGCGGCGGCCCCGGCTGCGGGTTCTGCGACGGCTGCCACACCGCGCTGCTCGGCACCCACGCGGACGTCACGACGGTCGCCGCGGTCGGCGCCGAGATCCTGGTCAGGGACATGCGCGACACGGTCCGCAAGTCGTTCACCGCCCCGGCCACCGGCCGCTGGCAGATCATCCTGGTCGAGGACGCCGAGCGGCTGAACGAGAAATCGGCCAACGCGGTCCTCAAGGCCGTCGAGGAGCCCGCCCCGCGCACGGTGTGGCTGCTGTGCGCCCCCTCGGTCGAGGACGTCCTGCCGACCATCCGCTCCCGCTGCCGCCACCTCACCCTGCGCACGCCGTCCGTCGAGGCGGTCGCCGACATGCTCGTACGGCGCGACGGCGTCGAGCCGGTGATCGCCGAGTCCGCCGCCCGGGCCACCCAGGGCCACGTCGACCGGGCCCGGCGGCTGGCCACCGACCCGGCCGCCCGCGAGCGCCGTGCAGCGGTGCTGAAGCTGCCGCTGCGGCTGGACGAGGTCGGCGCGTGCCTGCGGGCCGCCCAGGAGCTGGTCGACGCGGCCGCCGAGGACGCCAAGCAGCTCGCCGAGGAGATGGACGGCAAGGAGACCGAGGAGCTGAAGGCGGCGCTCGGCGCGGCCCAGGGCGGTCGGCTGCCGCGCGGCACGGCGGGCGTGATGAAGGACCTGGAGGACATGCAGAAGCGCCGCAGGACCCGCACGCAGCGCGACAGCCTGGACGTGGCCCTCGGCGACCTGACCGCCTTCTACCGCGACGTCCTCGCCCTCCAGCTCGGCACCCGCGTGGCGCTCGCGAACGCCGACGCGCAGGAGGCCCTGGACCGGCTGGCCCGCGGCAGCGGCCCCGAGTCGACCCTGCGCCGCATCGAGGCGATCTCCGCGTGCCGGCGGGCGCTGGACCGCAACGTGGCCCCGCTGCTGGCCGTGGAGGCGATGACGATGGCGCTGCGGGCGGGCTGAGGCCCGGTCGCCGTGGGCGGGCCGGCCCGGGTCCCTCGTAGGAGGCACCCGAGCCCACGCACCGCACCCGCGCGGTCGCGCAGCGTTACTCTCGGCTGATGCACACCAGGCCCACCCCCCGCTCCCGCCGGACCCGGGGCGACCGCACCCGGACCCCGGCCCGCCTCACGGCCGCCCTCCTCGCCGCCACCGCGCTGCTCGTGTCCGCCTGCTCCTCCGGGAGCACGGCCGCCGGGACGGTGCAGGCGGCGCTCGCCGCGCTGCCGCGGGCGACCCCGGCGGCACTGACGCCGTACTACGACCAGCGGCTGAGCTGGCGCGACTGCGGAGCCCCCGGTTTCCAGTGCGCCACGATGAAGGCGCCGCTCGACTACGCCGACGCAGGCAAGGGCACCGTCCGGCTGGCCGTCGCCCGGAAGAAGGCCACCGGCGAGGGCCGGCGCCTCGGCTCGCTGCTGGTCAACCCGGGCGGCCCGGGCGGCTCCGCGGTCGGGTACCTCCAGCAGTACGCGGGCGTCGGCTACCCCGCCGAGGTCCGCGCCCGCTACGACATGGTGGCCGTGGACCCGCGGGGCGTCGCCCGCAGCGAGCCCGTCACCTGCCTCGACGGCAGGCAGATGGACGCGTTCACGCAGACGGACCTCACCCCCGACGACCGCAAGGAGCGGGACGCGGTGGTCGCCGCGGACCGGAAGTTCGCGGAGGCCTGCGGCGCCCACTCCGCGCGGCTGCTGCGGCACGTCTCCACCGTGGAGGCCGCGAAGGACATGGACATCCTGCGGGCCGTGCTCGGCGACCGGAGGCTGAACTACGTCGGGGCGTCGTACGGCACGCTCCTCGGGGCGACGTACGCCGGACTGTTCCCCGAGCGGGTCGGCCGGCTGGTGCTGGACGGCGCCATGGACCCCTCGCTGGACGCCCGCAGGCTGAACCTGGAGCAGACGGCGGGCTTCGAGACGGCGTTCCGGGCGTTCGCGAAGGACTGCGCGCGGCGGACCGACTGCCCCCTCGGCGGGCCGGGCACGACGCCCGCGCGGGCCGGCGAGCGCCTGCGGGTGTTCTTCCGCGAGCTGGACGCCCGCCCCGTTCCCGCGGGCGACGCGGACGGCCGCAGGCTCGGTGAGTCGCTCGCCACCAACGGGGTGATCGCCTCGATGTACGACGAGGCGTCCTGGGCGCAGCTGCGCGCCGCGCTGACCTCGGCGATGAAGGAGCGCGACGGCGCCGGGCTGCTGGCCCTCTCCGACAGCTACTACGAGCGGGACCCGAGCGGCCACTACAGCAACCTGATGATGGCCAACGCCGCCGTGAACTGCCTGGACCTGGCGCCGGCCTTCACCGGTCCGGAGGACGTCGACACGTCCCTGCCCGCCTTCGAGAAGGCGTCGCCGGTCTTCGGCACCGGGCTGGCCTGGGCCTCCCTGAACTGCGCGTACTGGCCGGTGCGGGCCACGGGCGAGCCGCACCGCATCGAGGCGCGGGGAGCGGCGCCGATCGTGGTGGTCGGCACGGTCCGCGACCCGGCGACGCCGTACCGCTGGGCCAAGGCCCTGGCCGGCCAGCTCGCCTCGGGCCGCCTGCTGACCTACGACGGCGACGGCCACACCGCGTACGGCCGGGGCAGCGCCTGCATCGACACGGCGATCGACGCGTACCTGCTCCGCGGCACCCCGCCGGCCACCGGGAAGCGCTGCTCGTAACGCCCTCCCGCCCCGGAACCCGGCCGCTCCGGGGCGGGTACGAAGCACCCCCGGGAACTGTGTAGACTTACGGACGTTGCCGATCGCACCATGGTGCGGGCAGCGCGCCGCTTTAGCTCAGATGGCCAGAGCAACGCACTCGTAATGCGTAGGTCTCGGGTTCGAATCCCGAAAGCGGCTCCGCGGAAGGCCAGGTCACGTAGCCCGTGACCTGGCCTTTTTCTGTGGCCGCGCGGGGGCCGGGGTGACTTGACAGTGTCTGGGTTACGCGGTCGACCGGCCTGGCCCGCCGGGCATAGCGTCGAGGGGTGATGACGGCTGAAGCTATGAGACTCCTCAAGGAGCTTGCCGACGAGGGGGTCTCGCCCTGGTGGGCGGCTTGTCCGGGGGAGCAGCCAGCGGTGCCCGACTTCGTGGCGTGCGGGTTCCGCGGGATCCGGATGCCGTTCGGGGCGCCGAACGGCGTGGTCCGGGCCGCGTGCGACGCGCTGGGGACGAGCGGCGGCTTCGTGGCGCTCGCCGCGGCGGCCTTCGACGGGGCGGACGATCCGGCGGCGTGGGTGGCGGCGGCGCGGGTGACGCACAGCGTCGTGGACCGGCCCAACCTGCTGGTCAGTGTTCCGGCGAGCCGGGCCGGGACCGACGCCGTGGCCGAGTGCCTGGCCGAGGGCATCGGTGTCGAGTCCGCGGCGGTGTACTCGGTGCGCCAGTACCGCGCCGTGCTGGACGCCCAGCGCGCCGGGCTGGAGCGGGCCAGGGCGCGCGGGGTGGACCTGGCGGCGCTGGGTGTGGCCACGTCCTGCGATCTCGGGGCGCTCGACGCGGAGGTGAACGCCCGCCTCGACCGGCTGCCCGGGGAGGCGGGCCGGCTGCGCGACACCGCGGGTCTGGCCACCGCCCGGCTCCTGTACCGCACGCGCGAGGAGGCGCTGGCCTGCCAGGGCTGGCGGAGCCTGCGCGACTCGGGTGCCCGGCCGCCGATGCTGCTGTGGTCCGGGACCCGGCCCGAGCAGGTGCGGTCCCTGGTGAGCTGGAACACCGCGCACGTGCTGACGGTGGAGACGGTGGAGGCGGCGGCCCGCGGGGCCGCGCTCGAAGGCGACACGCTGCTGGGGCGGCACGAGCAGTCCACACGGGACCTGGGGCTGCTCGCGGAGCGGAGCGTGGACGTGGAGGCGGTCGGCGCCGCACTGCTGCGGGCCCGGTACGGCTGACCGCGCCGGGCCCGCGGCGTCACCGTGCGGAGACCGGTACCGGTGCGGGTGCCACGAGGTCCGAGCGGCCGGTTCCGGTCAGCGCGAGCAGCGGGGCCGCCTTGACGACGGTCTCCTCGAACTCCGCCGCCGGTTCGGACAGCGCCACGATCGCGCCGCCCACCCCGTAGCGCAGCCGGCCGGGGGTGACGACGGCGGTGCGGATGACGACGCTGAAGTCGGCGGCGCCGGACAGGGAGAAGTAGCCGACGGCGCCCGAGTACACCCCGCGCGGGCCGTTCTCCAGCCGGTCGATGATCTCCATCGTGCGCAGTTTGGGCGCGCCGGTCATCGACCCCGGGGGGAAGGCCGCGCGCAGGCAGGCCACCGGGTTGCTGTCGCGGCGCAGCCGGGCGGTCACCGTGCTGACGAGCTGGTGCACGGTGGCGTAGCTCTCCACGGCGAAGACCGGGTCGGCGCGCACGGTGCCGGGTTCGGCGCACCGGCCGAGGTCGTTGCGGACCAGGTCGACGATCATCAGGTTCTCGGCGCGGTCCTTCTCGTGGCCGGCGAGGTCGGCGGCGAGGGCGGCGTCCTCCGCGGGGGTGGCGCCGCGCGGGCGGGTGCCCTTGATGGGCCGGGACTCGGCGACGCCGTCGGCCGAGACCCGCAGGAACCGCTCGGGGGAGGTGGAGAGCACCGACAGCCCGCCGAACCGGAGCAGGGCGCCGAACGGGGCGGGGCTGGTGCGGCGCAGGAAGCGGTAGCCCTGCCAGGGGTCCAGGTCGCCCGCGGCCTCGGCCATGTTGGTGAGGCAGATCTCGTAGCTCTCGCCGTCGGCGATCTCCTCCTGGCACTCCTCGACGAGGCGGAGGTAGGCCGCGCGGTCGTGGCGCAGCCGTACCCCGTCGAACGCGGCGTGCGGTGCGGGCGGCCCGCCGGCGGGGGCGCCCGCGAGTGCGGTGAGCCGGCGGGCGGTGCCGTCGAGCCAGTCGCGGGCGGCGCGGGTCCCGTCGGCGCTCTCGTCGGCCGGGGCGAGGGCCAGCAGGTGGGTGGTGCCCGTCTCGTGGTCGAGGACGAGGGCGCGGTCCGCGAAGACCAGCACGGCGTCGGGCTCCTCGGCGCGGTGCCCGGCCCGGCCGCCGCACTCGGCCTTGAGCCCGTAGCCGAGGTAGCCGGTCCAGCCGAGGGCGAAGTCGCAGGGGAGCGGGGGCACGTCGACGTCGAGGGAGGCGAGGTCGCGTTCGAGCCACTGGAGGAACGGTCCCTCGACGGTCTCCTCGGAGGCCGCCGACCGTACGGTGACGGTGCGGGTGGCGACATCGGCCGTCGCCACGCGGGCCAGCGGCCCGCCGGCGTCACCCATGACCGAGAACCGGCCCTGGGCGTCGTGCCGGCTGCTGTCCAGCCAGAACGCGTGGTCCGCGCCCGAGTAGAGCCGTTCGAAGAGGGTCTCGTCGTCGCAGGGGGTGGGGACCCGGGCGGTCAGCACCCGCAGGGGGCGGCGGGCGGGAGCCGGGGTGGCCTGGGCGGTCGGGTCCGCCGCGGTGGCCGTGGTGGACGGCGGCCGGAGGCGGGCGGTCTCCCGGTGGCGGCCGGCGCCGGAGCGGGCCAGGTCGCGGAAGTTGGCCAGCAGTTCGTCGCCGTACTCGGAGCAGATCGACTCCGGGTGGAACTGCACGCCCCACTGCGGCCGGGTCCGGTGCCGCAGCCCCATGACCACGCCGTCCGGGGTCCAGGCGGTGACCTCCAGATGCTCCGGGAGGCCGGTCACGGCCAGTGAGTGGTAGCGCACCGCCGAGAACGGCGACGGCAGCCCCCTGAACAGTCCGTCGCCCTCGTGCAGCACCGGCGAGGTCTGTCCGTGCCGCGGCCGCGGGGCGCGGCCGACGCTCGCCCCGTGCACCAGCCCGATGCCCTGGTGGCCGAGGCAGATGCCGAGCAGCGGGAGGCCGGTGCGTTCGACGATCTCCCGGCAGATGCCGAAGTCCGCGGCGCGCTCCGGGGTGCCCGGTCCCGGTGAGACGACGACACCGTCGAAGTCCGCCAGCAGCGCGGGGTGCCAGTGCGGATCGTCGTTGCGGACGACCGTCGGCTCCACTCCGGTGACGCGCGCGATCTGGTGCACGAGGTTGTAGGTGAACGAGTCGTGGTTGTCGACGAGCAGGGTGCGCATGGACGTCTGGTCTCTCCTCGTCCGGCCGGGCCGGTCAGGCGGTGGGCAGGATCTGCAGGAGCAGGTGCTCGACGAGGTCGTCGCCGTACTCCCCCTCCCGGACCGTGCAACGGCCCAGCGGGTGCAGCTCGCGGCCGGTCTCGGCGGCGATGCGGGCCAGGTACGGGTAGTCGCCGCGGCTGCTGAAGTGCAGCAGGGCCCGCCCGCCGGGGGTCGTGCGGTGCGGTGCCTCCGTCAGGTAGCCGCGGTGCGACCGGTACCCGGCGTCGACGTAGGCGCGCTCGTGGTCCGACTCGTACCGGTAGTGGTCGGGTCCGAGGACGTAGTTCGAGCTCCAGAAGACGGTGTCGAAGCGCTCGCCGTCGCCGAGCCCGGAGAACAGGTCGCCGTGCACGGGTCTGACCCGGTCCGTCACCCCGTGGCGGGCGGCGTTGACGGCCGTGTTCCGCACCGCCTGGCGGTTGATGTCCGAGGCGACGACCGGTCCGTGGCCGGCCAGCGCGGCGGTCACCGCGATGACGCCCGTGCCGGAGCCGATCTCCAGGAACGAGCCCCGGCGCGCGGGGGCGTCGGCGGTCCCGGTGAGCCCGAGCAGGTCGAGGGCGACCCCGGTCGACGGCGAGTACAGCGGCGCGAAGACCTCGTCGAGGAGGTCCCACTGCCGTCCGGCGAGGGGGAAGACGGAGGGGCGGTCCGCCCGGCCGAGGGACCGGCGGCTGCGCTCCAGCGAACGCCGGTAGTCCTGTACCTGCGATGTGTACGGCATGGATCCCACCTGTTCCGATCGGCTGGTGCGTCGCGGTGTGCGATGCGCGTGGTACCGAGCGTGGCGGGCGGTGCGGTGGTGACGGAAGGTGCTCCGACAACAACGCTTGGTTGCCGAAGGGTGGCGGCGCCACCGTCAAGGGTCGTGAACTGGCCTTTTATCCGACCACCGGTCGGGGACTTGTTGACCGGTGACAAGAACGTGATTTAGCTTTCCCTGGATCTCGCACATTTGCTCGGGGGGAGCCGCAGGGTGCCGACCAGTGGGGGACCGCTCGACGGATACGCGCTTGCCATGCTCGAACTGCTGGCGCGGGAGGCGCCCGTCGAGCACTTCGAGGAACTGGTCCGGCGGACGGCCGAGGAGGGCGCCTCCGAGGCCGAGCTGGCCGCGGTGGTCGCGGCCAAGAACCGCTCCCTGGAGGTCAGGCAGCTTTTCGCCCGCCGCCAGCAGCGCGAGGCCGGGCTGTCCGCGCTGGTCGACACCGCCCGCGACCTGACCCAGCGGTACAACCTGGACAGCCTGCTGGCCGTCATCACCCGCCGGGCGCGCCTGCTGATGGGCCTGGACATGTCGTGGGTGAGCCTGCCCGGCGACGACGGGATGTCCTGTGTCCGGGCCGCGGACGGACACGCCTCGGCGATCACCGTGGGGTTCCTGGTGCCGGGCGACGGCGGGGTCGGCCGGCAGGCGCACCAGCGGTCCGCCCCCTTCTGGACGCCCGACTACATGCAAGACGAAACGTTCGTCCACGACGAGGCCATCGACCACGTCGTGCGCTCCGAGGGGCTGCGCGCCGTCATGGCCGTACCGCTGCGCCACGAGCACTCGACGCTGGGCGTGCTCTACGTCGCGGACCGGAACATCCGTCACTTCCTGCCCAACGAGATCTCGTTGATGACCTCGCTGGCCGACCTCGCGGCCGTCGCCATCGAGCGCACCCGGTTGCTGGAGCGGACCCGTACCGAGGTCGCGGAGCTGGCGGACGACGTGTCGCAGGCCATGAACGCCTCCGCCGCCGCGCGCCGGGTGCACGGGGTCCACCGCGGCCTGCTCGACCTGGCGCTCCGCGGCGGCGATCTGGCCGCCCTGGTGGAGCGGGCGGCCGCCGAACTGGGCGGGCCCCTGCTGTGCCGCGACACCGTCAGCAAGGACCTCGCGCACACGGACGGTTTCCCGGGGCTTTTTCCGGGCGTGGAGTCCACCCGCGTAGACGTGGTTGCCCTGGTCGACCGGATCTGCCTGGACGCGCAGGCCGCCGGCGGACTCGCGCAGTGCGACGACGGAGCGGACGGCGTGCTGCTGGCCAGCCCCGTCACCGGCGGCACGGAGAACCTCGGCACCCTGGTGTGGTGCGGTGGGCGGGCCCCGTCGCAGGAGCAGCGGCAACTGCTGGGCCTGGCCGCCCAGGCCATCGCCGTCCACCTGCTGATGCAGCGCAGCACGGCGGTGGCCGAGGGCCAGGTCAGGGACGAACTGCTGCACGACCTCCTCCACGTCTCCCAGCTTCCGCCGGGTCAGCTCGCGGCGCGGGGCCGCCGGCTCGCGGTCGACCTCGGCGCACCGCACGTCATCGTCGTGGTCCGGCCCGAAGGCGGTTCGCAGAGCCGGGCCAACGCCTGGTCGGCGTCGTACGCGCACCGGCTGTCGGGGCTGAAGTACGTCGACGGCGGCCACATCGTGCTGCTGCTGCCGGGCGACGATCCGGCCGGCGCCGCACGGGCGGTGCAGCGCGAGCTGTCCGCCGTGCTCGGGCACCCGGTGACCGGGGGCGCCGCCGGACCGGCCTGCGCTCCCGAGGAGGTCAGGCACATCTACCGGGAGGCCCAGCGGTGCCTGGAGGCGCTCACCGTGCTGGACGGCACGGGCGGTACGGCGTCACCGAGGGAACTGGGTTTCCTGGGACTGCTGCTGTCCGAGAGGCAGGACGTCACACGGTTCGTCGGCTCGGCGATCGGCCCGGTGCTGGAGTACGACCACCAGCAGTCGACGGAGCTGCTGCGGACACTGGAGTCGTACTTCGCCTCCGGCAGCAGTCCCACACGGGCGGCCGAGCTGCTGCACGTCCACCCGAACACCGTCTCGCGGCGGCTGGAGCGGATCACCGACCTGCTGGGCCCGCACTGGCAGGAGCCCGCCCAGGCCCTCGAAGTGCAACTGGCGCTCCGGCTGCACCGCACCCGGCACCTGCTGGCGGAAGGTGACGGCGTGCCGCCCCCCGCTCAGGCGCTGCGTGCCTCCAGGGCGTCGAACGCGTCGTAGTCCGCGTCGGCCAGGGCCCGCGCGGCATAGGCGACCGACGCCAGCGTGGTGTGCCGGTGCCAGCCCTTGAACGAGCGGCCCACGAAGTCCCGCAGCCCGGCCTGCTCCCCGGCGGTGGCGCAGTCCCGGGCGACCCGCCGGGCCAGCCGGGTCAGCCGCAGCAGGGCCGGCACCGGCGTGCGGTCCAGGTCGGTCAGCCAGAACTCCGTCGGCGGCCGGCGGGGATCGCTCCACTCGCCGACCAGCAGCCACCGCTCGTCGCCCCGGCCGGCGTGGGGCAGGGCCACCGGGACGCCCACCACCAGCGCCTGGCGCACGGCCGCCGGACCGGCCGGCGGATCGGCCCACGGCACGGGCCGGCGCAGCGCCCTGACCGAGTCGGCGATCCGCGCCACGCTCAGCGGCCCCGCGCCGAAGCCGGGCAGCGCCGGCTCGCGCACGGTCACGCAGGTGGCGCCGGAGACCCGCACCAGCAGCGGCACCCCGGCGTCGCGGTACCGCCGTGTCGTCGCGCCCAGGTCGGGGCCCGCCGCCCCCAGCACCACGGGCCGGCGCGGCACCCGCCAGGCGAGCGTGGACCGCACCACCGCGGCCGCGCACTCCTCCAGCGTCTCCTCGCCCGCGCCGTCGGGGATCTCGGCCCGCCGCCGCCGCTCGGGGTCGCGGATCCAGCCGCCCGGCAGGTGCAGCCGCCAGTTGACCGGGGCGCTGGACCGCTCGGAGGCGAACCAGAGGCCGAACGCCTGCTGCCCGTGGTCCGCCCCGCCGGGGCGCGGCGCGAGGTGGCGGCCGACGCCCACCGAGTGCTCGCCGACCTTGGGGATGGCCATCGGCTGCACCACCCAGGCCGACGGCGGCACGGCGTCCTGGAGGTAGCGGGCCAGCTCCTCCCGCATCGGCGACCAGGACCAGGTGGAGGCGGCGATGAGGTGGTGCAGGCTCTGCTCGGCCGCCCCGCCGCCGACGGCGGAGGCGATCCGGCGCACCGACTTGCGGCCGTCGGCGGCGAGCAGCCCGCGTACGTACTGCTCGGCCCACCAGCGCTGGTCCTTGCGGCGCAGGGCCCGGGGGAACAGGGCGGCGGACAGGTCCGCGACGATGTCCGCCGACTGGTGGACGGCCGCCCACCCGGGGTCCGCCCAGGGGCCGCCGAAGACGGCTCTGCTCATGGTCACGCCTGCCTCTCGCCCGCTGACTCCTGACCCGTTCCACACTGACGAGTCGCCGGCTCCCGGAGGAGGTGGTGCGGGAACCCTGTCGGGCCGCTCGATGGTGGCCGGACCATCACCCGCGGTCGTGGATCACCGCTTTTCGGAGGTCGAACCGGGCCCCGGGGGGTGGGCCGGCCACCACCACGGGCCCACGACCCGGCTCCACGGCTCTGCTCGTCCGGGGGCGACCTGACGGACTGTCCCGGACCTGATGAGGATGCGGGGCGGCGCTTGTGACGCCCCCGGCCCGCTCCGCACAGTGATGCCCGTGATCAGCGCTCGGCGCCGGGCCCCGACAGCGGGAGCCCCGCAGCGAGCCGAGTCCTCGTCCCACTGTCCGGGGGGTAGTCGCATGCCGTCACCGCACCTAGCCGACGCAGTCGGCGCACACCGCGAGAAACACGCCGACCGGGTGGCCCTGTCCTGCTGCCACCGCAGCGTCACCTACCGCGAACTGGACGCCCTCACCGAGGCGTTCGCCGGCCGGCTGGCGCGGCTGCCCCTCGCGCCGGGCGCCACCGTCTGCGTACCGGCGCACAAGTCGCCGGAGACCGTCGCCCTGCTCCTCGCGGTGTTCCGGCAGGGGCTGGTCGCGCTCGTCCCCTCGCCCGACCTCGGCGCGCAGGCGCTGGCCCGGCTGAGCAGCCGGGCCCGGGCCTCGCACCTGCTCGGCGCGGACGAGCGGGGCGGCCTGTCGGCCGAGCCGATCGAGCCGGACGAGGCCGAGGCGGCGGGGTTCGCGGTCCCCGACCCGGCCCGCACCCGCCTGCTGCTCACCACGTCCGGTTCCACCGGCACCCCGAAGATCGTGCCCATCCCCGTCGACGGCTTCACCGCCTTCGCCGACTGGGCCGTGGACGCCTTCGGCCTCACCGGCGACGACGTCGCCCTCTCCTACGCCCCGCTCAACTTCGACCTCGCGCTGCTGGACGTGTGGACGTTCCTGCGGCTCGGCGCGCACGTCGTCCTGGTCGGCAAGGAGCAGGCCACGGACGCGGGCCGGCTGCGGGAACTGGTCGCCGGGCGGGAGGTGAGCTTCGTCCAGGGCGTCCCCATGCTGCACCGGCTGCTCGCCGAGGACGCCGGCGGCGTGTACCCCGCGGTCCGCCGGGCCGTCCTCACCGGTGAGGCGATGCCGGCCGGCCTGCTGGCCCCGGTCCTCGCCGCCTATCCCGCGGCGCGGCTGCACAACGTGTTCGGCTGCACCGAGACCAACGACTCGTTCGTCCACGAGGTGTCCCGCGACGGGACCGGGGAGCGGATGCCGATCGGCCGCCCCCTGCCCGGGGTGCGCGCCCTGGTCGTCGGCGCCGACGGCACCCCGCTGGAGGGCGCGGGCGGCGGCGAGCTGCTGGTGTCGACGCCGTTCCAGACCGACGGCTACCTCCAGAGCTCCCTGAACGAGCAGCGGTTCACCGAGATCGACGGCTGCCGCTACTACCGCACCGGTGACCTCGTGACCCGGTCCGCGGACGGCCTGGTCCGCCTCGAAGGGCGCGCCGACTGGCAGGTCAAGGTGCGCGGCATCCGCACCAACCTGCAAGAGGTCGAGGCCGTCATCGCGACCCACCCGGACGTCGCCGAGGCGGTGGTCGTCGCCCTGCCCGACGAGCAGGCCGGGGTCCGGCTGCACGCCGCCGTGACCCGGCGCCCCGCCGCCGCGCTGACCGGCCTCGGCCTGCGCAGCTACGCCGGCGCCCGGCTGCCCCGGCACGCCATCCCGGCGTCCGTCCACATCACCGACCAGCCGCTGCCCCGCACCTCCACGGGCAAGCCCGACCGCAACCGCATCCAGGCCCACCGCATGAAGGAGACCCGTACCGCATGACCGCCCACGCCACGGCAGACGAGATCCGCGCCTTCATCGCCGCCGAGTTCCTCGCGGGCGAGGACGCCTCGGACCTCACCGACGACTACGACCTCGTCTCCTCCGGAGTGATCGACAGCCTCGGCCTGGTCCGGCTGGTCTCGCACATCGCGACCGCCTACCGGGTGCCGATGGACACCATCGACATCACGCCGGACAACTTCCGCACCATCGCCGCGATCGTCGGCCTGATCGGCGAGCACTCCGCCGCCGTCACGGCCTGACGCGCCACCGGCCACCCCGCGTCCCTCCCCACCCCTTCCCCACCCCTTTCCGCAAAGGAGCAGCACTGTGTTCACCCGCAGCGTCGACGACGTCGTCCCCGTCGAGTGGGGCAACGGCACCAGCCACCGGCTCCTGGTCGAGGCCGACCGCATGGGCTTCGCCTTCGCCGTGACCCTCGTGCGCCAGGGCACCTCGAGCGCCCTGCAGTACCGCAACCACCTGGAGGCGTGCTTCTGCGTCGCGGGCTCCGGCGAGGTCGTCGAGAAGGACGGCACCCGGCACAAGATCCTCCCGGGCACGCTCTACGCCCTCGACGACCACGACCCCCACTACCTCGTCGCCTCCGACTACGAGGACCTGCACCTGGTGTCGGTCTTCAACCCGCCGATCGCCGGCACCGAGCGGCACACCCTGTCCGAGGACGGCTTCTCGCAGTACTGACCCGGCACCGAGCCACCGGCAGCGGCCCCGCTTCGAGGAGTACAGCCATGTCCGAGCAACCACCGCAGCACGATCTCCTGCACCTGATGACCCCATGGGCCGAGCAGCTCAGCGCCGACATCGAGGCACTGGACGGCCGGGCCGAGTTCTCCCGGTCCAAGTGGTCGGCGGTCCAGGAGTCCGGGATCCTGCGCATCCCCTTCGACGCCGCCTACGGCGGACATGGCCGGTCGCTGACCGACACCATGCGGGCCCTGGAAGGACTGGGCCGCGTGTCGACCGACTCCGGCCTGTCCTTCTCCGCCTCCACCCAGATCGTGTCCGTGGGCGTGCCGCTCCAGCGGTTCGGCGGCGACGACCTGAAGGAGCGCTACCTCCCGAAGATCGTCTCCGGCGACCTGATCACCGCGCACGCCATCACGGAGGAGTCCGGCGGCTCCGACGCCATGAACATCTCCACCACCGCCGTCCGCGACGGCGACCACTACGTGGTCAACGGCGGGAAGATGTTCATCACCAACGCCCCGGTCGCCGACCTCTTCCTGCTCTACGTCCGCACCGGCGCCCCCGGCCCGTTCGGCCTCACCTGCCTGCTGGTCGAGGCCGGCACCCCCGGCCTGGTGGTCGGCCCGGCCATGGACAAGATCGGGCTGCGCACCAGCCCGGTCGGCACGCTCCGCTTCGAGGAGCTGCGGGTGCCCGTCTCCCACCGCGTCGGCGGGGACGGGGCCGGGTTCCTGGTCCTCGACCACGTGATGAAGCGCGAGGTGCTGTTCTCCTTCTCCATCACGCTCGGCGAGATGACCCGCCGGCTGGCGGAGACCGTCCAGTTCGCCAAGGACCGCACCCAGTTCGGCCGGCCCATCGGCAAGTACCAGGCGATCTCCCACCAGATCGCCGACATGAAGATCCGCACCGAGACCGCCCGGAAGTGGCTGCACGACACCGGGAGGAAGGTGGAGTCCGGCGAGGACGCCGCCGTCGACCTCGCCGCCACCAAGACCGTCGTGTCCGAGGCGAACGTCCAGAACGCCCTCGACGCGGTCCGCATCCACGGCGGTCGCGGGGTGCTCACCGCGCACGGGGTCGAGCGCGCGCTGCGCGACTCCGTCGCCGGAACCATCTACTCCGGGACCAGCGAGATCCAGCGCACCCGGATCGCCAGCCTCCTCGGCCTCTGACCAGGGAACGAGCCCATGACCACTGTCCCCAGCAGTCTCACCGCCCCCACCGAGTTCCTCGACTACGAGTCCGAGGCGGTGCAGACCTTCATCGACGACGTCGTCGACGACCGCTCCGCCGACCGCCGCACCAACGCCGTCAAGCTGTACTACGCGGTCCGCGACACCGTCCACTACGAGGTGTACGGCGCCGACCTGTCCCGCGAGGGCCTGACGGCGTCCCGCACCGCCACCCTCAAGTCCGGCTTCTGCCTGCACAAGTCGGTCCTGTTCGCCGCCGCCGTCCGCGCCCTGGGCATCCCCTCCCGGCTGGTGTACGGCGACGTCCGCAACCACCTCGCCTCGCCCCGCCTGATCGAGCACATCGGCGGTGACGTCTTCTTCCACGGCCTCACCCAGGTCCACCTGGAGGGCCGCTGGGTGAAGGCCACCCCCGTCTTCAACCAACTGCTGTGCCGGCTCTACGGCATGCGGCCCCTGGAGTTCGACGGGCGCACCGACAGCCTCTACCACCCGCACGGCAGCGGGGGCGCCATGGAGTTCCTCAGGGACCACGGCTCCTTCGACGACCTGCCGTACGAGTTCGTGACGGAGTCGATGCGCAGCCGGCACCCGCGGTTCCTCGACGGGACCGGCACCGTCTCCGGCGGCTCGCTCATCTCCGAGGCCGTCCCCCCGCCCGTCCTGAACCGCTGACCCGCCGACCCGCCGACCCGCCGACCCGCCGACCCGGCGAACCACCGACCCGCCGATGCGCTGAGGAGCTTCCATGAACGCCACCACCGCGGCACTCGCCGCCGACCCCGACCTGCTGGACATCGACGAAGAGGTGCGCGAGGCACTGCACGAGGGCCGGCCGGTCGTCGCGCTGGAGTCCTCGGCCATCCCGCACGGGCTCCCGTACCCGGCCAACCTCGACCTGGCGCTCGACATCGACGGCGAGGTCCGCGCGGCCGGCGCGGTCCCCGCCCGGGTCGCGCTGCTGGACGGCCGGATCCGGGTGGGCATGACCAAGGAGCAGATCGAGCTGTTCGCCTCCTCCCCGGACGTGCCCAAGGTCAGCACCCGGGACATGGCCGTCACCCTGGCCCGCGGCGGCCTCGGCGCCACCACCGTGTCCTCCTCGCTGGTGGCGGCGGAGCTGGCGGGCATCCCGGTGTTCGCCGTCGCGGGCATCGGCGGCGTGCACCGCGACGCCCCGCACAGCTTCGACATCTCCGCCGACCTCGTGCAGTTCACCCGCAGCCGGGTCGCCGTGGTGTGCGCCGGGGCCAAGTCGATGCTGCACCCCGCGTGGACCCTGGAGTGGCTGGAGACGGCGGGCATCCCCGTGATCGGCTACCGCTGCGACGACTTCCCCGCCTACCTGAGCGTCAGCAGCGGCGTGCCCAACCCGCACCGGATCGACGACCTGCGCGAGATCGCCGCCGTCACCCTCGCCCACTGGCGGGCCGGGAACGCCACCTCGACCCTGGTCACCCAGCCCATCCGGGAGGCGGACGGCATCCCGTCCGCCGACATCGAGGCGGCGCTGGAGGGCGCCACCGCCCGGGCGAAGGCCGCGGGCGTCACCGGTCCCGCGATCACGCCGTACCTGCTGAAGGCGATCGCCGAGGCGACCCGGGGCCGTACCTCGGCCGCCAACCGGTCCGTGCTGCTGTCGACCGCGGCCTTCGCCGGCGAGTTCGCCGTCCAGCTCTCCCTCGAACTCGCCGAGTACGCGGGGGCCCGGGCATGACGGCCCACGACGCGCCCGCCGCCGTCCTGTTCGACCTCGACGGCACCCTGCTGGACACCCCGGGCGCCATCGCCGGCGTCCTGCACCGGGTACTGGAGCACACCGGCCGCCCGGACGTGCCGGCGGACCGGGTGCGCGCCACCGTCGGCAGGCCGCTCGTGGCCGTCTTCGCCGAGCTCACCGGACTGCCCGAGGACCACCCGGAGGTGGCCGACGCGGTCGCCCTCTTCCGGGAACGGTTCCGCCGGGAGGTCGTGCCCCAGGCCGCCGCACTGGTCTTCCCCGGGGTGCCGGAACTGCTGCGCGAGCTGCGCGCCGCGGGGATCAGGACCGCGATCTGCACCAGCAAGATCCGGGCCAGCGCCCTGGAACTCCTCGAACCCGCCGGTCTCGCCGGGGAGTTCGACGCCGTCGTCTGCCACGGCATGGCACCGCGCGGCAAGCCCCACCCCGACCTGGCGCTGCTCGCGGCCCGGTCGGCCGGCACCGCGCCGGAGCGGTGCGTGGTCGTCGGGGACTCCGTGGACGACATGCGGATGGCCGCGGCGGCCGGCATCCCCGCCATCGGCGTCTCCTACGGCGTCGCCTCGGCGTCGCAGTTGACAGAGGCGGGCGCCGGGCTGGTGGCGGACACGGTCGGCGCGCTGGGGCACGCGCTGGGCCGCGTCCCGTCGACGACCCCGGCGCTCTCCTGACCGGTCCGCCCGCCCGGCCCCTCCCTCCCCGCACGGTTCAGCCCCCTACGGGACGACAAGAATCAGGTGGTCATCCACACCATGTCTCATCCGACCGCAACCTCCGCACCGACGGCGTCCCGCAGTCCCGTCGGCGGCCTCATCACCCTCTCCGCGGCCCAGTTCCTCATCGCGCTGGACTTCTCCGTCATCTTCGTCGCGCTGCCCGACATGGGCTCCGACCTGTCGCTGTCCGGCAGCGCCATGCAGTGGGTCGTCAGCGCCTACTCCGTGTTCTTCGCGGGCTTCCTGATCGTCGGCGGCCGGGTCGGCGACCGGGTCGGCGCCCGCAAGCTGTTCATGGCCGCGCTGGTGCTCTTCGGCGTCGCCTCCCTGCTGGGCGGCCTCGCGGCGAACGCCGCGCTGCTGCTGGTCGCCCGCGGCGCCCAGGGCGTGGCCGCGGCCTGCCTCCAGCCGTCCATCCTGGCCCTGGTGAACACCACGTTCCCGGCGGGCCGGGAGCGCACCCGGGCGCTCGCCGTCTGGGGCACGGTCGGCGCCAGCGGGCTGGCCGCGGGCGTGGTCGTCAGCGGACTGCTGACCACCCTGTCCTGGCGCTGGACGTTCTTCGTGAACCTGCCGTTCGCGGTGGTCTGCGCGCTGGCCGCCCCCCGCTTCCTGCCCGGGAAGACGGAGCGGGGCCGGCACGCCGCCCTCAACGTGCTCAACGCCGTGCTGTGCACCGCGATGGTCCTGGTCTCCGTCCTCGGCCTCACCCTGGCCGCCGACATCGGCTGGACCGAACCGCTGACGCTGGGCAGCTTCCTCGCCGGGGCCGTCCTGCTGGTGCTGTTCGCGCTGCGGGAGCGCGGCAGCGGGCAGCCGCTGGTCGACCCGGTGCTGCGGCGCACCCGCAGCCTCGTGATGGGCTGCTGCTCCTCCGCGCTCTACATGGCGAGCGTGGCCGGCGTCGAGTTCTACCTGGTGACGCTGGTCCTCCAGGACGGCCGCGGGTACGCGCCGCTCGCCGCGGGGATCGCGTTCCTCCCGCTCGCCGCCTGCATCACCTTCGGCAACATGATCGCCGGGAAGCTGGTCGGGGGCATCGGCGTGCGCCGCTGCCTGACGCTGGCCTTCGTGGTCGGCGCGGCCGGGCTCGTCCTGCTGGGCCTCTCCGCCCGCCACCACGACTACGCCGGTGCGCTGCTGCCCGGCCTGGTCGTCAGCGGACTCGGGCACGGCATGATCTACACCTCGATGTTCGTCGGCGGCACCCGTGACGTGGACGACCGCAACCAGGGCGTGGCCGGTGCGCTGATGACCACCACCCAGTACGCGGGCGGCGCCCTCGGGGTGGCGGCCCTGGTCATCGTCCTGGGCACGGACCCGGGCGACGGGGCGTTCCGTACCGGCTTCCTGCTGGCCGGCGGGATCGCGGTGGCCGGCGCGGCACTCGCGTGGCTCGGCTTCGCGCCGGGCGGCCGGACCGCCGCCGTCGCCGCGGACCGGGACGCCGGGCCGGCGGACGGTGTGCGGACCACGGCCGCGGCGGGTGAGTGCTGATGGCCGCGGCCGCGGCCCGGCTGGGCATCCTCGTCATCCACAACGACCCCGTGCCCGAGACCGAGATCTGGCGCATGGCCCCCGAAGGCGTCTCGGTGCACACCGCGCGCTTCGAGTGCCCCCGGCCCGCCGACACGGAGTACGTCGGCAGCCCCGCCGGCGCCCTCGCGAACGCGCCCGACGTCGTGCGCGGCCTGGACCAGCTCGGCCGGCTGGGCGCGCACAGCATCGCCCTCTGCTTCGGTTCGAGCAGCTTCTTCGGGGGGCCCGCGTTCGACGCGGAGTTCGTCGCGGCGGCCGGCGCGCACGCCCACGGCGTCCCGGTGTACACGGCGGCGACGGCCATCACGGCGGCCGTGCGGGCGTCCGGCGTACGGCGGCCGCTGCTGGTCATGCCGCCGTGGTTCACCGAGCCGACGTTCCGGGCCACGGAGGAGTACCTGAGCGTGGTCGGCGTCGAGCGGACGCGGCTGGTCCAGTTCGAGCTGGGCCCGGACTGGTCCGGCGTGGCCCGCTACAACGCCTTCGACGAGGGCGCCCACTGGACGATCGACCCCGCCGAGGTGCACCAGCAGGTCGTCAAGGCGTTCCACGACCCGGACCACCCGCGTCCGGACGGCGTCCTGGTGCCGGGCAGCGGCTTCCCCGCCCGGGGCGCCGTCGTCCCCCTGGAGCAGGAACTGGGCGTTCCGGTCCTCACGTCGAACCAGGCCGTCCTCTGGTACGGCCTGCGCCACGCCGCGCCCGACGCCGGGGCGGCCGTCCCCGCGCCCGACGCCGGGGCGGCCGTCCACGGGAGCCTCTTCACCCGCCGGCTTCCGTGACGCCGGCCCCGAGCGGCTCCACCGCCCAGGCCACCCGGGAACTCCTCCCGGGTGGCCTCGCGCCGTCCGGCGGGCCGCACCGGCCGGGCCGCCCGGGGAACGCGACCGTGAAACCGGATCAAAGAGGCGGCAAAGTGGCTCGGCGTCGGATGAACCCGCGGCCCCGAGGCGACATCTTGGTGAACGGTGGGCAGCGCGCGGCAGGGAGCGGTGCCGCCGCCGGCGGAACGGGGCAACGGGGTGAGGGACGTGACGGAACCGAGGATCGCCGTCGCCGTGGTGACGATGGGCAACCGTCCCGCCGAGGTCGACGCCCTGCTCTCATCCGTGGCCGGGCAGGACCTCGCCCCGGCGCGCATCGTGATCGTCGGCAACGGCTGCCGGCTGCCCGAGTTCGCCCGCCGGCTGTCCCTGCCCGGCGAGGTGACGGCCGTCGAGGTCGAGGAGAACCTCGGCTGCCCCGGCGGCCGGAACGTCGCCCTCGCCCGGCTGCGGGCCTTCGGGGACGTCGACGTGGTGGTGGAGCTGGACGACGACGGCCTGCTCGTCGACCCCGACGTGCTGCGCCGGGTGCGCGACCTGTACGCCGCCGACCCCCGCCTCGGCATCGTCGGCTTCCGCATCGCCGACGAGCGCGGCCGGACCCAGCAGCGGCACGTCCCCCGGGTGGGCGCGTCCGATCCGCTGCGCGGCGGGTACGTCACCGGGTTCCTCGGCGGCGGGCACGCCCTGCGGATGTCGATGCTGGCCGAGACCGGGGACTGGCCCGCCGAGTTCTTCTTCGCGCACGAGGAGACCGACCTCGCCTGGCGGGCCGCCGACGCCGGCTGGCGGATCCTCTACGCGCCCGAGCTGCTCCTGCGGCACCCCTGGACGTCACCGGCCCGGCACGCCATCTACCACCGGGTCAACGCCCGCAACCGCGTCTGGCTCGCGCGGCGCCGGCTGCCGCTGCCGCTCGTCCCGGTGCACCTCGCGGTGTGGACGCTGCTCACGCTCGCCCGGACCCGGTCCGGCGCGGGACTCAGGGCGTGGTTCGGCGGGTTCGCGGAGGGGCTGCGGGAACCGGCCGGCGAGCGGCGGCCGATGCGCTGGCGTACGGTGTGGCGGCTCACCCGGCTGGGGCGGCCGCCGGTGATCTGAGCGGCGGTCGCGGCGCGGCGGGCCCGGGAGGCGGGGACGGGACGGGGCCCCGGTCGTTCACCTCCGCCGGCCGGGGCCCTTGTCGTCCCCGGATCCAGCCTGCGGCGACACTCCCCCGAGTTGCGCGACCGCGCGCGCCGTCGAGCCGGATCCGATGTGATGATCACATCAGAAGGCGCCAACGGATCGCTAACATGTGGCCAACGGTTCGTCGGCGGACCGGGCACCGGTTGGCCGGAAGTCGTCCGAAGGTAACGGCAACGGCCCTCGGTGGCAACGGTTCGCGCCACCGGACCGACAGGTGGAAGGTGGCGGGAAACCGTCGTGGAGAAGGCGGGTTCCCGCCAGGCGACGGTGGGTACGCGCCCGCTGCGGAGCGCGGTCGGCCCCGACCGCGCGGGAAGGCTGTGGAACGGCGTGATGCGGCGGTGCGAGCTGCGCTTCGGACTGCTGGGACCGCCGGTCCTCCACGACCGGGCGCCGTACGGCAGCCCCGACGACGTCCCCGACGACGTTCCCGGCGGCGGCGTCCGGGCCATCGGCAGCCCCAAGGTCCGCGCCCTGCTCGCCGCGCTGCTGCTGGAGCCCGGCCGGGTGGTGTCGGTCGAGGCGCTGAAGGACGCGCTGTGGGGCGGTGCGCCGCCCGTCTCCGCGCGGGCGTCCCTGCACAACCACGTCACCCGGCTGCGCCGGCTCCTGGACGACCCCGAGCGGCTCCGGGCCGTGCCGCCGGGCTACGTGCTGCGCGTCGAGCACGGCGAGCTGGACGTGCACGTCTTCGACACCCGGGTCGCCGAGGCGCGGGCCGCGCACGCCCGGCGGGACTGGGCCGGCGTGGTGCGGGCCGCCGCCTCGGCGCTGGCGCTGTGGCGCGGCACCCCGCTGAGCGGACTCCCCGCCGACCTCGGCGGCCACGCCCTGGTGCGGCGCCTGGAGCAGGCCAGGCTGTTCCTGCTGGAGTGGCGCCACGACGCCGAACTCGCCCTCGGCGGCGCCCGGCCGGCCGCGCTCGTCCCGGAGCTGGCGGCGCTGGTCGCCGAGCATCCGCTGCGCGAGGCGTTCCACCGCCAGCTGATGCTCGCCCTGCACCGCAGCGGGCGCCGGGCCGAGGCCCTCGCCGTCCACCGCGATCTGCGCGCCCGCCTGGTGGAGGAGCTCGGCATCGAACCCGGCGCGGCGGTCCGGGAGGCGCACGTCGAGGTGCTGCGGGGGAGCGGCGCGGGGCCGGAGCGGGACGGGACGCCCGGCGCTCCGCACCCGGCACCCGGGGACGGCGGTTCCGGGTGGGCGGCCGGCGGCGGGGACGGCACGGCCCCTTCACCGCCCACCGCGGACCCCGCGCCGGACCCGCCCCGCCCGGCCGCCGCACCCGCCGCGTCCGGTGCGCCGGCCACGGCCGACGCGTACGCGGCGGCTCACGAGACCCGTGAGTCCCACGCGGCCTACGCCGCCTACGCGGCCCACCTGGCGCACGCGGCGCGCGCGGCGCGGACGGTTCACGCTTCCCACACGGCGCCCACGGCACACGCCGCCCAGGTGGCACCGACAGTTCCCGAGGCACCCGGCGTCCCGGCGGCTTCCGGGGCACCTGGCGTCCCGGCGGCTTCCGAGGCACCTGAGGTCCCGGCCGTTTCCGGGGCACCTGGCGTCCCGGCGGTTTCCAAGGGCTCCGGCGTCCCGGCGGCTTCCGGGGCACCCGGCGTTCCGGCCGTCTCCGAGGTGCCCGGCGTTCCGGCGGCTCCCGCTCCGCCTCCTCCCGAGCCTCCCGGCTCCCCGCCGGGCGCCGCCGTGGCGGCCGCGCGGCAGACCCCGCGGCCGGCCCAGTTGCCGGCCCCGCCCGCCCACTTCACCGGCCGGGACGACGTCTGCGGCGAGCTGTGCCGGGCGCTGACCGGAGCGTCCGCCCCGGCACCCGCGATCGCGGTGATCAGCGGCATGGCCGGGGTCGGCAAGAGCGCCCTGGCCCTGCACGCCGCCCACACCATGAGGGAACGTTTCCCCGACGGTCAGCTCTACGTCAACCTGCACGGCGCCACCCCCGGCATGGCACCGCTGACCGCCACCCAGGCGCTCACCGCGCTCCTGCGCGACCTCGGCGCCGACCCCCGGAACATCCCCGAACACCCCGACGCCGCGTCGGCGCTGCTGCGTACCCTGCTCGCCCCCGCCCGCCTGCTGCTGGTGCTGGACGACGCGGCGAACGCGGCCCAGGTACGGCCCCTGCTGCCGGCCGGACCCGGCTGCGCGGTGATCGTCACCAGCCGCTCGCCGCTCACGGCGCTCGACGGCGTCCGCCGCTTCCCGCTCTCCCCGCTGACCGGCGCGGACAGCGCCGCCCTGCTCCGCGCGGTCAGCGGGCGCGACGAGCTGGACGCCGGTCACGCGCTGGTCGAGCTGACCGGCCGGCTCCCGCTGGCGCTGCGCGTGGTCGCCGCCCGGCTCGCCGCCCGCCGGGCCCTCACCCCGGACGTCCTGGCCGGCCAGCTCGCGGCCACCGGAGGGCGGTTGCACCACCTGGAGTACGACGACCTGAGCGTCCGCCGCTCCCTGGCCGTGGCCCACGACGCGCTCGCCGCCGCCGCGCGCGAGGCCGACCGGGACGCGGCCCTGGCGCTGCGCCGCATCGGCGCGCTCGACCTGCCCACCTACGGCGCCCCGCTGGTCGCCCGCCTCACCGGCACCGACGAGCGGCGGGCCGAGGCGGCCCTGGACCGCCTGGTGGACGTCGCCCTGCTGGAGGAGACGGCGTACGGCCGCTACACACCGCACGACCTGGTCCGTGACTTCGCCCGCGAACTCGCGGAGACCGAACCGCGCCCCGCCGCCCCGCCCACGCCCCCGGCACCCGCGGTCACCCCGGCCGCCGCCGATCTCGTCGCGCTGCGCTGGTACGCCGCCGTGGCCGAGCGGGTGCTGGTGGCGGTCGTGGGGCCGGGGCTCGACCAGGACGACCGGCGGCGGCCGACCGCCGCCCAGCCGGCCGGGCACGCGGCGGACGTGGCCGCCCTCGCGCCCTTCGAGTCGGCCGAGGAGGCGTTCGCCTGGGGCGAGGTCGAGCTGGAGAACGTCGTCGCGCTGGTGGCGCGGAACGCGGGCACCGCCGACGCGGACACGGCCGCCCACCTCTCGGTGCTCGCACGGCTGCTGTTCCCCTACGCGCAGCGCGGCGGCCGGGTCGCCGAGATGGAGGTGCTGGGACGGGCCGCGCTCGGCACCGCGCGGCTGCTCGGGGACCCGGCGGCGGAGGCGTACGCGCTGGGCGACCTCGCCGGCCTGCACTTCCTGACGGGCCGGCACAAGGACGCGCTCGCCCTGACCGACCGGTCCCTGGAGATCTGGACCCGGCTGGGCACGGCCTCCCGGATCCGGCGCTGCCTGAACAACCGCGGGCTGCTGCTGGAGGGGCTCGGCCGGTTCGAGGAGTCGGGGGAGGCGCTGCGGCGCAGCCTCGCCTACTCGCGGCTGCTGAACGACCCCTACGGCGAGGCCGTCACCCGCAGCCACCTCGGCAACCTCTACGAGCACACCGACCCGCGCGCCGCCATCGAGCAGCACCGGCGCTCACTGGCGATCGGGGACCGGATCGGCGCCGTCATCCTGCGCCACTCGGCGCTCTGCAACATCGGGTACGCCCACCTCACCCTCGGCGAACCGGACGCGGCCGCCCGGCACTTCGAGGAGAGCCTGCGCGTCCTCGGCGGCCACGGCGACTGGCACGGGGAGTCCCAGACCCGGCTCGGCCTGGTCCGCGCGCTGCGGGAGCTGGGGCGGACCGCCCGGGCGGCCGACGAGTGCGCCGAGCTGCTGCGCCGGGCCGACGCCCGCGCCGACCGCTACACCGGCGGGCTGGCCCTGCACCAGCACGGCCTCCTGCTGCGCGAGCAGGGGCGGCGGGCGGAGGCGTACGACGCCTGGCGCGCGGCCCGCGCGGCCCTGGACGGCACGGACGAGCAGGCGGTCGTGGCGGAGCTGCGCGACCTCCTCGGCGGCTGACCGGGGTGGCGGGCGGCGCTCACTTGGCGTCGGCGTAGCACTCCACCACCGCCGTGGTGAACGGGAACCGCACCGGTGTCTCGCCGAAGCACAGCCGGCCGGCGAGGTCGGCGGCCTCGCGGACGGCCCGGACGACCGCGTCGGCCTCCTCGGCGGGGCAGTGCACGATCACCTCGTCGTGCTGGAAGAAGACCAGCTCGGCCGCAAGGCCCGCGCAGGCCCGGCGCAGCGCGGCGAGCAGCAGCAGGGCCCAGTCGGCGGCGCTGCCCTGCACGACGAAGTTGCGCGCGAAGCGGCCTCGCGCGCGGAAGTTCGTGGAGGCGTACCCCGGGACCCAGCCGGCCTGGCCCTCCGGCTCGTCCTCGCCGCCCGGGATGCCCGCCTCCTCCGTCGCGTCCTCGTCCGCACCGGCGGCCGGCGGGCAGGTGCGGCCCAGCCAGGTGCGCACCAGCCGGCCCTCCTCGCCCGCGCGGGCCGCGTCGTCGACGTAGGCGACGGCCTTCGGGAAGCGGCGGCGGAGCGCGGCGAGGTTCTTCAGGCCGTCGCCGGAGGTCTGGCCGTACACCGCGCCGAGCACGGCGATCTTGGCCTGGTCCCGGTCGCCGGAGAAGGCGCGGTCGGAGACGGACTGGTAGAGGTCGTCCTCGCGGCCGGCCACCTCCATCAGGCCGGGGTCGCGGGAGATCGCGGCCAGCACGCGCGGCTCCATCTGGTCGGCGTCGGCCACCACCAGCCGCCAGCCGGGGTCGGCGACCACGGCCCTGCGGATCACCTTGGGGATCTGCAGGCCGCCCCCGCCGTTCGTCACCCAGCGTCCGGTGACCGTGCCCGCGGCCAGGAACTCGGGGCGGAAACGGCCGTCGCGCACCCAGTCCTGGAGCCAGGACCAGCCGTGCGCCACCCAGATGCGGTACAGCTTCTTGTACTCCAGGAGGGGGGCGACGGCCGGGTGGTCGACGGAGCGGATCTCCCAGCGGCGGGTGGACTTCACCTTGATCCCGGCCTGCGCGAAGGCCCTGATCACGTCGGCGGGCAGGTCGGGGCGGACCCGGCGGCCGAAGGCGGCGGACACCTCGTCGGCCAGTTCGGCGAGGCGGCGCGGCTCACCGCCGCCCGCGTACCGCTCGCCGAGCAGCGTGTGCAGCAGCTCGCGGTGGACCCCGGCGCTCCACGGCAGACCCGCGCGGTTCATCTCGGCGGCCACCAGCATCCCGGCCGACTCGCTCGCGGTCAGCAGCCGCATCCGCTCGGGGTGGGCGGTCCTCTCGTGCCGCCGCAACTGCTCGGCGTAGACCGCGAGCAGGTCCGGCAGGGGCAGGTGGTGGCCGGCCGGCTCGAACAGCGGGGACTGGGCGCCCGGCGCGGCCGCGCGCTGCGGCGGGTCGGGCGGGACGGGGCCGCCGCGCAGGCGGGCCAGGGCGGCGGCGGCCGAGTGCGGCTCGCCGTACCGGCCCTCGTGGCCCAGCAGGAGCGTTTCGGCGTCCTCGACGTCGTAGCACCGCTCCACTCGCACCCCCGTGGCGAGCAGCCGCGGATAGACCTCGGCGGTCGACCGCCACACCCAGCGCGTCACCTCCGGGCGGCCGCGCACCGCCTCGGCGGCGTCGCGCTCGCGCCGCACCGGTCCGGCGGGCAGCCCGTCGCGGCCGAGGGGGGCGACGTCGACGCCCGCGTCCTCGGCCGGTGCGAGCGCCCACCGGTCGGTCATGGTGCGAGTGTGGCAGGGGGGTCCGACAACGGCTCCGGCCCGCGGTCACCCGCGCTCACCTGCGTTGCCGCCTGCTCGCACGGTGTCACGGAGCCGTGCCCTCCGCCCGCTCCCGGGAGCCGTCCCCCTCGGGCGCGACGTCCCGCAGCAGGGCGAGCATCTCGGTGATCCTCTCCTCGGTGGCCTCCTTGGCGATGCCGAGGCCGCTGAGGACGCCCTCGCCGTTCTCGTGCTCCAGCAGGGCCAGCAGGATGTGCTCGGTACCGATGTAGTTGTGGCCGAGCCGGAGGGCCTCGCGGAAGGTGAGTTCCAGGACCTTCTTGGCGTCGGGGCCGTAGGGGACGAGTTCGGGGGCGTCGTCCGCGGCGGGCGGCAGCGCGGCGGCGGCCGACCGGCGCACGGCGTCCAGGGTGACGCCCTGCGCGGTGATCGCCTTGGCGGCCAGGCCGTCGGGCTCGGCCAGCAGGCCGAGGACCAGGTGCTCGGGGCGGCCCTCGGCGCCGCCGGCGGCCACGGCCTCGTTGTGCGCGCTCATGACCACGTTCCGGGCGCGGGGGGTGTAGCGGCTGAAGCCCTGGCTCGGGTCGAGGTCGGCGGACTCCTTGGGGACGAACCGCTTCTGCGCCGCCTGCCGGGTGACCCCCATGCTGCGGCCGATGTCGGTCCAGGACGCGCCCGAGCGGCGGGCCTGGTCGACGAAGTGACCGATCAGGTGATCGGCCACGTCACCGAGGTGATCCGCGGCGATCACCGCGTCCTGGAGCTGGTCGAGGGGTTCGGGGTGGACCTTCTTGATGGCCTCGATGAGGTCGTCGAGGCGCACGGATGCCGTGCTCTTCCGGTTGCTCGCCATGCGTCAACCGTAGGTTGCCACCCCTCCTCTGTCAACCACTGGTTGACATGCCCCCCAGGTGTCCTCGGCGCCTACTCGGGCGTGGCCGCCGGCCGTACCACGAGCCCGGCGAACACCGACCCGCTGACGAGCCGCGCGCCCCTCTCGGACGGGCCGCGCGCCCGTGCGTCGGAGGAGCCGCGGGCCCCGGTTGTCCACAGGCTGTGGACGGCCGCCGCCCGGTGTCGGCGGCACGTGGCACGATCGGCGGTGTGACCAGTACCGCCAGCACCGTCGAGCAGGCCTTCCGGGCCGCCCTCTACGACGACTCCGACGCCGGCCTCGACACCGGTGCCTCCCTGCTCGCCGCCGACCCGGCCGCCGACGGCGAACTCGCCCGCCGCGGCGAGGACTTCATGGCGACGGCCTGGCGGCGCGGCTGGCAGCCCGCCGACGTCGTACGGCTGGTGCGGCGCGAGCTGGAGGACGCGCACGCCGCTCTGGCCGCCGCGCTGATCCGGGCCCAGGCCGGGCGGGACCGGCCGCGCGGGCGCCGCTGGGCCGGCCAGCTGGCGGCGCTGCCCCCCGCCCCCGGGCGCCCGGCCGACCGCTTCTCGCACGCCACGGCCGTCCTGGAGCTGTACCGCCTGCTGTTGCGCCTGCCCGCCCTGGAGCCCTTGGAGGAGGAGCCGCGCCGCGCCCCCGGCCCGGCCGCCTCCCGCACGCTCACCCGCATCCGCGCCCTGCTCGCCAAGGCCGAGGCGACCGGCTACCCGGAGGAGGCGGAGGCGCTCAGCGCCAAGGCGCAGGAGCTGATGGCCCGGCACAGCGTCGACGAGGCGCTGCTCGCCGCCGGAGCGCCCGCGCCGGACGCGCCCGGCGCCTGCCGCATCGGGGTCGAGCCGCCGTACGAGCAGGCCAAGGCGGTCCTGCTGGACGCGGTGGCCACGGCGAACCACTGCCGCGCGGTGTGGAACGAACCGTTCGGCTTCTCCACGGTCGTCGGCTTCGAGGCGGACCTGGAGGTGGTCGAGCTGCTCCACACCTCGCTGCTGGTCCAGGCCACGCACGCGATGACCCGGGCCGAGGCGGCCCAGCGGGCCGGCGGGCGCAAGCGCACCAAGACCTTCCGGCAGTCGTTCCTCGCCGCCTACGCCCACCGCGTCGGCGACCGGCTCGCGGCCGCCGCCGAGACCCAGGTGACCCGGGACCTGCTGCCGGTGCTGGCCACGCGCGAGACGGCCGTCACCGGGCGGCTGGAGCGCATGTTCCCGGAGACCACCACGACCCGGCTGCGCGGCGTCAGCGACGCGGCGGGCTGGACGGAAGGAGCGCGCGCGGCGGACCGTGCCCAGGTCAGGGCCCGTCCCGGACTGGAGTGAGCGCCGGTGAGCGTCAGTCGCCGACCTGCTGGAAGGCGCTCACGGAGGCGTCCGGTCCGCTCCCGTCGCCCTTGCCGGCGACCGGGCCGTAGCTCCAGGGGAAGCTCCGGCTGGTGTCCGAGCCCGGCAGGCTGATCTTCACGGTCTTGGCCGCCACGGCGTTCCGGTCGCCGTCCTTACCGCGCACGTAGCCGATGGAGAAGCTCGCGGAGTCGCCCTTGGCGAGCTTCAGGGACTGCGCCTTCGCCCCCTTCAGCACGGGCACGGGCTTCCCGGCGCCGCCGGCCTCCAGCGTGACCGCGGGGAAGTGGTCCAGGGTGCAGGGGGCGCTCTGGTTGGTGATGCTCACCGGGATCTCGCCGCTGTCCCCGGCGGCCGGGGCCACGCTCGCCGTGCCGATCTGCACGGAGACCCCGCCGATCTCGCAGGCCGACCCGGCCTTGTCCCCGGCCTTGCCGCCACCACCGTCGCAGGCGGTCAGCAGCAGTGCGGCGGCGAGGGCGGTGACGGTGAGCGGAATGACGCGCATGAGCTGTGTCCCTGTCCTGGTGGTGTCGGTGCCCCAGCATCATGGCGCGTGCGCCCGGGCCCCGCTCGCGCACCCCTCTTCGGCGGCCGGCCGCGGCGCGGGTCCCGGCCCCGCCCGCGGCTCAGCGGCCGAGCGCCGTCGGCAGGCCCGAGGGCAGCTTCCCGCCGTCCGCCTTGGTGTACGTCTCCTGGCCGGCCGCGCCCGACCAGGTCACCCGCAGGGTCGTGCCGCCGACCGGTTCGAGCGTGCCGGTGGTCCGGCTCTCGTTACCGTCGCCGCAGGTCAGACGGATGGTCGAGGTACCGTTCCCGGCGTCCGTGGTCCCGTTGCACATGGTCCCGCCGGTCACGAACAGCCCGGCCCGGCCCCCGTTGATCACCAGTGCCAGGATCTTGCCCCCGGCGCTGCTGACCCAGCTCCCCTCGATCCCGGCGGCGCCGGTCCCCGCCGCGGAGGCCGCGGCCGACGGCGGGGCCGAGGGCGCGCTCGGCGCCACCGGGGAACCGTCGTCCTTCCCGGAGCCGCCACCGCCGCACGCCGTCAGGGCCAGCGCGCCGGCCAGTCCCGCGGCCACCAGGGCCGCTCCCCGCGCTCTCGCCGTCGCACACGTCACCGGAAAGCCCCCAAGCGGTAGCGGCCGGCCGCCCGGCCGGGCGGCACCGCAGCGCAAGTTACCAGCAGTCACCCCGGGGACCACCGGAAGGAGTGACGCCGGAACCGGCGGTACCCGCCTCCCGCGGCCGCCTCCGGGCGGCGGCGGCCCCCGTACGGCAGCCGTCCGGCACCGCGGCACCGGGCGGAAGCCGCCCCTCCGGCGGGCGGGTGCCGGCCCGGCCGGTCCCACCAGGCGAACGGTCTCCCGAACCCTGGAACAGGAACGGCGTCGTACGCGTCTCTCTCTAGTACACGAGGGGTTCACCCCGGACGCCCCGGCGCGGATGCCGGCGCGCATGATCATGGACGAGGGCCGGCGGGCGCATGTCCTGCCTGCTCTCGAGCAGGCGCTGGAGCGGACCGGGTAAAGGGCACGTCAAAGCTGTAATCGCGGGACCACCCCCCGTGCACGTGCATCTGCTCATGTACCTGCACGTGAAGCAAGTTATGATCCGGGTCAGTTGACCACAGCATCCATGGCCTCAGCAGCCAGTGCACCACCGGGGAGCGACCTGTGGACCGCGACGTTGACAACGTGTACAGGGGGTACGGCGTGTACAACGGTATGGCTGCCACGCAACTGGACGGCGTGGCCTGGCAGAAGAGCAGGCACAGCAACTCGCAGGGTTCCTGCGTGGAGTTCGCGCGACTGCCGGGCGGTGAGGTCGCCGTGCGCAACTCGCGCTTCCCGGACGGTCCGGCGCTCGTCTACACGCGCGCGGAGATCGAGGCCATGCTGCTCGGCGTCAAGGACGGCGAGTTCGACCACCTGATCGTGAGCTGACCGTCGGCGCCGGCCCCGTGACCGTTGGCAACGATGTCGGACGGCGTCCCGGCGGCATGTCCGGCCCATCCGGCCGGCAGACGGGCGTACGCGTTCAGGACCCGGGCGGCCGCGGGCGCGGCAGACCACTCAGCCGACGGTCTTGAGCCGGAACAGCGCCCAGACCATCTTGCCTTCCAGCGGGCCCGGGAGCGGGTGCCAGCCCCAGCTGTCGGCGAACGACTCGACCAGGAACAGGCCGCGGCCGGACTCGGCGGCGAAGTCGTCCGAGTCCTGGGGTACGGGCGTCTCGTGGCTCGGGTCGCGCACCGCGCAGACCAGCCGGCCGGTCCAGCTCAGCAGGTGCAGCCGCACGGCCGCGTGGTGCGCGTCGGTGCGGCACGGCTCGGACGGCACGGCGTGGCGCAGGGCGTTGGTGACGAGTTCGGAGACGACCAGACAGATGTCGTCGAAGCGCTCGCCGACGTTCCAGCCGTCCAGGGTGTCCCGGGTGAAGCGCCGGGCCTCGCGCACCGCCTCGTAGCGGGCGGGGAGGGCGCAGGAGGCGGCATCGGACACGGCCGCGGGATCCAGCGGCGGAAGGCCCTGCCGTAACGGCTTGAGCATGGTCGATCCATTCGTCCCCATGCGAGGCACTCCCGGGAATTCGCGGTCGTTGCGATGCAGCGGTGGCGCGACTCCCATGGTTTCGGATGCGTAGAGCGGATGCAAGGGCAGATGCACGTGCACGCGACCGAAATGACACCTCCCGTACCGCTTCTTGGCCATTTTTTCTGCCATCTTCCCGCTGGTCTTTGCCAGAGGTCCGGACCTCTGGCCGGTCCGGACCCGCCGGAATCGGCCGAGGTCTTTCCGTTTCCGTAACCGGACGAGTACTGCTCGAAGTGTTTTAGTGGCAGACTTCGGCCCTTGGAGACGGTTGGGGAGGCTGGCGAAGGTGAGCGCGGGAGAGCCCGGATCGGTGGTGCGGCGGATGCTGCTCGGCTCGCAACTGAGGCGACTGCGGGAGGCGCGGGGGATCACGCGCGAGGCGGCGGGTTACTCGATCCGCGCCTCCGAGTCGAAGATCAGCCGGATGGAGCTGGGCCGGGTGGGCTTCAAGACCAGAGACGTCGAGGACCTGCTGACGCTGTACGGCATCACCGACGAGGCCGAGCGCGAGGCGCTGCTCTCCCTCGCCCGTGAGGCCAACGTGGCCGGCTGGTGGCACAGTTACACCGACGTGCTGCCCACCTGGTTCCCCACCTACGTGGGCCTGGAGGGCGCCGCCACCTCGATCCGCGCCTACGAGGTGCAGTTCGTGCACGGCCTGCTCCAGACCGAGGAGTACGCCCGCGCGGTGGTCCGGCGCGGCATGAAGGGCGCGAGCGACGCCGACGTCGAACGCCGGGTCGCCCTGCGCCTGGAGCGGCAGAAGCACCTGTGCTCCGACAGCGCGCCGGAGTTCCACATCATCCTGGACGAGGCCGCCCTGCGCCGCCCCTACGGGGACCGCGAGGTGATGCGCGGACAGCTCCAGCACCTGATCGACGTCTCCGAGCAGCCCCACGTACGGCTCCAGGTCATGCCGTTCGGCTTCGGCGGGCACTCCGGTGAGAGCGGCGCCTTCACCATCCTCAGCTTCCCCGAGTCGGACCTCTCCGACGTGGTCTACCTGGAGCAGCTCACCAGCGCGCTCTACCTGGACAAGCGCGAGGACGTCGCCCAGTACGAGCAGGCCCTGAAGGAGCTCCAGCAGGACAGCCCGGGCCCGGACGAGAGCCGGGACCTGCTCCGCGGTCTCCGGCAGCTCCTCTGACCGGGATCCCCGCTCAACTCGCCCTACTCGCGCGTACCATGACGTCCGATCAGACCTGGCGTAGATCTGGTGTCCGCTAGCGATTGAGGGATGACATGGCGTCCTGGTTCACCGACCTGGCCCAGCAGTACATCGACGGCGAGTGGCGTCCGGGCACGGGCTCCTGGGACGTCATCGACTTCAACCCCTACGACGACGAGAAGCTGGCCTCCATCACCGTGGCCACGGTCGACGAGGTGGATCGGGCGTACCGGGCGGCGGCCCGCGCCCAGCGGAAGTGGGCCGAGACCAACCCCTACACCCGGCGCGGCGTCTTCGAGCGCGCGCTGCGGTGGGTGGAGGACCACGAGCAGGAGATAGCCGACCTGATCATCGCGGAGCTCGGCGGCACCCGCGTGAAGGCGGGGTTCGAACTGCACCTCGCCAAGGAGTTCCTGCGCGAGTCGGTCCACCTCGCGCTGCGGCCCGAGGGCAGGATCCTGCCCTCCCCGACCGAGGGCAAGGAGAACCGCGTCTACCGCGTACCGGTCGGCGTGGTGGGCGTGATCAGCCCCTTCAACTTCCCCTTCCTGCTGTCGCTGAAGTCGGTCGCCCCGGCCCTGGCCCTCGGCAACGGCGTGGTGCTCAAGCCGCACCAGAACACCCCGATCGCCGGCGGCACCCTGATCGGGAAGATCTTCGAGGAGGCGGGGCTGCCCGGCGGCCTGCTCAACGTCGTCGTCACCGACATCGCCGAGATCGGCGACGCGTTCATCGAGCACCCCGTCCCGAAGGTCATCTCCTTCACCGGCTCCGACAAGGTCGGCCGGCACGTGGCCACCGTGTGCGCCGGGCACTTCAAGCGCTCCGTCCTCGAACTGGGCGGCAACAGCGCGCTGGTGGTCCTGGACGACGCCGACGTCGACTACGCGGTGGACGCGGCGGTCTTCAGCCGGTTCGTGCACCAGGGGCAGGTCTGCATGGCCGCCAACCGCGTCCTCGTGGACCGCTCGGTCGCCGAGGAGTTCACCGAGAAGTTCGTGGCGAAGGTGCGGAGCCTGAAGGTGGGCGACCCGCGCGACCCGCAGACCGTGATCGGGCCGGTGATCAACTCCGCCCAGGCCCACGCGGTCTCCGGCACCGTCGAGCAGGCGGTCGCCGAGGGCGCCACCGCCCTGGTGCGGGGCACCACGACGAACAACCTCGTCGAGCCCAGCGTGCTGACCGGTCTGCCCGCCGACTCCGCGCTGCTGCGGCAGGAGGTCTTCGGCCCGGTCGTCTTCCTCGTCCCGTTCGACGGCGAGGAGGAGGCGGTCCGGATCGTCAACGGCACCCCGTACGGCCTGAGCGGCGCCGTGCACACCGGGGACGTCGAGCGGGGCGTGGCCTTCGCCAAGCGGATCGACACCGGCATGTTCCACGTGAACGACGGCACCGTCCACGACGAGCCGATCGTGCCCTTCGGCGGCGAGAAGCACTCCGGCCTCGGCCGCCTCAACGGCGAGACGACGATGGAGGCGTTCACCACGGTCAAGTGGATCTCGGTGCAGCACGGCCGCAGCGGATTCCCGTTCTGAGCCCTCCGCCCCCGCCCGGGCCCGCGCGGACGGCCGCCGTCCGCCCGGGCCCGTCGCGTCCCCGGCGCACCGCCGCGGTCCCGGCCCCGGACGCCGCCGTCCGCCCGGGCCGGGCTCGGCCATAACCTGGACCGCATGTCAGCGATCCGTCTCCTCGTGCTGGGCGCGGTCCGCCAGCACGGCCGGGCCCACGGCTACCAGGTCCGCGGCGACCTGGAGTACTGGGGCGCGCACGAGTGGTCCCACGCCCGGCCGGGCTCCGTCTACCACGCCCTGAAGCAGATGGCCCGGCAGGGACTGCTGCACGCGCACGAGACCGCGCCGTCCACGGCCGGCGGGCCGCCGCGGACCGAGTACGAGATCACGGACCGCGGCACCGAGGAGTACTTCCGGCTGCTGCGCGACTCCCTCGTCTCCTACGACCAGGAGGCGGACGTCCAGACGGCGGCCCTCGGCTTCATGGTCGACCTGCCCCGCGCCGAGGTCCTCGCCCTGCTGCGGGAGCGGATCCGCCGCATCGAGCGCCGGCGGGCCTCCGTCACCGAGCACTACGTCCCCGAGGGCGGCCCCGGACAGCTCGGCCACATCGGCGAGATCATGGGCATGTGGCTGCACACGGCCGACTCCGACGAGTCCTGGACCCGGGGCCTGATCGCCCGCGTGGAGGCGGGCGCGTACACCTTCGCGGGCGAGGGCGAGCCCTTCGTCGGGGTGCTCGCCGACGGCCGGGAGAACCCGTACGCGACGGGGGAGCGGCACCCGGAGGACGACCGCTGACGACGGCGCCGGCCTCACCCCGGACGAAACCTTCTAGTGGTGGAAGCTCGTGGCCGCGTCCTTGTCGTGGGTCAGCGGGTGCGGCTGGCGGCGCAGCTCCGGCAGCAGCCGGGCCAGGTCGTCCACGAACAGGTCGGCCAGGTCGTGCGAGAAGCCGTTGCGGCACACGATCCGCAGCACGGACAGGTCCTCGCGGTTGGCCGGGAAGGTGTAGGCGGGCACCAGCCAGCCGCTCTCGCGCAGCCGCCGGGACACGTCGAAGACGTCGTACGACGTGATGCCCTCGTTCGTGGTCAGCGCGAACACGGGCAACTGGTCCCCGCGCGTGAGCAGCCGGAAGTCGCCGAGCGCCTCGATCTTCCCGGCGAGCGAGGTCGCCACGTCCCGGGTGCACTGCTGCACCGCCCGGTAGCCCTCCCGGCCCAGCCGCAGGAAGGTGTAGTACTGCGCCACCACCTGGGCGCCGGGCCGGGAGAAGTTGAGGGCGAAGGTGGGCATGTCCCCGCCGAGGTAGTTGACCCGGAACACCAGCTCGTCCGGGAGCGCCTCCCGGTCCCGCCACAGGGCCCAGCCGACGCCCGGGTAGACCAGCCCGTACTTGTGCCCCGAGGTGTTGATCGACGCCACCCGCGGGAGGCGGAAGTCCCACACCAGGTCCTCGTCCAGGAACGGCGCCACCATGCCGCCCGAGGCGCCGTCCACGTGCACCGGGATGTCCAGGCCGGTGACCTCGTGGAGGCCGTCCAGGGCCGCGCACAGCTCCGCGACCGGCTCGTAGGAGCCGTCGAAGGTGGAGCCGAGGATGCCGACCACCCCGATGGTGTTCTCGTCGCACAGCTCGACGGCGGCCTGCGGGTCCAGGTGGAAGCGGTCGCCGTCCATCGGGACCAGCCGGGCCTCCACCTCCCAGAAGTTGCAGAACTTCTCCCAGCACACCTGGACGTTGACGCCCATGACCAGGTTGGGGCGCGCGCCCGGGTACCGGTCGGCGTTCCGCTTCGCCCAGCGCCGCTTCAGCGCCATGCCGGCGAGCATGCACGCCTCGCTCGACCCGGTCGTCGAGCAGCCCACGGCCGCCGCCGGGTCCGGCGCGTTCCACAGGTCGGCGAGCATCGCCACGCAGCGCCGCTCCAGCTCGGCGGTGCGCGGGTACTCGTCCTTGTCGATCATGTTCTTGTCCCGGCACTCGCCCATCAGCACCCCGGCCTGCGGCTCCATCCAGGTGGTGACGAAGGTGGCCAGGTTCAGCCGGGAGTTGCCGTCCAGCATCAGCTCGTCGTGGACCAGCTGGTAGGCGGTGGACGGGGGCATCGGGGCGTCCGGGAGCCGGTGCGTGGGCGGGGCCTCGGTCATGCCGCCGACCGGGTTGGCCTCCCCGAAGAACGGGTTGACCGACACCGTCCGCTCCTCGTGCCTCGCGGGACCTTTGTGCAGCGCCATGGTGTTTCCTCCAGGGGGATCGGGCGGATCAGCGGAGCGGTGTGCCGTCCTCGCGCAGCTGCATCTGCCGCCGGCCCGTCACCAGCAGCCAGGCCGGGAGCGAGGCGACGCACAGGAGGGCGAGGACGCCGGGCGAGGAGACGAGGACGGCGGCGGTGAACAGGCTCACCCAGCCCTGCCGGGTGATCGCCAGGAGCATGCCCAGGACCCCCGTCGCCACCCCCAGCGAGGGGTGGACGGCCGGCACGAGCGCGTGGGCGGCGAGCCCCAGGGAACTGCCCGCGAAGACCGCGGGGAAGATCCGGCCGCCCCGGAATCCGCACGACGCGGCGACGACCAGGGCGGCCAGCTTCACCACCGACATCACGGCGAACCGGCCCGCCGTCCAGCCCTCCGGATCGCGGGACAGCTCACCGACTTCGGACAGCCCCTTGAACAGCGTCAGATGACCGCCCAGGGCCCCCAGCGCGCCCAGGACGACGCCGCCGGCCGGCAGCATGAGCATCGGGTGCCGCAGCCGGCGGAAGACGGCGTGGACGTACGGGAAGGCGAGGACGGCGACCATGCCGAGCAGCGCGGCCGCCGGGGCGATCACCAGCGCCGCCAGCAGGTCCCCGGCGCGGGGGTGGCCCAGCGGCGGCAGGCCCAGGTCGAAGCTCGGGCGGGCCACCAGGGACGTCGTGATCGCCCCGCACGCCCCGGCGGTCAGCGGGGCGAACAGGTTGTCCCACAGCCGGCCCGCCGTCGGCTGTGCCGCCAGCGCCTCCGAGATGACCAGCGCCGCCGCCACCGGCGTGCCGAAGAGCGCGCCGATCGTGGCCGACTCGGCCAGCACCGGCCACAGGGCGCCCGGCGTGCGGGGCAGGAGCCGGCCGCCGAGCCGGACCGCCAGGGCCACGTTCACGGCGATCACCGGGTTCTCCGGGCCGAGGCTCGGCCCGCCGGCCAGCATCAGCGCGGTGGCCAGCACCAGGCCGGGCAGCACGGCCGGCGGCAGGACGGGTGCCTCCAGGCCCAGGGTGGCCGGGTCGGGGCCGGCGTGACCGGGGACCTTCCAGACCACCAGCCCGACGGCGATCCCGGTCGCCACGAGCACGGTGAACATCCACAGGACCGAGTAGCGGCCCACACCGAGCGCGTCCGGCAGGGGCCCCCACAGCACCCGCTGGAGGTGCTCGGCCGCCGTGCTCACGCCGACGAAGAGCAGGCTCGCGGCCACCCCCACCGCGACGGCGGGCAGGATGAACGGCAGCAGGGCCCGCGCCGGCGCCGTAGGGGCGCCGCGGGGCGCCTGCTGCGTCGTCTCCGGGGCCACGGGCTCACCATAAGCGGACGAAAGTCACACAACATCCCGAGCGGATTCCGGCTTGCACCTCACGTGACGTGAGGCGCCACCGTGGAGGCGTACCGACCGAAGGAGCGGAAAGTGAGCTACTCCGTGGGGCAGGTCGCGGGGTTCGCCGGGATCACGGTGCGCACCCTGCACCACTACGACGGGATCGGGCTGCTCGTGCCCGGCGAGCGCACGCACGCCGGGCACCGGCGCTACAGCGACGCCGACCTCGACCGGCTCCAGCAGATCCTGTTCCACCGGGAGCTCGGCTTCCCGCTCGACGAGGTCGCGGCCCTGCTCGACGACCCGGACGCGGACCCGCGCGCGCACCTGCGCCGCCAGCACGCGCTGCTGACCGCCCGGATCGAGAAGCTGCAGCGGATGGCCGCGGCCGTGGAGCACGCCATGGAGGCACGCACGATGGGCATCGACCTGACACCGCAGGAGAAGTTCGAGGTCTTCGGGGACTTCGACCCGGACCGGTACGCGGACGAGGTGGTGGAGCGCTGGGGCGACACCGAGGCCTACCGCCAGTCGCGCCGGCGCACCGCCTTCTACACCAAGGAGGACTGGAAGCGGATGACCGGGGAGCTGGACGCGATCCACCGGCGCATGGCCGCCCTGGCCGCCGACGGCGTGCCCGCCGCGTCGGCGGCGGCCATGGACGTCGCCGAGGAGCACCGCCGCTTCATCACGGGCGCGTACTACGACTGCGGGCACGAGATGCACGCATGCCTGGGCGAGATGTACGTCGCCGACGAGCGCTTCACCGCGACGTACGAGGCCGTCCGGCCCGGACTGGCCGTGTACCTGCGGGACGCGATCATGGCTAACAGGGCGCGGCACACCGCGGCCTGACCCCCCTGGCCCGGGAGCGCGCGGGGTTCACTCCCGGGCCAGGACCACGGCCGTGCCGTAGGCGCACACCTCGGTGCCGGTGTCCGCGGCCTCGGTCACGTCGAACCGGAAGGCCAGCACCCCGTTGGCGCCACGCGCGCGTGCCTGCTCCACCAGGCGCTCCATGGCCTGGTGGCGGGTCTGCACGAGCGTCTTGGTGAGGCCCTTCAGCTCACCGCCGATCATCGACTTCAGCCCGGCGCCGAGCTGGCTGCCCAGGTGCCGCGAACGCACGGTGAGCCCGAACACCTCGCCCACCACCGACTGCACCCGGTACCCGGGTACGTCGTTCGTCGTCACGACCAGCACGTCCGACCGGGGCCCCTGGCCGCCGCCGTAGTCATCGAGTCCCATGGGTCACAGCTTTCTCCCAGTCGTCCCGCAGTGCATCCTGGAGCCACCGGTGGAACCCGGGGCGGCCGCGTCACGTTGATAGCTTGGGGCGGCCCTCCACGCGGAGCAGCCGCCGTAGCCGCCTCACCCCTCAGGAGCCCGGACCCGTGATGACACTCGCCCTCGGCCCGAGCTGGCTGGACCCGAACTACCTGCTCGACACCTACAGCATCTGGGGCCTGCTGCTCATCGTCTTCGCCGAGTCGGGCCTGCTCATCGGCTTCTTCCTGCCGGGCGACTCGCTGCTGTTCACCTGCGGCCTGCTGATCACCTCGCACCAGCTCGACTTCCCGCTGTGGGGCGCCATCGGCCTGATCTGCCTCGCCGCGGTCCTCGGCGACCAGGCGGGCTACATGTTCGGCAAGAAGGTCGGCCCGTCCCTGTTCAACCGGCCCGACTCGCGCCTGTTCAAGCAGGAGAACGTCACCAAGGCGCACGAGTTCTTCGAGAAGTACGGCCCGAAGTCCCTGGTCCTGGCCCGCTTCGTGCCGGTCGTGCGCACGTTCACGCCGATCATCGCGGGCGTCAGCGGCATGAAGTACCGCTCGTTCCTTCTCTTCAACGTCATCGGCGGCGTCGTGTGGGGCGCGGGCGTCACCCTGCTCGGCTCCTGGCTCGGCAACATCGAGTTCGTCACGAAGAACATCGAGGCGATCCTCATCCTGATCGTCCTGGTCTCCGTGATCCCGATCGCGATCGAGTTCCTCCGGGCCCGCGGCAAGGAGAAGAAGGCCGCCCAGGCCGCGCCGCCCGCCCCGGCCGCCGCGCAGGCCCCGCAGCAGCCCCGGGCACCCCGGTTCCAGCAGCCGCCGGCCATGGACACCTCGACGACCCAGCTCCGCCGCATCGACCCGGAGCAGCCCTACGAGCAGCAGTACGGCGAGGGGTACGGCCGGCACGGGTACGGGGGCGGCCGGCCCCAGCAGCACCAGCAGGACTGGAACCAGGGCTACGACCGGCAGGACCAGGGCTACGACCGGCAGCAGTACCCCCAGGACCAGTACGGCCAGCACCCGCCCGCCCACAACCAGCCCGGCCAGAACCAGCCCGGCCGGCACCCGCACGGCGAGAACCCGTACGGCCAGGAGCAGTACCCCCAGGAGCAGTACCCCCAGGAGCAGTACCGCCAGGAGCAGTACCCCCAGGACCAGTACGGCCAGGGCCAGTACGACCCGAACGCGTACCCCTACGACCAGCGCGGGCAGTAGCCGCCGCCGGGCACCGGGCCGGTGACGCCTAGAAACCCCGGGTCCGCTTGGCGGCCCGGCGCTTCCCGGCGGAGCCGACCCGCAGGAACAGCCGGAAGACCTCCGAGCCCAGATTGACCCCGATCGCGATGGCCATGGCCAGCGACGCCGCGTTCGCCAGCCCCACCAGCCCCTTGTCCACCTCGTTCTGCGCCATCCTGAGCAGCCCGAAGTACGTCGCCGAACCGGGCAGCAGCGGTCCGATCGCCGCCGTCGTGTAGGGCAGCGCCGACGCGAACCGGTACCGCGACAGGAGCTGCCCGAAGAGGCCCACCAGCCCCGCCGCCACGGCGGTGGACGCCACCGGCGAGAGGTCGGCGACGTTCTGCATCGCGCCGTACACCGTCCAGGCCACGCCCCCGTTGAGGGTCACCCACAGCACGGTCGACCGCTCCTGCTGGAGCAGCACCGCGAACGTCAGGGACAGCAGCATCGACGCGGCGATCTGCACCACCGGCCGGTCGCTGGAGATCAGCGCCGCGTCCGGGTTCAGCTTGCCGCCGACCTTCACGCCGAAGTACAGGACGATCAGGACTCCGGTGACGATGCCGACGAAGAAGTACATGACCTCCAGCAGGCGCGCCGAGGCCGTGATGTAGAAGCCCGTCAGCCCGTCCTGGACGCCCGCCACCAGCGCCCGCCCGGGCAGCAGGGCGAACAGGCCACCGGTGACGACGGCCGACGCCTTCACGTCGACGTGTGCCAGCGCGAACGCCACCCCGATCGCGGCGGGCGGCATCGCGGCCACCGTGAACTGGTAGAACTCCGGCAGCCCCCGCCCCGCGCACAGCCAGGCCAGCCGGTCGCCGAGCATCGCGCCGACGGCCGCCGCGAAGAACACGATCAGGTCGCCGCCGACCAGCACGGAGGCCGCGCCGGCCAGCAGCCCGCTGGCCAGGGAGAGCGCCCAGCCCGGGTAGGGGTGCCGGTTGCGGCGTATCTCCGCCAGCCGCCGGTACGCCTCCTCCAGGGAGACGTGGGTCTCCGGATCGGTCAGGTCGTCCACGAGCCGGAAGACGGCCGCGAGGCGCGTGTAGTCGGTGCCGCGCCGCCGGACCGTCCGGGACGCCGTCACCGGGTCCTCCACCAGGGACGGCTGGTGCGAGATCGACAGCAGTGTGAAGGTGACGTTCGGCTCGCACCGGTCCAGGCCGTAGGACCGGCACACCGCGAACATCGCGGCCTCCACGTCCTCCGCGCCCTCGCCGCCGGCCAGCAGCAGCTCGCCGATGCGCAGCGTCAGGTCGAGCACGCGCGGGACGGCCGGGCCGCCCTCATCCTCGCGCTGCACCGCCTCCGGGGCCGGCCGCTCGGTCACCGGCATGCGCAGCATCGTGCGCATCCGGTCCTGCCACGGCGCGTCCTTCACCAGGCTGACCAGCGGCACCCCGGCGGCCGGTGTGAACGCGGTCGGCGCGCTCTGGGCGCTGTAGGTGCTCGGCACGCTGAACGCCGAACCCTCCGGCTCGGCGCTCGCCGGCTGGAGCGTCTCCAGCCCCCGCGGCACCGCGAACTCCGACGTCGTCTCCGGCTCACCGGGGCTCTTGACGACGCCCAGACCCGCGGGAATGGCGAACTCGGACGTGATCTCCGGGTCGTACCGCGCCTCGTCCGACCGGGGCTTGCGGTCCTCCGCCTCCGTCACCTCGCACCGCTCCCTGAATGACGCCTTCCGTAAGCCTCAGTATGCGCACACGTACCCGGGCGGGCGGCAATCGTGCCTGGGGTGAGCGTGCGCACATGCGGACGGGGCGCCCCCGGGGGCGGGGGGGCCCGCCGGGGGGGGGGGGGGGGGTGGGCCCCCCGGGCCACGCAGCGCTTTTTGGACCGCTCCGACTCCGCCTCGGCCTGCGTGCGGCCCCCCCACTTG
>NZ_JBVHNF010000017.1:0-61284 GCF_055558055.1 Streptomyces sp. NPDC025833
CGGGGTGGGGGTGACGGTGCTGGACGAGGCCGATCAGATGACGGACATGGGGTTTTTGCCGCAGATCACGAAGCTGGTGGAGCGGGTGCCGGCCGACGGGCAGCGGTTGTTGTTCTCGGCGACGCTGGACGGGAACGTGGATCGTCTGGTGCGGCGGTTCCTGACGGATCCGGTGGTGCATTCGGTGGATCCGTCGGCGGCGGCGGTGTCGACGATGGAGCACCATGTGCTGCATGTGGCGGACGAGACGGACAAGAAGGAAGTGACCGTGCGGATCGCCGCGCGGGAGGGCCGGGTCATTCTGTTCCTGGACACGAAGAGGTCGGCGGACCGGCTGGCGAAGCGGTTGTTGTCGGTGGGGGTGCGGGCGGCGGCGCTGCACGGGGGGCGTTCGCAGCCGCAGCGCAACCGGACGCTGGAGCAGTTCAAGAACGGGCAGGTCACGGCGTTGGTGGCGACGAATGTCGCGGCCCGGGGCATTCATGTGGATGATCTGGATCTGGTGGTGAACGTGGATCCGCCGGCCGATCACAAGGATTATCTGCACCGGGGCGGCCGCACCGCGCGGGCGGGGGGTTCGGGCAGTGTGGTCACGCTGGTGCTGCCCGCGCAGAAGCGGGAGGTGACCCGGCTGATGACGGACGCGGGCATCCGGCCCCGCACCGCCCGGGTGACCTCCGCCGACGCGGCCCTGACCGCGATCACCGGCGCCCGCGAACCCTCCGGCACCGCCGTGACCATCGAGGTCCCCGCACCCCCGGCACCCTCTGCCTCCGGTGGGGAGGGCACGACCGGTGCGAAGCGCGGCCGGCGCTCCCGCCGCGGCAACCGCCCCACCCAGATTCCCGCCAGCGGCTCCGGCGCGACCGGCACCCGCACAGGCACGGGCACGGGCACGGGTACGGGTACGGGTACGGGCAAGCGCACCTCGCGGCGACGCACCGACCCGAACACCTCCGGCGCCTCCGGCACGACGGCCGCGCCGTCGGGGGGCCGGGGCCGTACCTCGCAGCAGAAGGACGGGGCGGGCGCGGCCGGGGCGTCCACCGGTGCCCGCGCGGGCGGCAGGCGAAGGCCCGCCCGCCGCCGCACCGGCACCGCACCCAAAACCACCGACCAGGCATGACCTGACCCACCACGCGGCACCCGGCCACCGGTCACGCGGTCACCGGCATGCGTCACCCACCCCTCCCCGAGCCGAGCCCAGCCGCCCAGCCAGCCCGACGGAACGGGTCATCTGGACTGGGTGCTGGTCTGGAGGGGGCATGCCGTGGCCGCGGTGGTCGCCGGGCGGGCCGGGAGGGGTTGCAGGGGGGGTGCAGACGGGTGTGGCGGCGCCGATGAGTTCGACCAGGCCGGTGCCGCCGGTGGGCGGGACGAGCTTGGACCAGTTGTTGGCCAGCCAGACGTTGCCGGACTGGTCGAGCTGCACGGCGGTGAGGTGCTGCATGGAGGGGTTGCGGTAGCCGCCGGGCGGGGAGAGCACGGTGCCGGTGGTGGAGCCGGGCGGGCAGGCGCCGGTGTTCGCGCCGCACAGCACGGACACGGACGGGGTGCCGAAACCGGCGACCCACACGCGGTCGGCGCCGTCGACGGCCACGGACCAGGGGGCGATGCCCGTGGACAGTTCGTGCACGCCGCGGACGTGGCCGTCGGGTGCGATCTCGGTGACCGAGTCGCTGACGAAGCCGGGCACCCAGACGTTGTCGCGGGAGTCGACGGCGAGACCGAGCGGCCAGTCCAGCGAGGGGGCCTTGACCGGGGAGAACGAGGCCGGTTCGAAGTCGGGGTCGATGACGGTGACGCTGCCGCCCACGTGCCCCTTGGGGGTGCGGCTGTCGAGGAGCTCGGCGCCGTTGGCGCGGGCGTTGGTGACCCAGGCCCGGCCGTAGCCGTCGATCTGCAGGGCGAAGGGATGGTCGAGGCCGCCGCCGGTGATGGTGATCGCCTTCTTGGGGTCGCCGTGCGGGTAGACGATCACGCTGCCTTTGCCGCGGTTGCCTTTGAGGCCGTAGAAGTCGGCGATCCAGAGGTTGCCCCTCTGGTCGACGGCGGTGCCCTGGGGGTGGTTGAAGCCGCCGTTCACGAACCCCGTGCCCGGTGACAGCGGTGTACCGGCCGAGGAGTACTTCGCCATGGCGTTCCCGGCGTAGCTGGGCACCCACACGTCTCCCCGGTGGTCGATGGCGATGCCCCAGGCGCCCGCCTTCATGCCGCCGCCGCTGATGGGGCTGTGCAGGGTCGGGCTGCCCAGCGGGTCCTGCACGGTGACGTAGGGGCTGGGGTCGCGTGTCCCCGGCAGCCAGTTGTTGGAGGCCCACACGTTGCCCTTGGCGTCGAGGGCCATGCGGCCCGGGGCGTAGACCTTGGGGGCGGTGTAGTGCAGGGCGAGCACCCAGGCCGTGGGCGCGGCGGTGAGCCGGGGTGCGTAGGTGTGTGCCCGCCGGGCCAGGGCGTACAGCGGGCCGGTGGCCGTCCTGGGGTTGCGGGCCAGGTTGAGCAGTGCTTGCGCCGTGTCCTTGGGGGTGTCGCCGCCCGGTGGTGTCGCGCGGTGCAGCAGGGTGCGGCACGGTTCGCCGCCGGCTCCCGGCGCGCACAGGGACACCAGGTCGGCCAGGGTGTTGAGGGTGGCCAGTGTGTCGTTGCGGCTGCCGTTGTTCCGGTCGGTGACGATCGCGCCGGGCTTCCCTGTGGCCGGGTCGGCGAGGTTGTAGGAGGTGGCCGCGGCGTTCTCCAGGCCGGGGCTCGGCCCGCTGATGCCCCGGTGGCCGGTGAACTGGGCCAGTGCCCAGGTGGCGGCGGCGGTGGTGAACTCGTTGACCGTGACCGTGGACTCGCTGCGCTGGGGCACTCCGCCGCCCTGGCCGACTCCCACCACCGACCGCAGCCGCAGGCTCCGCTGTCCGGACGGCACGGCGTCCAGGTAGAACACCGAGCCGGTGGGGCGGGCGGAGCTCAGCCGGAAGGATCCCCGGGCGTCGGTGGTGGCGTGCCCCAGCATCCGCACCCCGTTCCGGTCACCGCCGAAGAGGGTGACGTCCGCGTCGGGCAGCGGTTCGCCCGCGCTGGTGACGGTTCCCCGTACGGCGGTCGGTGGTCCGGAGGCCGGGGACTCGAGGGGCGGGGAACCGGCTGTGGGGAGGGCCGTCAGCGCCAGGGCCAGGGTGGCCGATGCGGCCAGGGCCCCGGTGGTGACGGGAGCGTGCCGGGGCTTGCGCGCGCCGGACCTCGATGGACCCGGTGCTCGGCGGAAACCGGTGACGGGGAGCACGGCGGACGGCCTTTCGTCGGGGCGGCACGGTGCGCGACCACCGTGTGCGGGGCGGAGTCTGACGCGCCGACGGGCACCGGAGCCTGGGCCGGACGGCACGCGGTGGGGGGCGTACCGGGCTGCGTTCGCGGCGAGGACGCGCGGTGCCGTCCACGGCGAGGTGCGCGATGCGGTGCGCGGCAGGGATGTGCGGTGCGGTGTGCGGCCGGAGGGTGCGTGGGCCGGGGCGGGCCACTGTCGTCCGGGCGGCCCGGGGCGGGGTGCCGGGGTGGGGGGTGGCGTCGCGGTCACGACTCGAAGGGGACGGACCCCTCGGAGAACTGTTCCCGGCCGCTGCCCGGTGCGCGCAGCGTGAACCAGCCGATCCTGCGGCCCGCCAGCCAGATCAGGCCCAGGTACAGGTCCGGGTCGACCTGGCGGAGCTCGTCGCGGACGCTGCCGCACACCAGGGAGGTGTGGGAATAGTCGATGACGGTGCATTCCTGGTCGTCGAGGCGGCTGAGCCCGGGGCCCACCGTGGCCACGATCGACAGCACGTCCAGCGGTGTGAGCCGGTTGCTGAGGTAGCCCTCCGGGCTGAACACCTTGCCGCGCCACAGCATCAGTCGCACCAGGCGGGCGAGCAGGCCGGTGGCCGCTCCGGCGGCAGGAAGAACGGCCCTGCCTTCCATCGCGCCCTTCGGGATTTCACCTGCCGGGCTCTTGCGGAACAACTCCTCGATCCGTTTGTCGTCACTCTTGAGAAGTTCGCTGTCGGTAGGCATCTCGGTCTTCCTTCCGGCCGCCGCCGGCCCACGGCCGCGACGCCGCTCCGGCAGCCGGCCTTCCGGGCCCGGCACCACTCAACGCGCGCGGCAGGGACGGGACTTCACCTGTAACCGGCGGTCCGGCGCTGCGCTGATCCAGTAGATCATCCTCCGCCGTCTCCCCCCTCCCCCTACATCCTGGCCCCTCCCGGCGCAACCCACCACCGCTGGCCGTCGATCCACGACCGCGGACGCACGGACGGGCGACCGGGCGCTCAAGGCACTTCCCGCCAATCCATGGGCGACCGGAAGGAATACCGGAAACGAGCGAAGAGCAGCCGGGCGTCGCGAAGAAATTCGGATTACTCCGATAATTCCGGGTGGGTTGTACGGGTGACAGGTCCGTGTCGCTATGGATATCGATTGGCTAATTACGACAGTTTGGTGCCTCAGGAATTTCGTATCCGCCGTCTACCGCACGAAAGGGCTGTCATGAAACGGGTTGGCCTCTGCACCACCATGTCCGTCGCCGCCGCCATGGCACTGACGGGAGCGGCCGCGAGCCAGGCTTCCGCACAGACGCAGTTCCGCTACGCTCCCCCACCCCCCGTCCAGTACACGATCATCTTCAACAACGGCGGATTCGTCGGTGACATCGTCAACCACGGCGACGGCAACAGCACCAACGTCCAGGTCGTCGGCGACCGCGGCCGCGGCGGTACGCAGGGCGGGACCGGTAACACCCAGGGCGGCGTGAACAACACCCAGAGCGCCGCGCAAGGGGGGCGGCACAACATCCAGGGCGGCGCCCAGGGCGGCACCGACAACGTCCAGGGTGGCACCCAGCTCGGCGGGACCCACAACACCCTCGGCGGCACGCTGGGCGGCACCAACAACGTGCTCGGCGGCACCCAGTCCGGGACCCACAACGCCCAGGGCGGTACCCAGGGCGGGACCAACAACGTCCAGGGCGGAACGCAGAACGGCACCCGCAACACCCTCGGCGGCGCCCAGGGCGGCACCGGCAACACCCAGGGCGCCACCCAGGGTGCGGGTGACCGCAACACCCAGGGCGCCACCCAAGGCGCGGGCGACAACAATACCCAAGGCGGCACCCAGGGCACCGACGACCCCGTGCAGAGGCTGCTCGGCAGCCCGCTGCCCGCCGATCCCGGCGCGCTCAGGGCCGCCACCCAGGAGACGACGCGGCAGCTCATCACCGACTCGTTCCGCCTCGCCACCGACCAGGCCGGCAACGCGATGAACCGGTAGACCCCACCGCACACCGCCACCCGCCCCCGGCGCCCCTGCCGGGGGCGCCGCGCGGTGCGGGGGCGAACGGCCGGGCCCGTGTCACCGCCCGTGTCGGCGGATCCGGCGAATCCCGCAGTGCCGGGCTCGCCGGGCTGCGACGATGACACGATGGAACGTGCGCCCGAGGTCCCCGAGGCTCCCGACCAGCCCATGGATCCGTCCGGGGAGAACGACTACGACAGTTTCGCCGAGGCGTACGCCGCGGAGACCGAGAACAGTCTCGTGAACGCGTACTACGAGCGGCCGGCCGTGCTGGCCCTCGCCGGTGACGTGTCCGGCCGCCGGATCCTGGACGCCGGCTGCGGCGCCGGCCCCCTGTCCGCCGCGCTGCGCGACCGCGGTGCGGTGGTCACCGGGATCGACGCCAGCGCCGGGATGCTGGCGCTGGCCAGGCGGCGGCTCAGTGACGACGTGGCCCTGCACGAGGCCGACCTGCGCGACCACCTGCCGTTCGCCGACGGCGCGTTCGACGACGTGATCGCGTCACTGGTGCTGCACTACCTGGAGGACTGGGGGCCGACGCTGGCCGAGTCGCGGCGGGTGCTCAGGCCCGGCGGACGGCTGATCGCGTCGGTGGAGCACCCGCTCGTGGCCTACACGTTCCAGGATCCCCGGCCCGACTACTCCGCGACCACCAGCTACACCTTCGACTGGCCGCTCGGCGGCCGGTCGTACCCCATGAGGTTCTGGCGCAGGCCGTTGCACGCGATGATCGAGGCCTTCACCACCGCCGGCTTCCGGCTCTCCGCGATCAGCGAGCCGCAGCCCGACCGGGCCGCGCGTGAACTGTTCCCGGAAGGCTTCCGCGGCCTCTCGACCAAGCCGTGCTTCCTGTTCTTCGTCGTCGAAGTACCGCTGTGACCCGACGGCTCGGCCGGCCCGGTGAGCCGTCGGACGGTAAATGCGTCGACAGCGCCGCCCGCCCGCGGCAGAGTGGCCAACCGTGACGAGCAGTGAGCTGTGGAGCCGCGCGACCGCCGACCGTTACGACGCCGAGGAGACCGAGATGTCCTCGGCCGCCGTCCTCGGACCGACTCTCGCCTTCCTCTCCGAACTCGCCGGGGACGGCCGCGCGCTGGAGTTCGCGATCGGCACCGGACGGGTGGGCGTCCCGCTCAGGGAACGCGGCGTACCGGTGGTGGGCATCGAACTGTCCGAGCACATGGTGGCGGTGCTGCGCCGCAAGGTCGACGAGGACACGCTCCCGGTCGCCGTCGGGGACATGGCCACCACCACCGTCGCCGGTGAGTTCGCCCTGGTCTACCTCGTCTACAACACCATCACGAACCTGCTCACTCAGGACGAGCAGGTCGAGTGCTTCCGCAACGCCGCACGCCATCTGCGGCCCGGCGGCCGGTTCGTCATCGAGCTGGGCGTGCCATCGCTGCGCTTCCTGCCGCCCGGCCAGGTCGCGGTGCCGTTCGACGTCTCCGAGCGGCACCTCGGCTTCGACACCTTCGATCTGGTCGAACAGGTCCTCGTATCGCACCACTTCACCCGCGACGGCGACGACGGCCGCTACCGCCGCGGCGCCTCCCGGCACCGCTACGCCTGGCCTGCGGAGCTCGACCTCATGGCACGGATCGCCGGTCTCGAACTCGAACGCCGGGTCGCCGACTGGGACGGGGCGGCCTTCACCCAGGACTCCCCCAAGCACATCTCCGTGTGGCGCAAGCCGGTCTGAGACCGGCCGTCGAACAGGAGACGGGGTCTCCGGACGGGCGCTCGACCGCCCGGTGACCTGTCGTCTCCGCCCCTTTCACCCGGGTGACGAACGCGAAACCCGGCCCGTCCCTCAGTCCCAGGCGTTGAAGAGCAGTCCGCCCAGCGTGGTGATGCCGTACAGGCGGACCTGGCGCCACTCCCCCCGGGTCAGGACCGAGGTGTCGACGTCCGGGAGCGGCAGGGTGAGCCGCGCGCGGTCCAGCACCGTGAACCCCAGGTCGGCGAAGACACCGGCCCATGGCGGCGGGGCGAGGAACTCCTCGGTGTACCAGAGCCTGCGTTCCGGGGCGAAGGCGATCCACGGGTGGTGGGCGTGGCACAGGACGACGTACTCCGCTGCGCCCTGGATGACCGCGGTGTGGAACGTGCAGGGGTAGGACCGCTCTTCCTGCTCCCCCACCTGGCCTCCGGCCACCCGGGCGGCCGCGTACAGCGCTGCCCGGAACGCCCGCGGATCGGTCTCCGGCAGCGGCCCGTCCTCCGGCCGGAAGACTCCGGTGGCACCTCGCGGCAGCGTGAACGCCGCGTCCTCGTGTACGGCCATGGGCTCATTCTGCCCGGGAACGGGGTGCGGACCTCGTCGGCAGTGCCGCCGCGCGACCCCAAAATACCCCCGGGGGTACCCCTGCTATGGTGGACGGACAGATACCCCCGGGGGTACATCGTCACCTGAGAGGAGTCGCAGTCGTGTTCTTCGTCGACACCCTGGAACTCAAGGGCCTGGGCAACCGCAGCTATCTGGCCGGCGGGAGCCGGACCGCGCTGGTGGTGGACCCGCCCCGCGACATCGAGCAGGTCATCGCGGCGGCGGCGCGGCGCGGGGTGCGGATCACCTGCGTCGCCGAGACCCACCTGCACAACGACTACGTCACCGGCGGTCTGGAGCTGGCCCGCGTGACCGGCGCCCGCTACCTGGTGCCGGCCGGGGCGTCGGTCGCCTTCGCCCGTACCCCGGTCGACGACGGTGACACGTTCCCGGTCGACGAGGGCCTGACGCTGCGCGCGGTGGCCACCCCCGGCCACACCCCGCACCACACCGCCTATGTCCTGGAGGAGGACGGCCGGGGAGTCGCGGCGTTCACCGGCGGATCGCTGCTGATCGGCACCGTGGGCAGGCCGGACCTGGTCGAACCGCGGCTCACCGAGCGGCTGGCGCGCGCCCAGCACGCCTCGGCCCACCGCCTGGCCGACGAGCTGGACGACGAGGTGCCGGTGCTGCCGACCCACGGCTTCGGCAGCTTCTGCTCCTCCGCCCAGGCACAGGGGGACACGACGACGATCGGGGCGGAGCGGCGCCGCAACGACGCGCTGACCAGGGACGTGGACACCTTCGTCGCCGACATGCTCGCCGCGCTGGACGACGTGCCCGCCTACTACACGCACATGGGCCCGGCCAACGCCGCCGGCCCCGCGCCGGTCGACCTCACGCCGCCCGCGCCCGCCGACGCCGAGGAGATCGCCGCCCGGCTGGCCGCGGGTGAGTGGGTGGTGGACCTGCGCAGCCGGGTCGCCTTCGCCCGGGGACACCTCGCCGGTTCCTTCAACTTCGAGGGCGAGGGGCAGCTCGCCACCTACCTGGCCTGGCTGATCCCCTGGGGCAAGCCGGTCACCCTGCTGGCCGAGACGCCTGGGCAGATCGCCGACGCGCAGCGGGAGCTGGCCCGGGTCGGTGTCGACCGCCCGGCGGCCGCCGCCACCGGCGATCCGGCCGGCTGGGTCCGCGCGGGCGAGCAGCTCGCCTCCTTCCCCCGGGCCCGCTTCGCCGACCTGGCCGCGGCGCGCGAGCGTGGCGAGCAGGTGGTGGTGCTGGACGTGCGGCGCGACGCCGAGCGCGTGGGCGGGTTCGTGGAGGGGTCGGTCCACATACCGATCCACGAACTGCCCGGCCGCATCGGCGAGGTGCCCGGCGGGGTGGTGTGGGTGCACTGCGCCGGCGGGATGCGCGCGGCGATCGCCGCGTCCCTGCTCGACGCCGCGGGCCGTGACGTGGTCGCCGTGGACGACGGCTTCGACGCGGCCACCGCGGCGGGTCTGAGCCTCACCCGGCCCGACGGCACCCGCTGAACGACTCGTACGGAGTGATCGACCGATGTACTCGCTTCTTCCCCGGCGCCCGGCCCGCCTCGCTCCGCCACGGGCCCACCGGCAGACCGGTGACGGGCGGGCCGTCCCGCCGGTCCGTGAGCTGCCGGGGTGGCGGACCGGGCAGGCGACCGGCGCGCTGCGGCCGCCGCCGCGCCCTCCGGTGCCGGGGGCGGCCGCGCCGGGTGAGCCAGTACCCGTGGCCCGCGGGGCGGGAGCCGTCGATGTTGCCCATGTCGCCGATGCCGTCGGCCTGATGATTGCCTGGGGCGACGAGGGGCTGCCGGTCGGCACCGCGCGCCGGTACCGCGGCGGCATACGGTGAGCGCGCTGATCCTGGCGCTGGTGGCCGGTGCCGCGGTCGGGCTCGCGCTCGGCGCGCTCGGCGGGGGCGGCAGCGTCCTGGCGGTGCCCGCGCTGATCTACCTGCTCGGGTTCCCGCCGGCCGCCGCCACCACCGCCAGCCTCATCATCGTCACGGCCACCTCGCTCACCGCCCTGTACGCGCATGCGCGCGCCGGTCATGTGCGCTGGGGCCCCGGTGCCCTGTTCGCCGCGGCCGGGCTGGTGCCCGCCGCCGCGGCGGGTGCCGCTTCCTCCCGGTTGCCCCAGCCGGTCCTGACCGCCGCGTTCGCCTGCATCGCCGGCCTCGCCGCCGTACACATGCTCCGCCCCGGCCGTACCAGCCCCGGCGATCCGGCGGCGGTGCGGCCCGCGAAGGCCGCGGGCACGGGTGCCGGGCTGGGGGCGCTGACCGGACTGCTCGGCGTCGGCGGGGGCTTCCTCGCCGTCCCCGCGCTGGTCACGGTGCTGGCCTTCGACATGCAGGCCGCCGTCGGCACCAGCCTGCTGGTCATCTCGGCGAACGCGCTCGCCGCGCTCGCCACCCGGGGCGCCACCACGGCGGGCGTCGACTGGGCGCTGGTCGGCCCCTTCATCGCAACCGCGATCCTCGGCGCCTGGGACGGCAAGCGCCTGGCCGCCAAGGTCACCGGCACGCTGCTGCAACGCGTCTTCGCGGTCGTGCTGCTGGCGGTCGCCGCCCTCATGCTCGTCGACGCCGTCGTCTGAACCACCGCCGCCGGGCGCCTCGGCGTCCGGCGGCGGCTCCCCCGCTCAGGCCAGTGAAAGGAACAGTTTCTCCAGACGGGCGCGCATCTGCTCCCGGTCCTCCGAGGCGGCCATGTCGGCATCGCTCAGGCAGCGTTGCAGGCCGGTGGCGATGATCGCGAAGCCCGCCCTGTCCAGCGCCCGGGAGGCCGCGGCGAGCTGCGTGACCACTTCTTCGCAGTCCCGCCCCTCCTCGATCATCTTGATCACACCGGCGATCTGCCCCTGCGCCCTGCGCAGCCGGTTGACCACCGTTTTCAGGTCTTCGGCCGCCATCGCCAAGTCCACAGCCCACACTCCTTCGCGAATACCCCCTTGGGTATCTTAGCGAAGAGGTGCACCATGAAGAGCAAAGGAACGATCCCCCGTGGCACACACCGCCTCCCTCACCGCCGCCCAGGCCCACGCCCGTCTCGGCGAACTGACCGTCGTCGACGTCCGCACCCCGGGTGAGTACGCCTCCGGCCACCTCCCCGGCGCCCACAACGTCCCCCTGGACCACCTGGACGTCGCCCTGCCCGCCCTGCGGGCCGCCGCCGGCCGTGGCGACCTCCTCCTCGTGTGCGCGAGCGGCAACCGCTCGGGCCAGGCCCGTGAGCGGCTGGCCGGGCACGGCATAGCCGCCGCCGGTCTGACCGGCGGCACCACCGCCTGGATCGAGGCGGGCCACGAGGTGCGGCGCCCCGAGGGCGCCCGCACCGGCTGGGCGATGGAGCGCCAGGTCCGCCTGGCCGCCGGATCCCTGGTCCTGACCGGACTGCTGGCCGGCCGGCGGTGGCCCGCGGCCCGTCTGCTGTCCGCGGGTGTCGCGGGCGGCCTGGCCTTCTCCGCCGTGACCGACACCTGCGGCATGGCCCGGCTGCTCGCCAAGCTCCCCCACAACCGGCCCCGGGCCACCGACCTCGACACCACCCTCGCCGCCCTGGCCGGCTGACCGCCACCGCTTCCAGGGCCCGGCGCGCCCGGGCCGGCTCCACCCGGGAGCCGGCCCGGGCGCGCCTGCGGTTCGTCGCGGTGCCGGAGCCGGCGAGACGCCTTCTCCACGGCGCCCGGCTCCACCCCCGTCGAGCTACCCCCGCAGGCGGCGTCCGGTGCGCTTGCGCCGCCGCGGGCCGGGCCGCCGCCGGTCCCACGCCTCAGGAACGCACGAGGCGGGCGACGGCGTCGCCGGCTTCCTTCAGTTTCGCGATCCCGTCCTCGCCGCCTTCCGCGACGGCGGTGCGCACGCAGGTGTCCATGTGCTCGTCGAGCATCCGCAACGCGAAGGACTGCAGGGCGCGCGTGGTGGCGGCGACCTGGGTGAGGACGTCGATGCAGTAGGTGTCCTCCTCCACCATCCTCTGCAGTCCCCTCACCTGCCCCTCGACTCGCTTCAGCCGTCTGAGCACGTCCTGCTTGCCGGTGCTGTAGCCGGCCATCGTCTCCTCCTGTTCGCCGTCGGCGTGTGGTCAGTGCCGGTGGTCGCCGTGTCCCTCGGCGTCCGGCGCGTCCGGCGGGGCGGACTCGCCGGTCCGGACGGTGAAGGCGGCGGTGTGGACGGTGCCCCCGTGCTTGAAGTCGAGGAAGAGGCGGTAGGTGCCCGCGCTCGGCGCGGTGGCGGTGAAGGAGACGGCGGGACCGGGCTCGGTGGTGCCGTCGCCGGGCGCGCCCTCGGGGTGGACGTGGAGGTAGGCGAGGTCACCGGCGCGCAGGGCGACCAGGTGGCCGTAGGCGGCGAGGTAGGGCTGGAGGTCGGTGACCGGACGGCCGCCGCGGCTGACGGTGAGGGTGAGGCCGGCCGCCTTGCCGGGGGTCAGTTCGCCGTCGAGGGTGACGGTGTAGCCGTCCACGGTGGTGGTGGCCGCCGGCTCGGGCAGGGCGGGGGCCCGGTAGGTGCCGGAGGCAGCGAGGTCGGCGCCCAGGGTGAGTCCCGTGGCGCCCCGGGCGGCCGGGGTGAAGTCGGCGAAGACGCGGTACGAGCCGGCGTCCGGGAGGGTGACGGGGGTGCTCCAGGTGCCGTCGGCGGCCCGGACGGGGTGGAGGTGCCGGAAGGTGACCAGGTCGCGTGAGGCCACGATGAGGTGGAGTTCCTTGTCGTGCTCGGTGCGGTACGAGGTGACCGGCCGGCCCCGCTGGTCCCGGACGGCGAAGCGGAGTTCGCCCTCGCGTCCCGCGGTGACCCGGGGGGTCGACAGGTCGAGGGTGTACCCCGCCTGCGAGATCTGGAGGCCGGCGGGTGTCGCGTCGGTGTGGGCTCCGCCGTGGGCGGCGGGTGCCGGGCCGTCGTGCGCGGTGTGGGCGGCGGGCTGTGCGTCCTTGGTGATGGGGTCGGCAGCCGCGCCGACACCGTAGGAGGCGGCGAAGGTCGCCGCGACGGCGGCCGCGAAAGCCGTGATCTTGACCCCGGTGTTCATGGGAGTACCTCTTCCTCGGCGGGTCTTCGTCCGTGCCGGACACCGGGGACTATATACCCCCGGGGGGTACTCGCAAGAGGGTCGGGCGCCGCTTGCCAAAGATACCCTTGGGGGGTATATATGGACCCACCTAGGTACCCCCCAGGGGTACCTACGGCGCACCCAGTCCACATCCTCCGGGAGGAACCATGTCCTGCTGCACGCCTGACGGCAGCTGCTCCACGAACACCGCGACGGTGCAGGTCACCGAGGGCACGACCATCGTCTACGACGTGTCCGGCATGACGTGCGGGCACTGCGAGGCCACGCTCACCAAGGAGATCGGCGTCCTGGACGGCGTCCTGTCGGTGGACGTCGACGTCGAGACCGGCCGCGTCTCCGTGACCACCGCCGGCGAGCCCGACGACGCGCTGCTGGCGAAGGCCGTCGACGAGGCCGGCTACGAACTCACCGGCCGCACGGCCTGATTCCCCCCTTCCGGCGCGCCGGGCCCGTCCGTGGGCCCGGCGCCCCTCCCCCCTTGTCGCAGACCCTGTCCGCAGACCCAGTCCGAGGAGCAGTGATGGCCACCACGGTCCCTGACACAGCCGAGGTCGAACTCGCCATCGGCGGTATGACCTGCGCTTCGTGCGCGGCCCGGATCGAGAAGAAGCTGAACCGGATGGACGGGGTCACCGCCACCGTCAATTACGCCACCGAGAAGGCCAAGGTCTCCTTCGGGGCGGACACGGCCGTCGCCGACCTGATCGCCACGGTGGAGGCCACCGGGTACACCGCCCGGGAACCGAAGCCCGCATCCGCGCCCGGCGCGGCCGGCTCCGGGGACGGCGGGGACGAGGGGAACGCGGCCGGCGACGAACTCGCGCCGCTCAGGCAGCGGCTGGTCACGGCCGTGGTGCTGGCGGTGCCCGTCATCGCGATGGCCATGGTCCCGGCGCTGCAGTTCGAGTACTGGCAGTGGCTGTCGCTGACGCTGGCGGCACCCGTGGTGACCTATGCCGCATGGCCCTTCCACAAGGCCGCGTTCACCAACGCCCGGCACGGTACGGCCACGATGGACACCCTGATCTCGGTGGGCACCTCGGCGGCGTTCCTGTGGTCGCTGTGGGCGCTGTTCTTCGGCAGCGCCGGCATGCCCGGCATGACCCACCCGTTCGAGCTCACCATCGCCCGCAGCGACGGCGCGGGCAACATCTACCTGGAGGCGGCCGCCGGGGTGACCGCCTTCATCCTGGCCGGGCGCTACTTCGAGGCCCGCTCCAAGCGCAAGGCCGGCGCCGCGCTGCGCGCGCTGCTCCAGCTCGGCGCCAAGGACGTCACCGTCCTGCGCGGCGGCCGGGAGGAGCAGATCCCGGTCGGCGAACTGAAGGCGGGCGACCGGTTCCTGGTCCGGCCGGGCGAGAAGATAGCCACCGACGGAACGGTCGTCGAGGGCACCTCCGCGGTCGACGCCTCGATGCTCACCGGCGAGTCCGTGCCCGTCGAGGTCGGCGCCGGCGACGCCGTCACGGGCGCGACCGTGAACGCCGGCGGACGCCTGGTGGTGGAGGCCACCCGCGTGGGCGCCGACACCCAACTCGCGCGCATGGCCAAGCTGGTGGAGGACGCGCAGAACGGCAAGGCCGCCGCGCAGCGGCTCGCCGACCGGATCTCCGCCGTCTTCGTCCCCGTCGTCATCGCCCTCGCGCTCGGCACCCTCGGGTTCTGGCTCGGCAACGGTGCCGGGATCACCGCCGCGTTCACCGCGGCCGTCGCCGTCCTGATCATCGCCTGCCCCTGCGCGCTCGGCCTGGCCACCCCGACCGCGCTGATGGTCGGCACCGGGCGCGGCGCCCAGCTCGGCATCCTGATCAAGGGTCCCGAGGTGCTGGAGTCCACCCGCAAGGTCGACACCATCGTGCTGGACAAGACCGGCACCGTCACCACCGGCCGCATGACCCTGCTCGCCGTGCACGCCGCCCCCGGCACCCCGGAGGAGGAGGTGCTGCGCCTGGCGGGCGCCCTGGAGCACGCCTCCGAGCACCCGATCGCCCAAGCCGTGGCCGCGGGCGCCACCGGCCGGGTCGGTTCCCTGCCCACCCCGGAGGACTTCGCCAACGTGCCGGGGCTCGGTGTCCAGGGTGTGGTCGAGGGCCACGCGGTCCTGGTGGGCCGGAGCAAGCTGCTCGCCGAGTGGGCCATCGGCCTCCCGGCCGGTCTGGCACGGGCCAAGGCGGACGCCGAGGCCGCGGGTCGTACCGCGATCGCGGTGGCCTGGGACGGCGAGGCCAGGGCGGTCCTGGAGGTCGCCGACGCCGTCAAGGAGACCAGCGCCGAGGCCGTCGCACGGCTTCGTGACCTGGGGCTGACGCCGATCCTGCTGACCGGGGACAACAAGGCCGTCGCCGAGGCGGTGGCCGCGGAGGTCGGCATCGACGAGGTGCTGGCCGAGGTCATGCCCGAGGACAAGGTCGACGTGGTCAAGCGCCTGCAAGGAGAGGGCCGTTCGGTGGCGATGGTCGGCGACGGGGTCAACGACGCGGCCGCGCTGGCCCAGGCCGACCTGGGCCTGGCCATGGGCACCGGCACCGACGCCGCCATCGAGGCCGGTGACCTCACCCTGGTCCGCGGCGACCTGCGGGCCGCCGCCGACGCCATCCGCCTGGCCCGCAGGACGCTGGGCACCATCAAGTCCAACCTGTTCTGGGCCTTCGCCTACAACGTCGCCGCCCTGCCGCTGGCAGCGTCCGGCCTGCTCAACCCGATGATCGCCGGAGCCGCCATGGCGTTCTCCTCCGTCTTCGTCGTCAGCAACAGCCTGCGGCTGCGCGGCTTCAAGGCCACGGCCTGATGCCCACCGGCGGGGGGGGGGGGGGGGGGGGGGGGGCCCCCCCCCCCCCCCCCCCCCCCCCCCCACCTCTCCCACGTCCCGGACGCACCCACGCCCGGCCGGGAACCCCGCAAGCGGCCGGCCGCCCCGGAACCACGACGGCCCCGCCCCGCGGCCGGCCCCCGCCGGCGTACGGGGAGTCCGGCCCCGTACACCGGGCCACCGGGCCGCCGGGGGCCGGAACGCGGCACGGCCGCGCGCCGCGGCGGGGTCCGCCGGGTCGCGCGGCCGTGTGCCGCGGTGGGGTGGATCAGCCGACGGGCACCTTGTCGGCCGGGGCCTCGGCCGCGGGGGCCGGGCCGTTCGGCGAGAGCCTCTGCTTCACCACGGCGACCACCAGCACGACCGCCGCGACCAGCAGGGACAGCAGCACCGTCTCCCGCCCGTTGTTCTCGGTGTCGAACAGCATGTACACCAGGACGAACACGATCATCGCGGCCGTCGCCCAGGTCAGGTACGGGTACAGCCACATCTTCACGACGAGCTTCTCCGGCGCCTCACGCTGGATGATCTTGCGCATCCGGAGCTGCGAGAAGCAGATGACGAGCCACACGAACAGCGCGACCGCGCCGCTGGAGTTGAGCAGGAACAGGAAGACGGTGTCCGGGTACTGGTAGTTGAAGAAGACCGCCACGAAGCCGAAGACGACCGAGGACAGGATCGCCGCCATCGGGACGCCGCGGGACGTGGTGCGGGCGAACGCCTTCGGGGCGTCACCGCGCTGGCCGAGCGAGAAGGCCATCCGGGAGGCCGTGTAGAGGCCGGAGTTGAGACAGGACAGCACCGAGGTCAGCACGATGACGTTCATGACCTCGCCCGCGTGCGGGATGCCGAGGGAGTCCAGCGCGGCGACGTAGGAGCCGTCCTTCTGGATGGCCGGGTCGTTCCACGGCAGCAGCGAGACCACGACGAGGATCGAGCCGAGGTAGAAGACGCCGATCCGCCAGATGATGCTGTTGGTGGACTTGGTGACCGCGCGCTGCGGGTCCTCCGACTCGCCGGCCGCCAGGGTCGCGATCTCGCTGCCCATGAAGGAGAAGACGACCAGCAGCACACCGGTGAGGATCGCCCCCGGACCGTGCGGCAGGAACCCGCCCTCGTGCGTCAGGTTGGCGAAGCTCGCCTTGTCGGCGTGGACGCCCGGCAGCACGCCGAACACCGCGAGCAGGCCGACGACGACGAACGCGCCGATCGCCACGACCTTGATGCCGGCGAACCAGAACTCGAACTCGCCGTAGGACCCGACGGAGACCAGGTTCGTCGCGGTCAGCACGAACATCACGATCAGTGCCCAGCCCCACTGCGGGACGGCCGGCACCCAGCCCTCCAGGATCTTGGCGCCCGCGGTCGCCTCGACGGCGAGCACCACGACCCAGAAGAACCAGTAGAGCCAGCCGATCGAGAAACCGGCCCAGCGGCCGAGCGCGCGGTCGGCGTGGGCGGAGAAGGAGCCGGAGGTGGGGTTGGCGGCGGACATCTCGCCGAGCATCCGCATCACGAGGACGACGAGGGTGCCGACGAGGGCGTAGGACAGCAGGATGCCGGGGCCCGTGGTGGCGATGCCGGAGCTCGACCCGACGAAGAGTCCGGCTCCGATCACACCTCCGATGGCGATCATCGTGAGATGGCGGTTCTTGAGGCCTGCTTGAAGTCCGGAACCAGGGGTCATGGACGGATTTCCTTTGCGCCGGTGGAGCGTTCCCCGTACGAGGGGGGTGCCGTTGTGCGGCTCGGTACGGGGCCACGTACGAGCGGTGTACGAGGCGGTCCAGTGAATCTGAGGCCAACGAATTCGGGAACCTCTGAATCCGTATCGTTACCCGAGGTTCCCTCCGGGTTCTATGGTGCGGCTCACATTTCGTCGGGCCGATTTCCGCGTCACTACCCGACGCGGCTGCCCCCGTTCGGGCGTGTCACACTCGTTGCATGCGCGTGTATCTCGGCTCGGACCATGCGGGCTACGAACTGAAGAACCACCTCGTCGAGTGGCTGAAGGCCGCCGGCCACGAGCCCGTGGACTGCGGGCCGCACCTCTACGACGCCCAGGACGACTACCCGCCGTTCTGCCTCCGCGCCGCGGAGAAGGCGGCGGCGGACCCGGACGCCCTCGGCATCGTGATCGGCGGCTCCGGCAACGGCGAGCAGATCGCCGCGAACAAGGTGAAGGGCGTGCGCGCGGCGCTCGCCTGGAGCGAGGAGACGTCGGCGCTCGGCCGTCAGCACAACAACGCCAACGTGGTGGCCGTGGGTGCGCGGATGCACAGCACGGAGGAGGCGACCAAGTTCGTCGAGGTCTTCCTCGGCACCCCGTTCTCCGGTGACGAGCGCCACATCCGCCGGATCGACATGCTCTCGGACTACGAGACCACGGGCGACCTCCCGCCGATCCCCGCCCACCACCCGCAGCAGGACTGAGCCCGTCCCGGGGCCCGGCAGGACACCGGGCCCCGCAGGACCGAGAGGAACGGGGAACCGTGCCAGAGGGGCACACGATCCACCGGCTGGCGCACGACTACGCCACCCGCTTCCGCGGCACGGCTCCCCGCGTCACCAGCCCCCAGGGCAAGTTCTCCGACGCCGCGGCCCTCCTGGACGGCAGCGCGCTGACCGCCACCGAGGCCCACGGCAAGCACCTCTTCCTGGGCTTCCGGGACGTCGACTGGGTCCACATCCACCTCGGCCTCTTCGGCAAGGTCGGCTTCGGCGACGCCCCGGCGCCCCCGCCCACGGACACCGTCCGGCTCCGGCTCGCGCACGACACCTCGTACGCCGATCTGCGCGGCCCCACCACCTGCGCCCTGATCACGGACGCCGAGAAGCGGGCGGTCCACGACCGGCTCGGCCCCGACCCGCTCCGCGCGGACGCCGACCCGGGCGCCGCCTACCGCAGGATCTCCCGCAGCCGCACGACCGTCGCCGCGCTGCTCATGGACCAGAAGGTCGTCGCCGGTGTCGGCAACGTCTACCGCGCCGAGGTCCTCTTCCGGCACGGCATCGACCCGTACCGCGCGGGCCGCGACCTCACACCGGCCGAGTGGGACGCCGTCTGGGCCGACCTGGTCGCGCTGATGCGGGAGGGCGTGCGGAACAACCGCATCGACACCGTCCGCCCCGAGCACACCCCGGAGGCGATGGGCCGCCCGCCCCGCGTCGACGACCACGGCGGCGAGGTCTACGTCTACCGCCGGGCCGACCTGTCCTGCCACGTCTGCGGCACCGGCATCCGCACCGCCGGCCTCGCCGCCCGCAACCTCTTCTGGTGCCCCGGCTGCCAGCGCCGGTGACCGGCGGCCACCGGTGGCCGCCGCCCGCACCGGCCCGCCCGGAGCACGGGTGACCCTCCGCCTAGAAGCCGTGCGGCAGCCACGGGGCCACCGGCGAGCCGAACGCCACGGACGCCTCCGCCACCGTCCCCGGCCGCAGCTCGCGCACCCGGCCGGCCGCCGCCAGCGACAGCAGCGGCACCCCGCCCAGGTAGGCCGAGCCCAGCTCCCGCACGGACAGCGCGATATCCGCCGCGTCGGTCGTCCGTTCGCAGGAGGCGCCCTTCGGATCCCCGGTCAGCCGCCAGCGCCCCGCGTTCCACGGGCAGAACGCGTCCTCCACCTCGAACACGACGTCCACGGGCGCCTGGTAGGTCCGCGCCGCCAGCGCCGCGCCGACGTCCACGAGCCGCAGGTACGCGTCGTCGCGCAGCCGCGGCAGGCACCGGCGGGTGTCCGAGACCAGGTTCAGCCAGGCGTCGTCCACCGGCCGGGACCCCACCTTCACGGTCGTCATCAGGTCGACGCCGAACAGGAACCGCCACAGCGCGGCCTCGGTCACCGGGTCGAGCCCGGCCAGGTCCTTGAGTTCCACCGTGCCGTCGCCGCCGCGCTCGCTCCAGGAGGGCCTGGTGCGGTAGCGGGCGTACCCGGTGACCCGCCCGTCCCGTTCGGCCACCACGCAGCGCAGCGGCGACGCCCCGTTGCGCTCGCCCTCCGGGTCGACCAGCGCCGTGCGCTCCCAGTGGGGCCGGCGGGCCAGCATGCCGGGGCGCCGCGGGACCAGCGCCGCGTACACCGCCTCGCAGTCGTCGAGGACGTCCGCCGGGGCCGCGTACCGCACCCGCACCTCGTCGGTGCCGGCGGGCAGGGAGAGGGTCACCCGGCTCGTGTCGATCTCGGCGGAATACGCGAACGTCGCTGCGCCGTACCCGAACCGCCCGTAGATGGCCGGCTCGGACGCGGTCAGCATCGCCAACGGCTCGCCCAGCGCGCGCACGTCGTCCAGTTGCCGGCGCATCATCGAGGTCAGCACCCCGCGCCGCCGGTGGGTGGCGGCCACGCTCACCATCGTCACCCCGGCCGCCGGGACCGCGGCACCGCCCGGCACCGTCACCCGGAAGCTGTACGCCCCCGCCGTGCCGATCAGCTCCGCCCCGTCCCAGACGGCCAGCGAGCGGTCCAACTCGGTGACCGCCCGGTCCACTTCGCGTTTCTCGGCCGGTGCGGGTCCCGCTCCGAAGGCCCGGTACAAGGCGTCGTGCCACCGGTCCCACTCGTCCTCGCGCAGTACCGCCGGGCCGGTTCCGTGAAGAGTCCCCATACGCCATGCCTATCAGGGCACCGGGGCACCGGCCAGCGATTTTCCGCCCGCCTCACCCGTCGCGCGGCCCGTGGACACGGGGGTCCGCCGCAACCTCGCACGGGGGACAAGTGGTACCTCCCGTGCCAAGCAGCCGGTCGGCTGGATAGGGTCCCGAACTGATGGCAGCAGGACGACAGCGGCGCGCGAAGGCCGAGACGTTCACGGCCCGGTGGAAGATGCAGTGGCACCGGGCCCGCGTCGCGCTGCGCAGAAGCGCCGTGGACTACTTCCGCGGCAACGGCTCGGACTGGATCGCGTTCGCCGGCCTGCTGCTGGCCGTCCCGGTCCTCGCGGTGATGACGCTCCTCGACCCGGTGTGGTGCTCCCCGGCCACCCTGGTGCTGCCGATCGTCGCCGGCGGCCTGCTGCTGCGCCCGGCGAGCCTGCTCGGCCTGTACGCGGCGGCGGCCACCGCGCTGATCGTGGAGTCGGTCCGGCTCGGCCCGTACACCGAGGGGCCCTCCCGGGTCACCCCGGGCATCGTGCTGGTGGTCGCCGCGTGCGGCTTCTTCGGGCTGCTGACCGCGCAGTTCCGCAGCCGGGTGGGCGTGCCCTGGCGGCGCGGCGGCACCATGCTGTTCGACCTGCGCGAGCGGATCCGGGTGCAGAGCAAGCTGCCCAAGCTGCCCAAGGGCTGGCACCACGAGATGGCGCTGCGCCCGGCGGGCGGCCAGTCCTTCTCGGGGGACTTCGTCGTCGCCTCCCGCACGAACGGCGGCCGGACGCTGGAGGTCGTGCTGACCGACGTGTCCGGCAAGGGCATGGACGCCGGCTCGCGCGCCCTGCTGCTGTCAGGCGCCTTCGGCGGCCTGGTCGGCTCCCTGCCCCCGCACGCCTTCCTCCCGGCCGCCAACGGCTACCTGCTCCGCCAGGACTGGGACGAGGGCTTCGCCACCTCCATCCACCTGGTCCTGGACCTGGACTCCGGGGACTACGAGCTGTACTCCGCGGGCCACCCGCCGGGGCTCCAGCTCAGCGCGGGCAGCGGCCGCTGGGAGGAGAAGGCCGCCGAGGGCCCGCTCCTCGGCGTGTACGACGGCGCCCAGTTCGACTCCGTGAAGGGCTCGCTGCGGCCCGGGGACGTGCTGATGCTGTTCACGGACGGCCTGGTGGAGACCTCCGACCGGGACATCGTGGAGGGCATCGACCGGCTCACCGGCGAGGCCGACCGCTACGTGGCCGGGGGCTTCCACGGGGCCGCCTGGCACCTGATCGAGGCGGTCGCCAAGGACGTCAACGACGACCGGGCGCTCCTGCTGATCTGCCGCGAGGCGGCCGCGGGCCGCTGAGCGGGTCCCGGCACGGGCGACACTGGGCGCATGACGCACCTCACCCTCGCCGAGGTCGAGAGCCTCGCGCGGGCCGCGCACGACGGACAGACGGACAAGGCCGGACGGCCGTACGCCGAGCACCTCGCGGCCGTCGCCGAGGGCGTGCGCGCCCGCGGCGGCGACGCGGAGCAGATCGCCGCGGCCTGGCTGCACGACGCCCTGGAGGACGCCGCGCTCAGCGAGCAGTGGCTGGCCGGTGCCGCCCTCACGGCCCGCACCAAGGCCGTCGTGCGCGCCCTCACCAGACGGCCCGGGGAGCCGCCGGAGGCGTACGCCGGCCGGATCCTCGCCACCCCCGGCGCGCTGCTGGTGAAGCAGGCCGACCTGGCCCACAACGCCGACCCGCGGCGCCTCGCGGTCCTCGACGGGCCGACCCGGCGCCGGCTGACCGCGAAGTACACCCGGATGCACGCACTCCTCGGCCTGGCCCGACCCGGTCCGGACGAGGTCCCCTAGGCGCCGACCGTCTCCCGCCGCCGCTGCCGCTCCCGGGCGGGGTCGGCGGGGTCCTGCCGGAACACCCACCGGAGCCTCGGCTCCACCGCCCAGCGGAAGGCGCGCCGCACCGGTGGCGTGCACAGCGCGGTGACGGCGGTCGCGGCGATCGCCGTCACCAGGACCTGGCCGGGCGGGTGGTGCAGCCAGGAGGGGGCGTACCAGCCGCGGTAGTCGGCGAGCCGCACCAGGAAGCCGTGCAGCAGGTAGCCGTAGAGCGTGCCCGCGCCGAGCGCCGTGAACCACGTCCTGCGGCCCGGCACCCAGGAGAGGAAGCACGCCGTCAGCACCAGCGAGCAGACCGTCAGCGCCGCCGTCATCACCGGGCCGCACCACCACGGGGCGCCCAGCTCCTGCGCCGAGTCGCGGTGGTAGAGCCACCCGGTGTCCATGCGCGGCACCGCCCACCAGCCGGCCGCCAGCGTCGCCGCGAACACCGGCACCGCGGCGATCCGCACCCGGCGCCGGCGGACCAGGTGGAAGTGCTCCGGCTTCAGGCACAGGCCGAGCACGAAGTACGGCAGGAACTGCAGGACGCGCTGGAGGTCGAGGTCGTCACCGATGTCCGGGCTGACGGTCGCCAGCATGGCGATGCCGACCGCCACCGGCAGCGGCCGGCGCAGCAGCCTCCAGACGGGAGTGGTCAGCCGCCAGACGAACAGGGCCGCCAGGAACCAGGTCAGGTACCAGGGGTCCAGGAGGCTGATGTCGCCGCCGGAACCGCTGACGAGGTTCCTGAACAGCGAGTACGCCGTCTCGAACAGGACGTACGGCACGGCGACGCCGGTGATCAGCCGCCGCAGCCGGTCCGGGCGCATGTCGAAGCCGCGCGAGAAGTGGCCGGAGATGATGACGAACGCCGGCATGTGGAAGCCGTAGACCACGCTGTACGCGGCCGCCAGGAGCCGGCTGTCGTCCGTCAGCGGCTCCCACGCGTGCCCCGTCGCGACGAGCACGATGGCCAGGTACTTGGCGTTGTCGAAGAACGCGTCGCGCTGTCCGCCCGGTCTGTCCGGCGCCGCCGGCCGCTCCTGCGCGCTGCTCGGGGTGCGCGGTCCGGGCACTCCGTCCGCCGGCGGCTGTGCCGGGGGGAGCGGCCCGCGGTCGCGGCCGGGGGGCGGGGCGGCGTCGAACATTCCAGGCACCCTACGGCGCTCCCGCCTTTCCGCGGAAATCCCGCGGAATCATTCCCGGTCGGCATGTTCGAATGCCCGGAGAATGCCGAACTCATGCCCGGGTGTGCCGTGTCGGTGCCCACACCGGCCCCCTCGGTTCACCCCCGATGTGCGGATTCATCCCGGCCAAAGGGTGCATCTGGCGTCTTCGTGCCGGCAATTCGAATTACCTGCGCATGAGATGTGTGGAGGCGGAGGTGAAATCGCGTGGTCGATCGGCGAGTCACGTGTGGGTGCTCGCTCGCATTACCGTGCGGGTGGTCGTCCGCACCGGCTTCGCGCCCGACGTCGCGTCACGGGCCGCATAGGGTGGCCGAGTTGGTGGCACGATGGTTCTGGCGGGGGTGCCGTGGGTACCACCGGGCCGGGAGAGCGGACCGACCGAAGGTGTGATCAGTTGTGGCCATTTCACTGTCTGTGGTGCTGCTGTTGGCGATCATCCTGGTGGTGTTGATCCGCGGGGGGAACATCAAGGCGGGACCCGCCATCGTCGCCATACTCTTCGGCTTCTTCCTGGCCTCCACCGGCATGGCGCCGTCGATCCAGCGCTTCCTGGACTCGATAGCGAACTCCATCAACTCGATCAGGTTCTGACACCGGCCCGCCCGTGATCACGGAGCCCGTGGCCCCGGCCGGGCTCCGGGCCACCGGGGGCCGCGCCGGCCGCCCCGCCCTCGCCCGGCGGGGACGCGCGCACGGCCGCGCCGGGACGCCCCGGGAAAAAGCTCAGGGCCAGGTGGGGGAATGATCCTCCACCTGGCCCTGAGCCATGAGAGCGGGCGACGGGAATCGAACCCGCGTAGCTAGTTTGGAAGACTAGGGCTCTACCATTGAGCTACGCCCGCAGCACTGCGCCGCAGGTCCGGTGACCGCGGCACTGAAGGCATCGTAGCGGGTCGCCCGCCGCCGAGGCCAACGAGTTGCGCACCGGACCCCGCGCGCCGCCCCGGGAATGCGGCCGACGCGAACGGCCGGGGCATGTACCCTACGTCTCGCACCAGACGGGGTGTGGCGCAGCTTGGTAGCGCGTCCGCTTTGGGAGCGGAAGGCCGTGGGTTCAAATCCCGCCACCCCGACCACCGGTACATAACGTCGTGATGATCGCCTTTTGGGGCGCTGACCGGCTGCGGTTACTATGCAAGCTGCGAGCCCGTGTGTCCCGGCCCCATGGCCTACGTACTCCTCCGGGCGACCAGTCCGCCGGACCTGTCTGGCTCCGGCAGAACCCAAGAAGTCAGCCACAAGGAGACCGAACCGTGAAGAGCGCCGTGGAGACCCTGAACCCGACCCGGGTTCGGCTCACTGTCGAGGTGCCCTTCGAGGAGCTCAAGGACAGCCTCGACGCGGCGTACAAGAAGATCAACCAGCAGGTCACGGTGAAGGGCTTCCGCAAGGGCAAGATCCCCGCCCGCGTGATCGACCAGCGGTTCGGCCGGGGTGCGGTGCTGGAGGAGGCCGTCAACGACGCGCTGCCCAAGTTCTACACCGAGGCGGTCAACGAGGCCGAGCTGAACCCGCTCGGCCAGCCCGAGGTCGACATCACGGAGCTGAAGGACGGCGAGACGCTGAACTTCACCGCCGAGGTCGACATCCGCCCGGCCATCGAGATCCCGGACTACTCCGGCATCGAGGTCGAGGTCGACGCCGTCGAGGTCACCGACGAGGACATCGAGAAGTCGGTCGAGCAGCTCCGCGAGCGCTTCGCCTCCACCTCCCCGGTGGAGCGCGCCGCCGAGGACGGCGACGTCGTCACCATCGACCTGGAGGCCAAGGTCGACGGCGAGGTGCTGGAGGACGGCATCGCCAACGGCGTCTCCTACACCATCGGCTCCGGCGAGCTGCTGGACGGCATCGACGACGCCGTCAAGGGCAAGTCCGCCGGCGAGGACGCCACCTTCACCTCCGAGCTGAAGGGCGGCTCCGCCGCGGGTAAGGAGGCCGAGGTCACCGTCAAGGTCACCCAGGTCGCCGCCCGTGAACTGCCCGAGCTGGACGACGAGTTCGCGCAGCTCGCCTCCGAGTTCGACACGCTGGAGGAGCTGAGGGCCGACAGCCGCAAGCGCCTCGGCAACATGAAGCAGTTCGACCAGGCCACCCAGGCCCAGGAGCGCGTCCTGGAGAAGCTGCTGGAGCTGGTGGAGGTCCCCGTCCCCGAGAAGCTGCTCGAGGACGAGATCAACACCCGCAAGCACAACCTGGAGCACCACCAGCTCGGCCAGATGGGCCTCACCCTCGACAAGTACCTGGAGATCCAGGGCAAGACCGCCGAGGAGTTCGAGACCGAGACCCGCGAGGCCGCGGTCAAGGGCATCAAGACCCAGTTCGTCCTGGACGAGCTGGTCAAGAAGGAGCAGCTCAACGTCAACCAGGAGGAGCTCACCGAGCACCTCATGCGGCGTGCGGCCTCCTCCGGCATGTCCCCCGACCAGTTCGCCCAGGCCGTCGTCGAGGGCGGCCAGGTGCCGCTCCTGGTCGGCGAGGTCGCCCGCGGCAAGGCCCTGGCCGTCGTGGTCGAGGCCGCCACGGTGAAGGACACCAACGGCGAGATCGTCGACCTGGACGACGAGGAGGAGGAGACCGAGGCCGCCGAGGCGTCGGAGACCTCCGAGGAGAACACCGAGGGCTGAGCCGGCCCCGCGGCGCCTCCGCAGCGCGTACGACGGGCCCCGGGGACTCTCCCCGGGGCCCGTCGCCGTACCGGCGCGGACGCCCGGTCCCCGGGAGCGCGGGGCCGTACCGGGGGCGTCCCGCGCTACGCCCCCGGCGAACACTCCCATCTCCGGGATTCCCCGAAGGGACCTGAGCGTTAGGGTCCATGAATACGGGGGCAGGGGAGTCTCCTGAGACCCCAGCCAAGCCTCCGGCAGGACGACGTGAGACGGCCCGGCGCCGTCGTAAGACGAGCAGGTGGATACGTGACGAATCTGATGCCCTCCGCCGCCGGCGAGCCTTCCATCGGTGGTGGCCTCGGCGACCAGGTCTACAACCGGCTGCTCGGCGAGCGGATCATCTTCCTCGGCCAGCAGGTCGACGACGACATCGCCAACAAGATCACCGCGCAGCTGCTGCTCCTTGCCGCCGACCCGGACAAGGACATCTACCTCTACATCAACAGCCCCGGCGGCTCCGTGACGGCCGGCATGGCGATCTACGACACCATGCAGTACATCCCGAACGACGTGGTCACCATCGCCATGGGCATGGCCGCGTCGATGGGCCAGTTCCTGCTCACCGGCGGCGCCGCCGGCAAGCGGTTCGCCCTGCCGCACGCCGACATCATGATGCACCAGGGCTCCGCGGGCCTCGGCGGCACGGTCTCGGACATCAAGATCCAGGCCGAGTACCTGCTGCGCACCAAGAGGCGCATGTCCGAGCTGACCGCGCTGCACTCCGGCCAGACGGTCGAGGCGATCATCCGCGACGGCGACCGCGACCGCTGGTTCACCCCGGAAGAGGCCAAGGAGTACGGTCTCATCGACGAGATCATCACGCACGCCTCGGGTGTTCCGGGAGGCGGCGGCACCGGTGCCTGACCGGCCAGGCCACGCCACGCACCGCCGAGACCCAAGCCCCCAGAACGCCACCAGGACGGTGAACACCCCATGAGCAACTTCCCCGGCGCCGCCAGCGGCACGTACGAAGGGCCCCGCCCCGACAGCCGCTACGTCATCCCGCGCTTCGTCGAGCGCACCTCCCAGGGCATCCGCGAGTACGACCCGTACGCGAAGCTCTTCGAGGAGCGCGTGATCTTCCTGGGCGTCCAGATCGACGACGCCTCGGCCAACGACGTGATGGCGCAGCTGCTGTGCCTGGAGTCGATGGACCCGGACCGGGACATCTCGATCTACATCAACAGCCCCGGTGGCGACATGACCGCCCTGACGGCGATCTACGACACGATGCAGTTCGTGAAGCCCGACATCCAGACGGTCTGCATGGGCCAGGCGGCCTCCGCCGCGGCCATCCTGCTCGCCGCCGGTACGCCGGGCAAGCGCATGGCGCTGCCGAACTCGCGCGTGCTGATCCACCAGCCGGCGGGCTCCACCGGCCGCGGTCAGCTCTCCGACCTGGAGATCATCGCCAAGGAGTTCACCCGGATGCGTGAGCAGCTGGAGGACATGCTGGCCAAGCACTCGAACCAGCCGATCGAGAAGATCCGCGAGGACATCGAGCGCGACAAGATCCTCACGGCCGAGGAGGCGCTGCAGTACGGCCTCGTCGACCAGATCATCTCCACCCGCAAGCTGAACAACAGCTCGGTCCGCTGACGCGGATCCGGGCACTTCCGGCCCCCCTTGGCACCGTGCACGTCAAAGTGAACCCTGCCAAGGGGGGACCGAACACCGGGCCCGGCAAGGTACCGTCGGACATAAGGCAGCACCAGGAGCCGCTGGACCGGTTACGTCCAGGCGTCTCCCAGGCGAAGGGGAAGCACACCGTGGCACGCATCGGTGACGGCGGCGATCTGCTCAAGTGCTCGTTCTGTGGCAAGAGCCAGAAGCAGGTCAAGAAGCTCATCGCAGGGCCCGGTGTGTACATCTGCGACGAGTGCATCGATCTCTGCAACGAGATCATCGAGGAAGAGCTCGCGGAGACCAGCGAGGTCCGCTGGGAGGAACTGCCCAAGCCGCGCGAGATCTACGAGTTCCTCGAGGGCTACGTGGTCGGCCAGGAGGCCGCCAAGAAGGCCCTGTCCGTGGCGGTGTACAACCACTACAAGCGGGTCCAGGCGGGCGAGAACGGCGGCGCGAGCGGCCGGGACGACGCGATCGAGCTGGCGAAGTCCAACATCCTGCTGCTCGGCCCCACGGGCTCGGGCAAGACCCTCCTCGCGCAGACGCTGGCGCGCATGCTGAACGTCCCGTTCGCGATCGCCGACGCCACCGCGCTGACCGAGGCGGGGTACGTCGGCGAGGACGTCGAGAACATCCTGCTGAAGCTGATCCAGGCGGCCGACTACGACGTCAAGAAGGCCGAGACGGGGATCATCTACATCGACGAGATCGACAAGGTCGCCCGCAAGAGCGAGAACCCGTCGATCACCCGGGACGTCTCCGGCGAGGGCGTGCAGCAGGCCCTGCTGAAGATCCTGGAGGGCACCACGGCCTCGGTCCCGCCGCAGGGCGGCCGCAAGCACCCGCACCAGGAGTTCATCCAGATCGACACGACGAACGTCCTGTTCATCGTGGGCGGCGCCTTCTCGGGCCTGGAGAAGATCATCGAGTCCCGGGCCGGCGCGAAGGGCATCGGCTTCGGTGCGACGATCCTGTCCAAGCGCGAGCTGGAGTCCAAGGACGTCTTCGAGGACGTCATGCCGGAGGACCTGGTCAAGTTCGGCATGATCCCCGAGTTCATCGGCCGGCTCCCGGTCATCACCTCGGTGCACAACCTGGACCGCGAGGCCCTGCTCAAGATCCTGGTGGAGCCCCGCAACGCCCTGGTCAAGCAGTACCAGCGCCTGTTCGAACTCGACGGTGTCGAGCTGGACTTCGAGCGCGAGGCGCTGGAGGCCATCGCCGACCAGGCCATCCTCCGCCAGACCGGCGCCCGCGGCCTGCGCGCCATCATGGAGGAGGTCCTCCAGGGCGTGATGTACGAGGTCCCGTCCCGCAAGGACGTCGCCCGCGTCGTCATCACGGCCGACGTGGTCCTCTCCAACGTCAACCCCACCCTCATCCCGCGCGACGCCCGGGGCCGGGGCCCGGGGGAGCAGAAGACGGCGTAGGCGGTAACGGCACACGCGAAGGGGCCCCGGTCAGCCGACCGGGGCCCCTTTCCGCGTGCGGCGCAACCGCGTCACACCTTGACGCGGACCTCGTTGCGGAACTTGGCCACCAGCTCGGCGTCCGCCGCCGGGTCGCCGCTGCGGCCCGAAGCCAGGGTGGCGATGTCCATCGGCATCACCATGCCGAGCGTGCTCTTGTCACCCCAGATGCAGACGTCGAACGTCACCTCCTTGGGGCCGCCGGAGGAGCTGTCGGGGTTCACGCTCTTGATCTGCTGGCACTTGAGCACAGCGCCCTTCAGCGAGGCGGGCTCGTACTTCTTCGGCTCGCCGACCAGGCCCACGCCTTCGGCGCTCTCCTTGGTGCTTTCCTTCTTCATGTACGCGAACATCGCGTCGACGGCCTTCTCGGGGTCGTCGATCGTGCCGTACACGCCGCCGAACTTGATCATCTTCTTGCCCAGCGGGTTGCTGTCGTCGCCGGACTCGTAGTCGGCGCTGACGTCCTTGGGATGGTGGACCCCCCACTTCTCCGCGTCCTTGAGGTCGCTGGGCGTCATGGAGTCGTCCTGGGCCTTGCCCTTCTTGTACTCCGTCAGCACCGTCTGCGGAGTCGTCAGCTTGTGCGGGCCGTCGTCCGCGACGCCGGAACCGCCGGAGCCGCCGCCGAGCACGAAGTACGCGCCGACCGCCAGAGCCGCGACCACCGCCACCGCGCCGATGACCAGGCCCGTCTTCTTCTTCCCGCCGGCCGGCTGGGGCGGCTGGGGCGGCTGCGGCATGCCGTAGGGCTGCTGCTGGCCGTACGGGTTCTGCTGCTGACCGTAGGGACCAGGCTGCTGCTGCGGCGCGCCCTGCTGCGGGTAGCCGTACCCCGGCTGCGCAGCGGCCGGAGCCTGCTGGGGGTAGCCGTAGCCGGGCTGCGGCGCCTGCGGCGGCTGGCCGTAGGGGCCCGGCTGACCGCCGTACTGCCCAGGCTGCCCCGGCTGGCCGTACGGGCCCGGCTGCTGGGGCTGCTGGCCGTACGGGCCCGGCTGGTTGTCGCTCATTCCTGGGTTCCCCTCCAGATGCCTTATGTGTTCCTGACATCCTGGCGCAGCCCCGGCCGGCGCACGGCATCGGGGGGCCGCACCGTTACAGAACAAACGCGTTTCGGGACCACCCCGTGACACCTCTAAACTGAGCCCCGTGACCGAGAACGCTCAGCAGCAGCCGCCCGCGCCCGACTCCGAACTGCCGACCCAGTACGCGCCGGCCGAGGTGGAAGGACCGCTGTACGAGCGCTGGGTAGAGCGCGGGTACTTCGAGGCGGACGCGAAGAGCGAGAAGCCGGCGTACACCATCGTCATCCCGCCGCCGAACGTCACGGGCTCGCTGCACCTGGGCCACGCCTTCGAGCACACGCTGATCGACGCCCTCACCCGCCGCAAGCGCATGCAGGGCTTCGAGACGCTGTGGCAGCCCGGCATGGACCACGCCGGCATCGCCACCCAGAACGTCGTCGAGCGCGAGCTCGCCAAGGAGGGCAAGTCCCGCCACGACCTGGGCCGCGAGGCCTTCGTCGAGCGCGTCTGGGAGTGGAAGGCCGAGTCCGGCGGCCAGATCGCCGGCCAGATGCGCCGCCTCGGCGAGGGCCTGGCCTGGAGCCGGGACCGCTTCACCATGGACGAGGGCCTGTCCCGGGCCGTCCAGACCGTCTTCAAGAAGATGTTCGACGACGGCCTGATCTACCGCGCCGAGCGCATCATCAACTGGTGCCCGCGCTGTCTGACGGCCATCTCCGACATCGAGGTCGACTACCAGGACGACGACGGCGAGCTCGTCTCCATGAAGTACGGCGAGGGTGACGACACCGTCGTCGTCGCCACCACCCGCGCCGAGACGATGCTCGGTGACACGGCCGTCGCCGTCCACCCGGACGACGAGCGCTACGCCCACCTGATCGGCAAGCAGATCAGGCTGCCGCTGACGGACCGTACGATCCCGGTCGTCGCCGACACGCACGTCGACCCGGAGTTCGGCACCGGCGCCGTCAAGGTGACCCCGGCGCACGACCCGAACGACTTCGCCATCGGCCAGCGCCACGACCTCGAGTCCATCGAGGTCCTCGACGAGCGCGGCGTGATCACCACCCACGGCCCCTTCCAGGGCCTGGACCGCTTCGAGGCCCGCTCCGCGATCGTCGCCGCCCTGCGCGCCGAGGGCCGGATCGTCGCCGAGAAGCGCCCGTACGTCCACTCCGTGGGCCACTGCTCGCGCTGCAAGACGACGCTGGAACCGCGCCTGTCCCTGCAGTGGTGGGTCAAGGTCGAGACCCTCGCCAAGGCCGCCGGTGACGCGGTCCGCGACGGCCGGGTCGACATCCACCCGGCCGACATGTCGCAGCGCTACTTCGACTGGGTCGACAACCTGAACGACTGGTGCATCTCGCGCCAGCTGTGGTGGGGCCACCGCATCCCCGTCTGGCACGGCCCGAACGGCGAGCTGGTCTGCGTCGGCCCCGACGACGAGGCGCCCACGGGCGAGGGCTGGACCCAGGACACCGACGTCCTCGACACGTGGTTCTCCTCCGGCCTGTGGCCGTTCTCCACGCTCGGCTGGCCGGAGCAGACCCCGGACCTGGAGAAGTTCTACCCGAACTCCGTCCTGGTCACCGGCTACGACCTGATGTTCTTCTGGGTCGCCCGGATGATGATGTTCGGCCTGTACGCGATGGACGGCCGGCCGCCGTTCCACACGATCGCGTTCCACGGCATGGTCCGCGACGAGTTCGGCAAGAAGATGTCGAAGTCGTTCGGGAACACGGTCAACCCGCTGGACTGGATGGACAAGTACGGCTCCGACGCCCTGCGTTTCACCCTGGCCAGGGGCGCCAACCCGGGCGTCGACGTCCCGATCGGCGAGGACTGGGTCCAGGCGTCCCGCAACTTCGCCAACAAGATCTGGAACGCCACCCGTTTCGCGATGATGAACGGCGCGACGGTCGAGGGCCCGCTGCCGGACGCCTCCGCGATGTCCGCCACGGACCGCTGGATCCTGTCCCGCCTGAACGAGACCGTCGCCGAAGTCGACGCGTTCTACGAGGACTACCAGTTCGCGAAGCTCAGCGACGCCCTGTACCACTTCGCGTGGGACGAGGTCTTCGACTGGTACGTCGAGCTGTCCAAGACCGTCTTCCAGGCGGGCGGCGCCCCCGCCGAGGCGAGCAAGCGCGTCCTCGGCGAGGTCCTCGACGTCACGCTCAGGCTGCTCCACCCGATCGTGCCGTTCGTCACGGACACCCTGTGGACGACGCTGACCGGCGGCGAGTCGGTCGTCGTCGCCGACTGGCCGGGGGACAGCGGGTTCCGCGACGCCGACGCCGAGCGGGAGATCGAGACCCTCCAGTCGGTCATCACCGAGGTCCGCCGCTTCCGCGCCGACCAGGGCCTCCAGCCCGGCCAGCGGGTCCCGGCGCGCCTGACGCTGGACGGCACGGCCCTCGCCCCGCACGAGGCCGCCATCCGCCAGCTCCTGCGCCTCCAGCCGGAGGGCGAGTCCTTCACGGCCACGGCCACGCTGCCGGTCGCCGGCGCCGAGGTCGCCCTCGACCTCTCCGGCACGATCGACGTCGCCGCGGAGCGCAAGCGCCTCGCGAAGGACCTGGCCGCCGCCGAGAAGGAGAAGGCCCAGGCCACGGGCAAGCTCGGCAACGAGGCGTTCCTCGCCAAGGCCCCGGAGAACGTGGTGGACAAGATCCGCACGCGCCTGGCCAAGGCCGAGGAGGACATCACCCGGATCCAGGCCCAGCTCGACCGGCTGCCGCAGGCGTAGGCAGTACCCCTGATACCGAAGGCCCCGGTGCCCCACGGCACCGGGGCCTTCGGCACACCCACCCGGACACCGCCCGGCCCGCGCGCCCCGGTCACCCAGCCCCCGCTGCCCTCGTCGCCGCAGACCGGCGCAGGCCCCGGACGGCCGGCCCGGGCACCCGCCCCCGGCCCTCGCCCACCACCCGGCGCCCCCGCCGGCGGGCGGAGCGGCAAGCCGTCCCATACCGGCGCCGCGCCGGGCCCGCGCGCTCCGTAGACTGGCCCCGTGAGCGACCACCCCGGCACCAGCGACACCCCCGATCCCCTCGACGGCTTCGACGAGATCATCGAGGCCGAGACCGACCGCGACCCCGACCTCGCGGTCATCGAGGCCGGCAGCCGCACCCTGCGCACCCAGGGCGGCGCGCCCCAGGCCGACGTACCCGGGCGCCCCGAGGACCCGGCGGTCGACCAGGCCCTGCGCGAGGTCGAGGCCGAGCTGGCCACCCGCTGGGGCGAGACCAAGCTGGACCCCTCGGTCGCCCGCATCGCCGCGCTGATGGACGTCCTGGGCGAGCCGCAGCGCGCGTACCCCTCGATCCACATCACGGGCACGAACGGCAAGACCTCCACCGCCCGCATGATCGAGGCCCTGCTCGGCGCCTTCGAGCTGCGCACCGGCCGCTACACCAGCCCGCACGTCCAGTCGGTCACCGAGCGCATCAGCCTGGACGGCGCCCCGATCACCGCCGAGCGGTTCATCGACACGTACCAGGACGTCAAGCCGTACGTCGAGATGGTGGACGGACAGCAGGAGTACCGGCTGTCGTTCTTCGAGGTGCTCACCGGCATGGCGTACGCCGCCTTCGCGGACGCGCCCGTCGACGTCGCCGTCGTCGAGGTCGGCATGGGCGGGACCTGGGACGCGACCAATGTGATCGACGGCGACGTCGCCGTCGTGACCCCGATCGACCTGGACCACACCGACCGGCTCGGCGGGACGCCCGGCGAGATCGCCGGCGAGAAGAGCGGCGTCATCAAGCAGGACGCCACCGTCATCCTGGCCCAGCAGCCGGTGGACGCGGCGCAGGTGCTGCTGAAGAAGGCCGTCGAGGTGGACGCCACCGTAGCCCGCGAGGGGCTGGAGTTCGGCGTCGTGGCCCGGCAGGTCGCCGTCGGCGGGCAGCTGCTCACCCTGCGCGGCCTCGGCGGCGAGTACCCGGAGCTGTACCTCCCGCTGCACGGCGCCCACCAGGCGCACAACGCGGCCGTCGCCCTCGCCGCCGTCGAGGCGTTCTTCGGCGTCGGCGCGCAGCGCGCCGAGCCGCTGGACCTCGACACCGTCCGCAAGGCGTTCGCGGCCGTGTCCTCCCCGGGCCGCCTGGAGGTCGTCCGGCGCTCCCCGACGATCGTGCTGGACGCCGCGCACAACCCGGCGGGCGCCGCCGCCACCGCCGAGGCCGTGCGCGAGGCGTTCGACTTCACCCGGCTCGTCGGCGTCGTCGGCGCCAGCGGCGACAAGAACGTGCGCGGGCTGCTGGAGGCCTTCGAGCCGATCTTCGCCGAGGTCGTCGTCACCCAGAACTCCAGCCACCGGGCCATGGACTCCGACGAGCTGGCCGCGATCGCCGTCGAGGTGTTCGGCGAGGAGCGGGTGCAGGTCGAGCCGCGGCTGCCGGACGCCTTGGAGGCCGCGATCACGCTGGCCGAGGAGGAGGGCGAGTTCGCGGGCGGCGGGGTACTGGTCACCGGATCCGTCATCACGGTCGGCGAGGCCCGGCTGCTGCTGGGGAAGGGCTGAGGTCTGCCGTGCGTACTCTCTGTGCATCGACCCTGATCGGCGAGTTCTTCGTCATCGGCTTCGCCGGGCTGGTCGCGATGAAGGACCCGGACCTCGCCACGTCCACGGTGTGGCTCGTCAGCGGTATCGCGATGCTGCTGTGCGTGCTGCTGTGCGGCATGGTGACCCGGCCCGGCGGAGTGGTCCTCGGCTGGGCCCTGCAGATCGCCCTGATCGCCTCCGGTGTCTTCGTCCCCACCATGTACTTCATGGGCGCGGTGTTCGCGGCCCTGTGGTGGGCGTCGGTGCACTTCGGGCGAAAGGTGGACGAGGCGAAGGCGAGGTTCGCGGCCCAGGCCCGGTCCGCCTCCTCCCCGGCTGACGCTGCGTAACAGGCGCCCCGACACGCCCTGTAACCTCGTCCCACCGCACCCGCAAGTCGTGTAAGGAGCCCCTCGTGAGCCAGCGCACCCTCGTCCTGCTCAAGCCCGACACCGTCCGTCGCGGCCTGACCGGCGAGATCATCAGCCGTATCGAGCGCAAGGCCGGCTGGCGGATCACGGCGCTGGAGCTGCGCACCCTGGAGCGGGCCACGCTGGAGCAGCACTACGGTGAGCACGTGGGCAAGCCGTTCTACGAGCCGCTGGTCGAGTTCATGTCCTCGGGCCCGGTCGTCGCGCTCATCGTGGAGGGCGAGCGGGTGATCGAGGGCGTGCGCCAACTGGCGGGCCCGACCGACCCGATCGCCGCCGCGCCCGGCTCGATCCGGGGCGACTACGGTGTGATCGTCCGCGAGAACCTGATCCACGCCTCGGACTCCGAGGAGTCCGCCGAGCGCGAGGTGAAGATCTTCTTCCCGGGCCGCGCCTGACCCGTGGGCCGTCCGCGGAAGGTCCGGGCCGGTCCCGGGCCTTTCCCGCATGGCCCGGGCATTTGAGGGAACGAGCGCCCCCGAACGCCCGTCTCCACAAGCGAGGCGGCACGCCATCTGGTGACAATGGCGGAGACCCTCGCGCAGTGTTCGTGCAGGCGCGTTTACGATGGAAGCCTTCACGTCACAGCACCCGCCTCGCCGTCCTGATATGCCCTCACATATTCAGGAGGCCAGATGAATCCGGATGGGGAACTCAATGTCGTTCATCGGCCGTGACATGGCTGTCGACCTCGGGACCGCCAACACGCTGGTGTACGTCAGGGGTCGCGGGATCGTCCTGAACGAACCGTCCGTCGTGGCGATCAACACCAACACGGGTGGGATCCTCGCGGTCGGTGCGGAAGCGAAGAAGATGATCGGCCGGACGCCGGGCAACATCGTGGCCGTCCGCCCCCTGAAGGACGGCGTGATCGCCGACTTCGAGATCACCGAGCGGATGCTCCGCTACTTCATCCTGAAGATCCACAAGCGGCGCTACCTGGCCCGGCCGCGGGTCGTGGTCTGCGTGCCCTCGGGCATCACGGGCGTCGAGCGCCGTGCGGTCATCGAGGCGTCCTCCCAGGCCGGCGCCCGCCAGGTGCACATCATCGAGGAGCCCATGGCCGCGGCCATCGGCTCCGGACTGCCGGTCCACGAGGCCACGGGCAACATGGTGGTGGACATCGGCGGCGGCACCACGGAGGTCGCGGTCATCTCCCTCGGCGGGATCGTCACCGCGCAGTCCATCCGCGTCGCCGGCGACGAACTGGACAACGCGATCATCCAGTACATCAAGAAGGAGTACAGCCTTCTGCTGGGCGAGCGCACGGCCGAACAGATCAAGATCACGATCGGTTCGGCGTACGACCTCGACGCCGACGAGCACACCGAAGTGCGCGGCCGTGACCTGGTGTCGGGGCTGCCGAAGACCGTCGTCATCTCGGCGGCCGAGGTCCGCAAGGCCATCGAGGAGCCGGTCAACGCGATCGTGGACGCGGTGAAGACCACCCTCGACAAGTGCCCGCCGGAGCTGTCCGGCGACATCATGGACCGCGGAATCGTTCTGACCGGCGGCGGGGCCCTGCTGCGCGGCCTCGACGAGCGGCTGCGGCGGGAGACCGGCATGCCGATCCACATCGCCGAGGACCCGCTGGACAGCGTCGCGCTCGGTTCCGGCAAGTGCGTCGAGGAGTTCGAGGCGCTCCAGCAGGTGCTGGACGCCCAGCCGCGCCGATGACGACTCTTCGATTCCGCCGTACGAGACGTTCTCCTCTCGTGCGGCGGATCGTTGATATAGAGGCATAAGCTCCCCCGAATGGACCTTCCCGGTTCGCGCCGCACGATTCGCGTTTTCCAGGGGTCCGAAGAATTCCTACTCGAGGAAGGGCACGGCCGCCGCACGTGAGGGACACGAAAGAGAGCCGGCTGCTCCTGGTCCTGCTGGTCGCCATCGCGTTCGCGCTGATCACGGTGGACATCCGGGGAGGCCGGAACTCCCCGGTCGACGGTGCCCGGCACGCCGCCGCGACGGTGTTCGGACCCGTCGAGGACGGACTGAGCTCCGCGGTCGACCCGGTGGGCAACGCGGTCTCCGCGGTCCGCGCCTCGGGCAGCCGGCACGACCGGCTCGCCGCGCTGGAGAAGGAGAACGCGGCCCTCAAGGCGAAGCTCGGCAGCGACGACCGCAACCGCAGCCGCCTCAGGCAGCTCGACAAGATGCTGAAGGTCGCCGGCGAGGGGCAGTACGGCATCAAGGGCGCCCAGGTCATCGCCATAGGCTCGGCGCAGGGCTTCTCCTGGACCATCACCATCGACGTCGGCGCGAACGACGGCATCAAGCGGGACATGACCGTCCTGAACGGCGACGGCCTGGTCGGCCGCGTCACCACCGTCGGCCCCGGCACCGCCACCGTGCTGCTCGCCAACGACCCCGACTTCACCGTCGGCACCCGCATGGAGGCGGGCGACGAACTCGGCTTCGCCTCCGGCCAGGGCGACCGCCCGCTCCGCGTCGAACTGCTCAACGGCAAGGCGGAGGTGAAGAAGGGCGACCGGCTCGTCACCTTCGGCTCCCAGTCCGACCGGCCGTTCGTACCCGGCGTCCCGGTCGGTGTCGTCTCCCGCGTGGACCCCTCCGGCGGCGGCCTCACCCGCACCCTCTACGTCACCCCGTACGTCGGCTTCACCAAGCTCGACATCGTCGGCGTGGTCGTCCAGGCCCCGGCCCGCGATCCACGGGACACCGTGCTCCCCGCCAAGCCGAAGCCGGTCCCGACGCCGACGGTGACCGTCACGGTCACCCCGTCGGCCGACGCCCCCACCACCGACAACGCCACCGAAGAGCAGCAGTAGGAGCTGAATCCCATGCGTGTCAACAGGATCCTGCTCTCCAGCGCGCTGGTCGTGGTGGCCCTGGTGGTCCAGGTGAGCGTGCTCGCCCGGCTGCACCTGCCGGGCGCCGTGCCCGACCTGCTGCTGCTCACCGTCCTCGGTCTGGCGATGGTGTACGGCCATGTCGGCGGCGCCCTCGTCGGGTTCGGCGCCGGCCTGCTCGCCGACCTGGCACCGCCCGCCGACCACGCGGCCGGCCGCTACGCCCTCGTCCTGTGCGTCACCGGCTACTTCGCCGGGCTCGTCCGGCCGGAGAACGGCCGGCTGAAGTCGGCGACCGGCCCCATGGCCGTCGTGGTCGCCGCCGCCGTAGGCTCCACCCTGCTCTACGCCGGGGTGGGCGCCCTGGTCGGCGACACCGCCGCCCGGCACGTCGGCCTGCCCGGCCTGCTCGTCTCCGCGGCCCTCTACGACCTGCTGCTCGCCCCGTTCGTGGTGCCCGCCGTCATGTGGCTGGCCCGCCGCTCCGACAATGACCCGCTCACCGACAGCGGTCCCGCGGCCAAGGCCGGGGACATCTCCTCCGGTTGGCTCTCCTCGGGCACGGGCCTGCGCATCGGCGGCCAGCGCGGCGGCCTCGGCGCGCTGAAGGCCAAGGCCCGCACCCGCTCCGCCCGGGTCGGCCGCATCAAGGGGGTCAAGCGCCTGTGAACACCGCGAAGTTCACCCGAACGGGGCAGCCCGCCCGGAACGCGGCCCCACCGGTCGGCCGTTTCCCGTATGTACGCGCGCAGGCGGTCCGCGCACCCGCAGCACACGCACAGACGTCCGCGCACTGAGAGGGGGAGGCAGCAGCAGTGACCAACATCCCCGAGACCGGTCGGACCCCACGGATCCAGATCCGGCTCGTCGTGATCCAGATCCTCGTCCTCTCCTTGCTCGGCACGCTCGGCGGCCGGTTGTGGTACCTCCAGATCCGCGAGGGCGCCGCCTACCAGCGGGAGGCGTCCGGCAACCACGTCCAGCAGGTGGTCGACCCCGCCGTGCGCGGTGACATCCTGGACGCCCGCGGCGTGCCCCTCGCGGACAACGAGACCCGCCTGGTGGTCTCCGCCTCCCGCACCGACCTGCTGAAGCAGAAGGACGACGGCAAGGCCGTCCTCGCCAAGCTGGCCGGCGTCCTCGGCATGAGCCCCGAGGAGGTCGCGCAGAAGGTCCGGCTGTGCGACGCCGAGACCCCCCAGCCCTGCTGGAACGGCTCGCCGTACCAGCCGATCCCCATCACCGACAAGGCCACGGCCAAGCAGGCACTCCAGATCCGCGAGCGCTCCGAGGACTTCCCCGGCATCACCGCCGAACCCGAGGCGGTCCGCCGCTACCCGGGCCCCGGCAAGTCCAACACCGCACAGGTCCTCGGCTACCTCTCGCCCGTCACCGACGACGAGATCCAGCAGGCCAAGGACACCGACTCGCCGTTCCTGCGCTCCGACATGGTCGGCCGCTCCGGCCTGGAGCGGACGTACGACAAGGTGCTGCGCGGCAAGGCCGGCGTCACCCGGTACGAGGTCGACAACCTCGGCCGGGTCATCGGCAAGGCCGAGTCCGACCCGGCCGAGTCCGGTTCCAAGCTCGTCACCAGCATCGACTCCCGGGTGCAGCGCGTCGCGGAGTACGAGCTGGACAAGGCCATGAAGGTGGCCCGCCAGCAGTTCGACAAGATCACCGGTACGAACTACAAGGCCGACTCCGGCGCCGTCGTCGTGATGGAGGCCAAGACCGGCCGCATCGTCGCCATGGCCTCCGCGCCGACCTACGACCCGAACGTCTGGGTCGGCGGCATCTCCGGCAAGGACTACAAGGCCCTCACCGGCAAGGATTCCGACTACCCCCTGCTCAACCGGGCCATACAGGGCCAGGCGGCCCCCGGCTCGACCTTCAAGGTGATCTCCACGGCCGCCGCGGTCGAGGCCGGCTACCCCTTCGACGGCAGCTACCCGTGCACCAGCTCCTACTCGGTGGGCGGCCAGGTCTTCAAGAACTTCGAGGGCGAGAACTTCGGCGCGATCACCCTGGGCCGCGCCCTGGAGGTCTCCTGCGACACCGTCTTCTACGGCCTCGCCGACAGGGAGTGGAAGCGGGACGGCGGCATCAACCCCAAGAAGGGCCAGCCGAAGGACTACTTCTACAAGGCCGCCCACCAGTTCGGCCTCGGCCGGGAGACCGGCGTCGACCTGCCCAACGAGGTCACCGGCCGGGTCCCGGACCGCCAGTGGAAGCTGGACTACTGGAAGGCCAACAAGGACGCCTGGTGCAAGTCCGGCAAGAAGGACGGCTCCTACGTCGAGAAGATCGCCTACGAGAACTGCCTCGAGGGCAACAAGATGCGCGAGGGCGACTCGATCAACTACTCCATCGGCCAGGGCGACACCCTCGTCACCCCGATCCAGGAGGCCGTGATCTACGGCGCCGTCGCCAACGGCGGCACGATGTACCAGCCGTCCATCGGCAAGGCCGTCATCAGCGCCGACGGCAAGTCGGTGCGGGAGATCAAGCCGAAGAAGCGCGGCAGGCTGCCGGTCAGCCAGGCCACCCTCAAGGGCATGGACGACGCCTTCGCGGGCGTCATCACGCGCGGTACGGCGGCCTGGAAGTTCGGCGGCTGGCCGCAGGACAAGATCCCGCTGCACGCCAAGACGGGAACGGCGGAGGTCTACGGCAAGCAGACCACCTCCTGGCTCGCCACCTACTCCAAGGACTACACGGTGATCATGACGATCGCCCAGGCCGGTACGGGTTCCGGCGCCTCCGGTGAGGCCGTGCGCAACATCTACGGCGCCCTCTACGGCGTTCAGGGCGACGGCTCCGTCGACGACCGGAAGGCGCTGCTGCCCCAGCCCCAGAAGGACCTGCCCAAGGTCCGCCCGGACGGCACCATCGCCGCCCCCAAGATCACCGGTGATCCGGCCAAGGACACCGAGGCCGCCCAGAAGAACAACCCCACCAACGGCGACGACCAGCAGCCCGCCGGCACCACCGCCTCGCCCACCCCGGGCAACCGCGACACCCGCAGGCGCCGGCGCCACCGCGCCCGGGGAAGCCGGAGGACGCCCTGATGACCGGCGCGAACAGCTTCTCCGTCTCCGGGTACGGCCCCGAGCGGGCCGGCTGGACGAAACTCCTCGCCCGCGACTCCCTCACCCGCCGGCTGGACTGGCCGATACTGCTGGCGGCCACCGTGCTGTCCCTCATGGGCTCGCTGCTGGTCTACTCGGCCACCCGCAACCGCACCGAGCTGAACCAGGGCGACCCGTACTTCTTCCTGCTGCGGCACCTGATGAACCTCGGCATCGGGATCGCCCTGATGATCGCCACGATCTGGCTCGGCCACCGGGCCCTGCGCAACGCCGTGCCGATCCTCTACGGCCTGTCGGTGATGCTCGCCCTGGTCGTCCTGACCCCGCTCGGCGCGACGATCAACGGCCAGCGCAACTGGCTCGTCATCGGCGGCTTCTCCCTCCAGCCGGCCGAGTTCATGAAGATCACGATCATCCTCGGCATGGCCATGCTGCTGGCCGCCCGGGTGGACGCGGGCGACAAGCCCTACCCGGACCACCGGACCGTGTTCCAGGCGCTGTGCCTGGCCACCGTGCCGATCCTGATCCTGCTGCTCATGCCCGACCTCGGCTCCGTGCTGGCCATGGTGGCCATCATCCTGGGCGTGCTGCTCGCCTCCGGGGCCTCCAACCGCTGGGTCTTCGGCCTCCTCCTGGCCGGGGTCGTCGGCTGCGTGGCCATCTGGCAGCTGCACATCCTGGACGAGTACCAGATCAACCGGTTCGCGGCCTTCGCCAACCCGGACCTGGACCCGGCGGGCGTCGGCTACAACACCAACCAGGCCCGGATCGCCATCGGCTCCGGCGGACTCACCGGCGCCGGCCTCTTCCACGGCTCGCAGACCACCGGCCAGTTCGTGCCCGAGCAGCAGACCGACTTCGTCTTCACGGTCGCGGGGGAGGAGCTGGGCTTCCTCGGCGCGGGCCTGATCATCTTCCTGATCGGCGTCGTCCTGTGGCGCGCCTGCCGCATAGCGCGCGACTCGACCGAGCTGTACGGCACGATCGTGGCCGCCGGCATCGTCGCCTGGTTCGCCTTCCAGTCCTTCGAGAACATCGGCATGACCCTCGGCATCATGCCCGTCACCGGCCTGCCCCTGCCGTTCGTGTCCTACGGCGGCTCGTCCATGTTCGCCGTGTGGGTCGCGATCGGGCTGCTCCAGTCCATCAAGGTGCAGCGGCCCATGTCGGCGTGACACCGCCCCGGGCCACCGGACGCGGCCCGGGGCCGCCCCGAGCGGCCGGCGGGTCCCCGCCGGCCGTCCGCCCGGGGCGGCCACTGCCGCTGCGGCCCCGGGCCCACTAGATTCGGTGCATGGCGGATACGAAACGCGAGATCGAGCGCAAGTACGAATCCGACGAGAGCGGACTGCCCGACCTGACCGGCGTCGGCGGGGTGGCCGCGGTCCTCGACAAGGGCCTGGTCGACCTGGACGCCACGTACTACGACACCGTCGACGAACGACTGGCCGCCGCCTCGCTGACCCTGCGCCGCCGCACCGGCGGCCCGGACGCCGGCTGGCACCTGAAGCTCCCGGTCGCCCCCGGCGTCCGCGACGAGATCCGGGCCCCGCTCTCCGACACCGTCCCCGAGGAGATCGCCGCCCTGGTCCGCTCCCGGGTCCGGGACCGCGCCCTGGTCCCCCTCGTCCGGCTGCGGTCCGCCCGCGACGTGCGGCACCTGGTCGACGCCCGGGGCGAGCTGCTGGCCGAGGCGAGCCTCGACACCGTCACCGCCGAGCGGCTCACCGGCGCGGGCGGCGCCGCCCAGTGGACCGAGATCGAGGTCGAACTGGCCGACGGCGGCGACCCCGCCTTCCTCGACCAGGTGGAGGAGCGGCTGCGCGAGGCGGGCGTGCGGCCGTCCGACTCCCCGTCGAAACTGGCCCGCGCCCTGGAACAGACCGCCCCGGGCGGCGGCGGGAAACGGCGCCGGAAGAAGGCAGGGGCCCCCGCGCCCGCCACGGCGGGCGACCACGTCCTCGCCTACCTCCGCGCCCAGCGGGACGCGCTGGTCGGGCTGGACCCCGCCGTCCGCCGCGGCATCCCCGACGCGGTGCACCGGATGCGGGTCGCCACCCGCCGCGCCCGCGGCACCCTGGGCACCTTCGGCGCCGTCCTGGACCGCGCCGCCACCGACCCCGTGCGCGCCGAGCTGAAGTGGCTCGCGGGCGAACTCGGCGTCGACCGCGACCAGGAGGTGCTGGCCGACCGCCTGACGACCGCCCTGGACGCGCTCCCGCCCGGCCTGGTCGACGGACCCGTCCGGGAACGCCTCGCCGCCTGGGCCGCCGCCCGGCACGGCGGCGCCCACGCCCACCTGACCGGCGTCCTCGACTCCCGCCGCCACCTGGCCCTGCTGGAGGCCCTCGACGCCCTGCTCGCGGACCCGCCGCTCGGCGGGAAGGCCGGGAAGAAGCCCGGGAAGGCCCTCCCGGCGGCGCTGCGCAGGAGCGAGCGGAAACTGGGGCGCCGCATGGAGCCCGCGCTGGAGCTGCCGCCCGGCCACGACCGTGACGCGGCCCTGCACGAGGCCCGCAAGAAGGCCAAGCGCACCCGGTACGCGGCGGAGGCGTCCACCGGGGCCCTGGGCGGCCCCGCCCGCTCCCTCACCAAGTCCATGAAGTCCCTGACCACCCTGCTCGGCGACCACCAGGACAGCGTCATGGCCCGCCGCACCCTGCGCGAGCTGGCGGCGGTGGCCCACGCGGCCGGGGAGAGCACCTTCACCTACGGGCTCCTGTACGGCAGGGAGGAGGCCCGGGCGGCCGCGCTGGAGGCGGAGCTGCCCGGCCGCTGGCGGCGGGCCGGGGGCGGGACGGCGGGCTGAGCGTTCGGGGGAGCCCGCCGGGCGGGTTACGCTTGATGGTCACCCCAGTCAGCCCATGAAGGTTCGCGAGATGCCTGCCGAAGCCGCCGAGTCGGTGTTCCCGCAGCTCGAAGCACTGCTGCCGCACGTGCAGAAGCCGATCCAGTACGTCGGCGGAGAGCTCAACTCCACGGTCAAGCCGTGGGACGAGTGTGACGTCCACTGGGCGCTCATGTATCCCGACGCGTACGAGGTCGGACTGCCCAACCAGGGCGTCATGATCCTCTACGAGGTCCTCAACGAGCAGGAGGGGGTCCTCGCCGAGCGCACCTACAGCGTCTGGCCGGACCTGGAGGAGCTGATGCGCGAGCACGGCGTCCCCCAGTTCACGGTCGACAGCCACCGCCCGGTGAAGGCCTTCGACGTGTTCGGCCTCAGCTTCTCCACCGAGCTGGGCTACACCAACATGCTCACCGCCCTCGACCTCGCGGGCATCCCGCTGGAGTCCCGGGACCGCACGGTCGACGACCCGATCGTCCTGGCCGGCGGCCACGCGGCCTTCAACCCGGAGCCGATCGCCGACTTCATCGACGCGGCCGTGATCGGCGACGGCGAGCAGGCCGTCCTCGACATGACCCGCGTCATCCGGGAGTGGAAGGCCGAGGGCCGCCCCGGCGGCCGGGAGGAGGTCCTCCTCCGGCTGGCGAAGACGGGCGGGGTGTACATCCCGGCGTTCTACGACGTCGAGTACCTCCCGGACGGCCGCATCGCCCGCGTGGTCCCCAACCGCTCCGGCGTCCCGTGGCGCGTGTCCAAGCACACGGTCATGGACCTGGACGAGTGGCCGTACCCCAAGCAGCCGCTGGTGCCGCTCGCCGAGACCGTGCACGAGCGCATGTCGGTCGAGATCTTCCGCGGCTGCACCCGGGGCTGCCGCTTCTGCCAGGCGGGCATGATCACCCGCCCGGTGCGCGAGCGCTCGATCACCGGCATCGGCGAGATGGTCGACAAGGGCCTGAAGGCGACCGGCTTCGAGGAGGTCGGCCTCCTCTCCCTGTCCTCCGCGGACCACTCGGAGATCGGCGACATCGCCAAGGGCCTGGCGGACCGCTACGAGGACGACAAGATCGGCCTCTCCCTCCCGTCCACCCGCGTCGACGCCTTCAACGTCGACCTGGCGAACGAGCTGACGAGGAACGGCCGCCGGTCCGGCCTGACCTTCGCCCCCGAGGGCGGCTCCGAGCGCATGCGCAAGGTCATCAACAAGATGGTCTCGGAGGAGGACCTGATCCGTACGGTCTCCACGGCCTACGGCAACGGCTGGCGCCAGGTGAAGCTGTACTTCATGTGCGGCCTGCCGACGGAGACCGACGAGGACGTCCTCCAGATCGCCGACATGGCGACGCGCGTGATCCAGAAGGGCCGTGAGGTCTCGGGCGCCAACGACATCCGCTGCACGGTCTCGATCGGCGGCTTCGTTCCCAAGCCCCACACCCCCTTCCAGTGGGCCCCGCAGCTCTCGGCGGAGGAGACGGACGCCCGCCTGGCCAAGCTCCGCGACAAGATCCGCGGCGACAAGAAGTACGGCCGCTCGATCGGCTTCCGCTACCACGACGGCAAGCCCGGCATCGTGGAGGGCCTCCTGTCGCGCGGCGACCGCCGCATCGGCGCGGTCATCCGCGCGGTGTACGAGGACGGCGGCCGCTTCGACGGCTGGCGCGAGCACTTCTCCTACGACCGCTGGATGGCGTGCGCGGACAAGGCCCTCGCCCCCTTCGGCGTGGACGTCGACTGGTACACCACCCGCGAGCGCGCCTACGAGGAGGTCCTGCCCTGGGACCACCTCGACTCCGGCCTGGACAAGGACTGGCTCTGGGAGGACTGGCAGGACGCCCTCGACGAGACGGAGGTCGAGGACTGCCGCTGGACCCCGTGCTTCGACTGCGGCGTCTGCCCGCAGATGGACACCCAGATCCAGATCGGCCCGACGGGCAGGAAGCTGCTGCCGCTGACGGTCGACAACGCGGGTCCGGCGCCGGCTCCGAGTGGTCACACGCACTGAGGCGGCCCGGGTCCGGTGAGCGGACACACGGCTGAGCCCCCTCCCCGGCGGGAGGGGGCTCAGCCGTGCTCGGGGTCGGCTCGACGCGGGCGGGGTGCTCGGTCGTACTTCGCCTTGAGCTTGCGCAGCCGGCTGTAGTCACCGCGCTTGCCCCGGCCGACGCCGGGCTCGGCTCGGCGGAGAAGGGCGCGTCGCGGCGCGGGAAGGCCGTGCCGCGGGGGCTCTCTCTTACCGGGCCGGGGGGCCGCCGGCACGGGGCGGGCCCGGTCATGGCGGGCGCGCGGCCGGTCAGGAGGTGAGGACCGAGATGCCGTCCCCGAGCAGCTTCAGGCCGAGCACGAAGAACAGCACCGCCATCACCGCCACGTTGTGCTGGGCGGCCCAGTCCTTCCAGCCGCCGAGCGTGGTCCTCGCCCGCTCACCCCCGAGCAGGAAGACCCCCAGCGGGACCAGCAGGCCGAGGGAGGCGATCACGACGAAGACGGCCAGCGCCCCGATCTGCTGCCCCAGGGGCAGCCCGGCCGAGCCGATCGCGGCGCCCGCGGCGATGGTGAGCGGGGCGTTCTTGGCGTTGAGGGCGGCCAGGGCCGTACCGAGTCCGAAGACCTTCGCCGGGGCGAGGCGGTCGAGCGCGTCCATCCACTTCGGCAGCCGGGCCTGCGCGGGGTCCCGGGGGCGCCGGTGCCACTGGCGGGCGCCGAAGAGGAGCAGGAGCAGGCCCAGCGCGAGCTTGAGCGCCCCCACCCAGGTGGCCGGCCGGCCGTGGCCGGAGGCGGCCGCCGGAGAGGCGATCGCCAGCATCACCGCACCCGGTACCGCCAGCCCCAGCAGCCAGCCGACGGTGAAGACCGGTCCGGTGAGGCGGCCGCGCGGCGTGGCGAGGATCAGGACGAGCGCGATGATCGGGAGCGGGCTGACCGCCACACCGGCCGCGAGACCCAGCACGTCACCGAGGACTTTGCCCATGCCGGCCTCCAGGTGGTGGCTCGGGCGGAGCGGGCCGGACCGGCGGCGCCGCCGCTGCGCGACCGGACGGCGCCCGGGGCCGCGTGGGGAGCGGGGCAAGGCCCCGCTCCGCGGCTTCCATGTTCCTACGCCTCCGCCGGTCTGTCCTCGCAAGCCCCGGGGCCACCGGGCGGGGCGCCAGGAGACCGCGGCCCGGCACGCGAACACCTCGACAAAACAGTGCGATACATCAGATTCCACCGCATCGGGTGGGTACCCGGCGGGCGAAGAACCGGCACTCGTCTAGAGGTGAAGGCAATGACCACTTCGCACGGTCCATCGATGGAGACGCACCCCGACATCGTCGACATGCGCATGCGGCACGAGATGGCCGAGCGTGCCACCAGCACCCCGCGGGGGCAGGCCGTCGGGATGCTCGCCTTCCTCACCGGCATCTACCTGGCGGCGTCACCGTGGATCACCGGGTTCAACGGTCTCTCCACCCTCGCCGTCACCAACCTGCTCGTGGGGCTCGCCTACGCCCTCCTGATGAGCGGGGGCTTCGGCCGGGCGTACGAACGTACGCACGGCATGGCCTGGGGAGCCTGTCTCCTGGGAGCGTGGACGATCATCGCACCCTGGGTGGTGGCCGGCAATGTGAGCACCACCAAGACCATCATCAACAACGTCGTCACCGGCGCCATCGCCCTCGTCCTGGCACTGGCCGCGAGCGCGGCCGCCCGGGCGGCGGAGTCGAAGAAGGCCCGGGGCGGCATGTCCGCGCCCTACACGCCCGGCCGCTGACCTGCGACCCGGCGTCGTCACCGGGCAGCCGGGGACGGCCGGAGCACCGCCGTCGCCCGGTCTGCCCGGACGTGTGACAGGTGGCCGTCCCGCGGCCCCCGCGCTGTTGCGGAGGGAAGTGGCCCGGCGTTGGAATCAAGTGTGAGGCACTTCGGAGACGCCGAGTCCGGCGGCCGGCCCGCCCCCGGGGCGTGCGCCGGCCGGAAGGGGCTCCGGAGCAACGCCCTGGGCATGTTCTCCTCGGTGGCCATGGGGCTCGCCTCCGCCGGCCCGGCGTACAGCCTCGCCGCCACGCTGGGCATCATCGTGGCCGGGGTCGGGCTCCAGGCACCCATCGTCACGATGCTGGCCTTCGTCCCGATGCTGCTGGTCGCGTACGCCTTCCGGGAGCTCAACGCGAGCAACGCCGACTGCGGGACCACCTACACCTGGGCCACGCGCGCCTTCGGGCCGCGCACCGGCTGGATGGGCGGCTGGGGCCTCATCGTCGCCAACATCATCGTCATGGCGAACCTCGCCGGGATCGCCGCCGTCTACGGCTTCCGGCTGGTGGGCCGCGACGACCTGGCGGACGACCGGCTGTGGACCACCGTGGCGGGCGTCGTCTGGATCGCCGTGCTGACCGCGATCTGCTACGTCGGCATCGAGTTCTCGTCGGCCGTCCAGCGCTGGCTGCTGGGCCTGGAAGTCGCGATGCTGCTGGCCTTCGCCGTCGCCGCGCTGATCCGGGTCTACCACGATCCGCCGCCGACGGCGCTCCACGTCTCGGCGTCCTGGTTCAACCCGTTCGAGGTGTCCTCGGCGCGGGCACTCACCTCGAGCCTCCTCGCGGGCGTCTTCATCTACTGGGGCTGGGACACCGCCTTCTCGGTCAACGAGGAGACCGTCGACAGCACCCGCGTCCCCGGCCGCGCCGCGGTCCTGTCCACCGTGCTGCTGCTGGTCGTGTACGCGCTGGTGTCCACCTCGGCGCAGGCGTTCGCCGGGGTCGGCACCACGGGCATCGGGCTCCGCAACACCCACAACTCCGACGACGTCCTCTCCGGTCTGGGCAAGGCCGTCTTCGGTGACGGCGAGACGGGACTGCTGCTGTCCCGGCTGCTGATCCTGATGGTGCTGACCTCCGCGCTGGCCTCCGCCGAGACCACCATCCTGCCCCTGTCCAGGACCGTCTTCTCCATGGCGGTCCACAAGGCGGTCCCGTCCCGGTTCGCCCGGCTGCACCGCCGGTTCCTCACCCCGACCTGGGGGACCGTCGGCATGGGGGCGGTCTCGATCGCCGTGCTGCTCCTGCTGACGGTGTTCAGCCGGAACATCCTGGCCGACTCGATCGGATCGGTCGGCCTCGCCATCGCGTTCCAGTACGGCGTCACCGGCTTCGCCTGCGTCTGGTACCACCGCAAGGTCCTCACCCGCAGCGGCAGGGACCTGGTCTTCAAGGGGCTGCTGCCGGGGCTGGGCGGGCTGACCATGTTCCTGCTGTTCGCGTACGCCGCCTTCGTGGTCTACGCGAACCCCGGGTACGGCACCACCAGCATCGACCTGCCGCTGATCGGCAGGACGGGCGGCGTCGCCGTCCTGGGCCTGGGCGCCCTGCTGATCGGGCTGCTGCTGATGCCCCTGGTCACCCGCGGCCACAGCGTGGCCCTCAAGCTCCAGCGGAGCCTGCTGCCGCGCCGCCTGCCGCGGCACACCGCCGTCGAGGCGGCGAGCCGCTACCTGCCCGCCGACAGCGGATCGGGCGTGGGCGGCGACTGGTACGACGTGATCCCGCTGTCGGGGACCCGCGTCGGCCTGGTCGTCGGGGACGTGCTCGGGCACGGCCTGCGGGCCGCGGCCACCATGGGGCGCCTGCGCACCGGTGTCCGCGTCCTGGCCCGGCTGGACCTGGCCCCGGACGAACTCCTCTCCCGGCTGGCCGACCTGGTCGAGCAGACCGTGCACGAGAGCGGCGGCGCTCCCGGCCCCGGCCGGCTGCGCCCGCACACCGACGAGGCCCTGGGCGTGAGCTGCCTGTACGCGGTGTACGACCCCGTCTCCGGCAAGTGCTGCCTGGCGCGGGCCGGAGCGCCGGCGCTGGCGGTCGTCGCACCGCGCACGGGCGTCGCCGACTGCCCGGAACTGCCGCCGGGACCACCACTGGGCCTCGCGGGCCCGCCCTACCAGGGCACGGAACTGGACCTCGCGCCGGGCAGCCTCCTCGCCCTGTTCACCGACGGCCTCCTCCAGGCGGCCGACGACCGGGACACCGGGCTCGCCGAGCTGCGCCGGGTCCTCGCCGGCGCCCACGGGCCCCTGGACGAACTGTGCGACCGGGTGGTGTCCGTCCTGCTGCCCGGCCCGGTGGACGTGGACGCCACGCTGCTCCTGGTCCGCACCCACCGGCTCGACCGCGCCCGGTTCGCCGAGTGGGCGCTGCTGCCCGACCCGGCGTCGGTGGGCACCATCCGCACGGCCGTCAGCAAGCAGCTCGGCGACTGGGGGCTGGACGACCTGGTCTTCACCACGGAACTCATCGTCAGTGAACTGGTCACCAATGCCATCCGCTACGCCGGCGGCCCCGTCCAGGTGCGCCTGATCCGCGACCGGAGCCTGATCTGCGAGGTCTCCGACACCGGCCACACCGCGCCCAACCTGCGGCACGCCGCGAACGACGACGAGGGCGGCCGGGGCCTGTACATCATCGCCCAGATGACCGACCGCTGGGGCACGCGCTACACGGCCACCGGCAAGACGATCTGGACCGAACAAGATCTGCCCGGCCCCGACGACCGGTAGCGCTCACGCCGGCTGGGGACGGGGTGCGCCGATCGCCAGCTTGGTGCGGGCGAAGTCCCGGTTGGCGGCCACCCGCTCCCGGTGCTCCTCGGGCAGTCCGCCGCCGTCCAGCAGCCGCTCGCAGCACTCCAGCGACTCGCGGTACGCGCCGGTCCAGTACGCCGACACCGCCAGCTCGTCCAGGGCCCGCCAGTCGTACCAGGCGTGCTCGACGAACAGGACGTCGGCGGGCCGGGGGAGCTCCGCGGCCCGCCGGGCGAACAGGTAGGCCAGCGGCCAGCGTTCGCCCTGGACGCGGCAGAGGTGGGCGAGTTCGCCGAGCGGTTCGGCCCGGGTGGGCCGGTACTCGTGCGCCTCCAGGAGGCGGGACATGACCTCGGGCGCCGGGTGCTCCAGTTCCCGGGCGAGCCGGGCGGCGTACAGCCGGGAGCAGAACGCCTCCTCGGCGAAGCCGCCCATGGCCGCGCGCCGGTCGTAGCCGGCGAGCGCCTTGCCGGGTTCGCCGGCGTCGCGCCAGCACTGGGCGAGGTAGAAGACGTACCGCGCGTTGTCCGGCTCCTTCGCCAGCCCGTCCTCCAGGACGGCGGCGTCGCGCAGGTACTTCGTGCGCGGGTCGCCCGTCTGGCGTCCGCCGCCGCCCATGATGACCATCCGGACGCCCTCCAGGGTCGCCCGGCTGAACGCGCTCGTGTCGCACTCCAGGTACTCGTGCAGGACGCCGACGTACCGCCAGGGCAGCCGGGTCGACACCATCGTCGGGCGCCAGTGGACGATGGGCCCGTGGCGCACCTCGAAGTCGTAGCAGTCGTGGGTCAGGTCCGGCATCGTGAAGCCGGGGTCGGTCTCCAGCACGTCGTCGGCGTCGATGAACAGCAGGTGGTGCGCGCGGTCCCGGGCCCGTTCGATCGCCTCGGTGCGGCTCAGGTCGAAGCCCTTCCACGGGCTCTCGTACAGCGTCCCGGGCAGGTCGGCGAACGTGTCGCGGATGACGTCCTGCGTCCCGTCGGTCGAGCCCGTGTCGAGGATGACCCAGGTGTCGACGAGGGGGCGTACGGATTCGAGGCAGCGCCGGATCACATGCGCCTCGTCCCGGACGATCATATTAAGGCAGACCTTTTTCATGGATTTTTCTTTCCACGGCAGAAAGGGTCGGCCGGTGAATTTATCGAGCCCGGACGGCCGGTACAAGCAGCCACCGTCGGGGCGCCGGAGATGATTTCGACCACGGATCCGGAAGGTTCTCGTGGTTGTCCCGGGACCGTTTACCTGCGGCATTCTGCTCACTTTTCCGGGTGCGGCGCGGCCCGGGGTCCGGCAGGTCCGGGGCCCGTTGCGGGTGACGGTGACGGGGTGGTCACCGTTGTTCCCGGTGCGCGGACCGGTGGACCGAACGGGGCGGCCCGGTGGTCATGGATCACGGGAGTGCTCCTCGGCTCGAAACGGCCCGGGAGCGCCGGGCCGCGTGGTCCCCCGGATTCCGGTGCGATCCTCGCCCGGGATTCCGGGACCGGCCGATCCGTACCAGCCGAACGGGGCGATTTCCCGCACGTCGGAGCGATCCGCGCCGCCCGGCGCCGCCCGCTTCGCCCCGGAAACTCCCACTCGCCCCGGCCGGAGCCGCTCGCGGCGGTCCCCGGACACGCCCGCCGGCCGGCCCGTGCCGCGTGGCCGGATCCGGAGGGGCGGTTCCGGCGTCTACCCCGGTATGGATCTCCAGAAGCCGCCGCCTCCGCCGCCCGGGCCGGCACAGCCCGAGGGCTGCCTCGTCGTCGCCGTCCGGCTGCCGGTGCGGATCGTCGTCCTCGTGCTGGTCGTGCCCGTGCGGATGGTGTGGGACGCGCTCGTCGCCACGGGGCGGCTGCTGCGGGACAGGGTGTTCCGGCCGCTCGGCCGGGCGCTGCGGCACTGGGTGCTCAGGCCGCTCGGCCTGGCCCTGCTGTGGACCGGGAAGGCCCTGTTCGTCTGGCCGTTCGTGGGGCTGTGGCGGTACGTCCTGGTCCCCCTCGGCACGGCGCTCGCCTGGCTCGTCCGGGTCCTGGTGGCCCTGCCCGCGGTGTGGTTCCACCGCCACGTCCTCACCCCCGCCGGGCGTGCCCTCGTCCGGCTGGCGCGCGGTGCGGGCGCCGTCCTCGCCTGGGTGTACGCGCGCGTGCTGTGCCCGGCCGGCCGGGGCGTCGCCTGGCTGCTCAAGGGCCTCGGCGCGGTGCTGGCCGCCGTCGGGCTCGGCGGGTACACGGCCGTCGCCTGGCTGGTGCGGTACCTGCTCGTCGTACCGGCCCGGTGGCTGTACACCTGGGTCCTCGCGCCCGTCGGGCGGGCCGCCGCCTGGTGCGCGCGCGGTCTCGGGGCGCTGCTGGGCCTGCTCGTCACCGGGACCGGAGTGGCGCTGTACTGGACCGCCCGCGTCCTGTTCGTGCTGCCCGCGCTCGTGCTGTGGCGCCGGGTCCTCGCGCCCGCCGGCCGGTTCGCCGTGTTCCTCGCCCGCGAGGCGGGGGAGGCGTTCGGCCACGCCTGGCGGGTGGCCGGGCACGTCTCACGGGCCGTCGGGCGGGCCCTCGGGACCCTCTTGCGGTGGCTCGTCGCGGAACCGGCGCGCTGGGTGTACCGGATGGTGCTCACGCCGGTCGGGCACGCGGTGCGGGCCGCCGTCCTGCGGCCCGCCGCCGCGGCCGCCCGGGCGGCCGGCCGGATCGCGCGCGAGGCCCTGGCCTCGGCCCGCGACACGGTACGGCAGGCCCGCGCGGAGGCCCGCCGCATGCTGTTCGGCGCGCCCCGGCAGCCGGTCGCGGCGGACCGGCGGGAACCCGAGGCCGTCGACACACGTACTCTTGGTAGGAGTACGACCGCACTCACGAAGGACTAGGACACTGGGCAAGCGACAGCCCGAAGGCCCGCCGCCCGCACCCGCGGTGCAGCGCATCCGACTGCGCTACACCAAGCGCGGCCGCCTGAGGTTCACCAGCCACCGAGACTTCCAGCGCGCCTTCGAGCGGGCGCTGCGCCGCGCCGAGGTGCCCATGGCGTACTCGGCGGGGTTCACACCGCACCCCAAGGTGTCGTACGCCAATGCCGCACCCACCGGCACGGGCAGTGAGGCGGAGTACCTGGAGATCGCGCTCACCGCGCCGCGCGACCCCGAGGGCCTGCGCGTCCTCCTCGACGAGTCGCTGCCCCCCGGGCTCGACGTGACCGAGGCGGTCGAGGCACGCACCCCGGGCCTCGCCGACCGGCTGACGGCCTCCGTGTGGGAGCTGCGGCTGGACGACGTCGACCCGGCCGAGGCCGGGCGCGCGGTCGAGTCCTTCAACCGGGCCGGGACCGTCGAGGTCCAGCGGACGACCAAGAACGGCGTCCGCACCTTCGACGCCCGCCCGGCCGTGGTGAGCCTGGAAACGCTCGATGTACCGGCTGATAGGCCGACCGACCGGCCCTGTGCGATACTGCGGCTGGTTGTTCGGCACGTGACGCCTGCCGTTCGACCCGACGACGTCCTGTCCGGTCTCCGCGCCGTGGCCGACCTGGCGCCGCCGGTCCCCGCAGCGGTGACCAGGCTGGCGCAGGGGCTGTTCGATGAAGAGACCGGCACGGTGACCGACCCGCTCGCGCCCGACCGCGAGGCAGCCGGGGCCCTGAGGGCCGTACCTGCTGCCGCCGCGACGGCGCCGACGCCGGAAGGTCCCGCGTAGGGACGGACGTCGTAGCGCCGCCCTCGTACTCGGGAGCCACCTGGGTCGGGCAGCGCACCGACCAGAAGACTTTCGCCAGGCCGTACCGACAAGGCGTACGGAACCGGCGAGACAGGACACAGAGTGCTCCCGTGTGGCGCCCGCGCCCCGGACGGCGGCCACCGCGCATCGCGCGGGCCGCGGACGTCAACGGTGGACGGCCCTTCGAGACCGCCGCCGGACCGGGCGCGGCGCCCGGGAGCCTGACGGGAGAAACGCCCGCATGCTCGAACCGACCGAACCCAACGAGGGTTCCGAACTGAACACTCCCAGCGACACCCTGCCGCCGCGCAGGCGTCGCCGAGCCGCCTCCCGCCCGGCGGGTCCGCCGGGTGCCGCCGAGGCGTCCGCCGAGGTCACCGTGCCCGCCGTACCGGCGGCCGGGACCGACGAGCTCACCGAGGCGACCGGGACCGACGAGACCGAGGAGACGGCCGAGGCCGCCGCCGAGGCCCCCGTGGCGGAAGCGGCCGCCGAGGAGCCGGCGCCCGCGCGTCCGCGTCGCCGTGCCACCCGCCGCGCCTCCGCCCCCACCGGCGCTCCGACGTCCGCCGAGGCCGCCGAGACCGTCGTACCGGCCGCGTCCGCCGCCGAGCCGGCGCCCGCCGCCGTGGCCGAGGCCGGCGAGGTCGTCGTCGGCGAGGAGGCCGCCCCCCGCCGCTCCCGGCGCCGGGCCACGCGCAGCGTGTCCGCGCCCGCCGCCCCCGCGGAGACCTCTGCGGAGACCCCCGCGGCGGAAGCCGCCCCCGCCGAGGCCCCCGTGGTGGAGGCGGCCGCCGAGGAGCCGGCGCCCGCGCGTCCGCGTCGCCGTGCCACCCGCCGCGCCTCCGCCCCCACCGGGGCTCCGACGTCCGTCGAGGCCGCCGAGACCGTCGTACCGGCCGCGTCCGCCGCCGAGGCCGAGAAGGCTCCGGAGCCCGCCGCCGAGGCCGTGGAGGAGGCGCCCGCCGAGCCCGCGCGTCCGCGTCGGCGTGCCACGCGCCGTGCGTCGGCGCCCGCCGGTGTCCCGAAGGCCGAGGAGGCCCCGGACGCCGTTGTGGCTGCCGAGCCTGTGGCCGTCCAGGAGACCGAGCCCGCCGCCGAGGCCGTGGAGGAGGCGCCTGCCGAGCCCGCGCGTCCGCGTCGGCGTGCCACGCGCCGTGCGTCGGCGCCCGCCGGTGCCCCCAAGGCCGATGAGACCCCGAAGGCCGAGGAGGCCCCGGCCGCCGAGCCGGAGGCCGTCCGGGAGACCGAGGCCGTCGCCGAGGCCGTGGAGGAGGCGCCCGCCGCCGAGGAGGCCGCCCCGCGCCGTACCCGCCGCCGCGCCACCCGCCGGGTGTCCGCGCCCGTCGGCGCGCCGCAGGGTGAGGAAACCGCCGGGACTGCGGCCGAGCAGGCCCCGCCCGCCGACAGCGCGCAGCCGGAGACCCCCGCGGCCGCCTCCGAGCCGGTCCCCGCCGCCCAGGCCCCGCAGGCCGCCGAGCCGGCCGCCGCCGAGTCCGCCGCGCCGCGCCGCAGCCGGCGCCGGGCCGTCCGCGCCGCGTCCGGGTTCTCGGAGCCCGCCCGCGCCGCCGAGGCCGAGGGCACCCGCAAGCCCGCCCGTCCCGCCGTCGCCGTCTTCCAGGCGCCGGTGTTCGCCGAGCCCAGGTTCCAGACCCCCGAGCGGGCCGCCGCCGAGGCCGCCGGCGTGGTCGCCGAGCCGGAGGAGACCGAGGAGACCGAGGAGTACGCGGAGGAGCGCGCCGAGGCCGGCGCCCGCCGCCGCCGGCGCCGCCGCGGTGCCGCCGCCGAGGACACCCGGCCGGCCGGGACGGCCGCCGAGGAGGAGCCGGAGGAGGCCGAGGAGGCCCCGGAGTCCGCCGAGGACCTCGCCGAGGGCGAGGAGGGCGACGACACCGACGACACCGAGGGCTACGAGGAGTCCGGTTCGCGCCGCCGGCGCCGCCGGGGCGGACGACGCCGCCGCCGGGGTGACGCGGGCGAGGGTGACGGCGAGGCCGACGAACTGGCCGCCGAGCAGGCTGCGCAGGACGCCGAGGACACCGCCGAGCAGGAGGAGGAGGACGCCGACGACAGCCGGGGCGAGGACTCCGGTTCCAGCGCGAGCCGCCGCCGGCGCCGCCGTCGCCGCCGGGCCGGGGACAGCGGCCCCGACGCCGAGCCGTCCACCGACGACCCGGAGCGCACGGTCGTCAAGGTCCGCGAGCCGCGCAAGGCGAGCGAGCCGTCCGACGAGGTGCAGTCCATCAAGGGCTCGACCCGTCTGGAGGCCAAGAAGCAGCGCCGCCGGGAAGGCCGTGAGCAGGGCCGCCGCCGCGTCCCGATCATCACCGAGGCCGAGTTCCTGGCCCGCCGCGAGGCCGTCGAGCGCGTGATGGTGGTCCGCCAGCACGGCGAGCGCACGCAGATCGGCGTCCTGGAGGACGGCGTGCTCGTCGAGCACTACGTCAACAAGGAGCAGTCGACCTCGTACGTCGGCAACGTCTACCTGGGCAAGGTCCAGAACGTGCTGCCGTCGATGGAGGCCGCCTTCATCGACATCGGCAAGGGCCGCAACGCGGTGCTGTACGCCGGTGAGGTCAACTTCGAGGCGCTGGGCATGGCCAACGGCCCGCGCCGCATCGAGTCCGCCCTGAAGTCCGGCCAGTCGGTGCTCGTCCAGGTGACGAAGGACCCGATCGGCCACAAGGGCGCCCGCCTGACCAGCCAGGTCTCCCTGCCGGGCCGCTACCTCGTGTACGTCCCCGAGGGCTCCATGACCGGCATCAGCCGCAAGCTGCCCGACACCGAGCGGGCCCGGCTGAAGACCATCCTCAAGAAGATCGTCCCCGAGGACGCGGGCGTCATCGTGCGCACCGCCGCCGAGGGCGCGAGCGAGGACGAGCTGCGCCGGGACGTCGAGCGACTCCAGGCGCAGTGGGAGGACATCCAGAAGAAGGCCAAGAGCGGCAACGCCCCGACGCTGCTCTACGGCGAGCCGGACATGACCGTCCGGGTCGTGCGCGACATCTTCAACGAGGACTTCTCCAAGGTCGTCGTCAGCGGTGACGACGCCTGGTCGACCATCCACGGGTACGTCGCACACGTCGCCCCGGACCTGGCCGGCCGGCTGTCGAGGTGGACCTCCGAGGTCGACGTCTTCGCCACCTACCGGATCGACGAGCAGCTCGCCAAGGCCCTGGACCGCAAGGTCTGGCTGCCCAGCGGCGGTTCGCTGGTGATCGACCGGACCGAGGCGATGGTCGTCGTCGACGTCAACACCGGCAAGTTCACCGGCCAGGGCGGCAACCTGGAGGAGACGGTCACCAGGAACAACCTGGAGGCGGCCGAGGAGATCGTGCGCCAGCTCCGGCTGCGCGACCTCGGCGGCATCATCGTGATCGACTTCATCGACATGGTCCTGGAGTCCAACCGCGACCTGGTGCTGCGCCGCCTGCTGGAGTGCCTGGGCCGGGACCGTACGAAGCACCAGGTGGCCGAGGTGACCTCGCTGGGCCTGGTCCAGATGACCCGCAAGCGGGTCGGCCAGGGCCTGCTGGAGTCCTTCTCGGAGACCTGCGTCCACTGCAACGGCCGCGGTGTCATCGTCCACCTCGACCAGGCCACCACGAACGGCGGTGGCGGCAAGCGCAAGAAGCGCGGCCGGGGCGGCGAGACGCAGGAGCACGTGCACGAGACCGCCGCCGTGGTGGTCGAGGCCGTCGAGCCCGAGGTGCAGACCGCCGCCGAGGTGGCCGCCGAGGTCGCCGAGCCGGTCGCGCTGCCCGCGCCCGACTTCGCGCCGGACGAGGAGCTGTACAGCAGCGTCGCCGAGGCGGAGGCGGCGGCCACCCGTGGCCGTTCGCGCCGCCGGACGAGCCGCCGGGCGTCGGCTCCGGCGGGCGCGCCGAAGGCGGAGAAGGCCGCGCGGGGCGAGGCTTCCCGCGAGCGGGCCGCCCGGGACGAGGCGCCGCAGGCCGAGGCCCCCGCGGAAGCGGTCCCGACCGCGCAGGACGTCACCGCCGAGGAGGCGGCCGCGCGTCCGGTGCTGCCGGAGCCGGCCGCCGAGGTGCTGGCCGAGCCCGTGGCCGCCGAGGACCAGGTGGTTCCGGAGCCGCAGGCCGAGACGCCTGCCGCCGAGGAGGCGCCCAAGGGCCGTACGCGCCGCAGGGCGACCCGCAAGGTGTCGGCCCCGGCCGGCTCCCCCGCAGGCGCCGAGACGGCCGTGGTGACGGTCCCGGAGGCCGCGCCCGCGGCCGAGGCGCCGGCCGGGCGTCCCGCTCCCGTCGCCGAGGCCCCGGCCGAGGAGGCGCCCGCCGAGAGCGCCGCCGCGCCGGCCCGCCCGCGCCGCCGTGCGGTGCGCAAGGCCACCGCGCCGACGGCGTCGGAGGAGGCGGCCGTGGTCGTCGTCCCGTCGGCCGCCGCCGACGAGGCACCGGCGGCCGAGGCCGCGGTGACCGGGGAGGCGGCTGCCGCCGCACCCGTCACCGAGGAGGCGGTCGCCGGTGAACCGGCCGCCGAGGAGGTCGCGCCGGCCAGGAAGACCGCCCGCAAGACGGCGGCCAAGAAGGCCACGGCGAAGAAGACCACCGCCAAGAAGACCGCGGCCAAGAAGACGGCCGCCAAGAAGACGACGGCCAAGAAGGCGACGAAGACCGCCAAGACGGCCGCCGCGAAGTCGACGGCGAAGAAGACCGCCACGGTCTCCACCGCCGACGACGAGGGCTGACGCCCACGGTGTGCGGCCGGCCCGGTCATCCGTGACCGGGCCGGCCGCACACCGCCGGGCCCGCCGGAAGTGACGGGCCGCACAACCACGGGGCCCGGTTTGACCCCCTCGGTCGTGGCCCCGTAACCTTGACCGTCGGCGTGTCACTGAACACGCCACATCCCCGTAAACCTCATTCCTCCCGGGCGCGAGATCGGCCCGGGAGAGGTTGTCCGTGGTGTTCCTGGACGGCTGGCCTGCGGGGGTGCCGTTTCTTCGAGCGAAAGTGAGATCCGCGTGTACGCCATCGTGCGCAGCGGTGGTCGCCAGCACAAGGTTGCTGTCGGCGACATCGTTGAGGTTGACAAGATTTCCACTGCCAAGGTTGGCGACACGGTCGAGCTCTCGACCCTGCTCGTTGTCGACGGCGACGCTGTGACCAGCGACCCGTGGGTGCTGGCCGGCATCAAGGTCCAGGCCGAGGTCGTGGACCACCACAAGGGCCAGAAGATCGACATTCTGCGCTACAAGAACAAGACCGGCTACCGCCGTCGGCAGGGCCACCGCCAGCAGTACACGGCGATCAAGGTCACGTCGATCCCCGCGGCTGCGAAGTAAGGGACTGAGGAGACATGGCACACAAGAAGGGCGCATCGTCCACCCGGAACGGTCGCGACTCCAATGCCCAGCGGCTCGGCGTGAAGCGCTTCGGCGGTCAGGTCGTCAACGCTGGTGAGATCCTGGTCCGTCAGCGCGGCACCCACTTCCACCCCGGCGCCGGTGTGGGCCGTGGCGGCGACGACACGCTGTTCGCCCTGCAGGCCGGTGCGGTGGAGTTCGGTTCCCACCGTGGCCGCAAGGTCGTGAACATCGTTCCGGTCGCCTGAATCGACTGATTCGGCACCGAACGCTTTCGCGAGGCGGACCTCACTTCCCGGTCGGGAAGGCGGGTCCGCCTTTCGCGTGTTAACACGAAGACATATCCGCACGACCCCCGGCCCCGGCCGGGGGACCCCCAGGAGGCACCGAACCATGACCACCTTCGTGGACCGCGTCGAGCTGCACGTCGCCGCGGGTAACGGAGGCCACGGCTGTGCCTCCGTCCATCGCGAGAAGTTCAAGCCGCTCGGCGGCCCCGACGGCGGGAACGGCGGCCGGGGCGGTGACGTCATCCTGACCGTCGACCAGTCGGTCACGACGCTGCTGGACTACCACCACTCCCCGCACCGCAAGGCCACCAACGGCAAGCCCGGCGAGGGCGGCAACCGGTCCGGCAAGGACGGCCAGGACCTGGTCCTGCCGGTGCCGGACGGCACGGTCGTGCTGGACAAGGCGGGCAACGTGCTCGCCGACCTGGTCGGCCACGGCACCTCGTTCATCGCCGCCCAGGGCGGCCGGGGCGGTCTCGGCAACGCGGCGCTGGCCTCCGCCCGCCGCAAGGCGCCCGGTTTCGCGCTGCTCGGCGAGCCCGGCGACCTCCAGGACGTCGTCCTGGAGCTGAAGACCGTCGCCGACGTGGCGCTCGTCGGCTACCCGAGCGCCGGCAAGTCCTCGCTGATCTCCGTGCTCAGCGCGGCCAAGCCGAAGATCGCCGACTACCCGTTCACCACGCTGATCCCGAACCTGGGCGTGGTGACCGCCGGTTCCACCGTCTACACCATCGCCGACGTGCCGGGGCTCATCCCCGGCGCCAGCCAGGGCCGCGGCCTCGGCCTGGAGTTCCTGCGGCACGTGGAGCGGTGCAGCGTGCTGGTGCACGTGCTGGACACCGCGACGCTGGAGTCCGACCGCGACCCGGTCTCCGACCTCGACGTCATCGAGGAGGAGCTGCGGCAGTACGGCGGCCTCGGCAACCGTCCCCGCATCGTCGTGCTGAACAAGATCGACGTGCCGGACGGCAAGGACCTCGCCGAGATGGTCCGCCCCGACCTGGAGGCGCGCGGCTACCGCGTCTTCGAGGTGTCGGCGGTGGCGCACACGGGTCTGCGGGAGCTGACCTTCGCACTGGGTGAGCTGGTCGCCGGGGCGCGTGCCGCGAAGCCCAAGGAGGAGGCGACCCGGATCGTCATCCGGCCCAAGGCCGTGGACGACGCGGGCTTCACCGTCGTCCGCGAGGAGGTCGGCGGCGAGCCGCTGTTCCGGGTGCGCGGCGAGAAGCCCGAGCGCTGGGTCCGCCAGACCGACTTCAACAACGACGAGGCGGTCGGCTACCTCGCCGACCGGCTCAACCGCCTCGGCGTGGAGGAGCGGTTGATGAAGGCGGGTGCCCGTTCGGGCGACGGCGTCGCCATCGGCCCCGAGGAGAACGCGGTCGTCTTCGACTGGGAGCCGACGGTCATGGCCGGTGCGGAGATGCTCGGCCGCCGTGGCGAGGACCACCGTCTCGACGAGTCCCGGCCCGCGGTCCAGCGCCGCAGGGACAAGCAGGCGGAGCGGGACGAGGTGCTCCGGCAGTACGACGAGTTCGACCCGTTCGAGTAGGCCGGGCACCGGGGCCACGACCCGTTCGAGTAGGCCGGGCCCCGGGGCCACCCGCCGGCGACGGCGGGCGGCCCGCCCTGGCGAACCGGACCGGGCGGGGCCCCGCGGGGCCCCGGCCCCCCCCCCCCCGTGGCCGGTGCCCTCGCTACTCGGGCCCCCGGCCGGGGCCCCCGCCGGCGCCCGGGGGGCCGGGGGGGGGGCGGGGGCGCCAGATGGACCCT
>NZ_JBVHNF010000017.1:61294-204918 GCF_055558055.1 Streptomyces sp. NPDC025833
CCCCGCCGGGGGGGGGGGGCCCGCCCCCCCCCCCCCCGCCGGGCGGGGGGGGGGGGCCCGGCCGGGCCCGGGGGGGGGGGGCCCCCGGGCGCCCCCCCCCCCCCCCCCCCCCCGCTTCTCCGTTCCCTTCGCTCCTCGGGCCCCGGGCAGGCGCCCGCTCCGGCTCCCGGGGTACCTGTGCGGGGCAGGGCGCGCCTGATGCACCGTCATCGCACCTTCCTGGTCGCGGTGTTCGCCTGCCTCGTGCCGCCCGGCCGAGGGCACTCGGGCCGCGTACCCGAGCCGGAGGCCACGCTGCGGCGGACCTGTGCCGGGCCTGTGCGGCCGGACCCCTCCGGTGCCGCTTGCCGGGCCGTGCGGGCCCCGTCCGTGGACGCCCGCCTCTCCGTATCCGGCTCACCCTCCACCTCCGCGGTCCCGGCAGGGCGCGGAGAGCCCCGGTCCCGCGCGGAGGACCGAGCCGACCGGCGCGCGACTTCCGGACAGCGCAGCGGGGCGCGGGAGCCGCTTGCCGGGCCCCGGACGGCTCCCCGCACCCCCGTCGGCGCACGGGGGGCGATGTCCGGGGGCTGGAACCGGGGTGCGGCGGGAGGTCCGCTTCCCGTAGATTTCCGAGCGGCGCAGCGGACCGAGTCGAGGGGCGACGGGCAAGGTGACAGAGGCAAGGCAAGCCGTGGGCGAGGCCCGCAGAATCGTCGTCAAGGTCGGTTCCTCCTCCCTGACCACCGCCGCGGGCGGCCTGGACGCCGACCGGGTCGACGCGCTGGTCGACGTCCTCGCCAAGATCCGCAGCGGAGGGGAGAAGGAGGTCGTCCTCGTCTCCTCCGGCGCCATCGCCGCCGGGCTCTCCCCGCTGGGCCTGCGCCGCCGCCCCAAGGACCTCGCCCGCCAGCAGGCCGCGGCCAGCGTCGGCCAGGGCCTGCTCGTGGCCCGCTACACCGCCTCCTTCGCCCGCTACGGCGTCCGCGTCGGCCAGGTCCTGCTCACCAGCGACGACATGAGCCGCCGCGCCCACCACCGCAACGCCTCCCGCACGCTCGACAAACTGCTCGCGATGGGCGCCTTCCCGATCGTCAACGAGAACGACACCGTCGCCACCGACGAGATCCGCTTCGGCGACAACGACCGCCTCGCCGCCCTCGTCGCCCACCTCGTCCACGCGGACCTGCTGGTCCTCCTCTCCGACGTCGACGGCGTCTACGACGGCGACCCCAGCCGCCCCGGCACCTCGCGCATAGCGGAGGTCACGGGCCCGCAGGACCTCGCCGGCGTCGACATCGGCAGCACGGGCAAGGCCGGCGTCGGCACCGGCGGCATGGTCACCAAGGTGGAGGCCGCCCGCATCGCCGCCGCCGCCGGCATCCCGGTGGTGCTGACCAGCGCCGTCCACGCGGCCGAGGCCCTCGCCGGCGGCGACACCGGCACCTACTTCCGCCCCACCGGCAAGCGCTCCGCCGACCGGCTGCTGTGGCTCCAGCACGCCTCCACCCCGCAGGGCGCCCTGACCCTGGACGACGGCGCCGTCGACGCGATCGTGCGCGGGCGCAAGTCCCTGCTCCCGGCCGGAATCGCCTCCGTCGAGGGGGAGTTCGCCGCCGGCGACCCCATCGAACTGCGCGACGCCCAGGGCCGCGCGGTGGCCCGCGGACTCGTCAACTTCGACGCCAAGGAGATCCCGCGGCTGATCGGCCGCTCGACCCGTGAACTGGCACGGGAACTGGGCCCCGCGTACGAGCGCGAGGTCGTACACAGGGACGACCTGGTGCTTCTGCACGGGTAACTGTCTCAGAACCGCTCGTAAATCAGGGCGTACGGAACGCCCCCGGCGGGGGACGTTCCGTAAAACCCCCACGCGGAGCCCCGCGGCCTGCTCAACTTTGTCTCGGGAGACATGTTGAGCGGACAAGTTCCGTCAAGGGGCCGGGCGAGCCTTGCGGGCCTCGCCGGCCAAGCGTGAAGGAGGCCGTCGTGAGGCGAGCGCGTCCTGGGGCGGCGTCCCGCGGTGCACTGACGAGCGTCGCGGCCGGGGACACCTACGAGGAGCCGAGGGACCTGCCCAGGCTGTGGCACGTCACCCTGAGCGTCTCCGGACGGAACGTCGCGCTGCCCGAGCTGCGGCGGGCCCTCGAACAGCTCGCCCACGACCACCCCTTCCTGTTGACCAGCAGATACGCGACCGACCACGCGGAGATCCGGTACTGGGAAGAGGCTCGCGACCTGCACGACGCCGCCGCCGTGGCGCTGCGCCTGTGGGGCGAGCACCGGCAGAGCGCCGGCCTGCCGCCCTGGGAGATCGTCGGCCTGGAGGTCATCGACCGCGAGACCTACCACCAGCGCATCGCCGAGGGCTACGGCCCCCGGCCGGCGACCCCGGTCGGCGTGCACCCCTTCTGATCCGGCCCGGCCGGGGGAGGGGCGCGGGCCGGGCGCCGGGGCCGGGGACGCGCCGACCGCAGCGCCGACCACGGGGGTTCACCCCTTTTGCGGCGTCTCGGGGTGTGGGACGACCGCTGAACCGCGCCGCCCCGCGCACTACGCTTCCCCCATGACCACGTTCTCGCCGTACGACTCGATGTCCCCGGTCACCCAGGCCGCCTACCGGGCCAGGGCCGCCGCCGCGGACCTCGCGCCGCTCCCGCGCGCCGTGAAGGACGACGCGCTGCTCGCCATCGCCGACGCCCTGGAAGTCCGGACCGCCGAGATCGTCGAGGCCAACGCCAAGGACGTGGCCAAGGCCCGGGAGAACGGCACCAGCGAGGCCATCGTCGACCGGCTCACCCTCACCCCCGAGCGGATCCGCGCCATCGCCTCCGACGTCCGCGACGTCGCCAAGCTGCCCGACCCGGTCGGCGAGGTCGTCCGCGGCTCCACCCTCCCCAACGGCATCGACCTGCGCCAGGTCCGCGTCCCGCTCGGCGTGGTCGGCATCATCTACGAGGCCCGCCCGAACGTCACCGTCGACGCCGCCGCCCTCTGCCTGAAGTCCGGCAACGCCGTCCTGCTGCGCGGCTCCGCCTCCGCCTACGACTCCAACACCGCCCTCGTCCGGGTGATCCGGGACGCCGTCGGCGGCGCCGGGCTGCCCGCCGACGCCGTCCAGCTCGTGCCCGGCGAGAGCCGCGACTCCGTCCGCGAGCTGATGCGCGCCCGCGGCCTGGTCGACGTCCTGATCCCGCGCGGCGGCGCCTCCCTCATCCAGACCGTGGTCAACGAGTCCGTCGTCCCCGTGATCGAGACCGGCACCGGGAACTGCCACGTCTACGTCGACGCCCAGGCCGACATCGACATGGCGGTCGAGATCCTGATCAACTCCAAGGCCCACCGGGTCAGCGTCTGCAACGCCGCCGAGACCCTCCTGGTCCACCAGGACATCGCCGCCGAGTTCCTGCCCCGTGCCCTGGACGCCCTCGCCGCGGCCGGCGTCACCGTCCACGCCGACGACCGCGTCATGGCCTACGCCAAGGACTCCCAGGCCACCGTGGTCGAGGCGACCGCCGAGGACTGGGAGACCGAGTACCTCTCGCACGACATCGCCGCCGCCGTCGTCGACTCCCTCGACAAGGCGGTCGAGCACATCCGGCTGTGGACCTCCGGGCACACCGAGGCCATCGTCACCACCTCCCAGCAGGCGGCCCGCCGCTTCACCCAGCTGGTCGACTCCACCACCGTCGCCGTGAACGCCTCCACCCGCTTCACCGACGGCGGCCAGTTCGGCTTCGGCGCCGAGATCGGCATCTCCACCCAGAAGCTGCACGCCCGCGGCCCCATGGGCCTGCCGGAGCTGACCAGTACCAAGTACATCGTCACCGGCGACGGGCACGTACGCCGCTGACATTCACCCGTTCGGCCCAGCGCGCCCGGCCCTCCGCGTACCGTGCGGGCGCGCGGCCGGAAGGCGCCCCATCCGGCAGGCGAAACTCCGCACCGTCTGCCCAAAACGACCCCCCAGGTCTACGCTGGACCCGTGCCGGAGGACGTGGGGGGCACGCCGTTCCCGGACGGCTGGGATCCCGACGACGACCACGACCGCGGGGTGTCGGACGAAGAGTTCGCCTCCGTGGTCTTCGACGAGGCCTTCGTCCGGGCGGCCACGTTCCACGAGCCGACCGCCGTCGAGCGCCTGCTGGCCGCCGCGCAGGCCAGGGCGGAGGCGTCCGAGGCGGAGGCCCGCCGCGCCCACGCCCGCGGCGAGCGCTACGACGAGGGCCACGGCTCCGACGGCACCGGGTTCGACCGGGACGGGGACGACGACGCGGACGACACCTACGTCCTCGGCGACGGCCCCTTCGGCCCCTACGGCCGGCAGGTCCGCTGGCACCGGCCGGTGGCCTGGATCCTCGCCGTCGTGATGGGCATCGGCATGGTCGCCCTGGCCTTCGCCGCCGTCTACCGGGGCGGCTCCTCGGGCAGCCGCGACCGGGTCCCCGCTCCTGCCTCGACCGGTCCGGAACAGGGCGGCGCGACCGCTCCCGCCGCCTCCGGCGAGCACTCCGAACCGGCCGTTCCGGCCATCCCGCGCCTCCCCTGACCGCAGTGCTCCGGCTTGGTGAGAACCTGTCAGAACTTGTGGCTCGCCGAGGCGTTTACCCGGAGCCCGCGAGACCTACTCTGAAAGTATGGGCGGGCCTGGAGACCCACCGGAGGGGACACCCGAGGGCGGCCCCGGAGGTGCGGAGGACGAATACCGATCCGTCGTCTTCGACGAGTCGTTCGTGCGCGCTGCCCGCCTCCAGGAGTTCTCCGCCGAGGAGCGGATGGTCGACCACGCCCCCGCCGTGCGCCGCCGCCCGCCCCTGCACCGCAGACTCACCCGGCAGCTCCTGATCCTCCTGATGCTGATCGTCGTCGCCTTCGGCACCGCGATCTACCTGGGCATCCGCCACCCCTACGGCTCACCGCAGGCCCGCCGCACCGTGGAGGCCCTGCGGACGACGGTCGTCCCGCTCGCCCCGCCGGGCAAGGTGCCCGGCGCCGCCGACGCGGAGAGCCTGTTCGCGCACAGCCCCGCCGCGCACTTCGAGACCGGCGCCGAGGGCATCCCGCTGCCGGCCGCGCGCGGCACGGACCACTTCTCCGAGAGCCAGGTGGTGGCCGCCCTCATCACGGTCAAGGACTACCTCGTCCGCTCCTCGCTCTACCCGGAGGTGCTCGACGGCCGCGAGGTGCGGGCCGCCCGGGCCATGGTCACCTCCGAGCAGCTCGCCCAGTTCGACCGGAGCTTCGACCATCCGGCGGCGGACGGCCGGCACACGCCCACGGGCTGGGTGGTCCGCTTCGACCCCGCCCGGGCCCGGCTGGCGGACGCGGGGATCCGTGTCTCCGGCAGCCTGCGGGCCGCCGAGGCCGACGCGGCGACGCTGGAGGTCTCCTCCGACCACGTCTTCGTCTACGCCCTGCGTCCCGCCCGCGCCCCCGCGGGCGCCCTCGCCTCCCTGTTCACGGTCCGCCGCGCGCTGACCTTCCACCTCGACCGCGACGACCTGCGCACCCACCAGGCGCAGCTGGTCACCTCCCACGTCCAGGCGGGTCCCCTCGCCTGCGCCGGGGACGCCTCGGCCTACTTCCGCCCGCTCCTGACCGGGCAGACCGCCGGGTCCGGCGGCCCCGCGGGCACCGATCCCTACGACCCGGGCAGCGCCACGGCCCTGTGCGGAACCCTGTCCGCCAAGGCCCAGCCGGCCCTCTGAACAGTGCGGGGCACGTTCGGGGCCGGGGGCGTGCGGGGCGCGGTGTCCTACACCTCGTTGCCGCCGTTGCCGCCGTTGCCGCCCTCGTCGTTCCCGCCCGGGGCGTCTCCCTTGGCCGGCGGCGGGCTGCGGAAGCCGTCGAAGCCCCGCCGGACCCGGCCGCCCAGGTCGCCGGCACCCCCCGCGAGGTCCGAGACCAGCTTCATCAGCGGGTCCTTGGAGTCCTTCACGTCACCCGCGTAGCTGGCCGCGGACTCGCGGAAGGAGTCGCCGACCGACGTGTCCCCGTCCTCGCTGCGCCGCGGGTAGTGGCCGTCCATGATCCGCTGGAAGTCCCGGGACTCGGACCACTTCTTCAGCTCGGCGGCCCGCACCGTGGTGAACGGGTGCGAGCGGGGCAGCACGTTGAGGATCTTCAGCACGGAGTCGCGCAGATCGCCGCCCGAGTCGTACTCCTCGGCCTGCTCCAGGAACGCGTCCACGTTCATCTCGTGCAGGTGGTTGCCGCCCGCTATCTTCATCAGGCCCCGCATCGAGGCCTGGACGTCCTGGCCCACCAGCAGGCCGGCCCGGTCGGCGGACAGCTCCGACTTGCGGAACCACTCCCGCAGCGCGGTGATGATCGCCATGACCGCGATGTTGCCCAGGGGTATCCAGGCGACCTTCAGCGCGATGCTCGTCAGGAACAGCAGGACCGTGCGGTACACCGAGTGGCCGGACAGGGCGTGCCCCACCTCGTGCCCCACGACCGCCCGCATCTCCTCCTCGTCGAGCAGCTCCACCAGCCCGGTGCTGACCACGATGATCGGCTCGTCGAGACCGATGCACATCGCGTTCGGCTGCGGGTCCTGCGTCACGTACATCGGCGGGACCTTCTCCAGGTCCAGGATGTAGCAGGCGTCCCGCAGCATGTCGTGCAGGTGCGCGAACTGCCGCTCGGAGACCCGCACCGAGTCGGACAGGAACAGCAGCCGCAGACTCCGCTCCGGCAGCAGCCCGCTGAGCGCCTTGAAGACGGTGTCGAACCCGCTCAGCTTGCGCAGCGCGACCAGGGCCGAGCGGTCCGCCGGGTGCTCGTACGCCCGAGAGGAGATGCCCGGGAAGCGCCTGCGCTGCCTGCTCGGTACGTGCTCGCGCCCTGTCTGCCGGTGACCGTCGTCGGACATGTCTTCCCCCATGTGCGTATGAGTGCCCACTGCGCCCCCCGAGGCGAGGCCCAGCCTAGGCGGAGATACCGTGGACAGGCAGTACACGCGAAGGAGTCCACGCCATGGAGCACCACCCCGCAGCCGCCTGGCTGACCGAGGCCGCCACCACCGTCCAGCAGCCCGGATCGGGGAACCTGCTCCGCATCGTCCTGATCGTGATGGTCCTCGGCTGTGTACTGACCGCGTGGTTCCTGCTGCGCGGCTACAAGCGCAAGGACGACTGACGAGCGGCGGAAGTTCCCCGCCCCGGGCGGTGAATGATCTCCGTCACAGGTGTCCCGCCGGTGCCCGCCGTCCCCAACGGCGGAGTCGGCGTGATCGCCGCGGAGTCGCCCGCTTACGATGAGCCGACATCTTTATTCCGCCCACACGCGATAGGTCCTGCCGAAGATGAGCTTCCACAGCGCCGCAGCCCAGTTGGTCACCCTCGCCGCCGAGGGCGAGACGCACGGCGGAAACCACGACAGCCTGAACCCGGCCGTCACCGGCGGTGCCGCCCTGATCATCCTGCTCCTGCTCCTGTGGATCACCACCCGCTTCAACCGCGACCGCTGAGCGGGGACCCCGTCCCCGGCCGGACGTCCGAGACCGGGCCGGTAGGGTCTGCACGCATGGGAGAGCAGGACATGCCTACCGGTCCGGCGCGCGAGAAGGCCGACGACGCGGGGGAGCACCCTCAGTACGGACCGGGCAACGGCCCTGCCCACACGGGCAAGCGGCGTCTCGGCGTCATGGGCGGAACGTTCGATCCGATCCACCACGGGCACCTCGTGGCGGCCAGTGAGGTCGCCGCGCAGTTCCAGCTGGACGAGGTGGTGTTCGTTCCCACCGGCCAGCCGTGGCAGAAGTCCGACCGCAGGGTCTCCCCGGCCGAGGACCGCTACCTGATGACGGTCATCGCGACCGCCGAGAACCCGCAGTTCTCCGTCAGCCGCATCGACATCGACCGCGGGGGCGCCACCTACACCGTGGACACCCTGCGCGACCTGCGCGCGCTCAACCCCGACACCGACCTGTTCTTCATCACCGGCGCCGACGCGCTCGGCCAGATCCTGACCTGGCGCGACTCGGAGGAACTGTTCTCCCTCGCCCACTTCATCGGCGTCACCCGCCCCGGCCACCACCTGGCCGACCCGGGCCTGCCCGAGGGCGGCGTCTCCCTCGTGGAGGTGCCGGCGCTCGCCATCTCCTCCACGGACTGCCGGGCGAGGGTCGCCAAGGGAGACCCCATCTGGTACATGGTGCCGGACGGAGTCGTGCGCTACATCGACAAGCGCGAGCTGTACCGCGGCGAGTGAGCCGAGAGGGGCACCGGTGAACGAGCGATACGACGCGGGCTACGGAGACGGCCCGTACGAACTCGTCGGCTACGACGAGTACGGCCGGCCCGTGTACCAGCAGGTTCCGGCACAACAGATTCCCCAGACGCAGCAGGCGCCGCAGACGGCGTACGACCCGTACGCCCAGCAGCAGGGCTACGGCTACGACCCGTACACCACCGGCCAGGAGCCGCCGGTCCCGCCCTACGGCTCCGTCGAGCAGCCACCCGCCTACGACCCCTACGGCACCGGGGCCGCGTACGACCCGTACACCACCGGCGCCCACGACGCCACGGGCTACGACCCCTACGGGCAGGCCGCGAGCAGCGGCCGGCAGCCCCGGGCCGCCGAGCAGACCGCCCACATCCCGCAGCAGGCCGGCCCCGCGGAGCACACCCGGGCCGGCGGCGCGACCGGCTCGGCGCCGGCCGAACCGGACCACCACACCGCGCCCGCCGACTCCGGATACGGCACCGCGCCTGCCGACGCCGGATACGGCACCGCGCCCGCCGATGCCGGATACGGCACCGCGCCCGCGGACCCAGCCGACCCCGCGTCCGGCACCGGGCCGGCCGAACCGGACTACCGCACCGAGCAGTTCGCCTTCGTCGAGGAGCCGGACGGTGACTCCGAGGACGTCATCGACTGGCTGAAGTTCACCGAGAACCGCACCGAGCGCCGCGAGGAGGCCCGCCGCCGCGCCCGCGGCCGGCTCATCGCCCTGGTGGTCGTCCTCGCCGTCGTCGCGGCCGGCGGTGTCGGCTACCTCTGGTTCGCGGGGAAGCTGCCCGGCCTGTCCTCCTCCGGCGGCGGGAGCGACAGCTCCGCACAGGCGGCCGCCCAGAAACGCGACGTGCTCGTGGTCCACCTGCACAACACCGCCAAGGGCGGCACCTCCACGGCGCTGCTGGTCGACAACACCACCACCAAGCAGGGCACCACGGTCCTGCTGCCCAACTCCCTGGCGCTGAGCGGCGACGACGGCTCCGCGACGACCCTCGCCAAGTCCGTGGACGACGACGGCACCTCCGGCACCCGCGACCAGCTCGACACGGTCCTCGGCACCAGCATCCAGGGCACCTGGCGGCTCGACACCCCCTACCTGCAGAACCTCGTCGACCTCGTCGGCAACATCGAGATCGACACCGACGCCGACGTGCCCGACCCGGACGCCAAGAAGAAGGGCACCGAGCCGCTCGTCCACAAGGGCCGGGGCCAGACCCTCAGTGGCAGGATGGCCGTCGCCTACGCCACCCACCGGGCCGCCGGCGAGTCCGAGAACGCCCAGCTGAACCGGTTCGGCCAGGTCATGCAGGGCGTGCTGCGCAAGCTGTCCTCCGACCCGTCGTCCGCCACCGTCACCGTGCAGACCCTCGCGCAGATCCTGGACCCGCCGCTCACCGACAAGGACCTCGGCGCCTTCCTCGCGGGCCTCGCCGACCTCGCCAAGAGCGGTGACTACAAGACCGCCCTGCTGCCCGTGCAGCCCGACGGCACGCTGAGCGCGCAGACCAGCGACAGCGTGGTGAAGGGCATCCTCGGCGGCACCGCGAAGAGCCCCGTCGCGGGCTCCGCGATCCGGGTCTCCGTCCAGAACGCCACCGGCACGAAGGGAGACACGGAGAAGGCCCGCGTCGTGCTCCTCAACGGCGGCTTCACCTTCCTGGAGGGCGGCAGCGCCTCCGGCACCGAGACCGCGTCGAAGGTCGTCTACGCGGACGCGGACCACAAGACGGACGCCGCCGAGGTCGCCAAGACGCTGGGCCTGCCCGCCGGCTCCGTGACCAAGGGAGACGTCTCCTCCGGCGCAGACGTCTCGGTGGTCCTGGGCGGCGACTACCGCCCGTCCTCGTCCTGAGCCCGGGCCGTGCCCTCCCGGGAGGGCACGGCCCCGGCACCCCGCGTGCGGCGGTCATCGCGTGGGGCGTGCCCGGCGGTCCGTGAGACCCTTGACGTCAACAGACCGCCGACGGAAAGCCATGTAGTGACCGCCACCGACCGTTCCCTTGAGCTCATCCACACCGCCGCGCAGGCGGCGGCCGACAAGCTCGCCCACGATGTGATCGCCTACGACGTGAGCGACGTCCTGTCGATCACTGACGCCTTCCTGCTCGCGTCCGCGCCGAACGACCGCCAGGTCAGGGCCATCGTCGACGAGATCGAGGAGCGCCTGCTGAAGGAGCGCGGCGCCAAGCCGGTGCGCCGTGAGGGCGACCGCGAGTCCCGCTGGATCCTGCTCGACTACGTCGACATCGTCGTCCACGTCCAGCACAGTGAGGAGCGGGTCTTCTACGCGCTGGAGCGGCTGTGGAAGGACTGCCCCGAGCTGGAGCTGCCCGCCGACGCCGCCGCCACCCGCGGCAAGGCCGAGGAGCACGCCAAGCTGAAGGCCGCCGAGGCCGACCAGGAGCCGGACGGGGAGTGGTGATGAGCGCCACCGGCGAGGTGACCGACCGCACGGCCCGGGGCCGCCGCATCATCCTGTGGCGGCACGGTCAGACCTCGTGGAACGTGGAGCGCCGGTTCCAGGGCAGCACGGACGTCGAGCTGACCGAGACCGGCGTCGGCCAGGCCCGCCGCGCCGCCCGGCTGCTCGCGTCCCTGCGGCCGGACGCGATCGTCTCCTCGGACCTTCAGCGGGCCGCGCACACGGCCGCCGAGCTGGCCGCCCTCACCGGCCTCGACGTCACCCGCGAGGAGGGCCTGCGCGAGACCTACGCGGGCGTCTGGCAGGGGCTGACGCACGACGAGATCATCGCCCGCCACGGCGAGGAGTACGCCGCGTGGAAGCGTGGTGAGGCGGTCCGCCGCGGCGGCGGCGAGCTGGAGACCGAGGTCGCCGACCGGGCGGCCCCCGTGGTCCTGCGGCACGCCGAGAAGCTGCCCGAGGACGGCACCCTCGTCGTCGTCAGCCACGGCGGCACCATCCGCACCACGATCGGCCGGCTCCTCGGCCTGGAGGCCCGGCACTGGGAGAGCCTCGGCGGCCTCTCCAACTGCTGCTGGTCCGTGCTCGGTGAAGGCGCCCGCGGCTGGCGTCTGCTGGAGCACAACGCGGGCACCCTCCCGGAACCCGTCCTCGGCGACGACGACTGACCGCCCCGGGGCCCGCCGACGCCGGATTTCACTTTCCGGCAGGTCACAGGCTAAAGTTCTTCTTGTTCGCCCCGCCGAGCGGGAGGAACGCGAGGGGCTATAGCTCAGTTGGTAGAGCGCCTGCATGGCATGCAGGAGGTCAGGAGTTCAATTCTCCTTAGCTCCACAGATCGACACTCTGTTGAGTTGTCAAAGATCGGTGATGAAGGTCCCGTCCCTTTCGGGGGGCGGGATCTTTCGCGTTCAACGGCGGACGATCTCCGGGAGCTCCTCCCTCTCGTGCACCGGCGGCCACCCTCGGTCCCGGCACTCCCGGAGCAGCGCGATCTTCGTCCGCGCCTCCTCGTCGTCCGGGCTGTAGACCACGATCCGGCAATCGGGCATCCCGTCGACGGACAGCGACTGCGAGGTCATGCGCATTTCACCGACCGCCGCGTGCCGGAAGGTCTTCACCCGCGGCCCCGGGCGCACCACCTCCCCGCTCGCCCACAGCTCCGCGAACCAGGGGCTCGCCGCCGACAGGCCGCGTATGTACTCCTCCCAGACGGGCTCGCCCACGTGTCTGCCGTAGGACGACCGCAGCGTCGCCACCATCAGCGGCAACTCCTCCTCCCGGCGCACCAGCGGACAGACGTCGTCCGGCAGCGTGAACAGCGTCCACAGCACGTTCGGCAGGCCGCTCCCGGACGTCTTCGGCACCCGGAACAGGTGCCGGTAGGCCGCGTTGGTGGCCAGGACGTCGTAGCGCGAGTTGTAGACCACGGCCAGCAGCGGGTCGAGGGCGTCGACGATGCCCCGCAGCTGCGGGCTGACCTTCCGGATCAGGCCCTCGGGGTCCGCCTCGAACGGCACCTCGGCCAGCCGGTACAGGTGCTCCCGCTCCGGCGGGTCCAGCCGCAGCGTGCGCGCTACCGCGTCGAGCACCTGCGGCGAGGCGTTGATCGGCCGGCCCTGCTCCAGCCAGGTGTACCAGGTCACACCCACCCCCGAGAGCTGGGCCACCTCCTCCCGGCGCAACCCCGGCGTGCGCCGCCGCAGGCCCGGCGGCATCCCCACGTCGGCCGGGGTGACCCGGGCCCGCCTGCCGCGCAGGAAGGCGGCCAGCTCCGGCCTGCGCCGCCGTGTCCTCGTCCCCATCGTCATCGTCCAACCCCCGTCGTCCCCGTCGCCCCCGTCGAACGTCCATCGTCGGCACCCGGACCCGCCCCCGCCAGGTACTGGCAGTACCAGCATCGGCGGGCACTCCGCACGGGTACCGGCCCGCCGTCAGGCTCGACGCCATGACGACGACCTCCCGGACCGGGCCGGACACCGCGCCCGTCCCGAATCCTGCGACCAGTGAAGCACCCACCACTGACAGTGACGCCCCGGAGGGTCACCGGGCCGGAAAATCCGTCACGCACAGTGAAGCACCCGCCACTGACAACCGGTCCCGGATGCTCCTCGGCGTGCTGCTCGCCGCCCTGTTCATGGCTGCCCTCGACGTCTTCATCGTGAACGTCGCGGCCCCCGTGATCGGGTCCGAGCTGCACGCCTCGGGCGGCGACCTGCAACTGGTGATCGCCGGTTACACCATCACCTACTCCGTGCTGCTGATCACCGGCGCCCGGCTCGGTGACCGCCTCGGCCACGGCCGGGTCCACCTCGCCGGACTGGCCCTGTTCACCGCGGCCTCGCTCGCCTGCGGCCTGGCCCCGGGGTCGACCGGGCTGATCGTGTTCCGCCTGGCGCAGGGCGCGGGATCCGCGCTGATGGTCCCGCAGGTGCTCAGCCTCATCCAACGGTCCTTCACCGGGGAGGCCCGGGCGCGGGCGCTCGGCGCCTACTCGGCGGTCCTGGCCGTCGGCGCCGTGGCCGGCCAGGTCGTCGGCGGGGCACTGGTCAGCGCCGACCTGTTCGGCACCGGCTGGCGGCCCGTGTTCCTGGTCAACGTGCCGGTGGGCGCCGTCCTGCTCGTCCTGGGCCCGCGGGTGCTGCCGCTGGGCGCCGCGAGCGGGCGGGACCGGTCCCGGGCGCTCGACCTGCCCGGTCTGGTGCTGCTCGGCGCCGCCGTGACGCTGCTGACCGTCCCGCTCGTGCTCGGCCAGGAGGAGGACTGGCCGCTGTGGTCGTGGCTGTCGCTGGCCGGGGCCGTGGTGGTCTTCGCCGTGTTCCTCGGCCACGAGGGCCGGCTGGCCCGGCGCGGCGGCGCCCCGCTCATCACGCCCCGGGTGCTGCGCCATCCCGGCATCGGCCGGGCCGTGTTCCTGCTCCTCGCCGTGATGTCGGTCAACGCGGGCTTCCTGTTCGCGCTGACCCTGCACGTCCAGGGCGGCCTCGGCCACAGCGCGCTGCGGGCCGGGCTGGGCTTCGCGCCCACCGCCGCCTTCTTCGGCGCGACCAGCCTCACCTGGCGCAGGTGGCCGGCCGCCTGGCAGCGGGCCCTCGCCCCGGCCGGGTTCGCGCTCACCGCGGTGTCCGTCGCCGTCGTGGGACTCGCCTTCCACGGCGGCGGCGACGGGGGAGCGGTGCTGTACGCGGGGTACGCGGGTACCGGTACCGGGCTGGCACTCGCCTTCAGTCCCACGCTCACCGGCGCCCTGGCGACCGTGCGGCCCGAGGACGCGGCGGACGCCGGGGGCCTGCTGGCGACGGTCACGCAACTGGGCCAGCTGATCGGCGTGGCGTTCTTCGGCACCCTGTTCCTGAACCGGCTGGAGTCGTTCGGGGCCCTGCGGCCGGACACCTCCGCGCAGGCGCTCTCGATCTGCGCCTGGGCGCTGGCCGCGACGGCGGCGGCGGGTGCCGTGGCCGGACTGGTACTGAGGCGTCGCTGACCGTATTGGTCAGGGCGTGGCAGAATCAAACGGCCGGAAGGGGGCGCGGCCCGACGGGAGGGAGTGGCGATGCCTGCGAGCATCCTCGAGGAGGTCGGCCACCTCCTCGGTGCGGCTGTGATACGGGACACGACCACCCGGCTGAGCTGCCCTTCCTGCGGTTCCGCGCACGTGGCGCAAGTTCTCGGCGACAACGGCGGAATCTCCTACGTGTGCACGGCCTGCGGCCACAGCTGGAGCTGATCGATGGGTGCACACAGGCGGAAATGCGACTGGTGCGGCAGCGGGACGCCGATCGTGCGGGACATGGAGCCGGTCAATCCCGATTACCAGTACTGGTGCGAGGAATGCGCGCGGGCGCTGATCATAAAAGGCGACCCGATCGAGACGTACCGGGAACTGGAGGGGGAGCCGATCTACGGCCGGCTCCTGGAGGAGCACTGCACGCTCAAGCGGTTCTACCAGTTCGTCACCGCGTGACGCGGTCCCTGGCCGGCCCGGGCGACGGCACCCGGGTCCGCGCGAGGAAGAGCGCGCCGGCTCCCGCGTAGGCGGCCGACAGCGTCAACCCGGCGAGCCCGAGGTGCAGTCCGGGCCGGCCGCTCCCGTGCGGCACCCACCAGGGGACGTACACGCAGAAGACCAGCAGGGTGCCCAGGGCGGCCGCCCGGTGGCCGCGGGTCCACAGCAGCGCCACCACGGGCACGCACCACACCCAGTGGTGGGTCCAGGAGACCGGGCTGATCAGCAGGGCGGTGACCGCGCAGGCGCACACCGCCCAGGCCCGCAGCCCCCGCAACTCCGCCCGCACGGCCACCGCGAGACCCAGGACGGCCACCGCGGCCGCGCAGAGCACCCAGACGGCCCCCGGGTCGGGCGTGTGCAGCAGGCGGGCCAGAACACCGCGCAGCGACTGGTTGGCGGTGTCCTCGGCCGGCCCGACCCGGTCCGGGCGGAACACCACCTCCGTCCAGAACCGCCGGGAGTCGTACGGCAGCACGGCCGCCGCCAGCAGCGTCGCCCCGGCGAACACGACGGCGGCCCCGCGCGCGTGCCGCAGCCAGGACCCGCCGCCACCGCCGCGGCAGCGGTCCGCGAGGCCCGTGGCCAGCAGCAGCACCGGGAACAGCGCCGGCGTCAGCTTGACCGCCGTGGCCAGCCCGAGGCCCACCCCCGTCCACCGGTCGTACCCGCCGGCGGGGCGGCGGGTCAGGTCCCACAGCACCAGGACCGCCAGCAGCAGGTTGATCTGGCCGTAGCGCAGGGTCGTCCACACCGGTTCGCACCACACCGCCGCCGCCGCGACCCAGCAGACGGTCTCCACGCGCGCGTGGCCGACGAGTTTCAGCGACAGCCGGACGAACGCCACCAGCAGCGCGAGGTTGGCGACCGTCGCCAGCGCGTGCAGCAGGGCGGGGTCCGGCAGCGGCAGCGGGGTGAACAGCAGGGCCGCGAACGGCGGGTAGGTGGTGGGCAGATGCGCCGCCGTCGCGCGCAGGGCGTACAGGTCGCCGCCGGCCAGCACCGCGGCGCCCTCGGCCCGGTAGACCATCAGGTCGATCATCGACACGCGCGCGGCCCGCTGAGCGGCCCAGAACACCGTGAACGACACCAGGCACGCCCCCACGGCGAGCGTGGTCCGGCGACGGGCTGCGGACGACGCGATCATGGCCATGAAAGCGACATTAGCGGCCGTACCACCGCGAAGCCGAAACCGATTTGGAGCTACGCCCACAGGCCTGTAATGTTTACGTCGTCGCCGGGGGAACCGGGTGAAACAAAAGAACAAGGGGCTATAGCTCAGTTGGTAGAGCGCCTGCATGGCATGCAGGAGGTCAGGAGTTCAATTCTCCTTAGCTCCACAGAAATCGAAGGCGGACCATCCGATGGATGGTCCGCCTTCGGTGTGTTGCGGGAAAGGCCCGGGGTAATCCCGGGGAGCCCCCGAGGGAGCCTCTGGGGGCCCTGAGGGAAAGCCGGGGGAAGACCCCGCGGAGGCGTGCGACGGCACCTGAGCCCCGACGGGGGACCCGGCGGGTGTCCGATCGGCGTGGATCTTCCGTCGGCCGCCGGCCTCCTCGGATGCCGCGCCGCCCCCGGTGTGACTTGATCTCGATGCGGTCCCGGCGGACTTCCGGCGTGTCCCCGGCGACGCGGAAGCGCGTCGCCGCTCGCTCGGGGCCTGCGGTACCCTAGCGCCATGCGTGCCGTACGCCTTCTGCTTAGCGGGCCGCGCTGATCAGTACCGACCCCGGCCCAGCCGTGAGGTCGACATCGGCGCGGCGTCCCCTCCTGTGCGAGGGGCTTTTTCATTTCCGCAGGCAGAGACGATCGATGGAGCTTTGAGGATCATGAGCGAGACGAATTCCGCTGCCGCTGCTGCTACGTCGGCGGAGGCCGCCCCGCACCGCTACACGGCTGCCATGGCGGCCGACATCGAGGCACGCTGGCAGGACTTCTGGGACGCCGACGGCACCTACGCGACGCCGAACCCGACGGGCGACCTGGCGGGTGACCCCGAGCTGGTCGCCAAGCCCAAGAAGTTCATCATGGACATGTTCCCGTACCCGTCCGGTGCGGGCCTGCACGTCGGTCACCCGCTGGGTTACATCGCCACCGACGTCTACGCCCGGTTCCAGCGCATGACCGGCCACAACGTCCTGCACACCCTGGGCTTCGACGCCTTCGGCCTGCCGGCCGAGCAGCACGCCGTGCAGACCGGCGAGCACCCGCGGATCACCACCGAGGCCGCCATCGCCAACATGAAGTCCCAGCTGCGCCGGCTGGGCCTGGGCCACGACAAGCGCCGGTCGTTCGCCACGATCGACCCGGAGTACTACAAGTGGACCCAGTGGATCTTCCTGCAGATCTTCAACTCCTGGTACGACCAGGAGGCCGGTACGGCCCGCCCGATCTCCGAGCTGATCGCCCGGTTCGAGTCCGGTGAGCGCGCCGTTCCGGGCACCACGCGCGCGTGGGGCGAGCTGAGCGCCCACGAGCGCGCCGAGGTCCTCGGCGAGTACCGCCTGGCCTACGCCTCCGACGCGCCCGTCAACTGGTGCCCCGGCCTGGGCACCGTGCTGGCCAACGAGGAGGTCACCGCCGACGGCCGTTCCGAGCGCGGCAACTACCCGGTCTTCAAGGCCAAGCTGCGCCAGTGGAACATGCGCATCACCGCCTACGCCGACCGGCTGCTGGAGGACCTGGAGGAGCTGGACTGGCCCGAGGCCATCAAGCTGCAGCAGCGCAACTGGATCGGCCGCAGCGAGGGCGCCCGCGTCGACTTCCCGATCGACGGCGAGCGCATCACGGTCTTCACCACCCGTCCGGACACCCTGTTCGGCGCCACCTACATGGTGCTGGCGCCCGAGCACCCGCTGGTCGAGAAGTTCACCCCCCAGGCGTGGCCCGAGGGCACCCACGAGGTGTGGACCGGCGGCCACGCCACCCCCGCCGAGGCCGTCGCCGCCTACCGCGCCCAGGCCGCCTCCAAGTCCGACGTGGAACGGCAGGCCGAGGCCAAGGACAAGACCGGCGTCTTCACCGGCGCCTACGCGACCAACCCGGTCAACGGCGAGCCGGTCCCGGTCTTCATCGCCGACTACGTCCTGATGGGCTACGGCACCGGCGCGATCATGGCCGTTCCGGGCCACGACACCCGTGACTACGCCTTCGCGCGCGCCTTCGAGCTGCCGATCCGCTGTGTGGTCGAGCCGACCGACGGCCGCGGCACCGACCCGTCCACCTGGGACGACGCCTTCGTCGCGCACGACGCGAAGATCGTCAACTCCGACCGTGACGACGTGCGGCTGAACGGCCTGGGCGTGGCCGACGCCAAGGCGCGGATCACCGAGTGGCTGACGCGCGAGGGCATCGGCGAGGGCACCGTCAACTTCCGGCTGCGGGACTGGCTCTTCAGCCGCCAGCGCTACTGGGGCGAGCCCTTCCCGGTCGTCTACGACGAGGACGGCGTCGCGCACGCGCTGCCCGAGTCGATGCTGCCGCTGGAGCTGCCCGAGGTCGAGGACTACAGCCCGCGCACCTTCGACCCGGACGACGCCGACACCCAGCCCGAGACGCCGCTGTCGCGGAACGAGGAGTGGGTCCACGTCACCCTGGACCTGGGCGACGGGCCGAAGAAGTACCGCCGCGAGACCAACACCATGCCCAACTGGGCCGGCTCCTGCTGGTACGAGTTCCGGTACCTGGACCCGCACAACGACCGCGAGCTGGTCGACCCGGAGATCGAGCGGTACTGGATGGGCCCGCGCGAGGACCGGCCGCACGGCGGTGTCGACCTGTACGTCGGCGGCGCCGAGCACGCCGTGCTGCACCTGCTGTACGCGCGCTTCTGGTCCAAGGTCCTGTTCGACCTGGGACACGTCTCCTCCGCGGAGCCGTTCCACAAGCTGTACAACCAGGGCATGATCCAGGCGTTCGTCTACCGGGACAGCCGGGGCATCGCGGTGCCCGCCGCCGAGGTCGAGGAGCGCGAGGACGGCACGTTCTCCTACCGGGGCGAGCAGGTCAGCCGCCTGCTGGGCAAGATGGGCAAGTCCCTGAAGAACGCGGTGACCCCGGACGAGATCGCCGCCGAGTACGGCGCCGACACGCTGCGCCTGTACGAGATGGCCATGGGCCCGCTGGACGTCTCCCGCCCGTGGGACACGCGCGCGGTGGTCGGCCAGTTCCGGCTGCTGCAGCGGCTGTGGCGCAACATCGTCGACGAGAACACCGGCGAGATCACCGTCACCGACACGAAGGCCGGCGAGGACACCCTGCGCGCCCTGCACAAGGCGATCGACGGCGTCCGCCAGGACCTGGAGGGGCTGCGCTTCAACACCGCCATCGCCAAGGTCACCGAGCTGAACAACCACCTGACCAAGGCCGGCGGCCCGGTGCCGCGCTCGGTGGCCGAGCCGCTGGTGCTGATGATCGCCCCGCTGGCCCCGCACGTCGCCGAGGAACTGTGGCGCAAGCTGGGGCACACCGACTCGGTCGTCCACCGGGACTTCCCGGTCGCCGACCCGGCCTACGTCGTCGACGAGAGCGTGACCTGCGTCGTGCAGATCAAGGGCAAGGTCAAGGCCCGGCTGGAGGTGCCGCCCACGATCTCCGAGGCGGAACTGGAGAAGGTGGCGCTGGCCGACGAGAAGGTCGTCGCGGCACTGGGCGGCGCGGGCATCCGCAAGGTGATCGTGCGGGCGCCGAAGCTGGTGAACATCGTCCCCGCGTGACGGCCGGGCACCGGGCGCCATGTGACGGGCGGCCGGTGCCGGGGCAGCCGGTCTCGGGGTGGTCCCCTACGGGCAGGTTCGGGGTTCGTGCGGAACTCCGGGCTTGCCCGCTGCGTTTACCGTGGAGAGGACAGCGGTTTCGTGCCGTCGGCCGGAGAAGGAGCGCCATGGACGTAGTGCTGACCGTGTTCGCCCTGCTCTTCCTGGTCTTCGTCGGCCTGGGCGCCTACGCCACCGTCAGAGCGGTCGGTGCCGCCAAGCGCGGTGTGGACCGCACGATCGCGCAGGCCCGCCGCACGGTCGAGGACCACACGCTGCGCGCCAAGTCCTTCGCCCAGCCCGGGCCGGCCGGCGAGATCGCCCAGCTGCGGCTCGCGCTGCGCACCTCCATGCGCGCCACACAGGACGCGCTGCACGCGGGCGTGGCCGAGGACGCATCGCTGAAGGAGTCCCTCGGTCTCTTCGAGCGGCTCAGCGTGCACGGGCACGAGCTGGACGACGACCTCAAGCGTCTGGAGAGCGACCCGGACCGGGAAACGCTCGCCGCCCGGCTGCCCGAACTGCGCCTCCGTACCGAGCGCATCACCAAGTCCGCCGAGTCCCTGCGCTGGGCCGCCCGAGACCGGGCCCGGCGCTTCGCGGACGACGACCTGGACAGCCTCAGCGCCCAGATCGACATCGAAGCGGGAGCGCTGCGCCACTGGACGCGCGGCGAGCCCGGACATGCCGCCCAGGAGTGGCCCGAGCCGGCCGCCCCCGCCGACGCCGAGGGGCGTACGGGGCCGGGCCCGGCGGGGTCACGCACCGCCTCCGGTGCCGCCCCCGACGCGATCGCCCCGCCGACCTGGCGCCCCGCCTACCCGTGGCAGAAGAAACCCCGCCCCGAGAGCACCACATGAGCGAGCCGCTCCGGGCCCCCGCCGCAGGGGCCGGGCTGCCGTGCGGGCACTACGCCAGGTAACCTCCAGCTCATGTCCCGCCATGTCGCGATCGTCACCGATTCCACGGCCTACCTGCCGCACCGGACGATGGAGCGCCACGGCATCACCGCGGTTCCGCTGACCGTGGTCCTCGGCGACCGGGCCCTCGAAGAGGGCACCGAGATCTCCACCCGCTCCCTGGCCCAGGCGCTGCAGAAGCGGCGCCCGGTCACCACGTCGCGGCCCAGCCCCCAGGTGTTCGCCGAGACCTACCGCAAGGTCGCCGAGTCCGGCGCGACCGGCATCGTCTCCCTGCACCTGTCCGCCGAACTGTCCGGCACCCACGACGCCGCGGTTCTCGCGGCGCGCGAGTCGCCGGTGCCCGTGCGGGTCGTGGACACCGGCATGGTGGCGATGGCGCTCGGCTTCTGCGCGGTCGCCGCCGCCGAGACCGCGGAGGCGGGCGGCACGATCGACGAAGCCGTCACGGCCGCCGAGAAACGGGCATCGGGCACGTCCGCCTACTTCTACGTCGACACCCTCGACTATCTGCGCCGCGGCGGCCGCATCGGTGCCGCACAGGCGCTGCTGGGGTCCGCCCTCGCCGTCAAGCCCCTGCTCCAGCTGGACGGCGGCCGCATCGAGCTGCTTGAAAAGGTCCGTACGGCGTCCAGGGCCATCGCGCGCCTGGAGGAGCTAGCCGCCGAGCGCGCGGGCAACGCCGAGGTCGATGTCGCCGTCCACCACCTGGCCGCGCCCGACCGTGCCGCGGCACTCGCCGGCCGGCTGCGGGCACGCGTCCCGGGCCTGGCGGACCTGCACGTCAGCGAGGTCGGAGCGGTGATCGGCGCGCACACCGGGCCCGGGCTGCTCGGCACGGTCGTCTCGCCTCGCTGACCTCGCTGACCTCGCTGGCTTCGCCGGTTCTGCCGACCTCGCGACTTCCGCGCGTTCACTGCCACTTGATCCGCCGGGGCCGGCAGGTGTCGCTCGTTCGGGTGACGGAGTTGTCCACAAGTAGGCGGTGATCCCCGGAAATTCACCAAGATCACCAAAGTCCGGCGGATTGCCCCATCCTCGTCGCATGGCACTTCGATCCCGTCCACGAACCGTGACTCCGACCAGCGGCCCCGGCCGGGGCCCCGCCTCCGACGGCCGCATGCGGCACCGTCAAGCCGCCGGACAGCGCCGGACCTTCGGACATCGCCGGGCTCACCGCCGTCCGTCGGCGCCCGAGGAGGAGCTGCGCCGTCGAGCGGAACTCCTCTTCGGTGAACGGGCCGAGCTGTGGCGGGAGTCGGGGAACGCCCCGCCGGACCCGGAGGGGTCCGCCGGCGCATCGCCGTCCCCGTCCCTGCCGCCGTCGTCGGTGACGGTGGGGACGGCGTCACCGGTGAGCTTGGCGACAGCCGAGACGGCAGCCAGGAAGACAGCGGGGGCGACAGCGACGGTCGGGGGCACGGCGCCCGGTCTGCGCGCGGCGAGGAGGAAGGACGCCACCGCTGAACCGGTGCCGGCGCCGGCGCCCACGGAGCGGTCGACGCCGGAGTCCTCGCGGGAGCCGGCGGGGCCGGAGGACGCCGTGCGCCCCGACTGGCGGGCACGGGCCGGACTGGCGCTGCGGGAGCGGATGCCGCTGTGGCTCCAGGAACGGTGCGCGGTGGACCGGCGCGGGGTCGTGGCGCTCTCCGTGGTGCTGGTGGCCGCCGCCGTCTTCGCCGTGCACCACTTCTGGTCGGGCTGGCCCCAGTCCGTGAGCGCTCCCCGAGTGGTCCACTCCGGGGCGCCTTTCGCCGGGACGGCGGGGGGAGCCGCGGCCCGCGCGGTCGTGGGCGCCTCGGCGACACCCGGCGCGGAGATCGTCGTGGACGTCAGCGGCAAGGTCCGCGAACCCGGGATCCGGCGGCTGCCCGCGGGCGCCCGGGTGGCCGACGCGTTGCGCGCCGCGGGCGGGATCCGGCCCGGCGTGAGCGCGGAAGGGCTCAACCGCGCCCGCTTCCTGGTCGACGGCGAACAGATCGTCGTCGGTGCTCCCGCGGGTCCCGCCGGTCCCGCCGCCGTGCCGGATCCGGCGGGCGGCCCGCTCTCCGCTTCCACCGGTGCCACCGGCACGGGCCCGGCGGCACCCGTCTCCCTCAACACGGCCACCGCGGACCAGCTCGACACCCTGCCCGGGGTGGGCCCGGTGCTGGCCCGGCACATCATCGACTACCGCACCCGGCAGGGCGGTTTCCGCTCGGTGGACGAACTGCGCGAGGTCGAGGGCATCGGTGATCGCCGGTTCACCGACCTGCGCGACCTGGTGCGGCCATGACCATCGTGCGGCTCCAGGCCGCACGAACCGAGCCCGGGGAAGGCGGAAGCACGGCCCCCGAGCGGACGGGCCCCATGGACCTGCGCCTGGTACCGCCGGCACTCGCGGCCTGGGGCACGGCGGCCCTGACCGTGGACGCGCCGGTGGCCTGGACCGTGACGACCGCCGTCGTCTGCCTGCTCGGCGGGCTCCTCCTGCTGACGGTCCGGCGACCGGGACGGCTCGCGCGCACCCCTCGGATCACCGCGGCCGGGCAGGGCGCGTGGTCGAGGCGGGCCGGGCGGATGCCTAGCCGGTTCCGCTGGGCGCGGGCCGGTGGCGCCGCGGTGCTGCTCTGTGCCGCGGCGGCGGCGGCCTCCGCCGGGCTGCACGGGGCGGACGTGCGGCGCGGACCGGTACCCGAGCTGGCCCGGCGGTTCGCGACCGTGACCGCCGAGGCCGAGGTGACCGGCGATCCCTGGCTGAGCAGGCCGCGGGTGCGCGGTGATCGCGCGGCGCCCGCGGCGGTGCTGGTACGGGCCGAACTGCGCGGTGTGGAGCAGCCCGACGGGAGCCGGGTGCGGACCCGGACACCCGTGCTGCTCGTCGTCGACGCGGACGTCCCGGCACCTGGAGGGACCGTCACCGGGGCGGGAGGCACCGGCGCGGGGAGCCGTGCGGAGAACGGCGCCTCCGATGACGAAAGAGGTTCCGGGAGCGGAGGAGGCACGGGAAAGGGCCTGCGAGCCGGGCGGCCTACGGGCGGGCGGGACGCGTGGCTCGGGCTGCTGCCCTCCACGCGGTTACGAGTCCGCGGACGGCTGGCTCCCGCTCTGACGGGGGGTGACCGGACAGCGGCCGTACTGCGGGTGCGCGCCCGGCCGGAGCCCCGGATCGTGGCCGGCCCGAGCGGGCCGCAACGGCTGGCGGGACGGCTCAGGGCCGGCCTGCGGGAGGCGACCGAGGACCTGCCGGGCGACGCGCGGGCGCTGCTCCCCGGCCTGGTGGTCGGGGACACCTCCCGGATCACCCCCGAACTGGACCACGCCTTCGACGAGACGGACCTGACGCACCTGCTCGCCGTCTCCGGCGGCAACCTCACCATCCTGCTCGCCCTGCTCATCGGACCGCCCGGTCTGGCCCGGCGGGCCGAGCGCCGTGGCCTGGCCCCGCGCCTGGGACTCTCGCTGCGGGCGACGGCCCTGCTCGCGGGGGTGCTGACACTGGGTTTCGTGGTCGTCTGCCGGCCCGACCCCAGTGTCCTGCGGGCCGCGGCCTGCGGTGCCGTCGCGCTGCTCGCCCTGGCCACCGGGCGCCGCAGATCCCTGCTCCCGGCGCTGGCCACGGCGGTCCTGCTGCTGGTGCTGTACGACCCGTGGCTGGCACGCGGTTACGGATTCCTGCTGTCGGTGCTGGCCACCGGCGCGCTGCTGGTGCTGGCGCCCGGCTGGAGCGAGTCGCTGCGCCGGCACCGGGTGCCTCCGCGGCTCGCCGAGGCCTTGGCGGCGGCCGGCGCGGCACAGGCGGTCTGCGCGCCGGTGGTGGCGGTGCTGTCGGCCCGGGTGAGCCTGGTCGCGGTGCCGTGCAACCTGCTGGCCGAGGTGGCGGTGGCACCGGCAACGGTGCTGGGGTTCATGGCGCTCGTGACGGCGCCGGTGGCGATGCCGGTGGCCGAGGCGGCGGCCTGGTGCGCGAGCTGGCCCGCGCGGTGGATCGCCGTGGTCGCCCGGACCGGGGCGGCGCTGCCCGGTGCGGGTCTGGACTGGCCGGGGACCTGGCCGGGTGCCCTGGCGCTCGCGGGGCTCGTCGCGGCCGGGATCCTGGCCGGCCGCCGGCTGCTGCGGCACCCGGGCTGGTGCGGGCTGCTGGCAGTGTTGCTCGTGCTGCTGGTGACCCGGCTGGCGCCGCTGACCCGGGTGATCACCGGCTGGCCGCCGCCGGGCTGGCGGTACGCGATGTGCGATGTCGGACAGGGCGACGCGACCGTACTGGCGGCGGGCGCGGGAGCCGGGGTGGTCGTGGACGCCGGACCCGACCCGGCGCTGGTCGACGACTGCCTGAGACGGCTGGGCGTCACCCGCGTCCCGCTTCTCGTCCTCACGCACTTCCACGCCGACCATGTGGCGGGACTCCCCGGTGTCCTGCGGGGCCGCTCGGTGGCCGCGATCGAGACAACGGGGTTCGCGGAACCGCCGGACCAGGCGGAATTCGTCCGGAGACAGGCAGCCGAACGGCACATCCCGGTCACCGTGGCCGTCGCCGGGGAGGAGCGTCGCACCGGCCCGCTCAGCTGGCGCGTCCTGTGGCCACCGGCGCGGAGCACCCCGCCATGGCCGTCGAACGGCACCCCGGCATGGCCGCCGGCCGGCACCCCGGCGTTCCCGGCCCGGCCGGGCGGCCTCCTCGAACCGGCCCGGCCGGGCGTCCTCTTCGAGCCGGACGGACCGAACGACGCCAGCGTGGTGCTGCTCGTACGCGCGGGCGGGCTCCGGCTGCTCCTGCTCGGAGACCTCGAACCACCGGCGCAGCGGGCGCTGCTGCGGTCCCCGGCGGCGGCCGGCCTGGTCGGGGTCGACGTCCTGAAGGTGGCCCACCACGGCTCGGCCCACCAGGACCCGGACCTGATACGGCTGGCCGCGCCCCGGGTGGCGCTCCTGTCCGCGGGGGCCGGTAACCCGTACGGCCACCCGGCACCGCCGACCGTGGCCGCGTTGCGGAACGGAGGGGCCGCGGTGCTGCGCACCGACCGCGACGGCGCACTCGCGATCACCGGAACCGGAGGAGGGAAGGGGGAGATACGCGTCACACGCGCGAAATAGACGGGCCCGGAAGGGAGCGGGACGGCGCGGAGACGCCTGGGGCCGGCGGGGCTGGGCCGATGGTGTGGGGCAGGCGGGCCCCATGCGCCGGGTGAGACTGGGGCCATGACATCAGCACAGGTCGACGCCTATCTCCGCACCCTTGGCAGCACGCGTCCGCGGCAGCCCACCAGCGAGGCGCTGCGCGAGCTGCACCTGCGCCACCTGCGCACCGTCCCCTTCGAGAACCTGTCGGTCCACCTCGGGGAGGAGATCACGCTGGAGGAGACGGACCTGCTGGAGAAGGTGACCGGGCGTGGGCGCGGCGGCTTCTGCTACGAACTGAACGGCGCGTTCGGGACGTTGCTCACCGCGCTCGGCTACGAGGTGGAACTGCTCGCGGGACGGGTGTACGACGACGAGGGGCGGCTCGGGATCCCCTACGACCATCTCGCGCTGCGGGTGCGGACGGTGGAGGGGGACACCTGGCTCGCCGACGTCGGGTTCGGGACGCACAGCCACTACCCGCTGGCTTACGCGGAGCGCGGTGCGCAGGACGACCCCGGCGGCACCTTCCGGGTGGCGGCGGCCGGGGCCGGCCCGGCCGGGGCCGGCCCGGCCGGGGCGTCCGGCGCCGGCGGCCCGGACGCCGGGGACCTCGACGTCGAACGGGACGGCGAGCCGCGCTACCGGCTGGAGACCCGGGCCCGGGTGCTCGGGGACTTCGCGGCCGGTGCCTGGTGGCACAGCACCTCGCCGCGGTCGCACTTCACCCGGTCGCTGGTCTGCTCGCGCGTCACCGCGGACGGCGGGCGGATCACGCTGAGCGGACGGAAGCTGAAGACGACCGCCGCGGACGGCACGCAGGAGACGCGGGAACTGGCGACGGACGAGGAGGTGCTGAAGGTCTACCGGAACTGCTTCGGCATCGAGTTGGAGGCCCTGCCGACCGTGCGGAATCCCGACCCGGGCGACTGATTCGGCCCAGTCCCGGCGCATGCTCCGCATTCCAGCGATGTGGGACCGTGTCGCGGCGAAAGCCGCCTCGGCGATCGAACGGACCTTCGGCAACCGGTGAGGTCGAGGCGTACAGAGGTGTCGTGGGTGTCGTGGATGTCCGGCCGCTGGCCGGCTGACCGGACGAACTGGTCGCAAGGCATGGGTCCCCTGGCGGCGGTGCGGACACCGCCCGGAGGCGGCGCGCTCGGCTGCCGCGTGGTCGATCCGGTCAACGAGCCGGTGATGGGCGCGGAGCCGGCGGTCAGCGATGCCGCGGGCCGCCGTGTGGTCGCCGGGGAGACGGCCCCCTACGGGTCGTTCGTGGCCCCCTGCCGGCGGGGGAGTACCGGCTGGCGGTGTCGGCGGAGGGCTATGCGCCGTACCGGGCCACCGTGCTGGTCGGTGACGGGTCCCTCGCCTCGCTGGGCTGCGGCACCTCTCAGGTGGCGCAGCCGCCGGAGCCGCCCGCGCGCGGGCGACTGGGAGTTCGAGCCCGCGCACTCCTCGATCGGCCGAACTGCCCGGGACGACTTCACGGTGAGCTGGCAGTCCATGTCGGCGCGGGGCATCGCGGTGGTTGGGCCGGGCATCCGGGTCGGACTCGACGTGCGGATCGTCCGGAAGGGCCGACGGGGTGCTCCCCGGCCGACCTGGTCCGCGGGCTCGAACGTGGTGCCGGGGGTGTGTAGGCGGTGCCGGAGAATGGGGCCGTGAGCGATGTGAGACACGTGCTGGTGCTGCCCGACCGCGACGCCGCCGAGGAGGCGGCCGAGGCGCTCGGGGAGCGGTTCGGCGTCGACGAGGAGCCCCGGCTCGTCCGTGACGCGCTGGCCGGTGAGGACGACGCCGAGGACGCCCAGTGGCTGGTGGTGCTGCGGGACGAGCACGACCGGCTGGACCCCGGCGCGCTGGACGCGTTCGCGGGGGAGTGGGACGGCTGGCGCGAGGAGCCGTGACCCCGAGCCCTCCTCGGGGACGGTTCCGGGACCGCTCCGGGTGCCGCGGCCGGTCCGATGTCGGTGCGGCGTGGGATGCTGTGAGCGATGGCCAGGAAGACTGCGAATGACGACCCCCTCGCCCCGGTGACCCTCGCCGTGGGCCAGGAGGACCTGCTGCTCGACCGTGCCGTGCAGGAGGTGGTGGCCGCCGCCAGGGCCGCCGACGCCGACACGGACGTACGCGACCTGACCCCGGACCAGCTCCAGCCCGGCACCCTCGCCGAGCTGACCAGCCCGTCGCTGTTCGCCGAGCGCAAGGTCGTGGTCGTGCGCAACGCGCAGGACCTGTCGGCCGACACGGTCAAGGACGTGAAGGCGTACCTCGGCTCGCCCGCCGAGGAGATCACCCTGGTGCTGCTGCACGCCGGCGGGGCCAAGGGCAAGGGGCTGCTGGACGCCGCGCGGAAGGCCGGGGCGCGGGAGGTGGCCTGCCCGAAGATGACCAAGCCGGCGGACCGGCTGGCGTTCGTGCGGGGGGAGTTCCGCTCCTCCGGGCGGTCCGCCACACCGGAGGCGTGCCAGGCGCTGTGCGACGCCATCGGGAGCGACCTGCGGGAGCTGGCCTCGGCGGTCTCGCAGCTGGTCGCCGACGTGGAGGGGACCGTCGACGAGGCGGTTGTCGGGCGGTACTACACGGGGCGTGCCGAGGCGTCGAGCTTCACGGTCGCCGACCGGGCCGTGGAGGGGCGTACGGCCGAGGCGCTGGAGGCGCTGCGGTGGTCGCTGGCGACGGGGGTGGCGCCGGTGCTGATCACCAGCGCGCTGGCGCAGGGCGTGCGGGCGATCGGGAAGCTGTCCTCCGCGCGCGGGGGCCGGCCGGCCGATCTGGCCCGCGAACTGGGCATGCCGCCCTGGAAGATCGACCGGGTGCGGCAGCAGATGCGGGGCTGGACGCCGGACGGTGTGGCGGTGGCGATGCGGGCCGTCGCCGAGGCCGACGCGGGGGTGAAGGGGGGCGGCGAGGATCCCGGGTACGCCCTGGAGAAGGCCGTCGTGATGATCTCCCGGGCCGCTCGTTCACGCGGGCGCGGATAGCCGTCCCGGGGCGCCGTCCCGGCCCCCGAAGCACCGACCCGTCCGAGGACAGCCGGCGCCCGCCCCGTCCGAGGACAGCCGGCGCCCGGACCGTTCGCGGACAGCCGACCTCAGGTCGCCGTCCCGGGCCCGGACACCGTCCCGGCCGGGGGGCTCCATCCTCGTCCCAGGCCCCGTCGCCTCCACCCACCAGCCTCGTTCACCCAACGGCCGCGGTGGTCCGCCTGGTCACCGCTTCCGGCGGTCGACGGGGTCCACGGGCGACGCCCGCACCCGCACCGACGCACCCGCCCCGTACCGATGCCCGCACCCGTACCGACGCGCCCGCCCCGTACCGATGCCCCCGCCCGTACCGGCGCACCCGGCCCGCCCCGCCGCACCCGCGCCGGTACGCCAGGTGAACCGGCACCCAGGCCCCCCGGAACCGGAACGCGAAGACCCCGGCGCTCGCCCTGGGGAAGGGAGAGGCGCCGGGGTCTTTCGGTTCAAGCTGCTGGTCTCGCACCCGCGTGGCGAACGCAGGCCGCGTGCGAGGCCGGGGTGCCGGACGGGAGCGGATGAGAGAGGGCCCGCTCTGGGTCCATCCGGCGGTCAGATCAGAAAGGTGTTCAGCCCTTGAGGGTCGCGACCCGGGAAGCAAGCGCCGACTTCTTGTTGGCGGCCTGGTTCTTGTGGATGACGCCCTTCGAGACGGCCTTGTCGAGCGCACGCGCGGCGGCGCGCTGCAGCTCGGTGGCCTTCTCGACGTCACCCGCGGCAGCGGCCTCACGGGCCTTGCGGACCGCGGTCTTCAGGGAGGACTTGACGGCCTTGTTGCGCAGCCGGGCCTTCTCGTTGGTCTTGATCCGCTTGATCTGGGACTTGATGTTCGCCACGAAGGAGCCTTTTCAGGTTCAGGTGCCGGTCAGGGAAGACTCCCGTACCGGTGATCCAAAATTTCTCTGACGCGCCTCGCGCTGAGAGGGCATGAGGCACAGCCATCTACAGTACCAGTGGCCCTCCGGACGGCCCAAAACGGCCCCCGGTCCCTGCCCGTGGGACCATGGAGACTACGTAACGATCCGACCCGAGGCATAAGGCGCCTCAAGAGACAGGACCCTGCGTGCCCGCGACCCCTAACCATGTGCCCGAGCCGAGCCGTACCGCCCCGGCTCTGATCCGCAACTTCTGCATCATCGCGCACATCGACCACGGCAAGTCCACCCTCGCCGACCGGATGCTCCAGCTGACCGGTGTGGTCGAGCAGCGGCAGATGCGTGCTCAGTACCTCGACCGGATGGACATCGAGCGCGAGCGCGGCATCACGATCAAGTCCCAGGCGGTGCGTCTGCCCTGGGCCCCCACGGAGGGCCCCGACCAGGGCACGACGCACATCCTCAACATGATCGACACCCCGGGGCACGTCGACTTCACCTACGAGGTCTCGCGGTCGCTGGCCGCCTGCGAGGGGACCGTCCTCCTGGTCGACGCCGCCCAGGGCATCGAGGCACAGACCCTCGCCAACCTCTACCTGGCGATGGAGAACGACCTCACGATCATCCCGGTCCTCAACAAGATCGACCTGCCGGCCGCGCAGCCGGAGAAGTTCGCCGAGGAGCTGGCGAACCTGGTCGGCTGCGACCCCGACGACGTGCTCAAGGTCTCCGCCAAGACCGGCCTCGGCGTGGACGCGCTGCTGGACAAGGTCGTCAAGGAGATCCCGGCCCCGGTCGGCGTCGCCGACGCGCCCGCCCGCGCGATGATCTTCGACTCGGTCTACGACTCCTACCGCGGTGTGGTGACGTACGTCCGTGTCATCGACGGTCAGCTCAACAAGCGCGAGCGCATCAGGATGATGTCGACCGGCGCCACGCACGAGCTGCTGGAGATCGGCGTCAGCTCGCCGGAGATGCTGTCGGCGGACGGCCTCGGCGTCGGTGAGGTGGGCTACCTCATCACCGGTGTGAAGGACGTCCGGCAGTCCAAGGTCGGCGACACGGTCACCAGCCAGCACAAGGGCGCCACCGAGGCGCTCGGCGGCTACAAGGACCCGAGGCCGATGGTCTTCTCGGGCCTGTACCCGCTGGACGGCTCCGACTACCCGGAGCTGCGCGAGGCCCTGGACAAGCTCCAGCTCAACGACGCCGCGCTGGTCTACGAGCCGGAGACCTCCGCCGCCCTCGGGTTCGGCTTCCGCGTCGGCTTCCTCGGCCTGCTGCACCTGGACGTGATCCGGGAGCGCCTGGAGCGCGAGTTCGGCCTCGACCTGATCGCCACCGCCCCCAACGTGGTCTACCGCGTGGTCATGGAGGACGGCAGCGAGCACACGGTCACCAACCCGAGCGAGTTCCCCGAGGGCAAGATCAACGATGTCTTCGAGCCGGTCGTGCGGGCCACCATCCTCGCGCCCACCGAGTTCATCGGCTCGATCATGGAGCTGTGCCAGACCCGGCGCGGCACCCTGCTCGGCATGGACTACCTCTCGGAGGACCGCGTCGAGATCCGCTACACGCTGCCGCTCGCGGAGATCGTCTTCGACTTCTTCGACCAGCTGAAGTCCAAGACCCGCGGCTACGCCTCGCTGGACTACGAGCCCATCGGCGAGCAGACCAGCTCCCTGGTCAAGGTCGACATCCTGCTGCACGGCGACAAGGTCGACGCGTTCTCCGCGATCACCCACAAGGACCAGGCGTACGCGTACGGCGTGCGGCTCGTCGCCAAGCTCAAGGAGCTGATCCCGCGGCAGGCCTTCGAGGTGCCCGTGCAGGCCGCCATCGGCTCGCGGGTCATCGCCCGCGAGACCATCCGTGCCATCCGCAAGGACGTCCTCGCCAAGTGCTACGGCGGTGACATCTCCCGTAAGCGGAAGCTGCTGGAGAAGCAGAAGGAAGGCAAGAAGCGGATGAAGATGGTGGGTTCCGTGGAGGTTCCGCAGGAAGCCTTCATCGCCGTCCTGTCCAGCGATGACAGCGCGGGATCGGCCAAGGGCAAGAAGTAGTCGGAGGTAACAACCGGTCACGTCCGCAAACCGGTCATGTGGGGGCCCGCCGTGCGCAAGCGCGGCGGGCCCCGCGCGCGCGTGGCGTCGCACCGCGTGGAAAGTGACAGGCCGATGCCCCTTACGCAGCGGGCGGTCGCGCCTTACCCTGATCCCTGCTCGATAGTTACTCGCGAGTTAAACAAGAGACCGCACGCCCACTGTGAGTTAACCCAGCCGCACCGAGTCAGCCGCACCGTCGCGGGCCCCCGGAGGATGTCGTGAGCGACACACAGACCCTGATCGAGAACCGTCCGCCGTCCGTGGCGGCCCTCTTCCTGGAGCGCGTGGCGGCCACACCGGACGCCGAGGCCTACCGCTACCCGGTCCCCCCGGCCGCGGGCGAGGGCCCCGACGACTGGAAGTCGCTGAGCTGGGCCCAGGCGGCCGACCGGGTGTACGCGATCGCGGCCGGTCTCATCGAACTGGGCATCGAGCCCGAGCAGCGGGTGGCGCTCGCCTCCTCCACCCGCGTGGAGTGGATCCTCGCCGACCTCGGCATCATGTGCGCCGGCGGTGCCACCACCACCGTCTACCCGCAGACCAACGCCGACGAGTCCGCGTTCATCCTCTCCGACTCCGAGAGCCGGGTGCTGATCGCCGAGGACGCGGCCCAGGTCGCCAAGGCCGTGGAGCGGCGCGCCGAGCTGCCCGCCCTCACCAAGGTCGTCGTCGTCGACCCGGCCGGCGTCGAGACGGACGACTGGGTGATCAGCCTCGCCGAACTGGAGGAGCGCGGCGCCGCCCACCTGGAGACGCACCCGCAGCTCATCAAGGAGCGGGTCGGCGAACTCACCAGCGACCAGCTCGCCACCCTCATCTACACCTCCGGCACCACCGGCCGGCCCAAGGGCGTGCGCCTGCCGCACGACAACTGGTCGTACATGGCGAAGGCCATCGCCGCGACCGGCCTGGTCACCATGGACGACGTGCAGTACCTGTGGCTGCCGCTCGCGCACGTCTTCGGCAAGGTGCTCACCTCCGGCCAGATCGAGGTCGGGCACGTCACCGCCGTCGACGGCCGCGTCGACAAGATCATCGAGAACCTGCCGGTGGTGCAGCCGACGTACATGGCGGCCGTGCCGCGCATCTTCGAGAAGGTCTACAACGGGGTCGCGGCCAAGGCCCGCGAGGGCGGCGCGGCCAAGTACAAGATCTTCCAGTGGGCCGCCGAGGTGGCCCGCGAGTACGCCAAGGTCACCCAGGACAACTTCCGCCGCACCGGCACCGCCTCCGCGCCCCTCGGGCTCGCCGCGAAGCACAAGGTCGCCGACACCCTCGTCTACGCCAAGCTCCGCGAGGCCTTCGGCGGCCGGCTGCGCGCCTGCATCTCCGGCGCCTCCGCGCTCGCGCCCGAGATCGGCTACTTCTTCGCGGGCGCCGGCATCCACATCCTGGAGGGCTACGGCCTCACCGAGACCTCGGCGGCCTCCTTCGTGAACCCGGGCGAGGCGTACCGCACCGGCACCGTCGGCAAGCCGCTGCCCGGCACCGAGGTCCGCATCGCCGACGACGGTGAGATCCTGCTGCGCGGCCCCGGCATCATGGACGGCTACCACCAGCTCCCCGAGAAGACCGCCGAGGTGCTGGAGTCCGACGGCTGGTTCCACACCGGCGACATCGGTGAACTCTCGCCCGACGGCTACCTGCGCATCACCGACCGCAAGAAGGACCTGATCAAGACCTCCGGCGGCAAGTACGTCGCCCCGGCCGAGGTCGAGGGCCAGTTCAAGGCCGTGTGTCCGTACGTGTCCAACATCCTCGTGCACGGCGCCGACCGGAACTACTGCACCGCCCTCATCGCCCTGGACGAGCTCGCGCTCCAGGAGTGGGCGAAGGAGAACGGCCTGGCGGGCAAGCCCTATGCCGAGATCGTCGCCGCCCCGCAGACGGTGGAGATGGTCGACGGCTACGTGCGCGAGCTCAACGCCGGGCTCCAGCGCTGGCAGACGATCAAGAAGTTCCGGCTGCTGCCGCGGGACCTCGACGTGGAGCACGGCGAGATCACACCGAGCCTGAAGCTGAAGCGGCCGGTGGTCGAGCGGGAGTACCGGCACCTCATCGACGGGATGTACGCCGGGACCCGGGAGAACTAGACGCCTCCCGGCCGGATCGGACCGGAGCAGGTCCGATCCGGCCGCACCAGACCGGATCAGGCCGTATCCGGCCGGGCGCGCGGGTCGCGATCCGGCCTGATCCGGACGGGGCCCCCGCGCTCCGGCGCGGGCATCCGGCCAGGCCGGACGGGACTTCCCGCGCCCCTTCGTGCTCACCGACGCTCAAAAGCCGCTGTTTTCCGTCCACTTCGATAACCGAGCGCTTATGGACGCCCCCGGTCTGTCACCCTGGCGGCATGGACACGGCCGCCATACCGACGCAGCGGGAGAGCGGGGCCCGGCCCGGCGAGCGGCAGGGCGGCGCCACGCTGCCCGGGAGCCCCGTCGCCCCCGGCTCGGCCCGCGCGCTGGTGCGCGCCGCGCTGACCGAGCCGCCGGGCGCCGCGCCCCGGCTGGTCGACGACGCCATGGCCGTCGTCAGCGAGCTGGTCACCAACGCCGTCGTGCACGCCGGCACCGACGTCCAGGTGGACTGGCGGCTGGAGGACACCGGGGCCTTCGTGATCGAGGTCCGCGACCAGCACCCCTCCCGGGCCCCGCGGGACGCCACGGGCGGCGAGGTGCCGTGCGACACCCCCGAGTACGGCCGCGGCCTGCGGCTCGTCGCCACGCTCGCCGAGTCCTGGGGCGTCACCTACCGCGCCGGTGCCAAGACCGTGTGGGCGCGGCTGCCCCCGGCCGGCAGCGAGGCCCTGGACGGCCCCGGACCGGGCCCCGCCCTGGCGGTCGCCGAGAACCTCGCCCCGCAGCCGCAGCGTGCGGAGGGCGACCGGGACTGGCTCGGCCGGGGCGCCCTGTCCTTCCTGGCCGAAGCGTCCGACCTGCTCGCCGGGCAACTCGACGAGAACCTGGTCGCCGCGCTCACCGGCCAGCTGATCGTGCCCCGGCTCGCCGACTGGTGCGCCGTCTGGCTGGAGGACGAGGCGACCGTGCGCGGCGGCGCCGGCGGCGGACCCGCCCGGGTCTGGCACGCCAGCGAGGCCCGCATCGAGGAGCTGCGGTGCGCCCTGGAGAAGGAGCCGCCGGGCCCGCCGGACGGACTGCGCTCCGGCCCCGAGCCCTATCCCTGGCCCGGCCCCGCGCTCGGCCCGCGGGGCGCCCACGGGACGGCGCTGTCGTACCGGCTGATCGCCGGCGGCCGGCCGCTCGGCACGCTCGTCATCGGCCGCTGCGGGCCGGCGGGCTTCCCCGACGAGGTCACGGGGCTGGTGGAGGACCTCGGCCGACGGGTCGCGCTGGCCATCGGCGCGGCCCGCCAGTACGCCCGACAGGCCACGATCAGCGCCGTCCTGCAGCGCGGCCTGCTGCCCGGCGCGGTCGCCGAGATCCCCCGGGTGAGCAGCGCGCTCGTCTACGAGCCCTGCGACAAGGGCGGCCCCAGCGGCGACTTCTACGACCTCTTCCCGGCGGGTGACGGCCGCTGGTGCTTCGCCGTCGGCGACGTGCAGGGCAAGGGCCCGGAGGCGGCCGTGGTGATCGGCCTCGCCCGCCCCTGGCTGCGACTCCTCGCCCGCGAGGGCTACCGGGTCGCCGACGTCCTGGACCGCCTCAACCAGCTCCTCCTCGACGACGCCACGGAGGCCGCCGACGCCGCCGCCCGCGCCCTGGTCGCCGCCGGCGGCCGGCCCCTGGTCTCCGGCGACGGCCCGCAGACCCGCTTCCTGTCCCTCCTCTACGGCGAACTCGTCCCGCACGGCGCCGGGGTCCGCTGCACCCTCGCCTCCGCAGGCCACCCGCTGCCGCTCGTCCTCGGCCCGGACGGCACCGTGTGCACCGCCGCCCACCCGCAGACCCTGCTCGGCGTCGTGGAGGACGAGACGTACACCAGCGAGACCCTGGAGCTGCGGCCCGGTGACAGCCTGCTCTGCGTCACCGACGGGGTCACCGAGCGGCGCGACGGCTCCCGCCAGTTCGACGACGGCGACGGGCTCGCCCGCGCCCTGTCCGGCTGCGCGGGGCTCAGCGCCGAGCGGATCGCGGACCGGATCCGGTCCCTGGTCCACGACTTCGGCGGCGGCCTGCCCGAGGACGACCTGGCCCTGCTGGTGCTCCAGGCGGAGTGACGCGCCGGGTGCTGGACAATGGAAGGCATGCCTTCCGCACTCCCCGACGGCGAGCCCGTCCCCGCCGACGGCGCGCTGCCCCCGCACGCGCTCGCCGGGGCCGCCGGCCGCCCGCTCGGTTTCTACCTGCACGTCCCGTACTGCGCGACCCGCTGCGGCTACTGCGACTTCAACACCTACACCGCGACCGAGCTGCGCGGCACCGGCGGCGTGCTCGCCTCCCGGGACAACTACGCGGACACCCTCGCGGACGAGGTCCGGCTGGCGCGGAAGGTGCTGGGCGACGACCCGCGCGAGGTCCGCACGGTCTTCGTGGGCGGCGGCACGCCGACCCTGCTGGCCGCCGACGACCTGGTCCGGATGCTCGGGGTGGTCCGTGACGAGTTCGGGCTCGCCCCGGACGCGGAGGTCACCACGGAGGCGAACCCGGAGTCCGTCGACCCCGCCTACCTCGCCACCCTCCGCGAGGGCGGCTTCAACCGGATCTCCTTCGGCATGCAGAGCGCGCGCCGGCACGTGCTGCGCGTCCTCGACCGCACGCACACGCCCGGCCGCCCCGAGGCGTGCGTGGCGGAGGCCAGGGCGGCGGGCTTCGAGCACGTCAACCTGGACCTGATCTACGGCACGCCGGGCGAGAGCGACGACGACTGGCGGGCGTCCCTGGAGGCCGCCCTCGGCGCCGGCCCCGACCACGTCAGCGCCTACGCGCTCATCGTCGAGGAGGGCACCCGGCTCGCCCACCGGATCCGCCGGGGCGAGGTCCCGATGACCGACGACGACGTCCACGCCGACCGCTACCTGATCGCCGAGGAGACGCTGGGCCGGGCGGGCTTCGAGTGGTACGAGGTCTCCAACTGGGCCACCTCCGAGGCGGGCCGCTGCCTGCACAACGAGCTGTACTGGCGGGGCGCCGACTGGTGGGGCGCGGGTCCGGGGGCGCACTCGCACGTGGGCGGGGTGCGCTGGTGGAACGTGAAGCACCCCGGCGCGTACGCGGCGGCCCTCGCCTCGGGACGTTCCCCGGGCGCGGGCCGGGAGCTGCTGACCGACGAGGACCGCCGGGTGGAGCGGATCCTGCTGGAGCTGCGGCTGCGGGAGGGCGTCCCGCTGGCCCTGCTGAAGGAGGACGGCCTCGCGGCCTCCCGGCGGGCCCGGGCGGACGGACTGCTCCAGGAGGAGCCGTACGAGGAGGGCCGGGCGGTGCTCACCCTGCGCGGACGCCTGCTGGCGGACGCGGTGGTACGAGACCTGGTGGACTGACCACCCCCGACGACCGGGCAGCCTCCGGGACCCTCGGTGACCCGGCCTTGTGACCTGGCCCCCGGGCCCTCCGGGACCTGCCCCTGGGCCCGCCAGGACCCGGCCTCGGGACCCTGGCCCGGGACCCGCCCCTGGTCCCGGAGTCGGCCCGGTCGAGGGCCGACGTCGGTCGGGCGGAGCCAAGGCGCCGAGCGGGCACCGACGAATGCGGCACCCGCTCCGGGAGTCCGGTTCGGACGCCGACCCCGGTCCGCGGGCCGCCGCCGGCCGGGTGGGCGGAGGGCCACCGACGGGTCACCGGCGGACGTGGCATCCGCGCCGCGGGCGCCGCCCCGACCTGGGCGCCATCCGGGCCGAGGGCCGCCGTCGGCCGGGCGGCCGGAGGTCCCGACCGGGCACCGGTGAACGCGGTACCCCACCCGGGGCACCCGCACGCGGTCTGAGGACCGCCGCCGGCCAGGGCGGAGCGGAGGCGCTGACCGGGCACCGACACGCGTGCGGCTCCCGCCCCTGCCCGGTCCGCGGTCACCGGCGGGTGCGGTACCCGACTCGGCGTGCGGACACCGCCCCGGGCGCCGACCCTGCCCCGGGCGCGACCCCGCCCCCGTCCGGCAACCGCCATGGGCCGGGCCGGCGCAGGTCCCGGCCGGGGGTACCGCGGCACCCGCGCCCGCCCCCGGGTCAGGCTTCGCCGGCTCCCGTGACGAAGTCGATCAGTTCCTCCACGCGGCCCAGCAGCTCCGGTTCCAGGTCCTTGTAGGAGTGCACCCGCTTCAGGATCGCCTGCCACACCGCCCCGGTGTTCTCCGCCGGCCAGCCCAGCGCCCGGCACACGCCCGTCTTCCAGTCCTGCCCCTTCGGCACCGCCGGCCAGGCCGGGATGCCCAGTGCGGACGGCTTCACGGCCTGCCAGACGTCGATGTACGGGTGGCCGACCACCAGCGCGTGCTCACTGGTCACCGACTCCGCGATGCGCCACTCCTTCGAGCCCGGCACCAGGTGGTCCACCAGGACGCCCAGGCGGGCGTCCGGGCCCGGGGCGAAACCGGCGACGACGGAGGGCAGGTCGTCCACGCCCTCCAGGTACTCCACGACGACGCCCTCGATGCGCAGGTCGTCGCCCCACACCTTCTCGACCAGCTCGGCGTCGTGCCGGCCCTCGACGTAGATGCGGCCGGCGCGGGCCACGCGCGCGCGTGCGTCCGGCACGGCGACCGAACCGGACGCGGTGCGGGCGGGCCGGGCGGGGGCCGCCGCCGAGGCCCGTACGAGCGTCACCGGCCTGCCCTCCAGCAGGAAGCCGCGCGGCTCCAGCGGGAACACCCGGTGCCTGCCGAAGCGGTCCTCGAGCGTCACCGTGCCCGCCTCGCAGCGGATCACCGCGCCGCAGAACCCGGTGCCGGGCTCCTCGACCACCAGGCCCGGCTCCGCAGGCACCTCCGGCGCCGCTTTCGGCTTCTTCCACGGCGGGGTCAGGTCGGCGGAGTACTGGCGCATTCGGATGACGATAGGGAAACCCGTACGGCGGCGCTCACGACACGCCGAAGCGCGCCGCCAGGGCGTCGCGCTGCCGCCGTACGAACGCCGCGTCCACCACCGCTCCGTGACCGGGCACGTACAACGCGTCCTCGCCGCCGAGCGCCAGCAGCCGGTCGAGCGCGTCCGGCCAGCGCGACGGGACCGCGTCCGGACCCGCCTGCGGCTCGCCGGACTCCTCGACCAGGTCCCCGCAGAAGACCACCTCGGGCGGGCCCGGGACGAGGACCACGAGGTCGTGGGCGGTGTGCCCGGGCCCCACGTCGGCCAGCAGCGCCTGCCGGCCGCCGCCGAGGTCCAGCGTCCACTCGCCGGAGACCGGGTGCCGGGGCGGCGCCAGCGCGTCCACCGCCTCGTCCGCGTCCGCCGCCGGCAGACCGCACCGCACCGCGTCCGCGCGCAGCGCCCCGCGCTCGTGGGCGAACACCGAGTCGGTGCCCACCGCCGCGTACACCTCCGTCCCGGCGAACGCCGCGGCCCCGAAGACGTGGTCGAAATGGGGATGGGTGAGCGCGAGATGGGTCACACGTCCGCCGGCCAGCCGCTGGGCATCGGAGCGCAGCCGCGCCCCCTCGGCCAGGCTCGAACCGGCGTCCACCACCAGCGTCGTACTCCCGCCGAGCACCAGGCCGGCCGTGCAGTCCCAGCCGGGCAGCCGGCGCCGCCCGACCCCCGCGGCCAGCCGCTCCCACCCCAGGTCTTCCCAAGTCACCGTCATACCGCGACGCTAGCGGTACGGCCCGGTGCCGCGGCCCGACCTTGCCCAGTGCGTACCCCTCGGCCGTACACTGGCCGGGGAATGCTGGCACTCGCCCGCGAGGAGTGCCAGGAGAACGACGGCGATGACGAGGGGACGACGTGCTGGAGGTGCGCGCGAATGCTGAGTGAACGCAGGCTCCAGGTGCTGCGCGCCATCGTCCAGGACTACGTGGGCACCGAGGAGCCGGTCGGCTCCAAGGCGCTGACCGAGCGGCACAGCCTCGGCGTGTCCCCGGCCACCGTCCGCAACGACATGGCGGCCCTGGAGGACGAGGGGTACATCGCCCAGCCGCACACCAGCGCCGGGCGCATCCCCACCGACAAGGGCTACCGCCTGTTCGTGGACAAGCTCGCCGGCGTCAAGCCGATGACCGCGCCGGAGCGGCGGGCGATCCAGAACTTCCTGGAGGGCGCCGTCGACCTCGACGACGTCGTGGCGCGGACCGTGCGGCTGCTCGCGCAGCTGACCCGGCAGGTCGCCGTCGTCCAGTACCCGTCGCTGACCCGGTCCACCGTGCGGCACGTGGAGCTGCTCTCGCTCGCCCCCGCGCGCGTGATGCTCGTGCTGATCACGGACACCGGCCGGGTCGAGCAGCGGATGGTCGACTGCCCGGCGCCGTTCGGCGAGACCTCGCTGGCCGACCTGCGGGCGCGGCTGAACAGCCGGGTGGCGGGCCGCCGGTTCGCGGACGTGCCGAAGCTGGTCGAGGACCTGCCGGAAGGCTTCGAGGCCGAGGACCGGGGTACGGTCTGCACGGTGCTCTCCACCCTTCTGGAGACACTCGTCGAGGAGAACGAGGAGCGGCTGATGATCGGCGGCACCGCCAATCTCACCCGCTTCGGGCACGACTTCCCCCTCACGATCCGGCCCGTCCTGGAGGCCCTGGAGGAGCAGGTCGTGCTCCTCAAGCTCCTGGGCGAGGCCAAGGACCCGGGCGTGACCGTGCGCATCGGCCACGAGAACGCCCATGAGGGACTCAACTCAACCTCCGTCGTGTCGGTGGGCTACGGTTCGGGCGGCGAGGCGGTTGCCAAGCTCGGCGTGGTCGGACCGACCCGCATGGACTACCCGGGAACGATGGGAGCGGTACGCGCAGTGGCACGGTACGTCGGACAGATCCTGGCGGAGTCGTAAGTGGCCACGGACTACTACGCCGTTCTCGGCGTGCGCCGCGACGCGTCGCAGGATGAGATCAAGAAGGCGTTCCGCAGGCTCGCGCGCGAGCTGCACCCGGACGTCAACCCGGATCCGAAGACCCAGGAGCGGTTCAAGGAGATCAACGCCGCCTACGAGGTGCTGTCGGACCCGCAGAAGAAGCAGGTCTACGACCTCGGCGGCGACCCGCTCTCGCAGTCCGGCGGCGCCGGCGCGGGCGGCTTCGGGGCCGGCGGCTTCGGCAACTTCTCGGACATCATGGACGCGTTCTTCGGCACGGCGTCGCAGCGCGGGCCGCGCTCGCGCACCCGGCGCGGCCAGGACGCGATGATCCGGATCGAGGTCGAGCTGGACGAGGCGGCCTTCGGGACGACCAAGGACATCCAGGTCGACACCGCGGTCGTCTGCAACACCTGCAACGGCGAGGGCGCCGCTCCGGGCACCTCCGCGCAGACGTGCGACATGTGCCGCGGCCGCGGTGAGGTCTCCCAGGTCACCCGGTCCTTCCTGGGCCAGGTCATGACCTCGCGGCCGTGCCCGCAGTGCCAGGGCTTCGGCACCGTCGTGCCGACGCCGTGCCCGGAGTGCGCCGGCGACGGCCGGGTCCGCTCCCGCCGCACGCTCACCGTGAAGATCCCGGCCGGTGTCGACAACGGCACCCGCATCCAGCTCGCGGGCGAGGGCGAGGTCGGCCCCGGCGGCGGCCCCGCCGGCGACCTGTACGTGGAGATCCACGAGCTGCCGCACCCGACCTTCCAGCGGCGCGGCGACGACCTGCACTGCACGGTCACCATCCCGATGACGGCGGCGGCGCTCGGCACGAAGGTGCCGCTGGAGACCCTGGACGGCATGGAGGAGGTCGACATCCGGCCCGGCACCCAGTCCGGCCAGTCGATCCCGCTGCACAACCGGGGCGTCACGCACCTGCGCGGCGGCGGCCGGGGCGACCTGATCGTCCACGTCGAGGTCCTCACGCCGACCAAGCTCGACCCCGAGCAGGAGCGGCTGCTGCGCGAGCTGGCCAAGCTCCGCGGCGAGGAGCGCCCGACGGGCCAGTTCCAGCCCGGTCAGCAGGGCCTGTTCTCCCGGCTGAAGGACGCGTTCAACGGGCGCTGACCCGCCGCCCGCCCGCCCGGGGCACCCCCGGCCGCGCCCCGCCGCGCGGCGAGACGCCCCGGGCGCCGGGGCGCCTCGCGCGGGGTGCTCCGGCACCCCCGCGCCACCGGTCCGGGGCGGGCGAAGCCCGGATTCGGACTTGTCCGGAGGACGTGACACCATGCGCTCATGTCCTCCGCGCTGACCGATCTCTTCCCCCACCCGATCGTGCAGGCCCCGATGGCGGGCGGTACCTCCCTTCCGCAGCTCGCCGCCGCCGTCAGCGAGGCCGGCGGCCTCGGATTCCTGGCCGCCGGGTACAAGACCGCCGACGGGATGTACCAGGAGATCAAGCAGCTGCGGGCGCTCACGGGCCGCCCGTTCGGCGTGAACGTGTTCGTGCCGCAGCCGGAGTACGCCGAGTCCGGCGCCGTCGAGGTCTACGCCCACCAGCTGGCCGGGGAGGCCGCCTGGTACGAGACCGAGCTGGGGGACCCGGACAGCGCCCGGGACGACGGCTACGACGCCAAGCTCGCCGTCCTGCTCGACAACCCGGTGCCGGTGGTCTCCTTCCACTTCGGCGTGCCGGACCGGGAGGTCTTCGACGCGCTGCACCGGGCCGGCACCTTCACCCTGGTCACGGCCACCACCGCGGAGGAGGCCCGCGCGGCCGAGCGGGCCGGGGCGGACGCGGTCGTCGCCCAGGGCGTCGAGGCCGGCGGCCACCAGGGCACCCACCGGGACATCCCGGAGAACGACGGCTCGGGCATCGGACTGCTGTCGCTGGTCACGCAGGTCCGGGAGGCCGTGCGCGTCCCGGTCGTCGCCGCCGGCGGCATCATGCGCGGCGGCCAGATCGCCGCCGTCCTCGCCGCGGGCGCCGATGCGGCCCAGCTCGGTACCGCCTTCCTCGCCGCCCACGAGTCCGGCGCGAGCGCCGAGCACAAGCAGGCGCTCACCAACCCCCTGTTCGTGCGCACCGAGCTGACCCGCGCCTTCAGCGGCCGCCCGGCCCGCGGACTGGTCAACCGCTTCCTGCGCGAGCACGGCCCCTACGCCCCCGCCGCCTACCCGGAGATCCACCACCTCACCGCGCCGCTGCGCAAGGCCGCCGCCAAGGCGGGGGACGCCCAGGGCATGGCGCTGTGGGCGGGACAGGGCCACCGGCTGGCCCGCGAGCTGCCCGCCGGCGGCCTGGTGGAGGTGCTGGCCGAGGAACTCGACACCGCCAGGACAGCGTTGTCGGCCGGGGGTGGCGCCCGATGACCGCGCCGGTGTTCGTCGTCGGCTCGCTGGCGGGCGTGGGCCCCGGCTCGGTCGTCGACGTGGACGGACCCGAGGGACGGCACGCGGTCTCCGTGCGGCGGATGCGGCCCGGCGAGGAGGTGGTGCTCACCGACGGCGAGGGCCGGGGTGCCGCCGGGGTCGTCGTCAGCGTCTCGGGCAAGGACCACATGGTCGTCGAGCCCTTCGCGTTCCCGGTGGAGCCCGAGCCCAGCCCCCGGATCACCGTCGTCCAGGCCCTGCCCAAGGGCGACCGCGGCGAGCTGGCCGTGGAGACCATGACGGAGACCGGGGTCGACGCGATCGTGCCCTGGCAGGCCGCCCGCTGCATCACCCAGTGGAAGGGCGAGCGGGGACTGAAGGCGCTCGCGAAGTGGCGGGCCACCGCCCGCGAGGCCGGCAAGCAGTCCCGCCGGCTGCGCTTCCCGGAGGTCGCGGACGCCGCGAGCACCAAGCAGGTCGCCGCGCTCCTCGCCGGAGCCGACTTCGCCGCCGTGTTGCACTCCGACTTCGAGCACGAGAGCCTGCCGCTGGCGACGGCCGAACTGCCCGCCCGCGGACGGATCGTGCTGGTCGTCGGTCCCGAGGGAGGCGTCGCGCGGGACGAGCTGGCCCTCTTCGAGGAGGCCGGCGCCAAGGCGTGCGTGCTCGGGCCCACCGTGCTGCGCACCTCCACCGCCGGCACCGCCGCCGTGGCCCTGCTGCTGGGCCGCACCGGCCGCTGGTCCTGACGACACCGCACCCGGGGGACACCGTGGAACTCGCCCAAGTCCGGCTCCTGGTCACCGACTTCGCCGCCTGTTACCGCTTCTACGCCGACGTCCTCGGGCTCCGGCCGCAGTCCGGCGCGAGCGAGGGCCCGTACGAGAAGTTCAGCCCGCACGCGGGCTCCGCCGGGATCGCGCTCCAGGACCGCGCGATGATGGCCCGGATCCTGGACGAGCTGGGCGGGACCGCCACCGGTCACCGCTCCCTGGTCGTGCTGCGCGTCGACGACCTGGACGCCTACTGCGCGGAGATCGCCGCGCGCGGCGCCGGCCTGCTGCACGGGCCGGCCGCCATGACCGACCGCATGCGCGTGGCCCACCTCAAGGACCCCGAGGGCAACCTGGTCGAACTCCAGGAATGGCTGCTGCTGCGCGGCTGACGGCCGACGGCGCGGCAGACCTCCGCCGCCCCCCGCCGTCCGCCCGAACGGGTGAGTGGCCGTTTCCGGCCTTCCGTCCCGTCCGGGCCGGTGGCACGCTGCCAGGCATGGGGGCATGGAGAAGAGGGACACGGCGCGGGCCGCGGGCGGTGGCCGTGGCGGGCCTCGCCGTGCTGGGCGCAGGCGCCGTGGTGGCGTGCGAACCGGGCGGCCTCGGGTCCGCGACCGTCGCGTACACCACCGACCGGACCGCGACCGACGCGCTGGAACGCCGGGACGTGAACGTCAAGTGGCTCACCTGCACGGGGAGTTACCGCGACAAGGACGGCGGTGACACACCCTCGTCGGGCGAGACCGCCCTCGTCTCGGTCGACTGCCGGGGCGAGACGGACGACGGCCGGAAGATCACCGTCACCGGCCTGGTGACCCGGGCCGTCGACGGCGCCTGCGTGCGCGGGGACCTGAAGGCCGAGGTCGGCGGCAGACAGGTGTTCCGGGTGAGCGGGCTCGGCGACTGCTCGGCGAAGCCGGGGCCGACGTACCGCCTGCCCACGGGACAGCCGCGGCCCACCGTGACCGTCACCGTCACCCGGACCGTCTGGCCCGTGCAGGGCAAGTGACCGAAAAACCGGGGCGGCCGCCCCGGCCGCTGCGTAGAGTGACCGCGTGACTCAGGGTGCCTCGACGGGAGCCACGGAAAGCTCCGCATACCTCCGCTTCCCGCATCTGCACGGCGACTTGGTGACCTTCGTCGCCGAGGACGACGTGTGGCTCGCGCCGCTCGACGGCGGCCGGGCCTGGCGGGTCAGCGCCGACAACACACCGGTGACCCATCCCCGGATATCCCCGGACGGCGGACACCTCGCCTGGACCTCCACCAGCGACGGCGCCCCCGAGGTGCACGTCGCCCCGGTCGACGGCGGCCCCGCCCGGCGCCTGACCCACTGGGGCCACCACCGCACGGAGGTGCGGGGCTGGACCCCGGACGGACGGGTGCTCGCGCTCGGCGCGCACGGCCGGCCCAGCTCCCGGCACACCTGGGCGCACGCCGTCCCGCTGGACGGCGGACCGGCCGAGACCCTGCCGTACGGCCCCGTCGGCGGCGTGGCCCCGGGACCGGCCACCGTGCTGCTGTCCGCGCCGATGGGCCGCGAGGCCGCCTACTGGAAGCGCTACCGGGGCGGCACGGCCGGCAAGCTGTGGATCGACCGCGACGGCGACGGGGAGTTCGTCCGGCTGCACGCGGGGCTCGACGGCAACATCGAGTGCCCGGTGTGGGCCGGCGACCGGATCGCCTTCCTCAGCGACCACGAGGGCACCGGGGCGCTGTACTCCTCCCTCGCCGACGGTTCCGGCCTGCGCCGCCACACCCCCCTCGGCGGGAGCGGCCCGGGCTTCTACGCCCGGCACGCGGCCGGCGACGGCACCCGGGTCGTCTACGCGGTGGCCGGTGAACTCTGGCTGCTGGACGACCTGGAGGGCGCCGAGCCGCGCCGCCTGGACATCCGGCTCGGCGGGCCCCGGGTCGACCTGCGGCCGTACCCGCTCGACGCCGCCCGCTGGCTCGGCGAGGCGTCCCCCGACCACACCGGGCGCGGCAGCGCCGTCTGCGTGCGCGGCGGCGTCCACTGGGTCACCCACCGCGCCGGCCCGGCCCGCGCCCTGGCCGCCACCCCCGGCGTGCGCGCCCGGTTGCCGCGCGCCTTCCGCGCCGAGGGCGAGGAGTGGGCGGTGTGGGTGACGGACGCCGAGGGCGACGACTCCCTGGAGTTCGCCCCCGCGACCGGCACCGTGCCCGGCGCGCCCCCGCGCCGCCTGGGCGCGGGCCTGCTCGGCCGCGTGCTGGAGCTGGCCGTGGCCCCCGACGGCAGCCGGGCCGCCGTCGCCGCGCACGACGGCCGGCTGCTCCTGGTCGAGCGGGAGACCGGCGAGGTCCGCGAGGTGGACCGCAGCGACGACGGCGAGGTCTCCGGCCTCGCCTTCTCCCCCGACTCCGCCTGGCTGGCCTGGGCCCACCCCGGCCCGCGCCCGCTCTCCCAGCTGCGCATCGCCCACACCACCGACCTGTCGGTCGTCGAGGCGACCCCGCTGCGCTTCCAGGACTACGCGCCCGCCTTCACCCTCGACGGCCGGCACCTCGCGTTCCTCTCCCACCGCGCCTTCGACCCGGTCTACGACGAGCACGTCTTCGACCTCGCCTTCGTGGCCGGCGCCCGCCCGCACCTGATCACACTGGCCGCCACCACCCCCTCGCCGTTCGGCCCGCAGCGCCACGGCCGCCCCGTGGAGGCGCCCGACAAGGACGAGACCCCCGACAGCGAGGGCACCCCTACCACCCGCGTCGACCCCGAGGGGCTCGCCGACCGGATCGTGCCCTTCCCGGTGGAGGCCGGCCGCTACTCCGGCCTGCGCGCCGCCCGGGACGGCGTCCTCTGGCTGCGCCACCCCGTGCGGGGCGTCCTCGGCACCTCCCGCGCGCACCCCGGGGACCCCGACCCGCACACCGAGCTGGAGCGGTTCGACCTCGTCCGGCGCCGCCTGGACCACCTCGCCTCCGACGCCGGCCACTTCGAGGTCAGCGGCGACGGCCGGCGCGTCCTGCTGTGGAGCGACGGCCGGCTCCGGGTGGTGCCCGCCGACCGGCGCACCGGCGCCGACGACGACGGCGACACCAGCGTCACCGTCGACCTCGGACGGGTCCGCCAGACCGTCGACCCGGCCGCCGAGTGGCGGCAGATGTACGACGAGACCGGCCGGCTCATGCGCGACCACTTCTGGCGGCCCGACCTCGGCGGTGTCGACTGGACGGCCGTCCTCGACCGCTACCGCCCCCTCCTGGGCCGCCTCGCCACCCACAGCGACCTCGTCGACCTGCTCTGGGAGGTGCACGGCGAACTCGGCACCTCGCACGCCTACGTCAGCCCGCCCGGCGGTGCCGGCGGCGCCCGGCACGGTCTGCTCGGCGCCGACATCTCCCGGCACCCGGACGGAAGTTGGCGCGTCGACCGGATCCTGCCGTCGGAGACGTCCGACCCGGACGCCCGCTCCCCGCTCGCCGCGCCCGGGGTCGCCGTGCGCCCCGGCGACGCGGTCGTCGCCGTGGCCGGCCACCAGGTCGACCCGGTGACCGGACCGGGCCCGCTGTTCGCCGGCACGGCCGGCCACCCCGTCGAGCTGACCGTCTCCCCGGCCGCCGGCGGCGAGGTGCGCCACACGGTCGTCGTTCCCGTCGCCGACGAGGAACCCCTGCGCTACCACGCCTGGGTCGCCGAACGCCGCGCCCACGTCCACGCGGCCTCCGCGGGCCGGCTCGGCTACCTGCACGTCCCCGACATGCAGGCCCCCGGCTGGGCCCAGATCCACCGCGACCTGCGCGTGGAGGTGGCCCGGGAGGGGCTGGTGGTCGACGTCCGCGAGAACCGCGGCGGGCACACCTCCCAGCTCGTGGTCGAGAAGCTGGCCCGCCGGATCATCGGCTGGGACGTCGCGCGCGGCATGCGCCCCACCAGCTACCCGCTGGACGCGCCCCGCGGCCCGGTCGTCGCCGTGGCCAACGAGTTCTCCGGGTCCGACGGCGACATCGTCAACGCGGCGATCCGGGCCCTCGGCATCGGCCCGGTCGTCGGCACCCGCACCTGGGGCGGCGTGGTCGGCATCGACAGCCGCTACCGCCTGGTCGACGGCACCCTGGTCACGCAGCCGAAGTACGCGATCTGGCTGGAGGGGCAGGGCTGGGACGTGGAGAACCACGGCGTGGACCCGGACGTGGAGGTCGTGCAGCGGCCCCAGGACTGGGCCTCGGGCACCGACGCCCAGCTGGACGCGGCGATCGCGCTCGCGCTGCGCGAGCTGGAGCGCGACCCCGCCAGGACGCCGCCGCCGCTGCCCGGCTGACCGGCGCGGGGCCGCACCGGCGTGCGGCCCCGCGGGGCACCGCCGCCAACCCCCCACCGGGGCGCGGTCGAACGACTACGATGCCCCCGTACCGATCTTCGGCGAAAGCGAGCGCAGCGTATGGCCGGCGAACCGCAGGACGACTGCCTGTTCTGCAAGATCGTGTCGGGCGAGGTCCCGGCGACGATCGTCCGCGAGACGGAGACGACCGTGGCCTTCCGGGACATAAACCCCCAGGCCCCCACCCACGTCCTGGTGATCCCCAAGGCCCACTACGAGAACGCCGCGGAGCTCGCCGCCGGGGCGCCCGAGCTGGCAGCCGACGTCCTCGCGGAGACCAGGGCCGTCGCCGACGAGGAGAAGCTGGACAGCTACCGGCTCGTCTTCAACACCGGCAGCGGCGCCGGCCAGACCGTCTGGCACGCGCACGCCCACGTGCTCGGCGGCCGGGGCCTGCAGTGGCCGCCCGGATAACCGGCCGTGTCCGTCCGTGAACTGGTGGTCCTCGGCACCGCCAGCCAGGTCCCGACCCGGCACCGCAACCACAACGGCTACCTGCTGCGGTGGGACGGCGAGGGCATCCTGTTCGACCCCGGCGAGGGCACGCAGCGGCAGATGCTGCGCGCCGGGGTCGCCGCCCACGACCTGAACCGGATCTGCGTCACCCACTTCCACGGCGACCACTGCCTCGGCCTCGCGGGCGTCATCCAGCGGATCAACCTCGACCAGGTGCCGCACCCGGTCACCGCGCACTACCCGCGCTCCGGGCGGCACTTCTTCGAGCGGCTGCGCCACGCGACCGCCTACCGGGAGACGGTCGGCATCACCGAGGCGCCGGTCGACGCCGACGGCCCCCTCGCGGTGACCCCGTCGTACACCCTGGAGGCCCGCAGGCTGTCCCACCCGGTCGAGTCCTTCGGCTACCGGATGACCGAACCGGACGGCCGCCGGATGCTGCCCGACCGGCTCGCCGCGCACGGCATCGCGGGCCCGGACGTGGGCCGCCTCCAGCGCGAGGGCCGGCTCGGGGACGTGACGCTGGAGGACGTCAGCGAGGTGCGGCGCGGGCAGCGGTTCGCGTTCGTCATGGACACCCGGCTCTGCGACGGCGTGCACGCGCTCGCGGAGGGCTGCGACCTGCTCGTCATCGAGTCCACCTTCCTCGACGACGACATCGGACTGGCCGTCGAGCACGGCCACCTGACGGCAGGTCAGGCCGCCGCCGCGGCCCGGGACGCGGGTGTGCGGCACCTGGTCCTCACCCACTTCAGCCAGCGCTACACCGATCCCGAGGAGTTCGAGCGGCAGGCGCGGGCGGCCGGGTTCGAGGGGGAGCTGACCGTCGCGTACGACCTGCTGCGGGTGCCGCTTCCGAAACGTCGGTGAAAGCGCCGTACGATGCCGTGATGTCCCTCCCGAAAGCTGAACTGCACCTCCACATCGAAGGCACCCTGGAGCCGGAGCTGGCCTTCGAGCTGGCCGCCCGCAACGGCGTGACCCTCCCGTACGCGGACACCGGGGAACTCCGCACGGCCTACCGGTTCGAGGACCTCCAGTCCTTCCTGAACCTGTACTACGAGCTGATGACCGTCCTGCGCACCGAGCAGGACTTCGCCGACCTCGCCGACGCCTACCTCGCCCGGGCCGCCGCGCAGGGCGTGCGGCACGCGGAGATCTTCTTCGACCCGCAGGCCCACATCGCCCGGGGCCTGAGCCTGGGTACGGTCGTGGAGGGGCTGTGGCGGGCGCTCGGCGACAGCGAGCGGAACCACGGCGTCTCCACCCGGCTCATCATGTGCTTCCTGCGCGACGAGTCCGCCGACTCGGCGCTGGAGACGCTCCAGGCCGCGGCGCCGTACCTGGACCGGATCACCGGGATCGGCCTGGACTCCGCCGAGGTCGGGCACCCGCCGGCGAAGTTCCGCGAGGTGTACGAGGCCGCGGCCGCGCTCGGGCTGCGCCGGGTCGCGCACGCGGGCGAGGAGGGGCCGCCGGCGTACATCACCGAGGCGCTCGACGTGCTCGGTGTGGAGCGGGTCGACCACGGGCTGCGCTGCATGGAGGACCCGGCGCTGGTCGAGCGGCTGGTGCGGGAGCGTATCCCGCTCACCCTGTGCCCGCTGTCCAACGTCCGGCTGCGGGCCGTGGAGACCCTGGCCGACCATCCGCTGCCGGGGATGCTCGACGCGGGCCTGCTGTGCACGGTCAACTCCGACGACCCGGCCTACTTCGGCGGGTACGCGGGGGACAACTTCCGGGCGGTGCGGGACACCCTGGGCCTGGACGAGGACCGGCTGCGCGAGCTGGCCCGCAACTCCTTCCTCGCCTCCTTCCTGGAGGACGACGAGGAGCGCAGGGCCCGGTACCTCGCCGAGGTCGACGCCTACGTGTTCGGGGACGCCGTGTCGTAGGCGTGCCGGACGGGCACGGCCGGCGACTCCACCGGGACCGCCACGACCGGGAGTTCCGCGACCGCGACCTCCGCACCGGCGGCCCCGGCGGCGGGGACCCGGGCGACGGGGATCTCCACGACGGAGATCTCCACGACGGGGACGTCCGCGGCGGAGGGGTGGCCCCGGCCGGCCCGCAGCGCCACCGCCGTCATCGGCACGGCGATCAGCAGCAGCCCGGCGCCGAGCACCCGGCCCATGGCCGGGAAGCCCGCTCCCGCCGCCAGCACGCTGCCCGTCAGCGGTCCCGCCGCCGTCCCCAGCGAGGACGCCGAGCCCACCAGGACCGCCCAGCGGCCGCGCGGGTCGAGGGAGGCGGCGAGACCGATGACGTACGACAGCACGACCGGGTACAGCAGGTTCCAGGAGATCTCGCCCGCCGCGAAGGCCGGCAGGCCCCGCGCCGAGGCGCTGAGCGCGATGCAGCCCGCGATGAGCGCCGTGCCGGCGCCGATCGGCCTCGCCCGGCCGAGCCGCTGCCCGAGCGCGCCCGCCCCGACGACCCCGACGAGCCCGGCGCCGAGCGCGAGCGCGAACACCGCGCCCACGGTGACCTCGGAGAGCCGGGCCTGCTCCAGCCCGATCCGGCCGCTGACCCCCCAGAGGGCGTTCTGCGCCAGCGACCAGCAGGGCATCGCGGCGGCCAGCAGCAGCCCGGCCCCGCGGTGCGGGAGCCGGCCGTCGTGCGCGGCCGCCGCGCGGACCGGTGCCGCACGGCCCGGCAGCCGGCCGGTGAACGGCCAGACGGCGAGCGCGGTCGCCGCGACGGCGGCCAGCGGGAGACCGTGACCGGGACCGAGGTGGGGGATCGTCAGGTACAGGGCGCCCGCGAGGGCGGAGACGCCGAGCAGACCGAGCGTGGTGACCCGGTGCGGGTCCCAGCTCCGCGTCCCCGGCGCCGTCCGGGCCGACGGCGCGCCCAGGGCGGCGATGCCGCTCGCGGCGACCGCCGTGACCGTGCCGGAGCCGAGGCCGCCGGCGACCGCGCCCGCGACGACGGCCGGCACGGAGCCGGTGAGGGCCGCGCCGCCGTAGCCGAGGGCGGCGAGCGCGAGCCCGGCACGGGCCAGCACCCGGGGGCCGATCCGGTCGACCCGGGAGGCCAGCAGGAAGCCCGCGGCCGCCGACCCCAGCAGCAGGGCGCTGCCGACGGCGCCGGCCTGGGTGGCGGTGAGCGGGAGTCCGCTGTCGAGCCGGCCGACGGTGGTCGGCAGCAGGTACGGGGCGAGATAGCCGGCCGTGAAGAGGGCGACGAGGGGCCAGGGCAGGGTGCGGACGGCGGGCACGGGCGTTCCCAGGGCAGGCGCGAGGAGCGGCTCGGAAAGGGGGGAGGGGCGACGGCCGTCGACGGACGGGAACGCGCGAGCAAGTTGTATCAAGCACGGGGTTCGGGCAGAAGATCGGGAACGGTGATCTGGATCACGTGTGCGTTTGCGTCCGGCGGGGCCGGGTAGCGGATTCGGCCACCAGGTTCCGGAGCCGCCCCCTCCGCCGGAACGAACGGCTCGTCACCCGGCGCCCCGGCGCCCGGCCTGGTGCACACTGGCCGGAACCGCACCACGCCAGGGAGCGCACCGTGACGTCGTCGCACACCCTCACCGGAGAGGAACCGGAACACCTCACGCGGGCAGGGCGCCGCCAGACCCAGGTCGATCCGCTCGCCGCGCTGCGCGTCCCGGGCGATCCGCCCTGGGACGTCTACCTCACCGGCACGGTCTTCCTCGACATCATCTTCACCGGCCTGGACTCGGCGCCGGTCCGCGGCACCGAGTCCTGGGCCCGGGGCATGGGCTCCAGCCCCGGCGGCGTCGCCAACATGGCCGCCGCCCTGGCCCGGCTCGGCCTGCGCACCGCCCTCGCCGCGGCCTTCGGCGACGACCACTACGGCGAGTACTGCTGGGACGCGCTGGAGCAGGGGGAGGGCATCGACCTCTCGGCCTCGCGGACCGTGCCCGGCTGGCACTCCCCGGTCACCGTCTCCATGGCCTACGAGGGCGAGCGGACCATGGTCTCCCACGGGCACGAGCCGCCGCCCCGGACCGCGTTCCTCCAAGGCGGCGGCCCGGCCCGGCCGCCGCGCGCCCGGGCCGCCGTCGCCTCCCTCACCCCGGGGCGCAGCGCGCCCTGGATCGCCGACGCCGCCCGCGCGGGCACCCGCATCTTCGCCGACGTCGGCTGGGACGAGACGGGCGCCTGGGACCTGTCCGGCCTGGCCGACCTGGAGCACTGCGAGGCGTTCCTGCCCAACGCCGAGGAGGCCAAGCGGTACACCGGCGCCGACTGCCCGCGGCGGGCCGCGCACGCCCTGAGCGAGTACGTGCCGGTGGCCGTGGTGACCCTCGGCGAGGAGGGCGCCTACGCGGTGGACCGGCGCACCGGGGAGGCGGCCGAGGTGCCGGCGATCGCCGTGGAGGCGCTGGACCCGACCGGGGCCGGGGACGTGTTCGTCGCCGGGTTCGTGACCGGTTCGCTGGCCGGGTGGCCGCTGGCGGACCGGCTGGCCTTCGCGGGGCTGACGGCCGCGCTGTCGGTGCAGGAGTTCGGGGGGTCGCTGTCGGCGCCGGGCTGGTCGGAGATCGGGGCGTGGTGGCGGCGCGTGCAGTCGCTGCCCGGCCAGGACCGCAAGGCGCTGCGGCGCTACGCCTTCCTGGACGGGCTGGTGCCGGAGCGGCTGGACCGGCCCTGGCCGCTGCGGCGGGCGGTGCCGACCGTCGGCTTCGGCCGGGCCGGCTGACCACCGGCGCGGGGCCCGTCGAAAACTCCTACGATGTTGTCGGCCCCCCGTCGTACTCTGGACAGTGCGAGGCCGCCCTCAGCGCGCGGCCGTGACGAGGAGGAAGCGCAGGCCTTCAGCGCCGGCCCATGACACAGACACCCACAGCTCACACCCCCGCGCAGGAGCAGGCGAGAGCGCAGTTCACCGTCCCCGCCCAGCACCCCATGGTGACCGTGCTGGGTTCCGGCGACTCCCTCCTGCGTGTGATCGAGAGGGCCTTCCCGGCGGCCGACATCCACGTCCGGGGCAATGAGATCAGCGCGGTGGGCGACCCTTCGGACGTCGCCCTCATCGCGCGCGTGTTCGACGAGATGATGCTGGTGCTCCGCACCGGGCAGCCGATGACGGAGGACGCAGTGGAACGCTCGATCGCCATGCTCAAGGCGAGCGAGAACGGGACGAGCGACGGGCCGGAGACCCCGGCCGAGGTACTGACGCAGAACATCCTGTCCTCGCGTGGCCGCACGATCCGTCCCAAGACGCTCAACCAGAAGCGGTACGTCGACGCGATCGACAAGCACACGATCGTCTTCGGCATCGGCCCCGCGGGCACCGGCAAGACCTACCTGGCCATGGCCAAGGCCGTGCAGGCCCTGCAGTCCAAGCAGGTCAACCGGATCATCCTGACCCGTCCCGCGGTCGAGGCCGGCGAGCGGCTGGGCTTCCTGCCCGGCACGCTCTACGAGAAGATCGACCCCTACCTGCGCCCGCTGTACGACGCGCTGCACGACATGCTCGACCCCGACTCCATCCCGCGGCTGATGGCCGCCGGGACGATCGAGGTCGCGCCGCTCGCCTACATGCGCGGCCGGACGCTCAACGACGCCTTCATCATCCTGGACGAGGCCCAGAACACCAGCCCCGAGCAGATGAAGATGTTCCTCACCCGCCTCGGCTTCGACTCGAAGATCGTGATTACCGGTGACGTGACGCAGGTCGACCTGCCCAACGGCACCAAGTCGGGTCTGCGGCAGGTGCAGGAGATCCTGGAGGGTGTCGAGGACGTCCACTTCTCCCGGCTGTCGTCCCAGGATGTCGTACGGCACCGGCTGGTGGGCCGTATCGTCGACGCGTACGAGAAGTACGACAGCAAGAACGGCACCGAGAACGGCGCCCCCAGGGGCGGCCGCGGCACGTCCGGCGCCAAGGGCTCCAAGGGGAAGTAGACCAGCACGACCATGTCGATCGACGTCAACAACGAGTCCGGCACCGAGGTAGACGAGCAGGCGGTCCTCGACATCGCCCGCTACGCGCTCGCGCGGATGCGCATCCACCCGCTCTCCGAGCTCTCGGTGATCGTCGTGGACGCCGACGCCATGGAGCAGCTCCACATCCAGTGGATGGACCTGCCGGGGCCCACCGATGTCATGTCCTTCCCGATGGACGAGCTGCGGCCGCCGTCGAAGGACGACGAGGAGCCGCCGCAGGGGCTGCTCGGCGACATCGTGCTGTGCCCCGAGGTCGCAGCCCGGCAGGGGGCCGAGGCGCCCACGCAGCACTCCATGGACGAGGAGCTCCAGCTGCTCACCGTCCACGGCGTGCTGCACCTGCTCGGGTACGACCACGAGGAGCCCGACGAGAAGGCCGAGATGTTCGGCCTTCAGGCCGCCATCGTGGACGGGTGGCGGGCCGAGCGCGGCCTGACCGGGCCGTCCCCGGCACCGACCGTCTCGTAGCGGGCCGATGTCGATGCAGATCGTGGTCGGCGCGATCGCGCTGGTCGTCGTGGCCTGGCTCGCCGCCTGTGCGGAGGCGGGCCTCGCGCGCGTCTCCAGCTTCCGCGCCGAGGAGGCCGTGAAGTCCGGGCGGCGGGGCGGCGCCCGGCTCGCCCAGCTCGCCGCCGACCCCACCCGTTACCTGAACCTGGCCCTGCTGGTCCGCGTGGCCTGCGAGATGGCCGCCGCCGCGCTGGTCACCTACGCCTGCCTCCAGGCGTTCACCGCCACCTGGCAGGCGCTGCTGGTCGCCATCGGCGTCATGGTGCTCGTCTCGTACGTCGCCGTCGGCGTCTCGCCGCGCACCATCGGCCGCCAGCACCCCCTCAACACGGCGACCGCGGCGGCGTACGTGCTGCTGCCGCTCGCCCGGATCATGGGGCCCGTCCCGTCCCTGCTGATCCTGATCGGCAACGCGCTGACGCCCGGCAAGGGCTTCCGGCGCGGCCCCTTCGCCTCCGAGGCGGAGCTGCGCGCCCTTGTGGACCTCGCCGAGAAGGAGTCGCTGATCGAGGACGAGGAGCGCCGCATGGTGCACTCGGTCTTCGAACTCGGCGACACCCTGGTGCGCGAGGTGATGGTGCCGCGCACCGACCTGGTCACCATCGAGCGCTTCAAGACCATCCGGCAGGCCCTCACCCTCGCCCTGCGCTCCGGGTTCTCCCGGATCCCGGTCACCGGCGAGAGCGAGGACGACATCGTCGGGATCGTGTACCTGAAGGACCTGGTCCGCAAGACCCACATCAGCCGGGACGCGGAGGGCGACCTTGTGTCCACGGCCATGCGCCCGGCCGTCTTCGTGCCCGACACCAAGAACGCCGGCGACCTGCTGCGCGAGATGCAGAAGGAGCGCAACCACGTCGCCGTCGTCATCGACGAGTACGGCGGCACCGCGGGCATCGTCACCATCGAGGACATCCTGGAGGAGATCGTCGGCGAGATCACCGACGAGTACGACCGGGAACTGCCGCCCGTGGAGGACCTCGGCGGCGGCTCCTTCCGGGTCACGGCCCGTCTGGACATCACCGACCTCGGCGAGCTGTACGGCCTGGAGGAGTACGACGACGAGGACGTGGAGACCGTCGGCGGGCTGCTCGCCAAGGCGCTCGGCCGGGTCCCCATCGCCGGCGCCTCGGCCCCGGTCGACCTGCCCGACGGACGCCGCCTGCGGCTGACGGCGGAGGCCGCCGCCGGCCGCCGGAACAAGATCGTCACGGTGCTGGTGGAGCCGGTCCCCGTGCCCGTCGCCGAGGAGAGCGAGCCGGAGTGACCCCCCAGGAGCTGCGCGCCTTCTGCCTGTCGTTCAACGCGGCCGTCGAGGACTTCCCGTTCAACCCGGAGACCTCGGTCTTCAAGGTGCTGGGCAGGATGTTCGCGCTGACGAACCTCGGTGCGCGGCCCCTGACCGTCAACCTCAAGTGCGATCCGGACGACGCGGTCCGGCTGCGCGGCGAGCACGAGGGGCTCGTCGTCCCCGGCTGGCACATGAACAAGCGGCACTGGAACACCGTGACGGCCGACGCGCGGCTCCCGGACCGGCTGGTCCGGGAGCTGGTCGAGGACTCCTACGACCTGGTCGTCGCCGGGCTACCGCGCGCCCAGCGGCTGCGGCTCGACCGCCCGTGACCTGAGGCCCAGACCGATCAGGACGGCGGCGCCGAGGACGACGGCCGCGTCCGCGGCCATGACCGTGCGCGCCCCGGCCAGCAGGTCGCCGGAGGTGGTGGCCAGCACGCCCAGCAGCGGGATGCCGACCGTCAGGCCGACCTGCTGGGTCGAGGTCACCAGACCCGTGGCCAGGCCCTGTTCCGCGTCCGGGACGCCGGAGGTGACGGTGAGCCCGTACGAGACGATCGCGCCCAGGTGGCACATGCTCGCCAGGGACAGGGCGACCGTGGCCGGCCACACCGACCAGGTGTGCGCGTTCACCAGGAACAGGGTCGCCACCAGGGCGCCCTGACCGGCCAGCGAGCCCACCAGCGTGCGGTGGGCGCCGAAGCGGCCGACGACCCGGGCGGCGAGCGTGCCGGCGACGGCGGACAGCACGCCCTGGACGCCGAAGACCAGACCCGTCTCGAAGGCCGACAGGCGCAGGACCTCCTGGAAGTACAGGGTCAGGACGAACACCACCGTCGACATCATCGAGAAGGTGACCAGACCGCCCAGGTTGCCCCAGGCCACTGTGCGCCGGCGCAGCATCGGGAGCGAGACGAGCGGGGCCGCCGAGCGGCGCTCGACCACGGTGAACGCGGCCAGCAGCAGCAGTCCCGCGGCGAGCGTGACGACCACGTCGGCCCGGCCGAGGCCGTGTCCGGCGGCCGTGGACAGGGCGTAGATCAGCGCCAGCAGGCCGGTGGTGACGGTGACCGCCCCGGGGACGTCCAGCCGCGGCCGCTCGGGGGTGCGGGACTCCGGCAGCAGGGCGGGCGCGAGCGGCAGCACGACCAGCGCGAACACGGCGAGCACGGCCATCGTGGAGCGCCAGCCGAGCGTGTCCGTCAGCACACCGCCCGCGACCATGCCGACGGTGAAGCCCAGCGACAGCAGCGTGCCGGAGATGCCGAGGGCCCGGTCCCGGGCGGGGCCCTCGGGAAAGGTGGTGGTCAGCAGGGACATGCCGGTCGGCACGATCGCCGCCGCGCCGAGCCCCTGCAGCGCGCGTCCGGTGAGGAAGGACGCCGGGTCCCAGGCCAGCGTCGCCAGCAGCGAGGCCGCGCCGAACAGGCCGAGTCCGGCCAGGAACAGCCGGCGACGGCCGTACAGGTCGCCGATCCGGCCGAACAGGAGCAGGAAGCCGCCGGAGGGCAGGGCGAACGCGGTGACCGCCCACTGGAGCGCGGACCGGCTCATGCCGAGGTCGCCGCCGAGATCCGGCAGCGCCACGTTCAGGACGGAGAAGTCCAGCGCGACCATGAACTGGGCCGCGCACAGGACGAACAGGACGAGCCTGTCGCGCGTCGACAGCCGGGGGGCGCCGGGCGGTGCGGCCGCGGGAGCGGGCGGGGACGGTGGGGTGGTGGTGTCGATCGCCATGCGACGAGCATCGGGCGGCCGGAATACCGGTGGGGAGTCGGAACTTATGGTGGTGGTGGCACCACCAGAGACGACGGGGGAGGAGCGGTACGTGCCTGCTGCGGGGGCGACGCGAAGTCAACGGCAGAACGAACTGCGGGAGTTCCTGATGAGCCGGCGGGCCCGGGTCCGTCCCGAGGAGGCCGGACTGCCGGGCGGCGGCGGCCGGCGCCGCACGCCCGGACTGCGCCGGGAGGAGGTCGCCGTGCTCGCCGGGGTGGGCGCCTCCTGGTACCAGTGGCTGGAGCAGGGGCGGGACATCTCCGTCTCCCCGCAGGTCCTGGACGCCGTCGCCCGGGTGCTGCGGCTCAGCGACGCCGAGCGCCGGCACCTGTACCTGCTCGCCGGACTGAACCCGCCCACGCCCCAGGTCGCGCCGGACAAGCGGGACATGTGCGACGGGCTGCGGCGGCTGATCGACACCTGGATGCCGTACCCGGCGCACATCATGGACCTGTACTACAACTGCGTGATGTACAACGACGCCGCCGCGCTCGTGCTCGGAATGGGGCGGGACACCACCCAGAACTGCCTGGTCGACTTCTTCGTCGACCCCCGCTACCGGTCGGGCGACGGAAGCTGGGAACGCAACGCCCGCACCGTCGTGGCGCAGTTCCGGGCCGCGTGCGCGGCCCGGCCCGACGACGAGGGCTTCCAGGCGGTGCTCGCCGAGGCGTCGGCCCGCAGCGCCGAGTTCCGGGAGCTGTGGGCGGAGCGGGGCATCGAGGAGCAGGGGCAGGTGCGCAAGGAGCTGCACCACCCGGTGGTCGGCCCGCTGGTCGTGGAGTCGACCGTGATGAAGGTGCCGGTCCGGCCCGACCTGCTGATCGTGCTGCACACCCCGCTGGACGAGGCGGGCACCGCCGCGAAACTGGAGTGGCTGACGTCCCCGGAGGGGCGGCGGGGGGCCATGTACCCCGTGGCGGGGTGAGCCTCGTGCCGCTCCGTATGCTCGGGGCATGACCGAGAGCAACGCGCTTGACGCTGAGGACCGCAAGATCGTCACTCTGGCCCGTTCCGCGCGGGCCCGCAACGGTGTGCCCGAGGGGGCGGCCGTACGCGACGAGACCGGGCGTACCTACGTCGCCGGGTCCGTGCAGCTCGCCTCGCTGCGGCTCAGCGCCCTGCGCACGGCGGTGGCGATGGCGGTGGCGTCCGGGGCCACCTCGCTGGAGGCGGCGGCGGTGGTGAGCGAGGCGGACTCGGTGCCGGACGAGGACCGGGCCGCCGTCGCCGACCTGGGCGGTGCGGGGACGCCGGTGCTGCTCGCCGCGCCCGACGGCTCGGTGCGGTCCACCGTCTCCGCCGGCTGACGCCCCGGTGGGGCGCCCGGACCTGCCCGTCCACGCGGTCCCGACGGGCGCGGCGCCGGGTTCCCGGAGGCCTGCGGAGAGGCCGTGTGCCGGGGCTGTACTGCTCAGCCTCGTGGATCAGGGACAATGAACGCCATGAGCGTTCGCACCCCGTCATCCGAGCAGCCGGCCGAGACCGCCCACCGCGCCGGCTTCGCCTGCTTCGTGGGCCGCCCCAACGCGGGCAAGTCCACCCTCACGAACGCTCTGGTCGGGCAGAAGGTGGCGATCACCGCCAACCAGCCGCAGACGACGCGGCACACGGTGCGCGGCATCGTGCACCGGCCGGACGCCCAGCTGATCCTGGTGGACACGCCGGGCCTGCACAAGCCGCGCACGCTGCTCGGCGAGCGGCTCAACGACGTCGTGCGGACGACGTGGGCCGAGGTCGACGTGATCGGGTTCTGCCTGCCGGCGAACGAGAAGATCGGTCCCGGCGACCGCTTCATCGCCAAGGAGCTGGCCGGCATCCGCAAGTCGCCGAAGGTCGCCATCGTCACCAAGACCGACCTCGTCGACTCCAAGACCCTCGCCGAGCAGCTCATCGCGATCGACCAGCTCGGCAAGGAGCTGGGCATCGAGTGGGCGCAGATCGTCCCGGTGTCGGCGACCGCGAACAAGCAGGTCGACCTGCTGGCGGACCTGCTGATCCCGATGCTGCCCGAGGGCCCGGCCCTCTACCCCGAGGGCGACCTGACCGACGAGCCCGAGCAGGTCATGATCGCGGAACTCATCCGCGAGGCGGCCCTGGAGGGCGTCCGGGACGAGCTGCCGCACTCCATCGCGGTGGTCGTGGAGGAGATGCTCCCGCGCGAGGACCGTCCGGCGGACAAGCCGCTGCTGGACATCCACGCCAACGTCTACATCGAGCGCCCCAGCCAGAAGGGCATCATCATCGGCCCCAAGGGCAAGCGCCTGAAGGACGTCGGCATCAAGTCCCGCAAGCAGATCGAGGCGCTGCTCGGGACGCCGGTCTTCCTCGACCTGCACGTCAAGGTGGCCAAGGACTGGCAGCGCGACCCGAAGCAGCTCCGCAGGCTCGGTTTCTAGCCGCCGCGCCAGGGCTCACCCCTGGGCCCGCAGCAGCTCCCGGAACCAGTGGTAGGACGCCTTGGGGGTGCGCTCCAGGGTCGCGAAGTCCACGTGGACCAGGCCGAACCGGCGGGCGTAGCCCTCGGCCCACTCGAAGTTGTCCATGAGGGACCACACGAAGTAGCCGCGCACGTCGACCCCGGCCTCGACCGCCCGGTGCAGCGCCCGGACGTGGGCGTCCAGGTAGGCGATGCGTTCCCGGTCGTCGACGCCCTCGTAGGAGCAGCCGTTCTCGGTGATGACGACGGGTGGCAGCCGGTCGCCGTAGCGGTCGCGGAAGCCGGTGAGCAGGTCGGTCAGCCCCTCGGGGACGACCGGCCAGCCGAAGTCCGTCACCGGCCGGCCCTCGATCCGCCGCAGCGAGAAGGGCAGCCCCTCGGGCAGGGCGAGCCCGCCGTACGTGCCGTCACCGCTCCCGGGGGCGCCCACCAGGGACGGGGCGTAGTAGTTGACGCCGTACCAGTCGACCGGCTCGGCGATGGCGGCCAGGTCCTCCGCCGCGTCCCCGGGCATCAGCTCGGCCATGCCGTCGGGGTAGGCGCCGAGGATGACCGGCTCGGCGAACAGCCGGTTGAGCAGCAGGTCGTAGAAGTCCGCCGCCGCCACGTCGGCCGGGTCGTCGGAGGCGGCCAGGACGGGGCCGTGGGAGTTGGCGATGCCGATGTCCGTGGCGCCGGCCGCGCGCAGGGCCCGTACCGCGAGGCCGTGGGCGAGGAGCTGGTGGTGGGCGACCGGGAGGGCGTCGAACAGCAGCCGCCGGCCGGGGGCGTGGGCGCCGATGGCGTGCCCCAGCAGGGTGTGCTCCGCGGGCTCGTTCAGCGTGATCCACTTGCCGACCCGGTCGCCGAGCCGCTCGGCGACGACCGTCACGTGGTCGGCGAACCGGGCCGCGGTGTCCCGGTCCAGCCAGTCCAGCGCGGCGGGCAGGTCCCAGTGGAAGAGGGTGGGGACGGGGCGCACCCCGGCCGCGCACAGCTCGTCCACGAGCCGGTCGTAGAAGTCCAGTCCGCCGGGGGAGTTCACCCGGGGCCAGGAGACGGAGAAGCGGTAGGCGTCCACGCCGAGGCCGGCGAGGAGGGCCACGTCCTCGCGGTAGCGGTGGTAGTGGTCGCAGGCCACCGCCGCCGTCGAGCCGTCCTTCACCCGCCCGGGCCCGGCCGTGAACACGTCCCAGACGGACGGCTCCCGCTCCCGTGCCGCGCCCTCGATCTGGTGGGCCGAGGTCGACACGCCCCACAGGAAGCCGGCCGGGAACCGGGGGATCCCGGTGCCTGTGTCAGTCGCCATGGGCGGATCATCCGTACCCCCGGCGAGGGAAGTCAACGCCCCGGCGGCAAAAGGCCGTCAGGCGCCCTCCTTGAGCACGCGTGACACCAACTCCCGTTCGTCGTCGGTCAGTCGGGGATCCGCGGTGTAGACCGTGCGCCCGTCCACCGCGATCTCGTAGCCGAAGCCGTCCGGCACCCCCGCGGGGGGCGTGTCCCGGCCGGCCGCCAGGACGCGTCCGGCCAGGGCCTGCCACTCGGGGGCGTCGGGCCGCGCCGAGGTGTCCACCTCGGCCCGGCGCTCGATGCCCGCGAAACCGCCCGTGCGCAGTACTCGAATTCGCATGGGTCCGTGTGTAGTACAGATCTACGGAGTTCGCACCCCGACCTCTTCCCACGCCTTCCGGACGGCCTGGAGTTCGTTCCCGGCGCCGTACCGGCTGCGGGCCGCCTTGACCGTGAGCGTGGCGAAGTCGGTGAACTGGGCGTCCTCCTTCAGGTGGCCGCCGGTGAGCACGTCGTACCAGATCTGCCCGGCCTTCTCCCAGGAGTGGCCGCCGAGGGCGGTGGCGGCGAGGTAGAAGGCGTGGTTGGGGATGCCGGAGTTGATGTGCACACCGCCGTTGTCGCGGCCGGTGCGGACGTAGTCCTCCATCGTGGCCGGCTGCGGGTCCTTGCCGAGGACGTCGTCGTCGTACGCCGTGCCCGGGGCCTTCATCGAGCGCAGGGCGGTGCCGGTCACCTGCGGCGCGAGCAGGCCGGCGCCGATCAGCCAGTCGGCCTGGGCGGCGGTCTGGCCGAGCGTGTATTGCTTGATCAGCGAGCCGAAGACATCGGAGAGCGACTCGTTGAGCGCGCCGGACTGGCCGAAGTAGGCCAGGTTGGCGGTGTGCTGGGTGACGCCGTGGGTCAGCTCGTGGCCGATGACGTCGACGGGGATGGTGAAGTCGAGGAAGACCTCGTTGTCGCCGTCGCCGAACACCATCTGCTCGCCGTTCCAGAAGGCGTTGTCGTACCCCTCGCCGAAGTGCACGGTGGCGTCGAGTGGCATCCCGTTGCCGTCGATGGAGCGCCGTCCGTACACCTTCAGGTACAGGTCGAAGGTGGCGCCGAGGCCCGCGTAGGCCCGGTTGACGGTGGCGTCGGAGCCGGGCTCGGAGCCCTCCTCGCGGGCCTTGGTGCCGGGCAGGTCCTGGGTGTGCCGGGCGTCGTAGACCGTGCGGTGCGGCGCGTCGGCGGCGGCGCCCGCGGGCGGGGCGACGGCGGTCGCGCCGATCACCGTGGTCAGGCGGCGCTTGGTGCGCTGGTAGGCGTCGTGCTCCAGGGACCGGCGGGCCGGACCGGAGAGGGCGGGGTCCTCGTGGCGGGCGAGCCGGTCGAGGACGTGCGGCGGCACGATCGTGCAGAAGACGGGCTGGCAGCCCCCGTTGGTGGTCATGTCCGCACCATCGCACTCCGTGATGTCGGTGTCACTACCTGCCACCATGATTGGTGAAATACCCGGACAGGGGGCGCGACGCTCCGTGACGTTGTGATAGGGGGATGTGGTGCGGCGCACTTTTTGTCCCCTTATGACACACGGTCCCGCATACTGGGACAGGCCCGCGCACCCGGAACGGCTCGGCTAGGCTGCGGAACATCATGCGTTTCTGGCTGCTTCTCCTTAGCTGCCGCGGCGAGGGCCTGTAGTCGAGGCCGACCCCCTCCCCGCGGAGCTCGGCGTTGCGTCGTCGGCCGTCCTTCCGGACATCCTGAGGAGCCTTACGCATCATGGCCAACCGCCAGCAGCCCAGTTCCCTGCCGATCCACAAGTACGGCCGCTACGAGCAGGTCGACATCCCGGACCGCACCTGGCCCGGGCAGCGGATCACCGCCGCGCCCCGCTGGCTCTCCACCGACCTGCGCGACGGCAACCAGGCCCTGATCGACCCGATGTCGCCCGAGCGCAAGCGCCGGATGTTCGACCAGCTGGTGAAGATGGGCTACAAGGAGATCGAGGTCGGCTTCCCCGCCTCCGGCCAGACCGACTTCGACTTCGTGCGCTCGATCATCGAGGAAGAGGGCGCGATCCCGGACGACGTCACCATCTCCGTGCTGACCCAGGCCCGCGAGGACCTGATCGAGCGGACGGTGGAGTCCCTGAAGGGCGCCCGGCGGGCCACCGTCCACCTGTACAACGCGACCGCCCCGGTCTTCCGCCGGGTGGTGTTCCGCGGTTCCAGGGACGACATCAAGCAGATCGCCGTGGACGGCACCCGCCTGGTGATGGAGTACGCCGAGAAGCTGCTGGGCCCCGAGACCGAGTTCGGCTACCAGTACTCGCCGGAGATCTTCACCGACACCGAGCTGGACTTCGCGCTGGAGGTCTGCGAGGCGGTGATGGACGTCTACCAGCCGGGCCCGGGCCGCGAGATCATCCTCAACCTGCCGGCCACGGTGGAGCGTTCGACCCCGTCCACGCACGCGGACCGCTTCGAGTGGATGGGCCGCAACCTCTCCCGCCGCGAGTACGTCTGCCTGTCCGTCCACCCGCACAACGACCGCGGCACGGCCGTGGCCGCCGCCGAACTGGCCCTGATGGCCGGTGCCGACCGCGTCGAGGGCTGCCTGTTCGGGCAGGGCGAGCGCACCGGCAACGTCGACCTGGTCACCCTGGGCATGAACCTGTTCTCCCAGGGCGTCGACCCGCAGATCGACTTCTCCGACATCGACGAGATCCGCCGTACGTGGGAGTACTGCAACCAGATGGAGGTCCACCCGCGCCACCCGTACGTGGGCGACCTGGTCTACACGTCCTTCTCCGGCTCCCACCAGGACGCCATCAAGAAGGGCTTCGACGCCATGGAGGCCGAGGCGGCGGCCAGGGGGGTCACCGTCGACGACCTGGAGTGGGCGGTGCCGTACCTGCCGATCGACCCGAAGGACGTCGGCCGCTCCTACGAGGCCGTCATCCGCGTCAACTCGCAGTCCGGCAAGGGCGGTGTCTCCTACGTCCTGAAGAACGACCACAAGCTGGACCTGCCGCGCCGGATGCAGATCGAGTTCTCGAAGATCATCCAGGCCAAGACCGACGCCGAGGGCGGCGAGATCACGCCGAAGGACATCTGGGCGGTCTTCCAGGACGAGTACCTGCCGAACCCCGGCAACCCGTGGGGCCGCATCCAGGTCAGGAACGGCCAGTCGACCACCGACACCGACGGTGTGGACACGCTGACCGTCGAGGCCACCGTCGACGGCGGGGACACCGTCCTGACCGGCTCGGGCAACGGTCCGATCTCGGCCTTCTTCGACGCCCTCCAGGCCGTCGGCATCGACGTACGCCTGCTGGACTACCAGGAGCACACGATGAGCGAGGGCGCCTCCGCGCAGGCCGCCTCGTACATCGAGTGCGCGATCGGCGACAAGGTCCTGTGGGGCATCGGCATCGACGCGAACACGACGCGTGCGTCGCTGAAGGCGGTCGTCTCGGCCGTCAACCGCGCGGCCCGCTGAACCCCTCCGACCGGGTGCTCCGTCGCCCCGGCCGCCCTGTACGGCGGCCGGGGCGACGGCGTTTCTCGGCCATCGCACCCCTCAGGTCACGGAAAGGTCTCTTCCGGGGTACTGACTCCGCGTCGGTGATGTGGCTAACATCACGCCAGCACGGCGATGTTGCCGCGCGGTTACGGAGGTGCGACGTGCTGCCAGTACGGGGACGAGACGACCGTGCCACCAGGGCTGCGCGCATCCTGGGCACCCGCACCGCATGGACCCCCGTCGGGGACGGCGAGTTCTTCTGCCCCGGCTGCGGAGGCGACCGCAACTACCAGCGGCTCACCGGCCGCCGCAGGCTCACCCTGCTCGGCGTGCCCGTCCTGCCGCGCGGCGCGACCGGACCGGTCGTCGAGTGCGCCGCCTGCGGGCACCACTTCGGCACCGAGGTCCTGGACCACCCCACCACCCGCCGCTTCTCCGCGATGCTCCGCGACGCCGTGCAGACCGTCGCCCTCGCGGTGCTCGCCGCCGGCGGCACCTGTTCCCGCACGGCCCTGGAGACGGCCGCCGGCACGGTCCGCGCGGCCGGCTGCGCCGACTGCACCGAGGACCGGCTGGCCGCCCTGGTCGAGGCCCTCGCCGCCGACACCGGCCGGTTCCTGGAGCAGCCCTGCGGTCCGGGGCTGACCATAGAGCTGCACGAGGCACTGGACCCGCTCGCCCCGCACCTGGCGCCCCCCGGCCGCGAGTCCCTGCTGCTCGACGCCGCCCGCATCGCCCTCGCCGACGGCCCCTACACCCCCGCCGAACGCGACGCCCTCGCCACCGTCGGCGCGGCCCTCACCATCTGCGCCGACGACGTGACCCGGCTGCTGGCGGCCGCCCGGACGCCGTCCTGACCCTCCCGCGAGACCGCGCCGCACCCACGGCGCCCCGGGGCGCCCCGGCCCGCTCCCGCCCGCCGATTCCCCCGAACGGAGTAGGTCCGGCCCGGCGATCGCGGGGAGCATCAGGGCGTGACCCCGCGCAGCCGCTGCCTCCTCACCGCCCTGGCGCTCCTCACCTCGCTCACCGCCGGGCTGCCCGCCCACGCGGCACCGGCCGGCTGCGACTCCTCCGAGCCGTACACCGCCGGGCGGGAGGGCTACGCCGTCTACCGCATCCCGGCCGTGGTGCGGACCCGCGAGGGCACCGTCCTGGCCTTCGCCGAGGGCCGGCGCGGCGGCGCCGGGGACACCGGTGACATCGACGTCGTCGTACGCCGCTCCACCGACGACGGCTGCACCTGGGGCCCGCTGACCGTGGTGGCCGCCGGGCACGGCGACACCCGGGGCAACCCGGCCCCCGTGGTCGACCCGCGCACCGGCGCCGTCACCCTGGTGACCTGCGGAAACGGCGGAGGCGTCACGGAGGCGCAGATCATGCGGGGCGAGGCGGCGCCGGAGCGGGGCCGCCGGGTGTTCGTGCAGCGCAGCGTGGACGACGGCCGGCACTTCACGGCCCCCCGGGACATCACCGCGCAGGTGAAGCGGCCCGACTGGCGCTGGTACGCCACCGGCCCCGGCCACGCCGTCGCCCTCACCCGGGGCCCGCACGCCGGGCGCCTGCTGGTCCCCGCCAACCACTCCGCGGCCCCGCCGCCCGGCTCGCCCGACACCGGCCGGGAGGCCAGGTACTACGGCGGCCACGCCCTCTACAGCGACGACGGCGGCCTCGGCTGGCGCCTCGGCTTCGTCGACGCCGACTACGACGGCGCGACCAACGCCAACGAGACCAGCGCCGCCCAACTCCCCGACGGACGCGTCTACTTCGCCGCCCGGGACCAGAACGGCAGCGCCCCCGGCAACCGGCTCGACACCTACTCAGGCGACGGCGGCCGCACCCTGGACCGCCCCTACGCCGTCCAGCCCTCCCTGGACGCCGTCCCCCTGGTCCAGGGCAGCGTCCTGCAGCCCCCGGAGCCGGGCGCGCCGCTGCTGTTCGCCGCGCCCTCCGTGCCCACCGCCCGCCGCGCCCTGGCCCTGTGGTCCAGCACGGACGCCGGCCGCACCTTCACCGCACTCGGCACCCTCACGGACCGCCCGGCCGCCTACTCCGACCTCGTCCGGCTCGCCCCCGGCAGGATCGGCGTCCTGTACGAGACCGGTACCCGAGGGCCCTACGAGTCCCTGGTGTTCCGCCGGCTGCGCCTGTGGTGAGCCGCCCCCCGGCCGGGGATGTCAAGGACGGGGCCGCCGTCTCGTCCCGGACAGGCTCCGGCGCCTGGGCCCGGTCGGCGACGTCCGGGCGGTCCGCCGCGAACTGCGCCGGGACCGCCGGAGCCCGCACCGAGCGCCGTCGCGCGGACCTCAGCGCCGGCCGGCGCCGAGCAGGCCGGCCGCGGCGAGGAACTTGCCGACCTCCTCGACCTCCGTACCGGACAGCGGCACCTGCGGCTCGGCGGTCACCGGGCAGTCGATGACACCGCGCAGGTGCAGCGCCGCCTTGAACGCGCCCAGCGCCGCCGAGCTGCCGCCCATCCGCGCGGCGGCGCCGGCGCGGACGATCCCGAACAGGGCGCACAGCCGCTCCTGTTCGGTCCGTGCGCCCTCCCAGTCGGCCGCCCGGCACCGGCGGTACAGCCGCACGTAGCCGTGCGGGTCGACGTTGGCCAGTCCCGGCACGGCCCCGTCGGCGCCCAGCGCCAGCGCGGAGTCGGCGATCAGCTCGGAGCCGGTGAGCACGCTGAACCCGGGGTGGGCGCGGGCACCCGTGACGAGTTCGCGGAAGGCGGCCAGATCACCGCTGGAGTCCTTGATCCCGGCCAGCACGCCGTCCCCGGCGAGCCCCAGCACCAGGTCGGCGGGGAGCTTGGTGTGCACGGCGGCCGGGATGTCGTAGGCGATCACCGGAACCGGGCTGGCGGCGGCGACGCGGCGGTAGTGGTGGACGATCTCCGCGGGATGCGTGCGGGCGTAGAACGGGGCGGTGACGACGACGGCCCCGGCGCCGGCCGCGGTGACCGCCGCGACGTGCTCCAGCACGCGCGGGGTGGTCATGTCGATGGCACCCGCGAGGACGGGGAGCCGGCCGCCCACGTGCCCGGCGACGGCCTCCACCACCCGCCTGCGCTGCGCGTCCGTCAGGAAGGCCGCCTCGGAGGTCGAGCCGAGCAGGAACAGCCCGTGCACCCCGGCCCCCACCAGGAAGTCGACCAGGCGCAGCAGCGAGTCCACGTCCACCTCGCGGTCCGGGGTCAGCGGCGTGCAGACGGGCGGGACGACACCGGTGAGCGGGGCGGGGAAGGTCATTCAGGGCTCCTGGCGAGCTAGGTCTCGGGTCGACGTGTCCTCCTCCACAGGATGGTGACAGCGGTAGCGGTGTCCAGGACGCGACGCGGCCGAGAAGCCGGGCATCACCCGGGCGCACACCTCGTCGGCCTTCCAGCAGCGGGTGCGGAACGGGCAGCCGCTCGGCGGCCGGGTCGCCGAGGGCACCGGACCGGTCAGCGGGATCGGGTCGACCGGGTCCAGCAGGCCGGGCGTGGCCGAGAACAGGGCACGGGTGTACGGGTGCCGGGCGGCGTCGGTGACGCGGTCCGCCGGGGTCTCCTCCACGATCCGGCCGAGGTACATGGTGATCACCCGGTCGCTCATCCGCCGTACCGTCTGGATGTCGTGCGAGACGAACACCAGGGCCAGGCCCAGGCGCTCCCGCAGGTCGAGCAGCAGGTTGAGGATCTGCGCCCGCACGGAGACGTCCAGGGCGCTGGTCGGCTCGTCGGCGACGACCAGGGCCGGGTCCAGGGCGAGCGCGCGGGCGATGGCGACGCGCTGGCGCTGCCCGCCGGACAACTGCCCGGGCAGGGCGTCCGCGAGCGCCCGGGGCAGGCCCACCAGGGCCATCAACTCCCGCACCCGCTCCTCCCGTTCGGCCGGGGTGCCGCGCCGGTGGACGTCCAGCGGGTCACGCAGGACGCGGCGGACCGGCAGCCTGCGGTTCAGGGCGGTCGACGGGTCCTGGAAGACCATGCCGACGCCCGCGCCGACCACGGCCCGGCGCTCGGCGGCCGGCATCCCCCACAGGTCCCGGCCCCCGAACGACACCGTCCCCGAGACCGGCCGCTCGATGCCGACCAGCACCCGCGCCAGCGTCGACTTCCCGCACCCCGACTCGCCGACCACGCCGACCGTCTCCCCGGCCGCGACGGACAGGGCGGCACCGGTCAGGGCGTACACCCGGTCCCGGCGGAACAGGCCGCCGCTGCGCGCCCTGTGCACGACGTGCGCGTCCCGCACCTCCACGACAGCGGTCACTGCACGGCCTCCTCGTTCTGCGCGGACGTCGGAAGCACCGCCGGGTGGTGGCAGGCGGCCGTGTGCTCCGGGGGGCCCGCGAGCACCGGGGCGCTGGTGTGGCACACCCCGGTGGCGAGCGGGCAGCGGTCGGCGAACCGGCAGCCCGGCGGGAAGTCGGCGGGGGCCGGTACGACCCCCCTGATCTGCGTCATCCGCTCCTCGGACGACTCCAGCGAGAGCACGCTGCCGAGCAGGCCGCGGGTGTAGTGGTGGGCCGGCGCCGCCACCAGGTCGGCGGTCACCCCGGCCTCCACGATCCGCCCGCCGTACATCACCGCCACCCGGTCGGTGACGTCGGCGACCAGCGCCAGGTCGTGCGAGACCAGGACCAGCGCGAAGCCCAGCTCCGCGCGCAGCCCGAGCAGCAGCTCCATGACCTGTGCCTGCACGGTGACGTCCAGCGCGGTGGTCGGCTCGTCGGCGACGATCAGCCGCGGTTCGCGGGAGAGGGCCATCGCGATCAGCACCCGCTGGCGCTGCCCGCCGGACAGCTCGTGCGGATAGCTGCGCAGGGTGCGCTCCGGGTCGAGCCCGACCAGCGCCAGCAGCTCCCGTGGGGTGCGCCGGCCGCCGCGCCGGACGAGCTGCCCGAGCTGGGCGCGGATGGTCATGGCCGGGTTCAGCGAGGACAGGGCGTCCTGGTAGACCATGGCCATCTCGTGGCCGAGCAGCCGCCGCCGCGCCCGCACCGGCTCGGCCAGCAGGTCCCGCTGCCGGAAGCGCACCTGGCCGCCGATCCGGGCGTCCCTGGGCGCCAGCCCCATGACCGTGAGCGCGGTCAGCGACTTGCCGCACCCCGACTCGCCGACCAGGCCGAGCACTTCGCCCGGGTGGACCTCGAAGCTGACGCCGGCCACGATGTCCGTGCCCCTGTGCCGGTCCGGGAAGCCGATGGTGAGGTTCTCCACGGCGAGCACCGGCTGCCCGCTCCGGTCGGGCAGCGGCCGGGCCCGGGACCGCAGCCGCCGGGCGGCCTCGCCCAGCCCGGGGAGCGGGAGCACCCCGCCGGTGCCGGGCCCGGGCGTCTCCAGCCGGTCCTCCGAGGCCCGCACCTCCCGCGGGGCGGGTGCGGCCCAGGCGTCCGACACGCCCTCGGCGAGGACGTTCAGCGACAGCACGGTGAGCAGGATCAGCAGCCCGGGGAAGACGGTCGCCCACCAGCCGCCGGTCAGCACCATGTTCTTGCCGTCGGCGATGACGCTGCCCCAGGAGGGGTCCGGGGGCCGTACGCCCGCGCCGATGAAGGACAGCGACGCCTCGAAGACGATGGCCTCGGCGACCTGGACCGTGCAGAACACCAGGACCGGGGCGGCGCAGTTGACGGCCACGTGCCGCAGCACGATGTGCGGGGTGCGGGCGCCGATCACCCGCTCGGCGGTGATGTAGTCCTCGCCGTACTGGTCCAGCACGTTGGCCCGCACGACCCTGGCCACCGGAGGGGTGAACAGGAAGGCGAGGGCGCAGATCAGCACGCCGATCCCACCGCCGAACACGGCGACCAGCACGGCCGCGAGCGCGATCCCGGGGAACGCCATCACCACGTCCAGGCAGCGCATCAGCGTCTCGTCGACCGCCTTGCGGGAGGTGGCGGCGAGCGCCCCGAGGACGGCACCGGCCAGGAGCGCGAGCGCGGTCGCGCCCAGCCCGATCGCCAGCGACCAGCGGGCGCCGTACACCAGCCGGCTCAGCACGTCCCGGCCCAGGCTGTCCTGCCCCATCCAGTGCGCGGCGGACGGCGCCCCCGTCCCGCCGGCCGGGTCCTGCTGGTCGAGCGGATCGTCCGGCGCCAGCAGCGGCGCGAGGACGGCGACGAGGACGACCAGGGCCAGGAAGCCGACGGAGACCTTCGACAGCAGCGGCAGCCGGCGCCGGCCGCGCCGCCGGACGCCGGACCGGGACGGCCGTTTCGCGGAGTTCGCGCGCGTGACCATCAGCCCGCCCTCAGTCGTGGGTTGACCAGCAGGTACAGGATGTCGATGACGAGGTTGACGACGACGAACCCGGTGGCCGTGGTGAGGACGACGCCCTGCACCACGGCCGGGTCGCCGTTCTGCACGGCGTCGATCATCAGCTTGCCCATGCCGGGCAGCGAGAAGATCGTCTCGATGACGACGGCGCCGCCGAGCAGGTAGCCGACCCGCAGCCCGAGCACGGTCAGCGGGTTGACCAGGGCGTTGCGCAGTACGTTCCGGCCGACGACGACCCGGGGCGGCAGCCCGCTCCCGACCGCCGTGCGGACGTAGTCCTTGTCCAGCTCCTCCACCACGGAGGTCCGCACGATCCGGGTGAGCTGGGCGGCGACCGGCAGGGACAGGGCGACGGCGGGCAGGGCCATGGTCCTCAGCCAGCCGGTGACGGAGTCGGCGGGGTTGATGTAGCCGCCGGTCGGGAACCAGCCGCGGTCCACGGCGAGGTACTGGATCATCAGCAGCGCCAGCCAGAACCCCGGCGCGGCCACCCCGACCAGCGAGACGACCCGGATGGCCTGGTCCGGGAACCGGTCCCGGTACACCGCCGCGGTCACCCCGCCGGCCAGCGCCAGCACCACCGCGAGGGCGAGGCCGAGGAAGGTGAGCTGGAGGGTGAGCGGCAGGGCGGTGGCGACCTGGTCGGCGACGGGGGCGCGGGTGAGGACGCTGGTGCCGAGGTCGCCGTGGAGCAGGGCGCCGACGAAGTGGACGTAGCGCACGGGCAGCGGGTCCAGCAGTCCGTTGCGCTCCCGGAAGTCGTGGAGCTGCCGCGGGGTCGGGTTGGCGCCCTGGAAGAACGCGGACGCCGGATCGACGTCCGAGAACCGCATCACCAGGAACACGAACAGCACGATGCCGAGGAGCAGCGGCACGAGCAGCGCGACCCGGCGGAGCAGGATCCGTACGACGGCCGTCATGCCGTCAGGCCCACTTGGCCTGGAGGAGGTTGACGCCGGGGTACGGCTGGGCCCTTATCCCGCTGAGCCGGTGCGCGTCCCAGGCGGTCATCAGCTCGTTGTGGACGACCGGGTAGAGCACGGCCTGTTCCGCCACGACGTCGATGTAGTCCTGGACCATCGTCCGCTTCCTCGCGGGATCCGGCTCCCGGGTCGCCCGGTCCATGTCCTTGAAGAGCTGCCGGGCGACCGGGTCGCCGGCCCACCGCGTGTACTGCATCCACGGGTTCTCGGGTCCGTAGTTGTAGTGCATGATCAGGTCGGCGTCGAGCCCGAACTGGTTGGGGTTGGAGGCCGCCGCCACCACCTGGTAGTCCTGCTTCTGGTCCATCTTGGTGAACACGGCGGTGGTCTCCTGCGGTTCCAGGGTGGTCTCCACGCCGATCGCGTCCCAGGACGCCTTGACGGTCGGCAGGCAGTCCGCGATCCAGCTCACGTTGACGGCGAGCAGGGTGACCTTCAGGTCCGTCACGCCGGCGGCCGCGAGCAGCGCCCTGGCCCGGGCCGGGTCGTGGCCGTAGACCGTCCCGGCCCGCCGGTGCGCGGGGTTGCCCTCGTCGAGGAACGAGGTCGCGGGCCTGCCGTGCCCCTTGAGGGCGACCCGCACCATCTTCTCCCGGTCGACGGCGTAGTGCAGGGCCTGCCGCACCCGGATGTCGTCGAAGGGCTTGTGCCGGGTGTTGAACATCAGGAAGAGGTTGTTCATCCCGGCGCCGCCGGCCACCTCCAGACCGCCCTGCCGGAGCCGCGCGATGTTGGCGTAGGGGATGTTGTCGGCGATCTGCGCGCCGGCCCCGGTCCCGGAGATCTTCGCCACGCGCGGGGCCGCGTCCACCATGGTCAGCCAGTTCATGCGCCGGAACCCGGGCCTGCGGGGCCCGTTGTAGCCGGCGAACGCCTCGAAGGTGGTGTTCGACTTCGGGTGGTGCGCGGTCTGCCGGTACGGTCCCGAGCCCACGGCCAGCCCCTTGACCGCGTCGTCCCAGGCGCCGGGCGCGGAGAAGACGTGCTTCGGCATGATCTTGGCGAGGGTGAGCCGGGAGAGCCCTTCGGGGAAGGGGAACTTCAGGCGGAGTTCGACGGTGTCCGGGCCGGTTAGGCGCACGGAGTCCAGCCAGGGGGCGAAGAAGCCCTTGGCGAGGGTCTGCGTCGCCGGGTCCAGGATCCGGTCGAAGACGAACACGACGTCGTCGGCGGTCACCGGCCTGCCGTCGTGGAAGACGGCCCCGCGGCGGAGCGTGAACCGCCAGGTGGTGGCGTTCGGGTCCGCCGGCACCCCGGTGCCCAGCGCCGGGTAGGGCGCCCGGGTGATCGGGTCGGTGTCCAGCAGCCCCTCGTAGACGTGGTTGTTGGCGGCCATCGCGAACGCCGACGCGGTCTGCGTCGGGTCCCAGCTCCCGTCGTTGCCGTAGCCGATCACGGCGGTCAGCGTTCGGTCCTTGCCGCTGCCGCCGTGCCCGGTGTCGTTGGTCGACTCCGGACCGGTGGAGCAGCCGGCCAGCAGCGCGCCCGCGCCCAGCGCCCCGGCGCCCCTGAGGAACGACCGGCGGCGCGGTGCCGGCACGTCGTGGTCCACTGCGTCGCGCACGGGTCCTCCAGCAGGTGGGTGGGGAGGGGTGGGAGGAGGAGGGAGAAGGGGGGAGGAGAGGGGAGGAGAGGGGTAGGACGTCCTACGTCCGATCGGTAGCGCGACCATAGGAGGGGCCGTGGGGGCGGTCAAGACGGCGTACACGAATGGCCCAGGCGCCAGAGGTCGCACCACTGGCGCGGGACGGCAGGCCGCGCGGCGGGGCGTCCGGCGCGGCCCGCGGGCGGGCCTCGCGTCCGGCACAGACGTCCGCCCAGTCTAGACGCGCAGCGTTACGCGGGGTGCACGAAGCGTGAAACCCGTGCGGGCGGGGGAGCACGCTGGAGGCGCGACGGCGCTGTGGTCGAGGAGGCGGAGGGAATGGTGGAGGAGCGGACGCCGGCCCGCGGCGGCACCGACGGGAGCGGCCCGGTGGAGCCGCCCGTCGGCAGCCAGGTCGTGGACACCGGCACCGGGCGGTTCGGCATCGTCATGGGGCACGAGGGGCCCTACGTCCAGCTGAGACCGTACGGCGGCGGACGGGAGTGGGACGCCGAGCCGGGCGCGGTGCGCACCGCGACCCCCGCCGAGCGGCTGAGCGCGGCGACCGCGCACGCCAACGCCCGCAGCCGCGGGGAGGCGCTCTAGCCGTCCGCGGCATGCGCGAGAATGGGGCCATGAGTCTGTTCCGCGACGACGGCATCGTGCTGCGCACCCAGAAGCTGGGTGAGGCGGACCGGATCATCACCCTGCTCACGCGCGGTCACGGGCGGGTGCGGGCCGTGGCGCGCGGGGTGCGGCGCACCAAGTCGAAGTTCGGGGCCAGGCTGGAGCCGTTCTCCCACGTCGACGTGCAGTTCTTCGCGCGGGGCGGCGAACTGGTCGGGCGCGGGCTGCCGCTGTGCACCCAGAGCGAGACGATCGCCCCGTACGGCGGCGGGATCGTCACCGACTACGCGCGGTACACCGCCGGCACGGCCATGCTGGAGACGGCCGAGCGGTTCACGGACCACGAGGGCGAACCCGCCGTCCAGCAGTACCTGCTGCTCGTCGGCGGCCTGCGCACGCTCGCCCGGGGCGAGCACGAGCCCCACCTCGTCCTGGACGCCTTCCTGCTGCGCTCCCTCGCCGTCAACGGGTACGCGCCCAGCTTCGGCGACTGCGCGAGGTGCGGGATGCCCGGCCCGAACCGGTTCTTCTCGGTCTCCTCGGGCGGCTCCGTCTGCGCCGACTGCCGGGTGCCCGGCAGCGTCGTGCCGTCCCCGCGGACCCTGGTGCTGCTGGGGGCGCTGCTTACGGGAGACTGGGAGACGGCGGACGCGTGCGAGGCGCGGTACGTCCGTGAGGGCAGCGGGCTGGTGTCCGCCTACCTGCACTGGCACCTGGAGCGCGGGCTGCGCTCCCTCCGGTTCGTAGAGAAGTAGTCCACGGTCGAGGAGACGAGAAGCACATGGTCGTACGCGGTTTCCTGGGGCGCCGGCGGCGCGAGTACGAGGCGCCGGAGCCGCACCCGTCCGGTGCCCGCGCGCCGAAGCTCCCCGGCGAGCTGGTCCCGGACCACGTGGCCATCGTCATGGACGGCAACGGCCGGTGGGCCAAGGAGCGCGGCCTGCCCCGGACGGAGGGCCACAAGGTCGGCGCCGAGCGGGTGCTGGACGTGCTCCAGGGCTCGATCGAGATCGGTGTGCGCAACATCTCCCTGTACGCCTTCTCCACCGAGAACTGGAAGCGCTCGCCCGACGAGGTCCGCTTCCTGATGAACTTCAACCGCGACTTCATCCGCCGGACCCGCGACCAGCTCGACGCGCTCGGCATCCGGGTGCGCTGGGTGGGCCGCATGCCCAAGCTGTGGAAGTCGGTGGCCAAGGAGCTCCAGGTCGCCCAGGAGCAGACCAAGGGCAACGACCTGCTCACCCTGTACTTCTGCATGAACTACGGCGGCCGGGCCGAGATCGCCGACGCGGCGCAGCGGCTGGCCGAGGACGTGAAGGCGGGCCTGCTCGACCCGTCGAAGGTCTCCGAGAAGACCGTCCAGAAGTACCTGTACTACCCGGACATGCCGGACGTGGACCTCTTCCTGCGCCCCAGCGGCGAGCAGCGCACCTCCAACTACCTGCTCTGGCAGAGCGCGTACGCCGAGATGGTCTTCCAGGACGTGCTGTGGCCCGACTTCGACCGCCGCGACCTGTGGCGGGCCTGCATGGAGTTCGCCGCCCGCGACCGCCGCTTCGGCGGGGCCGTGCCGAACGAGGACCTCCTCGCCATGGAAGCCGGCATCAAGGGCGATTCCACCTCGTAGCCGCCAGGAATTCACCCGGGACACCGAGGATGCGGTGCTCATGAGACGTCTCACCCCCGCACTCGCCCTCGGTGCCCTGCTGCTCACCGCGCTGCCCGCCCACGCGGCCGAGGGGCCCGCGCACCGCGAGAGCTACGGCACCAAGGCGCCGTACTCCCCCGCGCGCGGCCCGCGTCCGCAGCACGCCCCGGCCGGTTTCGTCCCCGTGTTCACCGAGAGCGTCTCCCGGCACGGGTCCCGGGCGGCCACCGACGGCGAGGACGGGGACCTGGTCCTCGCGCTGTGGGACCGGGCCGAGGCGGAGGGCCGCCTCACCCGCCGGGGCGAGGACTTCGGGCCGACGGTGCGCGCCCTCCAGGCCGCCATGGCGAGGGTCGGCTACGGCAACCTCAGCGGGCGGGGCCGGCACGAGATGGCGGACGCGGCCGTGCGCATGGAGGCGCGGCTGCCGTCGCTGTTCGAGCGGATCGCCGAGACCGGGGAGCGGATCGACGTCGTCAGCTCCGGGCAGGGGCGGGCCGTGGACAGCGGCACCGAGTTCACCAACGCCCTCGCCGGTGCCGACCCCGAGCTGAAGCCGCTGATCGGGCCGGTGCGCACCGACAAGGACCTGCTGTACTTCCACAAGGCGGCGGGCGGCGCGGCCTACCGCGAGTACCTCGCGAACGACCAGCGACTCAAGGACACCCTGAAGGGCGTCACCGACCAGCCGAGGACCCGCAGGGCCGCCCTCGGCGTGCTGCGCAGGATCTTCACGGAGCCCTTCGTCGGCGGCATCGCCGACCCGGTCGGCGCGGCCCGGGCCGTCTACAACCTGTACGCCATCGCCCCGGCGATGAGCGAGGAGAGCCCGGACGGTGCGGGCTGGGGCATGGAGCGGTACCTCTCCGGTGCCGACGCGGCCTGGTTCGGCTACCTGTCCGACGCCGAGGACTTCTACGAGAAGGGCCCCGGCTTCGCCGGCAGCGACATCACGTACCGGATGGCCGGAGTGCTCCTGGACGACCTCTTCGCGCGGGTCGAGGCCGTGCGGGACGGCACCGGCGACCTCGGAGCGGAGCTGCGGTTCACCCACGCCGAGGAGCTCGTTCCGCTGGCCGCGCTGATGGGGCTGCCCGGCAGCACACGGCCGGCGGAGCCGGGGGAGGCGTACACCTACGCGGACAACCCGTGGCGGGGTGCCTCGGTCGCCCCGCTCGGCGCCAACATCCAGTGGGACGTCTTCCGCAAGGGCGGCCGCTACCTGGTCCGCATGCTCTACAACGAGAAGGAGACGGCCTTCAAGGCGGGGTGCCGGCCGCTTCGCGCGGGGGGCGTCTTCTACGACCTCGACGAGCTGGAGCGCTGCTTCGGGCGGGGCTGAGCCGGGCGCACCCGCCCGGCGGTGGCCGCGCCCCTACGGCCGCGGCCCCGCGGCGCAGTCCGCGCAGGTGCCGAAGATCTCCACGGTGTGGGCCACGTTGACGTAGCCGTGTTCCGCGGCGATGGCCTCCGCCCACTTCTCCACCGCCGGGCCCTCCACCTCCACCGCCTTGCCGCAGGTGCGGCAGACCAGGTGGTGGTGGTGCTCGCCGGTCGAGCAGCGGCGGTAGACGGACTCGCCGTCGGAGGTGCGCAGGACGTCGACCTCGCCGGCCTCGGCGAGGGACTGCAGGGTGCGGTAGACCGTGGTGAGGCCGACGGAGTCGCCCTTGTGCTTGAGCATGTCGTGCAGTTCCTGCGCGCTGCGGAACTCGTCCACCGCGTCCAGGGCCGCCGCCACGGCTGCACGCTGGCGGGTCGCGCGGCCCTTCACGGGCGGTCCAGCGGTCGTCACCGTTGCCTCCTACGTCCGGCGTCTGCCGGGGCCATTGTGCCAGCCCGGGCCTGCCGTGGTCAGGCGCCGACTCCCTCCCCGGCTCCCCGCGCGGCCGGAATCGCGCACTCCGCCGGGTCTCCGGCGGGCCGGGCCGCGGCCGCGGCCCGGGCGCGCCGCCGGGCCAGCGGGGTGGCCAGCGCGGTCAGCGCGACGAACGCCGCGATGGTCAGCAGGACGATCGTCGCGCCGGGCGGCACGTCCTGGTAGAACGACGTGACGGTGCCGCTGACCGTCACGGCCACGCCGATCACCACGGCGATCACGAAGGTGACGGTGAAGCTGCGGGTGAGCTGCTGGGCCGCCGCCACGGGCACCACCATCAGCGCGGACACCAGCAGCAGGCCGACGACCCGCATGGCGACCGTCACGGTCACCGCCGCGGTGACCGCCGTCAGCAGGTTCAGGGCGCGCACCGGCAGGCCGGTGACCCGGGCGAACTCCTCGTCCTGGCTGACCGCGAACAACTGCCGGCGCAGGCCCAGGGTGACCAGCAGGACGAAGGCGGCCAGGACGCAGATGGCGGTCACGTCGGACGGGGACACCGTCGACAGGGAGCCGAACAGGTAGGAGGTCAGGTTCGCGCTGGAGCCGCCCGCCACGTTGATCAGCATCACGCCGCCCGCCATGCCGCCGTAGAACAGCATGGCGAGCGCGATGTCCCCGCGCGTGCGGCCGTACCAGCGGATCAGCTCCATCAGGACCGCGCCGAGGACGGAGACGGCCGTCGCCATCCACACCGGGGAGGTGGAGAGCAGGAACCCGAGGCCGACGCCGGTCATGGCCACGTGGCCGATGCCGTCGCCCATCAGGGCCTGGCGGCGCTGGACCAGGTAGATGCCGACCGCGGGCGCGGTGATGCCGACCAGGACGGCCGCGAGGAGCGCCCGCCGCATGAATTCGTAGTCGAGGAAGTCCATCAGCTCAGCAGTCCCGTGCGGATCGGTTCGGCGCCGGCGGGCGCGTGCGGGTGTACGTGGTCGTGGCCGGGCAGCGCGTGCTGGCCGACCGCCTCCGGGGGCGGGCCGTCGTGCAGGACGCAGCCGTCGCGCAGGACGACCGCCCGGTCGATGAGGGGCTCCAGCGGGCCCAGCTCGTGCAGCACGAGCAGGACCGTCGTGCCCACCTCGACCTGCTGCCGCAGCGTCCGCGCCAGCACCTCCTGGCTGGCCAGGTCGACGCCCGCCATCGGCTCGTCCATGATCAGCAGTTCCGGCTCGGCGACCAGCGCGCGGGCGATCAGCACCCGCTGGTGCTGGCCGCCGGAGAGGGCCGTCACGGAGTCCTTGGCGCGGTCGGCCATGCCGACCAGCTCCAGGGCGTGGTGGACGGCCGCCCGGTCGGCCTTGCGGAAGGGGCCGAAGCGGGTGCGCGCCAGGCGGCCCGAGGAGACGATCTCGGCGACCGTCGCGGGGACCCCGCCCGCGGCCGTCGTGCGCTGCGGCACGTAGCCCACCCGCGCCCAGTCCCGGAAGGACCGGCGGGGGGTGCCGAACAGCTCGACCGTGCCGGCGGAGGCCGGGACCTGGCCGATGATCGTGCGGATCGCCGTGGACTTGCCGGAGCCGTTCGCGCCCAGCAGCGCGACGACCTCGCCGCGGCCGACGGTGAGGTCGATGCCGCGCAGCACGGGCCGCGCGCCGAGTTCGGCGCTCACCCCTCGCAGGGCTATGACGGGTTCGCTGCTCATCTTCACTCCCGTGCCGGTCATGCGGCGCCCAGCGCCTGCCGGAGCGCCTTGAGGTTGGCCCGCTGGACGGAGAAGTAGTCCGTGCCGCGGGACTGGTCCGTGATGCCTTCGAGCGGGTCGAGGACGTCGGTGCGCAGGCCGGCGTCGCCCGCGACGGTCCTGGCGGTCCTGTCGCTGACCAGGGTTTCGTAGAACACGGTGGAGACGCCGTCGGCCCTGGCCATCCGCTCCAGGTCGCGGATCCGGGCGGCGCTCGGCTCCGACTCCGGGTCGAGGCCGTTCACGGCCTCCTCGGTGAGGCCGTAGCGCTCGGCGAGGTAGCCGAAGGCGGCGTGCGTGGTGATGAAGACCTTGCTCCTGGTGGAGGCGAGCCCGGTGCGGAACTCGGTGTCCAGCTCGCGCAGCCGGCCGACCAGGGCCGCGGTGTTCTTCTCGTAGTCGGCCGCGTGCGCGGGGTCGGCCTCGCGGAACGCCTTGCCGACCCCCTCGGCGACCTGGGCGTAGCGGACCGGGTCGAGCCAGACGTGCGGGTCCCGGCCGGCCTCCCGCGCACCGTCGTGGCCGTGGTCGTGGTCGTGTTCGGCCGCGTGGCCGCCGACCTCGGTGCCGTGGTCCTCCAGCGTGGTCAGGGAGGCCGCGTCGATCTTCGTGCCGACCGGGGACTGGGCCACCGCGTCGTCGACGGAGGGCTGGAGGCCCTTCAGGTACAGCGCCGCGTCGGACTTCTCCAGCGAGGCGATCTGCCGGGGGCTGAGTTCCAGGTCGTGCGGTTCCTGGCCGGGGGCGGTGAGGGTGGTGACGTGGACGTGCCGCCCGCCGATCCGCTCGGCGAGGAAGGCCATCGGGTAGAACGACGCGACGACGTCGAACCTGCTCGTGTTCGCCGCGACCGCCGTGTCCCCGGAGCAGCCGGCCAGGGTGCCGGTCGCGAGCAGGGTGACCGCGGCGACCGCGACGGCAGGTATGAGGCGCAGCGCGCCGGGCCGGGTGCGCAGCGCGCCGGGCCGGGTGCGCAGCGCGCGAGGCCGGGTGCGTCGTCGTTCGTTCATGACAGTCATTTTCAACAAACATGGAAACCGTTGTCAACAACGCTCGTCATGTGGTCTGTACAGGGGCCGATTTGGTCGTGGGGGAGCCTGCGCCGGTAACCTGAATCATTCGCTGGAAGCATCTCGCTTCAACGCCCGTCGTCGTAATGAAGAGAGCACCGTGGCCGCCGACAAGATCGACACCATCGTCAGCCTGAGCAAGCGCCGGGGCTTCGTTTTCCCGTGCAGTGAGATCTACGGCGGACAGCGTGCCGCCTGGGACTACGGACCCCTGGGTGTCGAGCTCAAGGAGAACATCAAGCGCCAGTGGTGGCGCTACATGGTGACGTCGCGCGAGGACGTGGTCGGCATCGACTCGTCCGTCATCCTGGCTTCCGAGGTCTGGGTCGCCTCCGGCCACGTCGCCACCTTCACGGACCCGCTGACCGAGTGCACCTCGTGTCACAAGCGGTTCCGTGCCGACCACCTCGAGGAGTCCTACGAGGAGAAGAAGGGCCACGCCCCGGCCAACGGCCTGGCGGACGTCAACTGCCCGAACTGCGGCAACAAGGGCCAGTTCACCGAGCCCAAGCAGTTCTCCGGCCTGCTCTCCACCCACCTCGGCCCGACCCAGGACTCCGGCTCGGTCGCCTACCTGCGCCCGGAGACCGCCCAGGGCATCTTCACCAACTTCGCCCAGGTGCAGACCACCTCGCGCCGCAAGCCGCCGTTCGGCATCGCGCAGATGGGCAAGTCCTTCCGCAACGAGATCACGCCCGGCAACTTCATCTTCCGCACCCGCGAGTTCGAGCAGATGGAGATGGAGTTCTTCGTCAAGCCGGGCGAGGACGAGCAGTGGCAGGAGTACTGGATGGAGCAGCGCTGGAACTGGTACACCGGTCTCGGCCTGCGCGAGGAGAACATGCGGTGGTACGAGCACCCGAAGGAGAAGCTCTCCCACTACTCCAAGCGCACCGCCGACATCGAGTACCGCTTCCGGTTCGGCGGCAGCGAGTGGGGTGAGCTGGAGGGCGTCGCCAACCGCACCGACTACGACCTCTCCGCCCACGCCGCGGCCTCCGGCCAGGACCTCTCCTTCTTCGACCAGGAGGCCCAGGAGCGCTGGACGCCGTACGTCATCGAGCCGGCGGCGGGTGTCGGCCGCACCATGCTGGCCTTCCTGCTCGACGCCTACGTCGAGGACGAGGCGCCGAACGCCAAGGGCAAGATGGAGAAGCGGACCGTCCTGCGGCTCGACCACCGGCTTGCCCCGGTGAAGGTGGCGGTGCTCCCGCTGTCCCGCAACCCGGAGCTGTCGCCGAAGGCCAAGGGCCTCGCGCAGGCGCTGCGGCAGAACTGGAACATCGAGTTCGACGACGCCGGCGCCATCGGCCGCCGCTACCGCCGCCAGGACGAGATCGGCACCCCGTTCTGCGTGACCGTCGACTTCGACACCCTCGAGGACAACGCCGTCACCGTGCGCGAGCGTGACTCGATGAAGCAGGAGCGGGTCTCCCTCGACCAGATCGAGGGCTACCTGGCCCAGCGCCTCATCGGCGCCTAGCCACGACCGCCGAAGGCCGGGCCCGCTGATTCCGGCGGGCCCGGCCTTCGTGTGTCGGGGGTGTGCTCAGCGGCCCTGGAGCGCCTTGACGTTGTCGCCGAAGGTCCAGTTCTTCGAGCCGTCCCAGTTGACGGACCAGGTCATCAGGCCCTTGAGCGAGGTGCCGTAGTTCCGCCACGCCTGGGAGACCTGCGACGGGGACATGTAGCCGCCGCCCGCGCCGGGCTGGGCCGGCAGTCCGGGGACCTGCTTGTCGTACGGCACCTTGACCGTGGTGCCCTGCACCACCAGGCCCTTGTTCAGGCAGTCGGTCTGCGCGGTGAAGCCCTGCACGGTGCCGGCCGAGTAGGAGTCGCCGGAGCAGCCGTACATGCTGCCGTTGTAGTACTGCATGTTGAGCCACCACAGGCGGCCGTTGTCCGCGTACTTCTTGATGATCGGCAGGTACGCGCCCCAGATCGAGCCGTAGGTGACGCTACCGCCGGTGACGTAGGCCGTCTCGGGGGCCATCGTCAGGCCGAAGTTCGACGGCATCTGCGCGAGGACCCCGTCGATGATGCGGATCAGGTTGGCCTGGGACGTGGAGAGCTGGTTGATGTTCCCGCTGCCGACCAGGCCCGTCTCGATGTCGATGTCGATGCCGTCGAAGTTGTACTTCTTCAGGATCGGGACGATCGTCGCCACGAACCGGTCGGCGACGGCCGAGGACGACAGGTCGATGCCGGCGGCCGCGCCGCCGATGGAGAGCAGGAGCGTCTGGCCGGAGTCCTTGGCCGCGCACATCTCGGCGGGCGTGGACACCTTCACGCCGGCGTCCATGCCGTTCTCCCACAGGGCCGTGCCGTCGGAGCGGATCACCGGGAAGGCGGCGTTGATCACGTTGTAGCCGTGGGCGGCGATGCGGGAGTCGTTGATGGGCGTCCAGCCGAACGGCGGGTGGACGCCGTTGCCGGCGCCGTCCCAGTTCTCCCAGTAGCCCTGGAGGACCTTGCCCGCCGGGCGCGACTTCACCGCGCAGGTGTCGGCGGCGGACGCCGTGGTGGCGGCCGGGAGCTGGGCGACGGCGGCGGTCGCGAGTGCGGCGGCGAGCAGGGACAGCGTGCGGCGGAGCATGCGGGCCTCCCGGTGGGGGTGCGGTGAGGTGTCGTAGGCATGACAGTGCTGTGGTCCAGACCTTTCGTCAAGAGGTCTGGACCAGGTCGGAGTCTCACTGACACCTATGGAATGACAGATATTGAAATCTGTCACCTGTCATGGCAGTCTGGCGCCATGACGATGCGCACCCGAACCCTCGGCACCACCGGCCCCCGCGTCTCCGCCCTCGGCCTCGGCTGCATGGGCATGTCCGCGCTCTACGGCGACGCCGACCGCGCGGAATCGGTCGCGACGATCCACGCCGCCCTGGACGCCGGGGTGACCCTGCTGGACACCGGCGACTTCTACGCCATGGGCCACAACGAGATGCTCATCGGCGAGGCGCTGCGCAGCGCGCCCGCGCCCCTGCGCGAACGGGCCCTGACGAGCGTCAAGTTCGGCGCGCTGCGCGACCCGGACGGCAACTGGAGCGGCTACGACGGCCGGCCCGCCGCCGTGCGGAACTTCGCCGCCTACTCCCTGCGGCGGCTCGGCGTGGACCACATCGACGTCTACCGGATCGCCCGCCTCGACCCGGACGTGCCGATCGAGGAGACCGTCGGCGCGATCTCCGAAATGATCGAGAAGGGGTACGTCCGGCACGTCGGCCTGAGCGAGGTCGGCGCCGCGACCATCCGCCGGGCCGCCGCCACCGCGCCGGTCGCCGACCTCCAGATCGAGTACTCGCTGATCTCCCGGGGCGTCGAACGGGAGATCCTGCCGGTCACCCGCGAACTGGGCATCGGCGTCACCGCGTACGGCGTCCTCTCCCGCGGCCTGATCTCCGGCCACTTCTCCGCCGGCCGGCAACTGGACCCCGCCGACTTCCGGGCCCACTCGCCCCGCTTCCAGGGCGACAACCTGCGGCACAACCTCGGCCTGGTCGAGGCCCTGCGCGAGATCGCCGGGCGCAAGGGCGTCACGGTCGCCCAGACCGCCATCGCCTGGGTGCTCTCCCGCGGCGAGGACATCGTGCCGCTGGTCGGCGCCCGCACCCGGGAGCGGCTGGGCGAATCGCTGGGCGCGCTGGACGTCACGCTGGACGAGGCCGACCTCGCGGCGATCGAGGAGGCGGTCCCCGCGGACGCGGCGGCCGGCGAGCGTTACCCGGCCCCGCAGATGGCACACCTCGACAGCGAGCGCTGAGACCGGCGCCGGGTACCGTCTAGTCATGCCACCGACCAGCGAGACCCTGACCGCCGAGCGCATCCTCGAAGCCACCGAGGAAGTGCTGCGCCGCCACGGCCCGGCCAAGGCCACCGTGGTCGACGTGGCCCGCGCGCTCGGCGTCAGCCACGGCAGCGTCTACCGGCATTTCCGTACGAAGGCGGCGCTGCGCGAGGCGGTCACCAAGCGCTGGCTGGACCGCACCTCGCACACGCTCGCCGGGATCGCCGACGCCGGGGACCGGGATCCGGAGCAGCGGCTGCGCGACTGGCTCGCCGCCCTGTTCGCCGCCAAGCGGCACAAGGCGGGCGACGATCCGGAGCTGTTCGCGACCTACACCGTGCTGACCGGCGAACTCGGGGGCGTGGTCCACGCGCACATAACCGAACTGACCGGCCAGCTCACCCGCATCATCATGGCGGGGGCCGGGTCGGGCGACTTCTCGGTGCCCGACCCGGCCGCCGCGGCGCGAGCCGTCTTCCAGGCCACCGGCCGTTTCCACGACCCCTGTCACGCCCGGGAATGGACTGCCCCCGGGATCGACGAGGAGTTCACGGCCGTCGTGAACCTGCTGGTGCGAGGGCTCACTTCACCGTCACGGTGAAGGTCGGCGAGTGGACCCTGCCTTCCTTGTTCGCACTCGCGACCCGCAGGTGCTGGGTGCCCTTGTGCTCCAACTTGGCCGTGAGGGCGTAGGAGTTGCCCGTCTTGACCTTGGCGGTCGCCTTCAGCGGCACCCACTTGCCGTCCTTGTCCCACTGGAGCACAAGGGGGCTGCCGACCTTCAGACCGGTGGTGCGCCCGGCGACCTTCACCGATTCACCGGCCTTCACCGTGGACTTGCTCGCCCTGGCGGTGATCGAGGCCTTGCCCGTGGGGCTCGGGCTCATGGTGCCCGTGGGGCTGGCCTTGTCGGTGCCCGAAGGGCTCGTGTCGGCTGCGAACGCTCCGGCCGTCCCGCCGGACAGCAGCGCCGCGCAGAGGGCGCCGGTGCCGAGCACGCGGCCGTATCGGTGGCGGAGTACGGAGGTCATGTTCCTCTCCCGTCGCTCGATGAACCTTTCCCAGGCTGGCCCGAGTTCGGGAAGACGGCCACTCGAAACGGCCCGGGACACCGCCTGAACGCCGGGGAAGTCGCAGGTCGGATCGGCTTTTCCGGGACTTCCCGAAACCTGTGACGGCACCGGGGCGGGCGCCGCTCGCGCGGTGTGGGCGGGGAGCGGGTGCGGCCTCTCGCCCTTCCGCTTGCGCGGTGTGGGCGGAAGTGCGTGTGGCCTCCCGTTTTTCCGCGGGGCCGTGCCCGCTCGGGTGGTGCCCGGAGCGCGCGCCGCCGGCGGTCTCCGCTCGGGTTGTCACGGGGCCTCCCGCCCTTCCGGCTACGTGGTGCGGGCCGGACCGCCCCGGCCCGGGTGCCACCCGGAGCACGCGCCGCTCGCCGCGCCCGCCGGTCCGGCTCGCGCCACTGCCATGTCTTCCGCTCGTCCCGCCTGCGCCGAGCCCCGAGGCCGTGTGGTGTGGGCAGCGCACGGCCCGCGTACTCCGGGCGGGCCGGGCCCGGCTGGGCCGGTGGTACGCGGTTCGGTCGTCCGTCCGAGCTGTGTGCTCGGTTCGGCCGGGCGTCTGGGTTCTGCGCGCGGGTCGGCCGGGGTCCGGATCGTCGGCTTCGGTTCCGGTGGGGGCGTCTGGAGCGCGCGTTCCGGCCGGGCCGGGTCGGGCCGGGCAGGCGGTTCGGGGCGGGTGCCCGGTTTGGTCGTCCGTTCGGGCTGTGTGCTCGGTCCGGCTGGGCGTCTGGGTTCTGCGCCTGGGTCGGTCGGGGTCCGGATCGTCAGCTCCGGTTCCGGCGGGGGGCGTCTGGAGCGCGCGTTCCGGCCGGGCCGGGCCCGGCAGGCGGTTCGGGGCGTGTCCCGGTTGCCCGTCCGAGCTGTGTGCCCGGCTGGGCCGAACGTCTGGGCTCTGCGCCCGGTCCGGTCGGGGTCCCGGCCCGTCGGCCCGGGCTGTGCCGACGGGCCGGCCCGTCGGCCCCGGTTGTGCCGAGCGTCATGCCCGTCGGCCCCGGCTTCGCCGGGCGCCCGCGTCATGACCCCGCTCAGCCGACCGTTCGGGGCAGGCGCAGGCTGAGGAGGCCCGTCAGGGCTATTCCGGCGAGCTGTACCAGGAGCGTGGTGAGCAGGGCGTCCCGCATGCCCAGGTGGGGGACGACGGTCAGGAAGAGGGTGCCCAGCGTGGCCACGCCCAGCGCCAGCGCCGACTGCTGGGTGGTGACCATCACACCGCTGCCCACACCGGCCCGGGCGGGCGGCACCTCGGACATCACGATCCGCATGATGTTGGGGAGTTGGAGCGCCTGACCGGCACCGGCCACGGCCGCCCCCGGCAGCAGCGTGCCGAGGCCCACGTGCGGCCAGTACCGCCAGGCGGCCAGCGCGATCAGCAGCACGCCCACGCCCTGGAGCACGGAGCCGGCGGTGACCACCCGGGTGCCGAAGCGGGCGATCAGCCGGGGCCCGGCCAGCGAGACGAACAGGAACGCCAGGGCCATCGGCGCGAGGGCGAGCCCGGCCGCCACCGGGCCGAGCCGGGCCCCCTGCTGGAGCGCCAGCGCGATCACGAACATGAACCCGCTGAAGCCGATCGAGAACGGCACCATCAGCTCCAGCCCGCGCCGCATGGACGGCACCCGGAACAGGCTCGGCGGCACCAGCGGGGTCCGCCCGGCCCGGTCCGCGCGCCGCTCCACCACCCAGAACGCGGCCACGGCGAACGGGCACGCGGCCAGCGACAGCCAGGTCCACAGCGGCCACCCGGCGGCCCGGCCCTCGGTCAGCGGCGCGAGCAGCGTCAGCAGGGACACGGCGAGCAGCACGGTGCCCGGCCCGTCGACGGGCTCCGGATGGTGCGAGCGCGTCTCCGGCACGTGGCGCGCGGCGAGCACCAGCCCCAGCACCACCACCGGGACGTTGACGAGGAAGATCGCCCGCCACCCGGTCCCCGCGACGTCGGCGGCGACCAGCACCCCGCCGAGGATCTGCCCGGCCACCATGGCGAGCCCGGCCGTGGCGCCGTACAGGCTCATGGCCTTCGCCCGGCGCGGGCCGCTCGTGGCGGCCTGGATGGTGGCCAGCACCTGCGGCAGCATGGCGGCGGCCGAGGCGCCCTGCGCGATCCGGGCCGCGACCAGGCTCCAGGCGCCGGGCGCCAGCCCGCAGGCCAGCGAGGTGAGCCCGAAGGCGGCCATTCCGCCGAGGAACAGCCTCCGGCGGCCGAACAGGTCCCCGAGTCGCCCGCCGAGCACCAGCAGCACGGCGTACGCGACGCCGTACCCGGCGACGACCAGCTCCAGCACGGCCTCACCGGCGGCGAGATCGGTGCCGATGGCCGGCAGGGCCACGTTGACGATGAAGAAGTCGACCAGCGGGAGTGCCGCGCCCAGCAGGACGGTGAACAGCCCGGGCCCGCCGAGCACGGGTGGCGCGGCCGTCGTCCGGACGGCGGGGACGGTGACGGTTTCACTCATGCCCCCGAGCCTGCGTGCGAGCTCAGCCTGGTACCAGAGTCTCCTCATCCTGGTAGAAGAACTACCCGGCAACAGGCTCGCGGGCGGGCCCGGCGGGCCCGGCGGGCCCGGCCGGGGCGCCGGCAGCCGGTCGGGAGTTGCCGTTCCCCGCTCCGCGCCGCCGCCGCCCGGCGGCGTGCCGCCCGCGTCGCGCTACCGGAAACACGTGGAAACGGCCTGGCCGGCACGGCACCCTGGGGCGTATGACGACCATGGCCCAGCAGACCCCTCCGCGGCCCGTGCGCGGGGCGGAGATCCGCCGGCACGAACTGGCCGCGTTCCTGCGCAGCAGGCGGGAACGGATCACGCCCGAGCAGGTGGGCCTGCCGCGCGGCGCCCGCCGCCGGACGCCCGGGCTGCGCCGGGAAGAGGTCGCCCAGCTCTCCGCGGTCGGCGTCACCTGGTACACCTGGCTCGAACAGGCCCGCGACATCCAGGTCTCCGTGCAGGTCCTCGACGCCCTGGCGCGCGCCCTGCGCCTGGACGTCAGCGAGCGCGCCCACCTCTTCCAGCTGGCCGGCGCGACCGATCCGAGCCCGGCGGCGAGCTGCCCGAGCGTCACCCCGGCCCTACGCGAGATGCTGACCCGGCTGGAGCCGATCCCCGCCTGCATCCAGAACAGCCGCTACGACATCCTCGCCTACAACCGCACCTACGGCCGGCTCCTGGCAGACCTGGACGCCATCCCGCCCGAGGACCGCAACTGCATGCTCCTCATCCACACCGACGAGAACTGGCAGGCGGCCGTCGTCCACCTGGACGAGGCCCGGCGGCTGATGGCCGCCCGGCTGCGCGCCTCCCTGGCCGGGCACCTCGGCGAGCCGGCCTGGAAGCTGCTCCTCGGGCGCCTGGAGCAGGTCCCGGAGTTCCGCGAGAACTGGGAGCGGTACGAGGTGGTCGCCACCCGCTCCAAAACCAAGGAGTTCCTCAACCCCCACGTCGGCCTCCTCACCCTGGAGCACACCGACCTGTGGCTGGGCCCCGAGCTGGGCGCCCGGATGGTGACGTACACCCCGGTGGACGACGAGACGCGGCGGCGGCTGGAGCGGCTGCACGCCCTGGTCCGCGCGGAACCGGAACCGGGGCGCTGACCCGCGGCCCGGCACCCCCGGCGGGGTCCCGCGGGCGCTTCGGGAGGCCTCGGGGCGGGGTCCCGCCCAGCTCCGGGACGCCCGGCGGAGTCCCCCTCGCGCCGGCGGGGGCCTACGCGCGTTCCGGGACGCCGGCGCTCTGGCGGATCTCCGCCGACCGCAGCGTCCGGGCCGTCCGCTCGGCGGTGCGGTGGGCCCAGGCGCCGCTGGTCAGCAGGCCCAGGACCAGGACGGCCAGACCGCAGCCGGCGAGGATCCACCAGCCGGGACGGGACGCCTGCACGAACACCTGCCGGTACGGGGACGAGCCGATGCCGGCGGCCAGGACGGCGCCGATCACCGCGACGCCGAGCGTCTGGCCGAGCTGCCGGCTGGTGGAGGCGACGGCGGCGGCGACGCCCGCCTGGGCGCGGGGCATGCCGGACACCGCGGTGTTGGTGATCGGCGCGTTCACGAAGCCGAAGCCGATGCCGAAGAGGACGTAGGCGATCACCAGCGTGGTGTCGGAGGTCTCCGCCTCGAACGCGGCGAACAGGACCCCGCTCGCGGTCATCGCCGTACCGGCGATCAGGAGGGGGACGCGCGGACCGCGGCTGCCGACCAGGCGGCCGGACAGCGGGGCGCACAGGAACGTCGGTACGGCCATCGGCAGCATCCACAGGCCCGCGTGCAGGGCGTCGAGTCCGCGCACGTTCTGCAGGTACAGGGTGGACAGGAAGAGGAAGCCGCCCAGGGCCGCGAACGCGCCGACCGCGATGACGGTGGCCCCGCTGAACGGCGCCGAGCGGAAGAAACGCAGGTCGATCAGGGGTTCGGGGCGTCGCGCCTCGTACCACAGCAGGGCCGGCAGGGCGACCACGGCCACCGCGGCGAACGGCGCCACCCGGCCGGCGCCCGCGGACGGCGCCTCGATGATCGCGTAGGTCAGCGACCCGAACAGCGCGATGACCAGCAGCTGGCCGACCGGGTCCGGACGGCGGGCCCTGGGCGCCCGGGACTCGGGCACGAAGCGGAGGGTGAGCAGGAGGGCGGCGAGGCCGACCGGGAGGTTGATCCAGAAGATCGAGCGCCAGCTCACCGACTGCACCAGCAGCCCGCCGACCAGCGGTCCGGCCGCCATGGAGATGCCGACGACGGCGCCCCACACCCCGATCGCGCGGGCGCGCTCACGGGCGTCGGTGAAGGTGTTGGTGATGATCGACATGGCGACCGGGTTGAGCATCGAACCGCCCACCGCCTGGACCATGCGGAAGACGACCAGCAGCTCCAGGCTGGGGGCGAGGGAGCAGAGCACGGAGCCGAGCGTGAAGACGACCAGGCCCGTCATGAAGACGCGTCTGCGTCCGATGCGGTCGGCCGTGGAGCCCGCGAGCATCAGCAGCGAGGCGAGGACGAGCGTGTAGGCGTCGATCGTCCACTGGAGGCCCGAGGTGGTGGCGTGCAGGTCGCGCTGCATCGACGGCAGCGCCACGTTCAGCACGGTGTTGTCGAGGCTCACGATCAGCAGGCTCATGCAGCAGATCCCGAGCACGAGCATGCGTCGGCGATGACTCAACTCTGGCATGCGTCCCATCGTACGCCGATTTCGATAGTGCGGTTAACTAATGAGTGATACACGATCTCTGGGGCGGGGCCCGGTCCGGTGGCCGGCCGGGTGAGGGACAATGGGTGCCTGCCGCTGTCCCTGTGCCGTCCATCCGCTCCGGAGCCCTGACGATGACCCACCCGCTCTCCATCGGCCCGCACGCCGTGACGCCGCCCGTCGTGCTCGCACCCATGGCGGGGATCACCAACGCCCCCTTCCGCACCCTGTGCCGGGAGTTCAGCGGCGGCAAGGGGCTCTTCGTCAGCGAGATGATCACGACCCGGGCGCTGGTCGAGCGCAACGAGAAGACCATGCAGCTGATCAGGTTCGACGCGAGCGAGCAGCCGCGCTCGATCCAGTTGTACGGCGTCGACCCCGCGACCGTCGGCAAGGCCGTCCGCATGATCGCGGAGGAGGACCTGGCCGACCACATCGACCTGAACTTCGGCTGCCCGGTGCCGAAGGTGACGCGCAAGGGCGGCGGCTCCGCGCTGCCGTACAAGCGGAACCTGCTGCGCGGCATCCTGCGGGAGGCGGTCAGCGGGGCCGGTGACCTGCCCGTCACGATGAAGATGCGCAAGGGCATCGACGACGACCACATCACCTACCTCGACGCCGGCCGCATCGCCGTGGAGGAGGGCGTCACCGCCGTCGCACTGCACGGCCGCACCGCCTCCCAGCACTACGGCGGCACCGCCGACTGGGACGCCATCGCCCGGCTGAAGGAGCACGTGCCGGAGATCCCCGTGCTCGGCAACGGCGACATCTGGTGCGCGCAGGACGCCCTGCGGATGGTCCGGGAGACCGGCTGCGACGGGGTCGTGGTGGGGCGCGGCTGCCTGGGCCGGCCGTGGCTGTTCGCGGACCTGGTGGCCGCGTTCGAGGGCCGCGGCGAGGACGTCGGCCGGCCCGCGCTGCGCGAGGTGGCCGACATCATGGTGCGGCACGCCACCCTGCTCGGCGAGTGGCTCGGTGACGAGTCCAAGGGCGTGGTCGACTTCCGCAAGCACGTCGCCTGGTACCTGAAGGGCTTCGCCGTCGGCTCCGAGATGCGCAAGCGGCTCGCGATCACGTCGTCGCTGGCGGAGCTGCGGGCCGGCCTGGACGAGCTGGACCTGGACCAGGCGTGGCCGGCCGGTGCGGAGGGCCCACGCGGGCGCACGTCCGGCAACAACCGGGTGGTGCTGCCGGACGGGTGGCTGAAGGACCCGTACGACTGCGCGGGCGTCAGTGAGGACGCCGAGCAGGACACCTCCGGCGGCTGACCGGAGCCGTCACCGGGCCCGGCCCGCAACCACCGGCGGAACCACGGCCGCGCCTCCCGCCGGCCCCGGGACGGGTCCCGGGGCCGGTTCCGCCCGGAGTGGCGCGGGCGGGGCGCGCGGCCGGTGGCACGGCGGCCCTGAGCGCGGCCCCCGCCGGAATCCGCACGCACGCGGCGGGCGCCCGGCCGGCGGAGCCGGGCGGTACGAGTGCGGTGAACGTGCCGGGCAGGCCCGCGCGGGCGGCCCGGTGCCGCTCCCGCTGCCAAGGGGGATGTCCGCCCGAGACGAAGTCCTTCCGGCCCCGGCCTCCCCGGCCTGCCGGCCCCCCCGTCCCGACCGGCACGTGCTCGGCTTCGGGAACCCCCTGGGCCCTTCCCCGGCGTGGCCTGCCACCGCCCTCCCGTACGACCGGGCCGGGCGAACTCCGGGCGCCGTCCGCCCTCCACGCGTCGGCCGGGGGCACCGTGCCCTCACCCGTTCCCACGCTCCATGCCCATGCCTTGACGGCTGCGGGCGTCATTCGGTACTACTACATTATGAATCAGGTAACTAACGCGGACGAGTTGGCCCGGGACGCGGACGGGCTGCTCCACGACCCTCAAGTACGCGCGTCGATGGGTGAGTTCACGGAGGGAGGGGACACCCTCCGGCTGGAGGCGGCGGCCGCCGCGCGGGCCGCGCACAAGGCCGTCGAGCGGCTGCGCGCCCACGGCACGGAAGGCCGCGGCCTCAGCACGGGCGCCGTCGACGTCCTGATCCGGCTGCGCGCCCTCGGGGCGGACGGCGCGCACCTCGGCGACCTCGCACGCTCCGCGGGCATGACGGCCCGCAACGCCACCGGCCTGGTCGACACGCTCGAACGCGAGGGACTCGTCGTGCGCGAGCCGGACCCCGCGGACCGCCGGTCCGTCCTCGCCCGCATCACCCCCGCCGGACTGGTCTGGCTGGACGAGTTCCGGGCGCCGACGCAGAAGGCGATGGCGGCGCTGTTCCACGGATTCACCGACGACGACCTCCACCGGCTCCGCCACCTGTGCCTGCGCCTCGTCGAGAACCAGCAGCGCATCGCCGCCCACCTGGCCGCCGTCTCCTAAACGCCTCCCACGGCCGTGAGCAGGGCCAGCGGGGTGGCCGCCGACCGGGCCCCGCGGCCGCACGCGTCCGGGCACGGCACCGGCTCGGCGTGCGTGTCCCGCCCGTACCCGGCCAGCGCCTCCGGCAGCCGGTGCCCGCTCGCCGTCGCCGCCCCGACCAGCGCGTGCGCCACCGTCCGGGCCTCGTCGTGCAGCCCGTAGCGGGCCAGGCCCAGCGCGATCAGCGCGTTGTCGTGCGGCCGGACGGAGCCGCGGTGGTGCGACAGCGGGTGGTACGCCGGCTGCCCGGCGGCCACCGTGCGCACGCCCCAGCCCGAGAAGAAGTCGTCCTCCAGCAGCCGTCGCCCCACCACCTCGCCGTACTCCTTGTCCAGCAGCCCCGACCACAGCAGGTGCCCGGCGTCGCAGGCCAGCGCGTCGACGCGGCGGCCCCGCCCGTCCAGCGCCGGCGCCGGGAACGACCGCTCCGGCATCCAGAAGTCCCGCTGGAACCGGTCCCGCAGACCCGCCGCGGTCCCGTCCAGCAGCTCGGCGTAGGCGTCGTCCGCCCACACCGCGCGGGCCAGTCCCGCCGTGCGGCGCAGGGCGTCGTACGCGTAGCCCTGGGCGCCCGCCGCCGCCGTCGTGCCGGTGAGCCGGGTGCCGGGGGAGTCCTTCCAGTCCTGCCCGGCGGGGCCGTCCCCGTCGGCGCGGTGGACGAGGTAGCCGTGCGAGGTCAGCCCGCCGTGGTCGAGCATCCAGCCGGCGGCGGCGCGGGCGTGCCGCTCCAGCCGGCGGGCGAACCCGGCGTCCCCGGTCCGCTCGACGTACGCGCCGAGCAGGATCAGGAACAGGGGAGTGGTGTCGACCGCTCCGTAGGAGCGGCGGAACGGCACCTGGCCGAAGTGCGCCAGTTCCCCGTGCCGCACCTCGTGCACGATCTTGCCCGGCCGGGCGGCCGCGGACGCGCCGGTGCCGGTCGCCTGGGTGGCGGCCAGCGCGAGGAGGGTGGCGGCGGCCGGACCGGACCGGTAGGGCAGGACGAAGAGGGAGGCGAGGAGCGCGTCGCGGCCCAGCAGGGCGAGACGCCAGGGGACGCCGGCCGCCGGCACGCGCAGCTCCTCGCCGTCCGGTCCGCGGGCCGGGACCCGGAGCGCCGCCAGGTCGGCGAGGCCCCGGGCGCAGGCCGCGGCCAGCCCGGGCGGGCCGGCGGGGAACGCCACCCCCGCCGTGAACTCCTCCTCGCGCGCCCGCAGGTCCCGGCGCGCTGCGGCGGGGTCGCGGGGCACGCGCGGGGCGCGCCGCTCGCCGTGCGGGCGGGCGGCCACCCGCAGGAGCAGCCCGGTCGTGCCGTGCGGGGCGAGGTCGAGGGTCCACACCAGGCGGCGGGCCCCGGTGCCGGTCTCCTCCACCGCGTCGGGCGCCGGCTCGGCCGTGATCGTCGTACGGGACCGCCACTCGGCGCGCCGGTAGGTGAACTCGATGCCGTCGTCCAGCGGCTCACGGGAGCGAACGGCGCCGGCCTTGACGTAGGTGCGGTGGTCGCGACGGAGTTCGAACTGGTCGGTGAAGTCGGCGTCGACGGTGAGCGCGAGCCGGACGGCGGTGGGTACCGGGCGGTTGCTGGTCACCCGCAGCGACTCGACGAACGAGCCGTCGCCGACGGCCTGTTCGCGCAGGAGGGTGTGGGCCGGGGGCTCCGGCCGGCCGGCCCGGGGTACCAGCACGCAGCGGGCGGCGTCCCCGTCCGCCACCGGGACGAGCGCCTCGGGCACCGCGCCGTCGACGGTGAGCTGCCAGCGGCTGAGGTGCCGGGCGTCCCGGACGAACAGCCCGTCGGGACAGCCGTCGCGGGGCACCCCGCCGATGTCGCCCCGGTCGCCGACGGCGGCGAAGGTGGTGCCGTGCACGAACAGGTGATGCCGGTCCGTCATCCCCGGTCCCCTCCTTGGGTCACGTCAGTGGGAACGCGCCGGTGTCCGGGTGGACACGTCGTTTTGGGGGCTCTTGTTCAGCTTTTGACGCTCGGGTGGTGCGGGCCGCGCGGGCGGCGCGCGTGGCCGGTGGCACCCCGTGCGCGGCACGCCGGCCGCCACCGTCCCCGGTACGGGCGCGCGGACTCCGCTCCGGCGCCCGGACCGTGCCGGTCGGGCGGCCGTCGGCGGCGCGGGCCGCCGGCCGCGGGTGCGGCTCGCGGCGCCGGGCGGGTGACCGGCGTGGCCCCGGGACCGACCGCCGTCCGGTCGCTGTCCGGTCACCGGCCGGCCGCCGTCCGCATGGTGGAAACGGGCGGCCTGTGAGAGCGTGATTCTCGCCACCCTTGATAAGGGTTGCGCTCAGATGAGCGGATCATGAGCGGCTGCACTTCTCCAAAGGGTGGCACTGGGTGCCACCCTTTGATCGTTCATCGATCGAAATCAGCCGTCGCGAGGGCCGCTCATCTGAGCAGAAAACCGCACCTGTGGGCAGTGCTGCCTTCAAGAAGTGAAAACATAACCTCGGCCTGGCTTGCCAAGCTTTGACTTTCGATCCACTGGCGGACGAGTGGTTACAGGCACATGACGCGCAAGTGGACGTGCCCAGAGACCTTCGATCTGGGTATGTTCCTGGCCGTCAGGGCAGCCACCGTGGCCTCAAGGAGTCGAGACCCGTGTCGGAAAACAAAGAACCCCACGCAGCGAAGTTCGTTTACGACTTCACCGAGGGCAACAAGGACCTCAAGGACCTGCTCGGCGGCAAGGGTGCCAATCTCGCCGAGATGACCAACCTCGGTCTGCCGGTCCCTCCCGGCTTCACCATCACCACGGAGGCCTGCAAGGTCTACCTGGACAGCGGTGAGGAGCCCGCGGCACTGCGTGACGAGGTGAGCGCCCACCTCGACGCCCTGGAGCGGAAGATGGGCAAGAAGCTCGGCCAGGCCGACGACCCGCTGCTGGTCTCCGTCCGCTCCGGCGCCAAGTTCTCCATGCCCGGCATGATGGACACCGTCCTGAACATCGGCCTCTCCGACAAGTCCGTGCAGGGCCTGGCCAAGCAGGCCGGCGACGACCGGTTCGCCTGGGACTCCTACCGCCGCCTCATCCAGATGTTCGGCAAGACCGTCCTCGACGTCGACGGCGAGCTGTTCGAGGAGGCCCTCGAGGCGGCCAAGGCCGCCAAGAAGGTCACCGTCGACACGGACCTGGAGGCCGCCGACCTCAAGAAGCTGGTCACCCGGTTCAAGAAGATCGTCAAGGCGGAGGCCGGCCGGGACTTCCCGCAGGACCCGCGCGAGCAGATGGACCTCGCCATCAAGGCGGTCTTCGACTCATGGAACGGCGACCGGGCCAAGCTCTACCGCCGCCAGGAGCGCATCCCGCACGACCTGGGCACCGCCGTCAACGTCTGCTCGATGGTCTTCGGCAACCTCGGCCCCGACTCCGGCACCGGCGTCGCCTTCACCCGCGACCCCGCCTCCGGCCACCAGGGCGTCTACGGCGACTACCTGCAGAACGCGCAGGGCGAGGACGTCGTCGCGGGCATCCGCAACACCGTCGCGCTGGCGGAGCTGGAGCAGATCGACAAGAAGTCGTACGACCGGCTCATGCGGATCATGGAGACCCTGGAGAACCACTACAAGGATCTCTGCGACATCGAGTTCACCATCGAGCGCGGCCAGCTCTGGATGCTCCAGACCCGTGTGGGCAAGCGCACCGCCGGCGCCGCGTTCCGCATCGCCACCCAGCTCGTGGACCAGGGCCTGATCGACGAGACCGAGGCGCTCCAGCGCGTCACCGGCGCCCAGCTCGCCCAGCTCATGTTCCCGCGCTTCGACGAGGAGGCGAAGGTCGAGCAGGTCGCCCGCGGCATCGCGGCGTCGCCGGGCGCGGCGGTCGGCAAGGCCGTCTTCGACTCTTACACCGCCGTCAAGTGGTCCCGCTCGGGCGAGAAGGTCATCCTGGTCCGCCGGGAGACCAACCCCGACGACCTGGACGGCATGATCGCCGCCGAGGGCATCCTGACCTCCCGCGGCGGCAAGACCTCGCACGCGGCCGTCGTCGCCCGGGGCATGGGCAAGACCTGCGTCTGCGGCGCGGAGGAGCTGGAGGTCGACACCAAGCGCCGCCGCATGACGGTGCCGGGCGGCACCGTCGTGGAGGAGGGCGACCTCATCTCCATCGACGGCTCCAGCGGCAAGGTCTACCTCGGCGAGGTCCCGGTGGTCCCGTCCCCCGTGGTCGAGTACTTCGAGGGCCGGATGCACCCCGGCGCCGACGACGCCGACGAACTGGTCGAGGCGGTCCACCGCATGATGGCCTTCGCCGACCGCAAGCGCCGCCTGCGGGTGCGCGCCAACGCCGACAACGCCGAGGACGCGCTGCGCGCCCGCCGGTTCGGCGCCCAGGGCATCGGCCTGTGCCGCACGGAGCACATGTTCCTCGGCGAGCGCCGCGAGATGGTCGAGAAGCTGATCCTCGCCGACACCCAGGAGGAGCGCGAGTCCGCCCTGCGGGAGCTGCTGCCCCTGCAGAAGAAGGACTTCGTCGAGCTGTTCGAGGCGATGGACGGCCTGCCGGTGACGGTCCGCCTGCTGGACCCGCCGCTGCACGAGTTCCTCCCGGACATCACCGAACTCTCGGTGCGGGTGGCCCTGGCGGAGTCCCGGCAGGAGCCGCACGAGAACGACCTGCGGCTGCTCCAGGCCGTGCACCGCCTGCACGAGCAGAACCCGATGCTGGGCCTGCGCGGGGTGCGCCTGGGCCTGGTCATCCCCGGGCTGTTCACCATGCAGGTCCGCGCGATCGCGGAGGCCGCGGCCGAGCGCAAGGCGGCCAAGGGCGACCCGCGCGCCGAGATCATGATCCCGCTCGTCGGCACCGTCCAGGAGCTGGAGATCGTCCGCGAGGAGGCGGACCAGGTCGTCGCCGAGGTCGAGGCGGCCACCGGCACCTCGCTCAAGCTGGCGATCGGCACGATGATCGAGCTGCCGCGCGCCGCGCTGACGGCGGGCCAGATCGCCGAGGCGGCGGAGTTCTTCTCCTTCGGCACGAACGACCTGACCCAGACGGTGTGGGGCTTCAGCCGCGACGACGTCGAGGCGTCCTTCTTCACGGCCTACCTGGAGAAGGGCATCTTCGGGGTGTCGCCGTTCGAGACGATCGACAAGGACGGCGTCGGCTCCCTGGTGAAGGCCGCCGCGGAGGCGGGCCGCCGGACCCGCCCCGACCTCAAGCTGGGCGTCTGCGGCGAGCACGGCGGCGACCCCGAGTCGGTGCACTTCTTCCACGAGGTGGGCCTCGACTACGTCTCCTGCTCCCCGTTCCGCATCCCGGTCGCCCGCCTGGAGGCCGGCCGCGCGGCGACCCAGTCCGCGGGCAGCGACCACCGCTGATCCCGCGGCCCGCCGGACCCCGGGGCCGCCGCCGGTCCCCGACCCTCACCGATCGGCGGCGGCCCCGGCACACGGAGACCGCGGGGGCGGCACCCCGGCACGGGGGTGCCGCCCCCGCGGGCCGTCCCGGGCCGCCCGGGACGGCCCGCTACCGCCGGTGTTCGGCGAAGAACGCGGTCAGCGCGACGTTCACCGCGCCCGGGTCCTCCAGGTGCCCGTAGTGCCCGCAGTCGGGGATCTCCACGTACCGGCAGCCCCCGACCGCGTCGGCCACCTCCCTGCCCAGGTGGGGCGGGGTGATCAGGTCGTCCCCGAACGCGATCACCGCGCACGGCACCCGGATGCCCGCGTAGTCCCGCAGCCGGTCGGGAACGAGCGTGGCCCGCAACTGGTGCCGGTACCCCTCGCCCGTGTCGAGCGGACCCTCCAGGAGGGCCATCCAGTCCTGCGCCCGGGAGTCGTCCGCCAGGGTGGACCGGGACAGGTTCTGCATCGCCCGCAGCACCCCGCGGTGGGCGTCGGAGACCGTGGGGCCGCCGGCGCTCTGCTCGATCTCGGCCGTCACCACCGCCCGGCGCATGGCGTCGGTGCGCCCGCGGGTGGCCATGAAGACGGCCTGGCACAGCAGTTCCGGGCGGCGCAGCGCCAGTTCCTGCGCGACGATGGCGCCCAGGGACACGCCCACCACCCGGCAGGGGGCGGGACCGAGGCCCTCGATCAGGCGGGCGGCGTCCTCGACCAGGTCGTCCAGGCCGAACGGCCCGGCGGGGCCCGGCCCGCTGCCCCGGTGGTCGTAGGTCACCGTCTGGTAGCCGGCCCGCAGCAGGGCCGGCACCTGGTAGGCGTCCCAGCTCCGGGCGCTCCCGCCGCTCCCCGTGATCAGCAGGACGGGATCGCCCGTGCCCCGGCGGGTGTGGGCCGGCACCCCGGCGGCCGGCCGGTGTGCGGCGGCGGTCCGAGCGGTCATGGTCCCCATTCCTGTCGTGTACGTGGGTCACCGGGGCCCGGGCGCGGCCGGGCCGTGCGCGCGCGAGGCCCGGTCACGCCCGCCGGGGAGAACGGCGAGCTGCGCCGGCGCCCGCGCCGCGATGCGTTCGAAGGTCTTCTCGTCGGCGGCGAAGACGGAGTCCGGGACCGGCCAGTGGACGACGATCTCGGTGAAGCCCAGCTCGGCCTGGCGCCCGGCGAAGTCGACGAACGCGTCCACGGACCGCAGCGGGTCGCCGCCGGTGAAGCCCGTCAGCAGGATCCGCTCGATGTCCCGCGCCGCCCGCCCCTGCCCGGCGAGGGCCTCGTCCAGGTTCCCGAGCTGCTCGACGAGCGTGGCGTGGAAGCGCTCCTCGTCGCCGCCGGGCAGCCGCGGATCGCCCAGCGTCACCCACGCCTGCCCGTACCGGGCCGCCAGCCGCATCCCCCGGGGCCCGGTGGCGGCCACCGCGAACGGCAGCCGCGGACGCTGGAGGCACCCGGGCAGGCCGTACGCCTCGTGGGCGCGGTAGAACGCCCCGTCGTACGAGACGACGGGCTCCCTCAGCAGCCGGTCGAGCAGCTCGGTGAACTCCTCGAACCGCGCGGCCCGTTCCCGCGGCGGCCAGGGCGCCCGCCCCAGCGCCGTGGCGTCGAAGCCGTTCGCCCCGGCGCCCAGTCCCAGCGTGACCCGGCCCCCCGACAGGTCGTCCAGGGACATGAGTTCCTTGGCGAACGGCACCGGGTGCCGGAAGTTGGGCGAGGCGACGAGGGTGCCCAGCCGGATCGACCGGGTGGCCGCGGCGGCCGCGGCCAGCGTGGGCACGGCGCCGAACCAGGCCCGGTCGCGCAGGCTGCGCCACGCCAGGTGGTCGTAGGTGTAGGCGGCGTGGAAGCCGAGTTCCTCGGCGCGCAGCCACCGGCGGGCGCCGCCCTCGGACCAGCGCAGGGTGGGCAGGATGACGGTGCTCAGCCGCACGGTGGCGGTCCCCCTTCCCGGACGCGGGCCCTCAGGGGCGCAGCACGGCCTTGAGGACCGTGCCCGCGCCGACCTGCCGCAGGGCCTCCTCGCACTCCGCCATCGGGAACTCGGTCACCAGGCTCGCCAGGTCGAAGCGCGCGGTGAGCGCCGGCAGCAGGTTCACGTACGACACGAGATGGGCGCCGGTGAACCCCCACGAGCCGAGCAGGGAGAGCTGGCGGTGGACGAGCTGGTGCGGGTTGACGGCGACCTCGCCGCGGTCCGTGTACTGGCCCACGACCAGGTAGGAGCCGCCGCGCCGGGCCATGGCGACGCCCTGCGGGACGGCGTCCGGGGCCCCGGCGCACTCGATGACCAGATCGGCGCCGTACCCGCCGGTCAGGGCGCGGACCTCGGCGAGCGCGGCGGCGGGGTCCCCGCCGTCGATGACGTTGACGTGGTGGTCGCCGATGCCGAGCCGCCCGGCGGCCGCGAGGCGGGACTCGGGCCCGCCCACCACGATCACCCGGGCCGCCCCCGCGAGCTGCGCCATGGCGGCCGCGGCGAGCCCCACCGGCCCGCTGCCCTGGACCACCACGGACTCGCCGAGCCGGACGGGCCGCCGCCCGTAGAGGGCGTGGATCATGGTGGGGCCGGCGCAGGCCAGCGACATCGCCGACGCCTCGGACACGCCCGCGGGGAGCTTGACCACGCTGGTGCCGGCGCGCAGCACCATGCGCTCCGACCACGAGCCGGACGGCCCGGGGGCGTCGGACACGGGCAGGTTGACGCCGTAGGTGGTGCGCCGCTCGCACAGCGTCGGCTCCTCGTGCATGCGGCAGGGGACGCAGGAGCCGCAGGAGATCGACGACGCCCACATCACGGTGTCGCCGACCGCGAGGAGGTCGCCGTTGGCGTCGGCCAGCGGGCCGGCGCCGATCCGCTCGACGGTGCCGAGCCCCTCGTGCCCGAGCACCACGGGCGTGGGGATGGCCAGCCGTCCGCTCCACAGGTGCGCGTCGGTACCGCAGACCCCGCCGTACTCCACCTTCACCACGACCTCGCCGGGTCCTGCCTCGGCGACGTCCAGCTCTTCGAGGGAGAGGGGCTTGCTGAATTCACGCAGGACTACGGACCGGGAGGTCGTGTGATGAGCGTTCGACATTTCCATCCACTACTCGGGACCGGACAGGGAGGGACCGGGCGTCCCCGGGCGCCGGGGCGGCGGCCGGGCCGGCGCGGGCGACGGCGTCCCGACGGGCCGTGGTCTGCGGGCCGTGGGCTGTGCGGAGCCTAGGGACGCCGCTTATCGACGCCGTATCGGTTCTCCAACCAGAGCCGGGGCCCCGGCGCGCGGAGCGGGACCGACGGGCTGCGAAGCGTGCGCGATAACGAGACGAAAGCTGTCCGACCTACCTTCCGAGCTGGCGTGATGACGGTGGCCAGGGGGGGCCGGGCGGCATGGTCCCCGTGTCGCTCGCCGCCGGTCCCCCCGTTCGTCCGTGCCGGTTCTCCGGGCCCCGCCGCGCCCGGGCGCGCCCCCGGGGGGCCGGTCCGGCCGGTGGGTGGATCACGGGCGTCACTACGGACTGCACGAGGAGTCAGCGGCATGGCTGGAACAGCGAGGCACGGTGCGGAGCCACCGGGCGTGGACAGCCGGGCGCCGTCCGTACGGGACGAGCCCGGGGACGGCACCCTGGGCGCGGTCTTCGCCCGGCGGGTACGGGAACACGGGGAGCGCACCGCGCTGATCGACGGCGACCGGCGGTACACCTACCGCGCGCTGGACGAGGTCTCCAACGCCTGGGCGCGGGAGCTGACGCGGCTCGGCGCCGGCCGGGCCGGTGACATCGTCCCCGTCGTCCTGCCGCGCTCCGCGGAACTGGTCGTGGCGGTGCTCGCGGTCCTCAAGACGGGCGCCGCGTACTCGCTGATCGCCCCGGAGTGGCCCCGAGCCCGGCAGCAGGAGCTGGTGGAACTGCTCGCCGCCCCGGTCGTGGTGGCGGCAGGGGCGGCGGACCGGGACCGCCCGGTCTTCGTGCCCCCGCCGGTCGGGCGGTCCGAGCGGCTCGGCACCGTCCCCGCCGCCCCCGCCGTCTCGCCGGACGACCCCGCCACCGTCTTCTTCACCTCCGGCAGCACCGGAGCGCCCAAGGCGGTGGTCTCACCGCACCGGGCGACGGTCAGCCTGTTCGGCGACCCGGTGTTCGGCGACTTCGCGCCGGGCGGCGTCATGCCGCTGGCCGCGGCACTGCCCTGGGACGCCTTCAGCCTGGAGCTGTGGGGCATGCTGCTGTCCGGCGGTACGTCCGTCCTCATCGACGGCCCCTACCTGCTCCCCGCCGCGCTGCGCGAGCTGACCGCCGCCCACGGGGTGAACGTGCTGTGGCTCACCGCCTCCCTGTTCAACATGTTCGTGGAGGAGGACCCGGGCTGCTTCACCGGCCTGCGGCGCCTCTTCGTCGGTGGTGAGCGTCTCTCCCCGCGGCACGTGCGCGCGTTCCTGGCCGCCCACCCCACCGTCGCCCTGGTCAACGGGTACGGGCCGGTGGAGAGCACGGTCTTCGCGACGGTGCACGAGATCACGCCCGAGGACTGCGCACGCGAGGGCGGCATCCCCATCGGCCGGGCCGTGGCCGGCCGCCGGACCGAGGTGCGCCGGGACGGCGCGCCCTGCGCGACCGGGCAGCCCGGCGAACTCCTCGTCGGCGGCGACGGCCTGGCACTGGCCTACCTCGGGCAGAGCGGACTCACCGAGGAGAGGTTCGTCCGCACCGGCGGCCCGGGGCGGGCGGAGCGCATGTACCGGACGGGCGACCTGGTCTCCGCCGACGCGGACGGCGTCCTGCACTTCCACGGGCGGATCGGCCGCCAGGTGAAGCTGCGCGGGCACCGCGTCGAACTGACCGAGATCGAGGCGCTGGTCCGGCGGACGCCGGGCGTGACGGACTGCGTCGCGGTCCCGCGCACGGACGGCGACGGCACCTGCCACGGCATCGCCGCCTTCTACACCACGGAGCACCCGGCCGGGCCGGCCCCCGGCGACCTGCGGCGCGACATCGCCGCCCGGGCGCCCGGCTACCTCGTCCCCGACCGGCTCGAACACGTCGACAGGTTCCCCCTCTCCGCGAACGGCAAGGTCGACCACCGGCGCCTGGCCGCCGCGCTGCCCCCGCCCGGCCCGGCCCCCGCCGTGGACGACGGGCCGCCCGGCGACGGGCTGGAGGCCGCCGTCAGGTCCGTGTTCGCGGAGGTGCTCCGGCGCGGCGACGTGCCCTCCGACGCGTCCTTCTTCGACCTCGGCGGCACCTCGCTGGACGCCGGGCGGCTGTGCACCAAGCTGGGGGCGCTGCTGGCGGACCCGGTCCCCGTCACCCTGGTCATGGCCCACCCCACGCTCGGCGGCCTCCTGGACGCGCTGCGCCGCGAGCGTCCGGACCCGGCCCGCCCCGCGGCGGCCGGCCCGCCGCCGGAGCCGCACGACGGGATCGAACTCCTCGGCATGCAGGCCGCGTTCGCGATGGCCCACGAGTTCCACCCGGAGGACCCGGCACCGCTGTGCCCCTCCTTCTGGCGGATCGACGGCCCCCTGGACCTCAACGCCCTGGCCGCCGCCGTACGGGACGTGGGACGGCGGCACGAGGCGCTGCGGGCCGGGTACGAGGCCGTGCCCCGCCCGCGCGCCCGCCCGGACGCCGTGGGCCCGCCCGTCTCCCTGCGCGTCCTGCCGCCCGCGGCCGGCGAGGAGGAGGCACTCGCCCTGCTGGCGGAACACGTGCTCACCCCGCTGGACATCGGGAACGGGGAGGTGTGGCGGTGCGCGGCCGTCACCCGCGGGTCCACGACCCACTTCGCGCTCTGCGTCCACCACGTCGCCTTCGACGCCTGGTCGCAGCGGGTCCTGCTGGCGGACCTCGCCCTCGCCTACACGGCCCGCCGCGGCGGGACGGAGCCGGACTTCGGCCGTCCGGCGGCCCGCCTTGCCGACGTCCGGCGGGAACGGGCCGCGCAACTCGCCCCGCACCGGCTGGCACCCCAGCTCCGGTTCTGGTCGGCGGCGCTCGCCGGCCTCCCGCCGCTCGACTTCGGCCCCGCACCGGACGCCCCCGGCGCCGGGCCGCACCCGCCGGGCCGCGCCCCCGCCCGGATGTCCTTCACGCTGCCGGTGCCGGACGTCACCGCCCTGGAGAAGGCGGCTCTCGACGCCGGCGCCACCCTGTTCACCGTCCTCCTGGCCGGCTACGCCGCGGCGCTCGGGCGGACCCTCGGGCAGGACGAGTTCGGCATCGGCGTGCCGGTCGCCAAGCGCGACATCCCCTCGGCCGACGACTTCGTGGGATGTCTGATCAACACGCTGTGCATCCCCTTCCGCGGCGTCGGCGACGACCTCCCCTCGGCGCTGCCCGGCACCCGCGACATCGTCGTGCGGGCGTTCGCCGCCCAGGACGTGCCCTTCGCCGACGTGGTCGCCGCCGTCCGCCCGGCCCGCTCCGGCCGCAACCCGCTGTTCCAGACCATGTTCGCCCACCAGGACGCCGGCCAGGGGGAGTTCGGACTGCCGGACTGCCGGGTCACCGGCGTCGACGCCGGCCCCCCGCGCGCGATGCACGAACTGGTCGCGGAGGTCTGGCCGCGGGCCGGCGGCTCCCTGGAGGTCACGTTCACCTGGCAGCCGGACCGCGTCCCCGAGCGGACCGTCCGGGCGCTGCGGACGGCCTACCGGGAGCTCCTCACCACGGTGGCCGCCGAACCCGGTACCACCGCACGACGTCACACCGCCTAGTAGGGAGTACCGGCCGTGGGGGTTTCGTTCTGGGAAGATCCTTACCCTGTCTACAGGACCTTCCAGGATCGTTCCGGCGTTTTCTGGGACGAGATGCTGGAAGTCTGGGTGGTCGCCGGCCGCAGCGCGGTGAACACCGTGCTGCGTTCCCCGGCGATGTCCTCGGACTGGCTCCGGCTGAACGCCGCCGGGTCGGTGTCCCGCGAGTTCCCCGCACTGGAGCGGATGCTGCGCGGCTGGTTCATGCTCATGGACCCGCCGCACCACACCCGGATGCGCCGGACCATGCAGTCCTTCTTCGTCCGCGGCCGGGTGGAGGGACTCGCCGGGGAGTTCCGGGACGTCGTCGCGCAGCGGCTGGAACTGCTGCGCCCGCTCGACGGCGTGGACATCGCGGGCGACTTCGCCACCCCCGTCGCCAGCCAGGTCCTCGCCCAGGTGCTCGACGTGCCGGCCGAGGTCGTCGCGGCGGCGGCCGTCCACATGGCCCCCATCGCCGGCTTCCTCGCCCAGCCGCACAAGCGGGAGTTCGCCGGGCGGGCCGCCGACGCCGTCGGCCGCCTCGACGGCCTCTACCGCGAGCTGGCCCCGCACCTGCCGCCCGGCAGCGCGCTGTTCCCCCTGCTCGGCGACGATCCGGCCGCGCCCGCGGACGCCTACCTGCACACCGCCCACCTGCTCTCCTTCGCCGGCCAGGAGACCACGGCCGGGCTCATCGCGAGCGGGCTGCTGCACCTGCTGCGCGAACCCCGCCTGTACAAGGAGGCCGCCGCGGGACAGGCCGACCCGGACGCGGTCGTCGAGGAGATGCTGCGCTTCGACACGCCCGTGCCGCAGGTCCCCCGGGTCGCGCTGTCCGACGTGACCGTGGAGGGGCGGACCATCCGGGCCGGCGACCGCGTCCTGGTCCTCATCGCCGCCGCCAACCGGGACTGGCGGAACACACCGGACGCCGACGTCCTCGACTTCGCGCGGGACCAGCGGCACCTGGCCTTCGGGGCCGGCATCCACTACTGCCTCGGCGCGCCGATAGCCCGCGGGGCCGCGAAGACGGCGATCTCGGAGTGGACGGCCGCGTTCCCCGGGGCCCGGCTCGCGCCGGAAACCGTCCGGTGGGCGGTCGGCACCGGCTACCGGCGACTCGAATCCGCTCTCGTCCAGCCTGCCTGAAAGAGGAAACGACATGAACAACTCGCTCGACGCGGTGCTCGCGGCCTACGGGAAGGTCGTCGGCACGCCGGAGGTCGGCGCGCAGTCCGACTTCTTCGAGATCGGCGGCCACTCCCTGCTGGTCATGGAGGTCATCTCGCTGCTGCGCACGGAGCACGGGATCAGCGTGCCGGCGCGGCAGTTCCTGACGGACGCCCGAGCGGAGGCCGTGGCGGCGGCCTGCGTGGCGGTCGAGGGCAGGTGAGGGCCGTGACGCGACCGGACGGCACCGGCACGGTCGTCGAGCTGGTCCTGGCCCAGGCGCGCCGGCGGCCGGACGCGCCGGCCGCGGAGTACCTGGGCGAGCGGACCACGTACGGCGAACTGGCCGGGCGGGCCGCCGGGATCGCCCTGGCGCTGACCCGCGGCGGCGTCCGGCCGGGCGCGGTGGTCGCGGTCCACCTGGACCGCGGCCCCGGGGTGCTGGCCGCCCAGCTCGGCGTCTGGCTCATGGGCGGGGTCTGCCTCACGCTGCCCGCCGGCCTGCCCCACGGCCGGCTCGCGGCGATCCTGGCCGACGCCGCCCCGGAGGCCGTCGTCGGCGAGCCCCCCGGCGGGCCGGGAACCGGCCTGCCCGATGTGCCCCGGGTGATCGACCCGGCGGGGTGCGCCCCGGCGGACCCCGGTGCGCTCGCCGGGGCCGGCGCCGGGGCGGTGGACGGCGCCGGGGACGGCGTCGGGGACGGCGCCTATCTCATCCACACCTCGGGCTCGACCGGGGTCCCCAAGGGCGTGCTGGTCGGCCACGACTCCTTCGCGCGGCTGGCGCGCTGGCACGGCGGCGCCTACGGCGTGACACCCGCCGACCGCGCCTCGTCGATCGCGGCCATGTCGTTCGACGCCTTCATGTGGGAGACCTGGCCGTACCTCTGCCACGGCGCGTCCGTCCACTTCGCGCCGGCGGAACTGAAGCTGGCGCCCTGGGAACTGGGCGACTGGTACCGGGCGCAGGCCATCGACCTGTCCTTCCTGCCGACCCCGCTGGCCGAGGCGTACCTGCGGCACGGCACCCACTTCGGGCAGCTCAGGTGCCTGCTGACCGGAGGGGACCGGCTGCGCCTGCGGGCCGGGCACCCCCTGCGGCGCTTCGTCAACCACTACGGCCCCACGGAGACGACGGTCGTCGCCACCAGCCACGAGGTGGCCCCGACGAGCACCGGTGCCGTCCCGATCGGCCGGGCGATCGGCCCCGCCCGGACCATGGTGTTCGACGGCGAGCGCGAGTCCGCGCCCGGCGCGGCCGGCGAACTCCTCGTCGGCGGACCGTGCCTGGCCCTCGGCTACTGGGGGAACCCGGAGGCGACCGCCCGGAGCTTCGTCCGCGTCACCGGATCCGGTGACCGGTGGTACCGCACCGGCGACCTCGTACGCCGTGACGAGGAGGGGGAGCTGGAGTTCCTCGGGCGGCTCGACCGGCAGATCAAGATCCGGGGCGTACGGGTGGAACCCGGCGAGATCGAGGGGGTGCTGGCCCGCTGCCCCGGGGTGAGCGACGTGGTGGTCGACTGGGACCCGGACGAGGCCCGCCTCACCGCCTACGTGGTCGGCACGGCGGACGGCGGCCGGGACCGCTCGGAGGCGGCGCTCACCGGGTTCGCCCGCCGCCACCTGCCGGCCGAGATGGTGCCGCGGCACTACGTCTTCCTCGACCGGATCCCGACGACGGCCCACGGGAAGGTCGACCGGGCGTCACTCCTCGGCACGCCCTGACCACCCGTGCCGTCCGCCCCGCCCGGCGCGGGTTCGCGCAGGTCCCCGGGGGTCACCGGCCCACCCGGCGGCGCCGGACCGGTCCGCGCCGACGGTATGTTGGAGACCGCGTCCGGCGGTTGACGGGTCTCGGAGCGGACGCGATCGACCGGGGGGAACATGCCGGAGCGGCACAGCGGCGACGACGGCGGGCGGCCGGAAACGGTGACACGGGACCGGTCGCCGGCGGAGGGGCACGAACGCCGGGGCGTCGCCGTGTGGGACGTCCTGCGCGAGCGGCCCCTGCGCTACCTGCTGTCGCCCTGGCCGCTGCGCTGCCTGGCGTACGTGCTGAGCGGGGCCGTGCTCGGATACGCCGTGCTGCTGGCGCTGACCATGCTGGTCCTCGTCGGCGTCACCCTCTCCGTGTTCGGCGTCGGCCTGCTGATCCTGACGGCCACCGCCGCGCTCGGGGTGCCCGTGGCGGCCGTGGAGCGGCGCCGCATCCGGCTCGTCGAACCCGAGCCGATGACGGATCCGCACAGCCTGCTCTCCGGCGTCGGCCTGCGGGGCTGGTTCCGCACCCGGCTGGAGGAGCGGGCCACCTGGCGCGAACTGGGCTACGCCGTGACGCTCGGCGTGCTCGGCACCGCCTCCGGCGCCGGTGTCGCGCTGCTGCTCGGCTTCTCCGGCTTCCTGACGGCGGCGCCCGTCCTGGTGTGGGCCGTCGCACCGGACACGGTGACGCTGCTGCCCGGCGACCCCGTCGGCAGCCCCGCCGAGGCCCTGCCCGCCAGCGCCGTGGGGCTCACCGGCCTGGTCCTGGCCGGGTACGCGGCGGGCTGGCTGGCCGGCGCCCAGGCGAAGGCCGCCCGGTTCCTGCTGTCGCCCCGCGACGAGGGCCTGAGCACCCGGGTCATCGAGCTGACGCGGTCCCGGGCCCGGCTCGTCGACGCCTTCGAGGCCGAGCGCCGCCGCATCGAACGCGACCTGCACGACGGGGCGCAGCAGCAACTGGTCGCGCTCTCGATGACGCTGGGACTCGCCGAGATGCAGATGCGGGAGGAGAACGCCCGCGCCCGCGAACTGGTCTCCCGGGCGCGCGGCGAGGCCCGGCTCGCCCTGGAGCAACTGCGCCGCCTGGTCCGCGACATCCACCCGCAGGTGCTCACCGACCACGGGCTGGCGGCGGCCGTGACGGAGGTCGCCCTGCGCAACCCCGTCCCCGTCACCGTCGACATCGAGCTGCCGCACCGGCTGCCCGCTGCGGTCGAGACCACCGCGTACTTCACCGTCACCGAGGCCCTCGCCAACGCCGGCAAGCACAGCGGCGCCTCGCGCATCACCATCACCGGCCGGCTGCGCGACGACCGGCTGCACCTCGCCGTCACCGACGACGGCCGGGGCGGCGCCGACCCCGACAGCGGGGCGGGGCTGCGGGGGCTCGCCGACCGCGTGGCGATCCTCAGAGGCCGGCTCACCGTCGTCAGCCCCGTCGGGGGGCCGACCGAACTCCGGGTGGAGGTTCCGTGTTCCGGGTAGTTCTCGCCGAGGACTCCGTGCTGCTGCGTGCCGGGCTGGTCGAGCTGCTCACGAGCGGCGGCCACGAGGTGGTGGCCGCCGTCGGCGACGCCGAGGCGCTGGTGGGCGCGGTGCACGAGCACCGCCCGGACGTGGTGGTGACCGACGTCCGGATGCCGCCGGGCCACCACGACGAGGGACTCCGGGCGGTCCTGGTGCTGCGCCGCCGCTACGCCGACCTGCCCGTGCTGGTGCTGTCCCAGTACGTGGCCACCGTCTACGCGACCCAGTTGCTCAGCGGCGGCGGCGCGGGCACCGGCGGCCTCGGCTATCTGCTCAAGGACCGGGTGGGCGAGGTCTCCGAGTTCCTCGACGCGCTGGCCCGCGTCGCGGCCGGGCACACCGTCATCGACCCCGAGGTGGTGCGCGTCCTGCTGGTCCAGCAGGCGCAGGCCCAGACGCTGGGCCGGCTCACCTCCCGGGAGCAGGAGGTGCTCGCGCTGATGGCGGAGGGCCTGAACAACCAGGCCATCGCGCAGCGCCTCACCATCACCGAGTCGTCCGTGGTCAAGCACGCCAGCAACATCTTCATGAAGCTGGACCTCGACCCGACCGACGGCAACCGGCGGGTCCTGGCCGTCCTCGCCCACCTGCGGGGCAGCTCCGCCGAGTAGCGCCCGGGCCGGACGGCTAAGGGCGCACGGACCCGGTCTCGGGCTGCCGCTCCGGCTCCGGGGTGAGCATCCGCGTCAGCCGGCGCACCGTCAGGTCCCAGGACCACTCCGCCTCGACCCACCGCCGTCCCGCCTCGCCCATCGCCGTCCGGTCCGCCGACAGCAGGGTGGAGGTGATCGCCCGGGCCACGGCCACCGGGTCCCGGCCGTCGACGACATGGCCCGTCCGCCCGTCCAGCACCGTGTCGGGGGCGCCGCCGGAGTCGCCGACGACGACGGGCAGGCCGCTGGCCGCCGCCTCCAGGAAGACGATGCCGAGCCCCTCGGCCTCCAGGCCGGCCTTGCGGGTGCGGCAGGGCATCGCGAACAGGTCGGCGCCGGCGTAGTGGTCGGCCATCCCGGCGTGGTCCATCCCGCCCGCGAAGACGACCGAACGCGGCGGGCAGCCGCGGGCCAGGCGGCGCAGCCGCCGCTCGTCCGGGCCCCGGCCGACGAGCAGCAGCACCGCCTCGGGTATGACGCGCAGGATGTGCGGCAGGGCGCGCAGCAGGGTGTCCTGGCCCTTGCGGGGCACGAGGCGGGAGGCGCACAGCACGACCTTGCGGTCCTCCCCGATGCCGTACCGCTCGCGCAGGGCGCCGCGGTGGCTCGCGGCGCGGTCGGGGTGGAACTCCCCGGCGTCCACGCCCGGGGTGAGCCGGGCGAGGCGGGCGTGCGGCCCGAGGGCGGGCGCGATCCGCGCCCGGGTGTACTCGCCGAGGTAGGTGACGGTGTCCACGCTGTCGCCGATCCGCCGCAGCACCTGGCGCGCCCCCGGCGTGCGGGCCCACCAGATCTCGTGCCCGTGCGTGGTGGCCACGATCCGGCGGACACCGGCCCGGCGCAGGTCCGGAGCCATCGCGGCGAGCGGCGCCGCCGCCCCGAACCACACCCGGTCGCAGCCGTGGGCACGCGCCAGCTCCACCGCGCGCCGGGTCGTCCGGGGGACGGGCAGCAGCATCCGGGAGGGGTCCCGGACCACCCGGAAGGGCAGGGTGCGGTCGAACTCCGCGGCGCCCGGCTCGCTCGACGTGTACACCACGAGGTCGCCGGGCAGCCGGCTGACCACTTCGTGCACGAAGGTCTCGATGCCGCCCTGCCGGGGCGGGAAGTCGTTGGTGATGACCAGGGTGGTGCTCACGGGAGGTGCCGCCTTCGTTCGGGGGTGGGAGTGGGGGACGGGGTGGGCTGGGAGCGGGCGCGCGCGGAGAACGCGACGGGCAGGCTGGGCCGGCGCGCCGCCGCGCCGTGCGCGGGGTCGGCGCGGCGGGTCCACAGGAGGAGGACGAGCGGCAGCGAGAAGTACCCGAACCGCCCGGCCGGGGCGAGCAGGAAGGCCACGCAGAGCCCGGCGGCGAGCCGGTCGGCCGCGGCGACCGCGCCGGCGGGCGGCCGCACCACCAGCCAGGCGCCGACGGCCAGGGCGCCGCACAGCAGCAGCGCGACGGCCAGGTACCAGCCGGCAGGACCCGAGCCGGCCAGCAGCCGGCCGGGCATCGGGCTGCTCGCGGGGGTGGGCACGGCGCCCCGGCCGGTGGGGAAGGCCAGCACCTGCTGGACCAGGGCGGCGGGGGAGACCAGCGCGCACGGCACGACCAGGGCCGCCGTCCCGGCGAGCGCGGCGACCGCGCCGCGCACCGCGGCCCGGGTGCCCGCGCCGCGGGCGAGCAGGACCGCGGCGACCGCGATCGCGGGCAGCGCGGTCCACTTCAGCGAGCAGGCGGCCGCGAGGGCGAGACCGGCCGCGACCGGGCGGCGCCGGGCGGCGAGCGCGAGGCCGAGGCAGCACAGCCCGGTCAGCGGCAGGTCGACCCCGCTGACGCACAGCGGCATGGCGACGACCGGGGAGGCGGTCAGCACCGCGGTGCCCGTCGCGTACGGGGAGGGCCCGCGGCGCTCCCGGGCGCCGGGGCCGGGCCGGGGGGCCGGGCCGCGCAGGACGACGCGGCCCGCGTGCAGGCAGAGCAGGAAGGCGCCGGCGCACCACAGGCGCGCGTCCCCGAGCAGCCGCGCCGCCGCGTGGTGGTCGCCGAGCAGGGCGCGGGGCATCCCGAACAGCGCCATGCCCGGCAGGTACGGGGTGTACTCGTCGACGGTGCGGGGGTGCGGGAGATAGGGCGTGCCGTGGTGCAGCAGCAGGGCGCCCGCCCGCTCGATCACCCCGACCTCGACCTGCGCCCGGCCGGTCAGCGTGAGGTACGCCAGCGGCAGGACGACGGCGCCGGTCAGCGCGACGCCCACGGACAGCCCCCGGGCCGAGGGCCGGGGCAGCAGGCAGGCGGCGCCCGCGGCGCCCAGGTAGGCCACGGCGGCGCACAGGCCCCACGCGCGGTGCGTGGCCTGGTCGGAGAAGAGGGGGAAGAAACCGGCCCATCCGGCGGAGAGCGTCCAGCCCGTCACCCACGCCGTCCGCCGGTCGCACCGGCGGGCCGCCGCGGTGCGCCACCGGTGGCCGGAGTCTTTCGCCCGGCTCGCCCCCGCCCGGCTGCTGTGTTGTATGGACACCCTTTCATTCCACAGGAGTTGGGGACCGGGCGCGACGGGTTTAGGCCGAGCCTCCATGGTGGGGTTTTCCCCACGTCGGGGCGGTCCGGCGGGCGCGTGGGGCGGGTGGCGGCTGGCGTGAAACAGGCGCAATAGGAGGGCGATAAGAGGGGCGGTTAGCGTCGGCGGGTGTTCGAAGGATGTCCGAAAGCCGTGCGACTGGATCTTCGTGGTCCTTCGGACGGACCCGAGATCCACTCGTCCGTCAGGAGATCCCGTGACCGCTGCCATCGAGACCGAGGGCCTAGTCAAGGAGTTCGACGGGAACCGGGCCGTGGACGGGGTCGACCTGACGGTCCCGGCGGGGACCGTGCTCGGTCTGCTGGGACCCAACGGCGCCGGTAAGACCACCATCGTCCGGATGCTGGCCACGCTGATCCGTCCCGACGGGGGCCGCGCCCGGGTCGCGGGCCACGACGTGGTCGCGGAGGCGCTCCAGGTGCGCGCCCGCATCGGGCTCACCGGCCAGTACGCCTCGGTGGACGAGGCCATCCCCGGCTGGGACAACCTCTACATGATCGGCCGGCTGCTGCGGCTTCCCCGGCGGCGCGCCCGGGCCCTGGCGGACGAACTGCTGGAGCGGTTCCGGCTGACCGACGCGGCCCGCCGGCTGCCGCGCGACTACTCCGGGGGCATGCGCCGCCGCCTCGACCTCGCGGCGAGTCTCGTCGGTGAACCGGAGGTGCTCTACCTGGACGAGCCCACCACCGGCCTCGATCCCCGCAGCCGCAACGAACTGTGGGACATGGTCCGTGACTTGGTCGCGCGCGGCACGACGGTGCTGCTCACCACGCAGTACATGGAGGAGGCGGAGGCCCTGGCGGACCGGATCGCCGTGATCGACCGCGGCCGGATGATCGCCGGCGGCACGGCCGCGGAACTGCGGGCGCGGGTCGGCGGGCAGGTGCTGCGGGTCCGCCCGGGCGGCGGCGCCGACCTCGCCGAGGTGGCCCGGCGGCTGAGCGCCGCGGGGGAGGGCACGGCCACCGTGGACCCCGCCGAGGGACTGGTCTGCCTGCCGCTGGCCCGGGACGGGGATCTCACGGCCGCGGTGCACGCGCTCACCGCCTCGGGCGTGGCGATGGACGCCCTCGACACCCACACCCCCAGCCTCGACGAGGTGTTCCTGACCCTCACGGGGGGCGCGCCGACGGAAGGACGGACGACCGGATGACCGCGACGCTGCTGACCTCGCCGGACCGGACCCGGAAGGAGGAGGGCCGCGCCGCCGCGCGCCGGGTGGGGCCGCGGGCGGCCGCCGGTCACGCGCTGGCGATCGCCCGGCGCAATCTCGTGCAGCTGCGGTACGACCCCTCGCAGCTCCTGGACGCCACGCTGATGCCGATGGTGTTCACGCTGATTTTCGTCTACGTCTTCGGCGGGGCCATCGGGGGGAACCAGGCCGATTACCGACAGTATTTGATCCCCGGTATCATGGTGCAGGTCGCGGGTTTCGCCGCCCAGGTCACCGGGGTGGCGCTGAACCTGGACTTCAGCACCGGGGTCATGGACCGGTTCCGTTCCCTGCCGATTGCGCGGTCCGCGGTGCTGTCCGGGCGGATTCTGGCCGACTTGTGTCGATTGGCGCTCGGACAGGCGGTCATTCTGCTTTTCGCATTGGCCATCGGGTTCCGTATGCATACGAATCCCTTGTGCGTACTTGGCGCCCTTGCGCTGCTTATGCTCTATGGGCTGTCGCTGTCCTGGATCGCCGCTTTCGTCGGTCTGGCGATCCGCAGTCCCCAGGCCGTTCAGTCCATGGGTTTCCTGTGGATGATCCCACTCCAATTCGGCAGTTCGATGTTCGCCGACCCGGAGACGATGCCCGGCTGGCTCCAGGCGTTCGCCCAGGTCAACCCCACCACTCTGGTGGTCGACGCGTGCCGTGGGCTGATGGTGGGAGGGCCGGTCGCCGGGAATCTCCTCGGCGCTTTGGCGTGGACATGTGGAATCCTGCTGGTCTTCGCCCCGCTGGCCGTGCGCCGCTACACCCGCCGGGCCTGAGAGGTGGTGCCCGCGGCGCCCGGGCCGGTCGGCCAGGGCCCGCGTGACGCTGTCGTGTCGTAATATTTTGGACGCTTCGAAAGACCTGTGAAGCGCTTACCGGCCGATGCCCGACGGCTGCACTCCGGCTGCCGGCCCGGCTGGTGTTGACAATCTCTTCAACGCGTGTCGCTCCGCTGCGGCGTCTACCCGGACCCCGAGCGGAGAAACCGCAAGAAGATACGGGGGATATATGGGCTCAGGGACAGGGCAACCGCAACTTCACTTCAAAATTCTCGGTCCGCTCTCCGTCACGGCGCAGGGCCGCCCGGTTCCGATCGGGGGCTCACGGCAGCGGACCATCCTGGCGATGCTTTTACTGCATCCGGGCAACGTCGTCTCGGTCGACACGCTGGTCGAAGCGGTCTGGAACGGCAGGCCGCCGGCCACGGCGCGCACCCAGGTGGCCATCTGCATCGCCGCGCTGCGCAAGAGGTTCAAGGCCGAGGGGTGTGACGACGAGGTCATCCTCACCGCCCACCCCGGCTACGTCCTCGCCCTCGACCACCACTACCTGGACGTCACCGAGTTCGACCGGCTGGTCGCCGACGCCCAGGACGCCGTCCGGCAGCAGCGTCCCACCGACGCCGCCGCCCTCTACGAGGAGGCGCTCGGCCTGTGGCAGGGCCCGGCGCTCGCGGGCGTGGCGGGCACCCAGATCGAGGACGAGATCCAGCGCCTGGAGGAACTGCGCCTGGCCACCTACGACAGCTTCGTGGAGGTCCAGCTCGAACTGGGCCACCACCGCGACATCATCCCCGGACTCGTCTCCGTGGTCCGCGACCACCCGCTGCGGGAGCGTTCCCGCCACGCCCTGATGCTGGCCCAGTACCGGGTCGGCCGCCGGGCGGAGGCGATGGAGACCTTCCGCGAGGGATGGGAGCAGTCCGTCGAGGGGCTCGGCCTGGAACCCGGCCCGGAACTCCAGGAGCTGCACACCGCGATCCTCCAGGACGACCCCGGCCTCGTCACTCCCGCCACCGCCGTGCCGAAGGCGTCCGCCGCCGAACGCCGGATGCCGATGGAACTGCCCGCCGACGTACCCGACTTCGTCGGGCGCGGCCCGCAGCTCACGGCCCTCGGCCGGCTGGTCGGCGACGACCAGGACGCCCACACCCCGCTCTCGGTCGGACTCATCACCGGCCCCGCGGGGGCCGGCAAGAGCGGCCTGGCCATCCACTGGGCGCACCGGGTCGCCGAGCGCTTCCCCGACGGGCTGCTCTTCGCCGACCTGGGGGCCCAGCAGGAGCACCAGGAACCGCCCACGGCCGACGCGGTGCTGGGCAGGTTCCTGTCCTCGCTGGGCGTACCCGGCCCGGAGATCCCCACCTCGACGGCCGAGCGGGTCGCGCTGTACCGCAGCGTCCTCGCCGGCCGCCGGGTGCTGATCGTGCTGGACAACGCCCAGGCGTTCGACCAGATCCGCACCCTGATCCCCGGCGGCTCGCGCTGCTGCGTCCTGGTCACCAGCCGGGGCGAGCTGGAGCAACTGCTGATCCGGCACGGCGCCGTCCGCATCGGCGTGGACGCCCTGCCCGTGCAGGAGGCGGTCTGCCTGCTCGGACGCGTCGTCGGCGCGGCCCGGGTCGAGGCCGCCCGGCCGGACGCCGTCCAGCTCGTCGACCTGTGCGACCGGCTGCCCCTCACGGTCCGGGTCGCCGCCGCCCGGCTGGCGGCCAAACCGCACTGGCCGATCGGCTACCTGGTCTCCCGGCTCACCCCGGAGCAGACCCGGCTCGACGAACTCAGCGTCGCCGGCACGCAGGTCCGCTCCGCCTTCGCGCTCAGCTACCGCTCCCTGTCCCCGGACGCCGCCCTCCTCTACCGCAGGCTCGGCCTGCTGGAGGCACCGGACTTCGCCGCCTGGGTCGGCGCGGCACTGCTGGGCCGGGACCCGGCCGGCACCGAGAAGCTGATCGACCAGCTCCTCGCCGCCCAACTGCTGGCCGTGGCGGGCTTCGACGGGACGGGGGAGCCCCGCTACCGCTTCCGCACCCTCTCCCGGCTGTACGCCAAGGAGCTCGCCCACCGGCACGAGAGCGTCCTGGACCGGCGCTCCGCGCTGAGCCGCGCCTTCGACGGCTGGCGGACCCTCGCCGAGCACGCCCGGCGCGCGGAGCGCGGCACCCTCGACCCCCGGGGCCCGGGCGTGACACCGGGCGGCCCGGCCGACACCGCGCTCTACGGCAGACTGGCGCGGTACCCGTCGGACTGGCTGCGGGCCGAACGGCAGGCCCTCATCTCGGTCATCGACCAGGCGGCCCACCACGGCATGGACCGGGTCAGCGAGGCCCTCGCCACCCTGGTGCTGGAGCGTCCCGAGGCGTGCGTCACCGTCGCGCGCCCACCACGGGCCCCCGCGGCCTGAGCGCGCGGCGGGGGGGGGCCCCCCCCCCGGCCCCGGGGGGGGGGGCGCCCCCCCCGGGCCCCCCCCCCCGGGGGGGGGGGGGGGGGGGGGGGGGGGGGGGCCCGCCGGGCGGCCCCCCCACCCCGGGCACCCCGTCCGCTCAGTCCAGCACGTGGCCGTCGTCCTGCCGGAAGCCCCGCGACCGGCGCAGGTCGGTGAAGACGAAGGTGCGCTGGAGCCAGCGGTCCAGTCCGTCGTAGCGGGGCCGGAACGAGGACCGTCCGTGCACGGTGACCCGGTTGTCGACGATCGCCAGATCGCCCGGCGCCAGCCGCAGCCCCCGGGCCGTGCGCTCGAACAGCCCGCCCAGCTCGTCCAGGGCGGCCCGGCCGAGCTCCGTCAACGGCTCGGTGGCCGCCAGGTCGACGCAGAGGTCCGGGTCCCCGGGAGCCCCGTACAGCACCGCGCGCGGCTCCGTACCGCCGTCGTGCCCGCCGAACGAGGGCGGCGGCGCGGTGACGAACTCCGCGCGGAACAGGGCCTGCCGCGACTCCTCCGTCAGCAGCGGAAGGACCTGCCGGACGCAGGAGGTGCGCAGTTCGGCCACCCCCTCGTGGTCGGCCCGCAGGCACAGCAGCAGCACGAAGTCCGGCCGGTGCGGGTGGAAGGCGTTCTCCGTGTGGAAACTGAGCAGCACGGAGCCCGCGTTGCTCTGGTCCTCCTCCTTCCCCGGCACCGGGACGACGTCCTGCACGATCGCCCCGCTCTTCTCGGCCCTGAACGCCCCCGGATCGCCGAGACCGCTGGCGACCAGGGTCAGCACCGCCGCGCCCACGGTGGTCTCGCGCTGCACCGAACCCGGCCGCGACGGGGTCGGCGGCAGGTCCTCCGCACCGACCGGCAGCCCCCGGACCACCATGGTGCCGGTCGGGCCGGAGTCGCGCCGGAACTCCCGCAGCCCGGTGATCAGCCCGGCCGGCAGCTCCGGCCAGGCCCGCCGGACCGTGGCCAGCCACGCCGGGTCGTCCACGGCGGCGCCCGGCCGGTCGGCCAGCCAGCCCGCCAGGCGCTCCGTCAGCAGCCGGTCGTCAGCGCCCGTACCGAGGACGCCCGGCTCCGCATCACTCGCCGTTGTCGTCGTCATCCCGGTCAGCCCATCGCCTCGACGACACTGCGCGGGCGCATGTCGGTCCAGTTCTCGTTGATGAACGCGAGGCTCTCCGCGTGCCCGGCCTCCTGCTGGGCCACCGTCCAGCCGGCCGGGACCTCGGCGAAGGCGGGCCACAGCGAGTACTGGCCCTCGTCGTTGACCAGGACCAGGTAGCGCCCGTCCGGGTTCTCGAACGGATTGCTCATGGGGGTACCTCTCTCCGTGGTGCTCTCGGGTGTTTCGCGAGTGGTCCCGCCCGGGCGGGACCAGGGGTGCCGCCGGGACGGCCGGGTCCGGGGCCGTCCCGCGCGGGGCGGGCGGTGGCGTCAGGGCGCCCCGGCGGCCATCGCCCCGTCCAGGTCGAGTGCGTCCGAGCCGTACAGCCGGTGCACCCAGGTGGTCTGGTAGACCGTGTCGAGATAGCGCTCGCCCAGGTCGGGCGCGATGGCCACGGCGGTGCCGCCGCGGCGGCCGGGACCGCGCCCGGCGAACCAGCGCTGCGCGCCGGCGACCACCGTCCCGGTGGAGCCGCCGAACAGGAAACCCCGTTCGACCAGCCGCCGGCAGGCCCGGATCGTGTCGATCTCCGGCACGTGCACGACGTCGTCCACGAACGACTCGTCCAGCAGCGGCGGCCGCACACCGGCGCCCAGCCCCGGGATCATCCGGGTCTCGGGGGTGCCGCCGAAGATGACCGAGCCGACGCTGTCCACCGCGACGATCCGCACCTCGGGCCGGTGCGCCCGGAACCAGCGCGCACAGCCCATCAGCGTGCCGGTGGTGCCGGCGCCGACGAACAGCACCTCCAGGTCGGCGAAGCGCCGCGCGATCTGCGGCGCGGTCAGCCGGTGGTGCGCCCGCCAGTTGTTCGCGTTGACGTACTGGTTCAGCCACACGTACCGGTCGTCGCCCGCGCAGAGCTGCCGGACGTGGGCGAGCCGCGCCCCGAGGTAACCGTCCTCGGGGTGGGGCTCGGTGATGATGCGCACCTCGGCGCCGAGCGCCTCCATCATCTGCCGGGTGGCGAGGTTGCAGCGCGAGTCGGTGACGCACACGAACCGGTAGCCCTTGCTCGCGGCGATCGTGCTCAGCGCGACACCGAGGTTGCCGGAGGAGGACTCCACCAGGACCGAGTCGGCGGTGAGCAGACCCGACCGCTCGGCCGCCTCGATCATTTCGAGGGCGGCCTTCTGCTTGATCGAGCCCGAGAAGTTGAACCCCTCGCACTTCAGGTGGAGGGGGACGCCGAGGGACGGTTCCAGATCGACGTAGAGATCGTCCTCGTTGAACTCATGGGGAGCCGAGATGATCGGCACTGTGCCTCCCGCGGGTGTGCACGGTTGGGGATGCGGGCCGCTCAGCCGTACCGACGCATCTCATGGAAGAAGTCGTCGACCACGGCGAGCTCCCCCGCGGCCCGCACCGTGTCGTACACGTGCTTGCCGACGGCCAGGTCGAGCACCCCGAGGCCGAACGGGGAGAAGACGACCGGGCGGTCCCGGCCCGGGCGCGCCCGGCCGGTCAGCACGTCGTCCAGGGTGCCGTCGAGGAAGTCGCGGTTCCCCGTGCGCTGTTCGGTCAGGTGCACGGAGGTGTCCGCCTTCAGGCAGTGCTCCACGTCGTCGACGATGTTCGCCGACGCGAGGATCACCTCCGGCGACAGGTCGCGCAGCGACACGTGCAGCACCAGCGGGCGGTGCTCGAACCAGGAGGGGTCGGTGACGTGCGGGGTGGCCGCCGTCGTCGCGAAGACCAGCAGGTCCGAGCCGCGCACCGCGTCCTCGGCACGGTCGTGCACCGTCACCTTCGCGGCACCGCCGGACGCCTGGCGCAGGTACGCGGCGAACCCGCTGGCGTGCTCCTCGGACAGGTCGTGCACGCCGATCTCGTCGAACGACCAGCCGGTGCCCGCGAGGTAGTCGTACACGTACCGGGCGATGAGGCCCGCGCCGAAGATGCCGATGCGGCGGGGGCGCTCCCCGCCCGCGGTGAGCCGGTCGGCGGCGAGCGCCGCCGAGGCCGCGGTACGGCTCGCGCTGATGATGGAACTCTCCAGGCACGCCAGCGGGTAGCCGGTGTCCCGGTCGTTGAGGATCAGCACGGCCGAGGCGCGCGGGATGCCGGCGGCCACGTTCTCGGGGAAGCTGGAGATCCACTTGATGCCGTCCACCCGGCTCTCCCCGCCGATCGACGCCGGGAGCGCGATGATCCGCGCGGTGGGGCGGTCGGGGAAGCGCAGGAAGTACGACGGCGGGTTGACGGTCTCGCCCGCGCCGTGGGTGCGGTAGGCGGCCTCGACCAGGGCGACGACATCCCGGTGCCGCCCCTGGAGGGCACGGTGCACCTGGCTGCCGGAGATCACCGCGAACGACGGTGCGGTGTCGGAAACGGACATCATGGCTCCACGGAGAAGGGACTAGGACAGGACGTGGCCGGCGAGCCGGACCGGATCGCCGAGGACCACGACGACGTCGCGGTCGCCCTCGTACGGGTCGCGGCTGTGGGCCATGCGGAGGTTGTCCACCAGCAGCAGGTCGCCGCTTCGCCACGGCTCCCCGATCGAGGCGGCCCGGTAGGCGGCGTTGATCGTCTCCACCGTCTCGGCGGTGATCGGCGCACCGTCCCCGTAGGCCGTGTTGAACGGCAGGCCGTCGGGCCCGTACACGTCGACCAGGTAGTCCCGGATCGCCGGGTCCATGGTCCGCTCGTTCAGGAAGGCGGCCTGGTTCAGCCAGACCGGGACCCCGGTGCGCGGGTGCGGCAGCACGGCGGCCCGGCGCTGCCGGGTGCGCAGCCGGCCGTCCGGCAGCCACTCGAGGTCCAGGCCGGCCGCCGCGCAGTACGCGTCGACCGCCGCCCGGTCCCCGGTGCCGAACGCATCCGGCCAGGGCACCCCGATCTCGTGGTAGGCGCGGGACAGCAGCCAGCCGTCGCGCTCGAACCGCGCGACCAGCTCCGGCGGCAGCATCCGCAGCACCTGCTGGGAGTCGGCGACCCGGGTGAGGCCGCCGCTCGCCGGCGCGGTCAGGCAGCCGAACAGGATCAGGCCGGGCACCTCGGCCGCGTAGCTCAGCTCGTGGTGCATGCACATCGGCTCGTCGGCGGGCCACTCCGACGACGAGTAGACGCCCGGGGCGTGGACACGGCGCGGCGCGAACCGCTCCCGCTCGGTCATCGGCTCGATGCCCAGCGCCGCCGCGGCCCCGGCCACCTCGGCCGGCGAGCCGACACCGAGGCCGCGCAGCAGCACGGCGCCGTACTCGGCGACCAGCGCGTGGACCTCGTCCCGGCGCTGCGCCGCCCAGTCGGCCGCGGAGCCCGGCAGGGGCCCCGCCGTCAGCACGGGCAGGGCGCGCGCCGGGGCGTCCGGCCCGGCGGCGGCCGGGTCCCCGGCCACCGCGGCGGAGGGGTCGTGCACGGACAGGGAACTCATCTCATGTGCCTCTCTGGGCGGTCTTCCGCTCCAGCAGCGCCGCCACCTCGGCGACGGTCGGGGTGTGGGCCAGCTCCCCCACCGACACCACCCGGTCCAGCGCGACGGCCAGCTTGATGGCGGTGAGGGACGTGCCGCCCAGCTCCGTGAACCGGGACCCGCGGCCGATCCGCTCCACCGGGACCCGCAGCAGGTCCGCCCACAGGGCGGCGACCCGGCGCTCGGTGTCCGACGCCGGGGCCGCGAAACCGTCCGCGCCCGCGGTGCGTTCCGCCTCGGCTGCCAGCCGGGTCAGCGCCTTGCGGTCGGTCTTGCCGTTCGCCGTGAGCGGCAGCGCGTCGAGCCGGTACAGGCGCTGCGGCACCATGTAGCCGGGCAGCGCCTCGGCCAGCGCGGAGCGCGGCCCGTCCGCGGACACCGCCTCGCCGCCGGTGTAGAAACCGGCCAGGTACGGCCGCCCGGCCGGGCCCGCGACGACGACCGCGCCGTCCCGTACGCCCGCCACCTGGAGCAGCCGGTTCTCGATCTCGCCGATCTCGATGCGGAAGCCGTTGACCTTCACCTGGGCGTCGCGCCGGCCCAGGAACTCCAGGGTGCCGCCGGGCAGCCAGCGGCCGAAGTCGCCCGAGCGGTACAGCCGTTCGCCGGGGCGGTACGGGTCGAGGCCGAACGCCGCCTTGGTGCGGGCCTCGTCGTTGACGTAGCCGCGGCCGACGCACACGCCCGAGAACACGATCTCCCCCGGCACGCCGAGCGGCACCAGGGCCAGGCGCTCGTCGACCACGTACACGCGGACGTTGCGCACCGCGCGGCCGAGCGGCACCGAACCGCCCTCGGGCACCCGGTCCATCACCTCGTGGTTGGTGTCGTCGGAGGTCTCGGTGAGCCCGTAGGCGTTCACCAGCAGCACCGACGGCAGGACGTCGAACCAGCGCTGGACCAGCTCCCGCTTCAGGGCCTCGCCGGTCGCGGACACGCAGCGCAGCCGGGGCAGCGGGCGCGGCCGCTCGGCCAGCGCCGAGAGGACCACCTCCAGGTAGGAGGGCACGAGCTGCGCCACCTGGACGCCGCCGTCCTCCAGCGTGTCCAGGAAGCGGTGGACGTCGAGGACGGCCTCCTGCTCGACGATGTGCGTCCGGCCGCCCACCAGCAGGGCCGACACGAGCTGCCACAGCGAGATGTCGAAGCACTGCGGGGCGGTCTGCGCCACCACCTCGCCCTCGGTCATCCCGAGGTCCTCGATCTTGGCGTACAGGTGGTTGAGGAAGCCCGCGTGCTCGCACATCGCGCCCTTGGGCTCGCCGGTGGACCCGGAGGTGAAGTAGATGTACGCGAGCTGGCCGGCGGCGACCGGCAGCCCGAGGTCGTCCTCGGACCGGTCCTCGGCCAGCACCTCGTCGAGGAACGCCAGCTCCACACCGGGGTGTGCGGCGAGTGCCGCGTCCAGGTACGGCGCCCCGCGCCCGGCGAGCACCCGGCGGCTGCCGCTGCGGGCCAGCACCGTGGCGATCCGGTCGGCCGGGAACGACGGTTCGAGCGGGAGGTAGCAGCCGCCCGCCTTGAGCACGCCGACCACCGCCGCCAGCCACTCCAGGGTGCGTTCGCTCACCACGGCGACCACGTCCTCCGGGCGCAGCCCGCGGTGGTGCAGCGACCACGCGATCCGGTTGGCGCGGGCGTTCAGCTCCCGGTAGGTCCAGCGGCGGTCCCCCTGGACCGCGGCGACCGCGTCGGGATGCCGGCGCACCCGCTCCTCGAACAGCTCGTGGAACCGGCGGTCGGGCAGCTCCCGGACCGGTCCCGCGAACTCCTCCAGGAGGGTGCGCGTCTCCTCGGCCGGGAGCAGGCCGCGCGCGTGGTGCGGGGTGTCCGGGGCGGCGGTCAGCAGACCGAGCGCCGTGCGCAGGTAGCCGTCGACCCGCTCGGCGGACACGTACCGCTGCGCCCGGGCGCCCTGCCAGGCCAGCAGGGCCTCGGCCCGCCCGGCCGGGGTGGCCGCCCGGGCGACCAGGTCCCGCCAGGTGCCCTCCTCCACCGCGCCCTCGTGGAAGCCGGAGACGGTGGCCGCCACCTTGGCCCGCGCCGCGAGCCACACCGTTTCGGTCCCGACACCGCATTCCCCGGCCACCCGGCCGATCGCGGCCGCGAGCTCCGCGGACACGGCGGGAGGAGATCCGGGCCGCGATTCCCCCTGGCCTGACGCGCCCGTCGCGCTGTCACTCACAAGCGTTGCCCCCACACCGGAAGTCCGTCGGACCGCGGAACCGGCGGCCGATTCCACGCTGAGCGTCGACGACGTTAGGAGGTGGCTATATCGCCGCCCTATCGATGTGCCTCGCGGGGGCCGATACGGGGTCAATACCGGGCGCCCGGCGGGCCCCGGCGGACCGGTCACGGCCGCCCGTACACCGGTGTACGGTCCCCGTCGGCCATCATCCGCGACACGCGCACCCAGTGGTCCAGCAGCTCCGCGGCGGCCCCGGAGTCGATGGACAGCCGGGCGTCGGGCAGGCAGGCGGCGATGCGTTCGGCGACCGGCCGGCCGTCCGGGCGCAGCGCGGCGAGTCCGGCCGCGGCGGACAGCACCACCGCGTCCCGAACGGGCCCGCGCGCACCGGCCAGCACGTCCCGCGCCACCCGCGCGTTGTACGTCCGGTCGCCGCCGCGCAGCGCGCCCGCGGGGGCGTGGGGGATGCCGACCTCCCGCGGGTCGAAGACCGTCGTCGTCACCTCGCCCCCGGCGACGGTCCACACCGTGGAGGTGGTGTGGACCGTCAGCTCGTCCATGCCGTCGTCGCCCCGGACGACCAGGCCGGACGTGCCGCGGCGGGCCAGCACCCGGGCGGCGAGCGGACCCGACCGCGGATCGGCCACGCCCAGCGTCTGGGCGGCGGGCCGGGCCGGATTGGCCAGCGGGCCGAGCAGGTTGAACACGGTCGGCACACCGAGTTCGCGGCGCACCGGTGCCGCGTGCCGGAGCGCGGGATGGAACACGGGGGCGAAGCAGAAGACGAGGCCGGTCTCCTCGACCAGCTCGGGCAGGCGGGCGGGCGGCAGGTCGAGGACGACGCCCAGTTCCTCCAGCACGTCCGCCGAGCCGCACGCCGAGGACGCCGCGCGGCCGCCGTGCTTGACCACGCGCGCCCCGGCGCCGGCCGCGACGATCGCCGCCATCGTCGAGATGTTCACACTGTTCGAACGGTCGCCGCCCGTGCCCACGATGTCGAGGACCGGGCCCGGCACGGGCAGCGGCACCGCGTGCTCGTACAGCGTCCGCAGCAGGCCCTCGACCTCCCCGGCCACCTCGCCCTTGGCCCGCAGTGCCACCAGCAGCCCGGCCAGCCGGGCGGGCGGCACCTCGCCGCACATCACCTGGCGCAGCGCCCAGGCGGTGTCGTCCGGCGTCAGGTCCCGGCCGGCGAGCAGCGCCTCGATCAGCCCTGGCCAGGACCGTTCCGCGTACCGGGGGGTCATCCCGCGTTCCATGCCTGCCCCGCTCTCGTCGTCCGGCCGGTCCGGTGCGCGGCGGCCGGCCCGGAACCGGCCGCGGGAACGGCGGCCCGGGCGCCCGCGCCGACATGCCGGGCGGCGGGCCGGGCGGGGTCCGCGCCGGGGCTCGTACCGGGGCCGCGCTCCGGTGGCCGGTCCGCGCCGAGCGGTCCGGCCGGCGGGGCGCACGGGCCCGGGGGCCGGTGGCGGGGGAGTCGCGTAGGGGGTGCGGGTACCGGGGGCCGTCCGGCCCGGCGGGCCGGGGCGGCGGCGGTCGGGCAGGCGTGAGGTGTCGTCATGGGAGCGGGGATCCGTCCAAGATCGTCAGGAGGGGCGGACCCGGCACAGCAAAGCAGCCGCGGACCGGCCGCGCCCACACCACTTGGCCGCCGCTTCACCGGACCACTCGGGAATCCCTTGACGCTGTCGTCCCCCGGTCGGTGCAATCGCCGTACCCGGCCGGCATGGGCCCCGGGCGGCCGGTACGGCGCCCGTGCCACCGGACGGGGTCCGTACGGCGCCCGTGCCACCGGAGGCGGGGCCGGGCCGCCGGGGGTTTCTCCCGGCCGCCGCCCTCCCCGCCGGGCACCCCGGACCCGCCCCTCCCCCCGGGCAACCCCGTCGCCCGCGCCACGCGGGGGGGCCGGCCCCGCGCATCGCGTACCGGCTCCGTACCGATCCCCATGGAGGTCACCCGTGCACGCTCCCGCTTCCCCCGCCCTCGCCCCGCAGGGCACCGGTCCCGGCTCCCAGGCGCCCGTCGCGGCGCAGCGGCCCGACTGGCCCGACCCGGACCGGCTGGCCCGGGTGCGCGCCGAACTCTCCGCCCTGCCGCCCCTGGTGGCCGCCGCCGAGTGCGACCGGCTGCGCGACCGGATGGCGGCGGTCGCCCGGGGCGAGGCGTTCCTGCTCCAGGGCGGCGACTGCGCCGAGACGTTCGCGGGCTCGACGGCCGACGCGGTCGTCGGCAAGCTCGCCACCCTCCTCCAGATGGCGGTCACCCTCAGCTACGGCGCGGGCGTGCCCGTGATCAAGGTCGGCCGGATGGCCGGCCAGTACGCCAAGCCGCGCTCGCGGCCCGTGGAGACCCGCGACGGCACGACCCTCCCGGCCTACCGGGGCGACGCGGTCAACGGCACGGAGTTCACCGCCGCGGCCCGCCGCCCCGACGCCGGCCGGCTGCTGCGCGCCTACACCGCCTCGGCGGGCGTCCTCAACCTGGTCCGGTCCTACGCCACCGGCGGCCCCGGCGACCTGCACGAGGTCCACCGCTGGAGCCGCGGCTTCATCGACGGCCCGGCCGGCCGGCGCTACGAGCGGCTGGCCGACGAGATCACCCGCGCGCTGCGCTTCATCCGCGCCAGCGGCGCCGCCCCCGCCGAACTGCGCGCGGCCGAGTTCTTCGTCAGCCACGAGGGACTGCTGCTGGACTACGAGGAGCCGCTGACCCGGCGCGACGAGCGCACCGGCGCCCGCTACGCCACCAGCGGCCACCTGCTGTGGATCGGCGAACGCACCCGGGCACTGGACGGCGCGCACGTCGCGTACGCCGCCGGGATCGCCAACCCCCTCGCGGTCAAACTCGGGCCCGCCACCCGCCCCGACGAGATCCCCGGCTACCTGGACCGGCTCGACCCGCGCCGCGAACCGGGCCGGCTGACCTTCGTCGTGCGGGCCGGCGCGGACCGGGTGCGCGACGTGCTGCCCGCGCTGGTGGAGCGGGCCCGTGCCGAGGGCGCCCCGGCCGGCTGGGTGTGCGACCCGGTGCACGGCAACACCGTCACCACCGGCAGCGGGCTGAAGACCCGCCGGTTCGACGACGTCCTCGCCGAGGTGCGCGGCTTCTTCGAGGTCCACCGCGCCCTGGGCACCCACGCCGGGGGCCTGCACGTCGAGTTGAGCGGCGACGACGTGACCGAGTGCCTCGGCGGCGGCGCCGGCATCCGCGAACGGCACCTGCCGCGCCGTTACGAGACCGCATGCGACCCCCGGCTGAACCGCACCCAGTCCCTTGAACTCGCGTTCGCCGTCGCGGAGATGATGCGGAACTGATCCCCCCGCTCACCGAAAAGCAGACGGCGGCCGCCGGATGCTCAGCCGATGCGCACTCGATAAAGCGGCTCCGTAGCATCCCCGGCGAATCGTCATTGTTTCCGTGGGGGCAGTGTCGAACCGTCGCGGTAAATCCGGAACCGGCTCTCATCGGAGGGTATGCATGCTCGGAAACATCGTCATTGTCGGTGGTGGTACGTCGGGCTGGATGACCGCCGCTTATCTGCGCCGAGCACTCGGCGACAAGGTGTCCGTCACCCTCGTGGAATCCAAGCGGATCAAAACCATCGGGGTCGGCGAGGCCACCTTCAGCACGGTCCGGCACTTCTTCGACTATCTGGGTATGGCCGAGCACGAGTGGATGCCCAGGTGCAATGCCACGTACAAGCTCGGTATCCGGTTCGAGAACTGGCGGGAGAAGGGCCACTACTTCTACCACCCGTTCGAGCGGCTGCCCGTCGTGGACGGATTCCCGCTCACCGACTGGTGGCTGGCGAAGCGGCCCGGCGCGCGATTCGACCGGGACGTCTTCCTGATGGCGTCGATCGTCGACAACGAGCGCTCGCCCCGCTTCCTGGACGGCACCCTCTTCGAGCAGGAGTTCGTGGAGCGCGGCGGCGCCCCGGACCGGACCACCCTGTCCGAGCAGGGCACCCAGTTCCCGTACGCCTACCAGTTCGACGCCTCGCTGCTCGCCGACCACCTCTGCGAGTACGCCACCGGGCGCGGCGCCCGCCACATCGAGGACGACGTGCTCGACGTGGTCCGCGACGAGCGCGGCTGGATCAGCCACATCGTCACCAAGGACCACGGCGACCTCACCGGTGACCTCTTCATCGACTGCACCGGCTTCCGCGGCCTGCTGATCAACCAGGCACTGGAGGAGCCCTTCGTCTCCTACCAGGACACCCTGCCCAACGACAGCGCCGTCGCCCTGCGCGTCCCCGTCGACATGGAGAAGCGCGGCCTGCGCCCCTGCACGACCGCCACCGCGCAGGACGCCGGCTGGATCTGGACCATCCCGCTCTACGGCCGCATCGGCACCGGCTACGTCTACGCCTCCGACTACTGCGGTCCGGAGGAGGCCGAGCGCACCCTGCGCGAGTTCGTCGGACCCGACGCCGAGGAACTGGAGGCGAACCACATCCGCATGCGGATCGGCCGCACCCGCCAGTCCTGGGTGAACAACTGCGTGGCGATCGGCCTCTCCAGCGGCTTCGTCGAGCCGCTGGAGTCGACCGGCATCTTCTTCATCCAGCACGGCATCGAGCAACTGGTCAAGCACTTCCCGGGCGCCGACTGGGACCCGCGGCTGCGGACCTCGTACAACACCGCCGTGGCCCGCGTCATGGACGGCGTCCGCGAGTTCCTCGTGCTGCACTACCACTGCGCCGCCCGCACCGACAACGCCTACTGGCGCGACGCCAAGACCCGCGCGCTGCCCGACGGCCTCGCCGAGCGGATGGAGCAGTGGCGCGCCAAGCTGCCCTCGACGGAGACCATCTACCCGCACTACCACGGCTTCGAGCCCTACTCCTACCTGTCGATGCTGCTCGGCCTCGGCGGCCTGGAGCTCAAGCCGGCCAACGCGGTCACCCTCATGGACGACGCCCGCGCCGCCGACGAGTTCCGGCGGATCAAGGACCTGTCGCACGACCTCGTCAAGCGGCTGCCCAGCCAGTACGAGTACCTGTCGCGGATGCGCTGACGCGCCGGGACACCGCGGCGGGCGCGTCGGGGGAGCGGGACCGCCGCGGGTGCACCGGCCGCGGCCCGGGACCGGTGGCCGGCCGCCCGGCGCGGACGGGCGGAACACCCCGCCCCCGGGACCGCCACCCCCGGCCCGGGCCCGAGCGCGCCGGGCCCGGTCCCCGGCGGTCCGCCGGCCGCGTCGCCCGCACCCTCCCCGCCCCGGCCGGCGACCAGCCGGGCCCCAGACCAGCGGAACGGTGAGCCATGCCCCCTGTCACCTCCACCCCCCGGCACAGCACCGGCCCGGCCCCCGCCACCGGAGCCGGCTTCCGGACGCTGATGGCCGGCTTCCCCAGCGGGGTCACCGTCATCACGGCCGGCGACGGCGCCACCGGCCCCTGCGGCATGACCTGTTCCGCCGTGTGCAGCGTCACCCCCGAACCGCCCACGCTGGTCGTCGGCGTCCGGGCCGAGAGCCCCACCCTGCTCCGGGTCCTGGACACCGGCCGCTTCGCGGTGAACTTCCTCCACCACCACGGCCGGGGCACCGCCGAACTCTTCGCCTCCGGCGATCCCGAGCGGTTCTCCAGGGTCGCCTGGGACCTGCCGGCCGGAGCCGCCGGCCCGCACCTCGGCGACGCCGCCCGGTCCGTCGCCGACTGCGCGGTCACCCACACCGTCCGGGTCGGCGCCCAGCGCATGGTCTTCGGCGAGATCTACGGCATCCGCGAGCTGGCCGACGCCCCTCCGCTGCTGTACGGGCTGCGCCGCTACCACGCCTGGCCGGCCGCGGCCGGCGACCGCGAGGCGAGCGGCGCCCCGCGGGAAGGAGGGGCCGGCGGTGACCACGGCTGACCGGCCGCGCACGGACACCCGGGACGGGAGGCCCTGAGGTGCCCTGGCAGACCCTGATCGACGTCACCCGGGACGCCCCGGTGCCGCTGACCGCGCAGATCCAGTCCACCATCCGGCAGGAGATCGCCGAGGGCAGCCTCCGCCCGGGCGTCCGGCTCCCCTCCAGCCGCCAGCTCGCGGAGGACCTCCACGTCTCCCGCAGCGTGGTCGTGGAGGCGTACGGACAGCTCATCGCGGAGGGCTACCTGGAGGCCCTGCGCGGCTCCGGCACCTGGATCTCCCCGCACCTGCCCCCGTCCGCCGTCCCCACCCTCCTCGACGACGGCGTCGTCCCCGACGTCCGCTGGGACCTGCGGCCCGGCGCCGTCGACGGCACGGCCTTCCCGCAGCGCGCATGGCTGGCCGCCTACCAGCAGGCCCTGGCCGGCGCGGGAGCCCGCGAACTCGGCTACCCGCCGCTGTCCGGGGCGACCGCCCTGCGCACCGAACTGGCCGGCTACCTCGGCCGCACCCGGGGCGTGCGCACCACCCCCCGCCAGATCATGGTGACCTCCGGCTTCGCCCAGGTGCTCAGCCTGCTCGGCGCGGCCCTGCCCCGCCTCGGCATCGACGCGCTGGGCATGGAGGACCCCTGCCACCACCGGCAGCGCCGGTTCGTCGCCGAGGCCGGACTGCGCGTCCGCTCCGTGCCCGTGGACGAGGACGGCATCGACGTGGCCGCCCTCGCCCGCACCGGCGTCCGGGCCGTGCTCGTCACCCCCGCGCACCAGTTCCCCACCGGGGCCACGCTCGGCGCCGAACGCCGGGCGGCCCTCGTCCGCTGGGCGGAGGACGTCGACGGCTTCGTCGTCGAGGACGACTACGACGGCGAGCTGTGGTTCGACGACACCCCCCGGCCGCTCGCCCTGCAACGGCTCGGCCCGGACCGGGTGCTGTACGCCGGCACCGCGAGCAAGTCCCTGTCGCCCGCGCTGCGGCTGGCCTGGATCGCCGTCCCGCCCCGGCTGACGGCCCTGCTGGAACGGACCCGCGCCCGGCGGGACCTCGGCTGCGAGATCCTCACCCAGCTCGCCTTCACCGAACTGCTCGTCTCCGGCGCCTTCGACCGCCACCTGCGCCGCCGCCGGGCCCGGCTGCGGGCCCGCCGCGCCCTGCTGGAACGCGCGGTCCGCACCCACCTGCCGGACGCCCGCCTCCTCGGCGCGGCGGCCGGTCTGCACGCCTACGTCGAACTGCCCCGGCACGTCGACGAGTCCCGGCTGGTCGCCGCGGCCCTGCGCCACTCGGTCCTGGTCCGGGGCGGCGCCCACTTCCGCCACGACACCAGGCCCGCCCCGCCCGCCCTCGTCATCGGCTGCGCGGCCGTGCCCGGCGCCGCCCTCCCGGAGGCCGTCGCGGCCCTCGGGCGGGCCCGCGCCGGCCTGCCGGGCGGCCCCCGGCCACCACACCCGCCATGAGGAGAACCCCGTGCCCCCACTGACCGAACACACCGCGTCCGACCGGCTGCTCCGCCTGCTCCAGGAGAGCGAAGCCCGCTTCACCCTCCTGGAGCACCCGCCCGAAGGACAGACCGTGCGGGCCAGCGCCCTGCGCGGGCACCCGCTGCCGGCCGCCGCCAAGTGCATGGTCGTCACCGTCACCGGCGGCGCGTCCGCCGCGCGACGGCAGGTGCTCACCGTGGTCCCGGGCGACCGGCGGGTGGACTTCGCACGCGTCGCCCGCGGGTGCGGCGGGACCGGGGCGCGGCTGGCCCGGCGCGAGGTGGCCGAGGCGCTCACCGGCTGCGTCAGCGGCAGCATCATCCCCTTCTCGTTCGACGACCGGCTGCCGGTCCTCGCCGACCCCGCGCTCTTCGACGAGCCCACCCTGTACTTCAACGCCGCCCGGCTGGACCTGTCCGTGGCGCTCGCCTCCGCGGACTACCGCACCCTGGCCGACCCGGAGGTGATGCCGGTCGCCGAGCCCCCGCGGGCCGCCGCCGCCCTGTGATACCCCCGCGATAAAGGCAGTCTCTAGCGTCGTCGTCGAAAGCGTGAAAAAGCCCGGCCTCTTTCACGGTCCGAAAACGATGTCCGGTGTGGGGTGCAGCACTCGTCATGAATGCGATGGAAAGTCAGAGCGATCTCGTCGGCGAGACGGCGGTGTGGCTGCGGTCCTTCCTGACGCGACCGCATGCCGATCTCGGCCGCAAGGGCGCCGTGTGCCCTTTCATGGAACAGTCCCTGAAACTCGGCCGGGCCGCGCTGAGTTCCGTCGACGTGAGCGGTCCGCGGGGACGGCGGCGGCTGGAGACCACCGCCCGCTCCGCACTCGCCCGGCTCGGCGAGGACGCCACCGGTGACAACGTCTACAACTCGTTCGTCATGGTGCCCGTCGGCACCGACGAGAGCACCCGCGCCGCGCTGGTCCTCGACGTCCAGCAGGCGCTGAAGGCCGAGGCGATAGCGGACGGCAAGATGGTGGGCGAGTTCTTTCCCGGGCACCCCATGCCGGGAATTCACAACCCGTCCTTCCGGCCGCTCGCCGCCCCGCACCCGCTGCTCGCCGTACGCACCATGGTGATCACGGACATCCTCTTCCTGGTCTTCCCCTCGATCCCGGCCGCCGACCGGCTCACCTACCTCGACGTGTGGCACGACCGGTTCGGCGACGCGGCGGTCGCCCCCTGGGCGCAGCTCTACGCGACCTCCCGCGCGCAGGCCGAGCGGGAGGCCGCGGCCGGACCGGCGGACGACGCCGGCGCCCCGGCCGCCCGGGACACCCGGACCCAGGCGGGGGAGGACGCCCGTGCCCGTGTCTGACCCGCTGGACCACGAACGCCGCCGGCTCGCCGGGCTGTTCGACATCGCGCCCAGCCGCGTGCTGTACGCGCTGTGCGCCCTGCGCGTCGCCGACCGGGTGCCGCCGGACGGCATCGACGCGGGCGCCCTGGCCGACGCGCTCGGCCTGCACCCGGACCGGCTGACCCGCCTGGTCCGCGCCGCCGAGACACTCGACGTCCTCCACGTCGACGCCGGCGGCACCGTCCGCCTCACCCCGGCCGGCACCCTGCTGCGCTCCGACACGCCGGGCAGCCTGCGCGCCGAGTTCTCCGACAACTCCCTGTTCACCGCCTGGGGCCCGTTCGCGCGGACGGTCGCCGACGGCCGCCCCGGCTACGAACTCGCCCACGGCACCGCCATCTTCGACAGCCTCGGCGACGACCGCGAGGCCCTGCGGACCTTCCACGAGCACATGCGGATGCGGGCCCACCAGCTCTACCGGCCCCTCGTCCCGGCGCTGCTGCGGCACAGCGGCCCCCGCGTGCTGGACCTGGGCGGCGGCACCGGCGGGCTCAGCGAGCTGCTGCTGGCCGGCGACGACCGGCTGCACGTCACCCTGACCGACCTGCCGGACGTGGTGGACCTCGTCCCCGGGGACCTGTCCCGCCGCTACCCGGGCCGGTTCCGCGCCGAGCCCGGCGACATGCGGACCTTCGTCCCCGAGGGCCACGACACCTACGTACTCGGCAGCATCCTGCACGACTGGCCCGACGACACGGCCGCCGGCATCCTCGCCGGCTGCGCCGAGGCGGCCCGCCGCACCTCCGCGGACGCCACCGTCGTCCTGCTGGAGCGCGTCCTGGACGACAGCGGGCCCGACCCGCGCCGCATGGACGACATGTGGATGATGGCGATGACCGGCGGGCGGGAACGCACCCGCGCCGAGTGGACCGGGCTGGCCGCGGTCGCCGGGCTCGCCCTGCGCGCCGTCGAGCACGGCGGGGAACTGTCCGCCGTGGTGCTCGCCCCCAAGGACTGAGCGGCACACCCGCACGGACGGCGCCGCCACCCCGCCCGAAGAAGGGGACGGAGCCCCGGGACAGTCGTCCCGGGGCTCCTTCCGTACGGGCCCCTCCGCAGGGTTCCCTCCGTGCGGCCCGTGCGCGTGGCGGTCAGGCGCGCCGTGTGACCCCCTCGGTGGGCCGCACCCGCAGCAGCCGCCGCAGCGGCAGCATCGTGGCCGCCAGCCCCACCACCAGCGCGACCGCCGCGACCACGGCCGGCAGCGCCGGCGGCAGGTAGGGGAAGGACGCCCCGGTGGCCGCCTGCACCAGCGGGCGCAGGATGATCAGCGCGATCACCATGCCGATGCCCAGACCGGCCAGGACGACCGTCAGCGCCTCCAGCCGCACCACCCGGCGCAGCCGGCGCGGGCTCATGCCGATCAGCCGCAGCATCGACACCTCCCGCAGCCGTTCGAACGTCACCATGGCGAGGGTGTTCGCCGCGGCGATGCCCGCGAAACCGGTGATGACGCCCAGCGCCATGGCCTCCAGCCAGGCGAACTGCTCCGTCTCCTCCTCCGTGGCCTGGGTGAACGCCCGCGCCGTCCGCACGGTGGCCCCCGGCGTGCCGGCCACGGCCGACTCCAGGTCCCGGTCGAGCGCGGCGGACGGCGTGCCCTCGGCGCGCACCAGGATCCGGTCGGCCAGCGGCGAGGTCAGGTGCCCGGCGACGGTGGCCGCGGGCAGCAGCACGTCACCGACGCCCGTGCCCCGCCGGTACGTCGCCGCGACCACGGGACGGATCCGGGTGCCGTCACCCAGCCACAGGGTGATCGGGCGGCCCACCGCGGTGTCCACCCGGTCCGCGAGCCGCTGCTCGACGGCGACGGTGCCGGCCGCGGACCCGTCGCCCGCCGCACGCACCCCGGCCAGCGACCCGGACACCACGTCCGGGTCCAGGTTCCGGGCCAGCCGCCCGCCCGCCCCGGTGAAGGCGCGGGCCTGCACGGAGTCCTTCCCCGGCCGGGCGTCCCTGCCGCCCGGCCCCACCAGCAGCCCCAGGTCGGTGACGCCGGTCGCCGCGGCCACACCGGGCACCCGCGCGGCGCGCTCCGCCAGGTCCTGCGGCAGCCCGCCGGGCGCCGCCACCACCCGGTCGGCGGACAGCGCGGCCTCGCTCTGCACCCGCGACTCGTGCGACAGCGAGGTCTGCTGCCCCACCTTGGTCACCCCGAAGGCCACCACCAGCGCCACCGGCACGATCGCCGACGACAGCCTGCGGGCCCGCGCCCGGCCGTTGAGCGTGGCCAGCTCCCCGGTGACGCCGGTCAGCCGCAGCGGCAGGCCGAGGACCTCGGTGGCGAAGCGGGCGAGGAGCGGACCGAGCAGCGACACCGCCACCATGAACAGCAGCAGGACGAACGGCGCGGCGTTGTTCGCCGTCGTCCCCCCGCCGGCCAGCACGGTGACGGTCAGCAGCACGGCGCCCGCCAGGGCCGCCAGACCGATCACCAGGCGGATCGGGCCGATGCCGCGCCGGGGCACCGCGGCCTCGCCGAGGGCCTGCGCGGGACGGCTGCGGGCCGCGCGGAACGAGGCGATGAGACTGCCCGGCACGGCGGCGAGCAGACCGGCGAACGCGGCCACCGCCACCGGGATCCAGGTGAACTCCAGCCGCGAGCCCGGCGGCATCAGGTGCCGCGACTCCATGGCGTCGAACAGCACCCGCGCCAGCAGGTAGCCGGGCAGGACGGCCACCGCCACGGCCAGCACCGCCACCAGCGACGCCTCCGCGGCCGCCGTCCGCCGGATCTGGGCCGGGCGGGCGCCGATGCCGCGCAGCAGGGCGGTCTCCCGCTGGCGCTGCGAGATGGACAGCGCCATGGTGTTCGCCACCACGAAGATCGCGATGTAGAGGCTCAGGCCGCCCATCGCCCCGAACATGCCGATGGTGTTCTCCTGGAGCACCGAGAAGTCCGGGTGCTCCACGGCGTTGCGGTCGCCCGCGCTGGTCAGCACCCGCGCCGACCCCGCCGCCTTGCGCACCTGCCCGGCCAGCCGGTCGGCCGGGACACCCGGCTTCGGCAGCACGGCGATGGCGTCCGCCCGGCCCGGGTGGCCGGACATCCGCCACGCCTCGGCGTCCGGGAAGAAGACCCCGGGCCGCGGCGTGTCGACGACGGCGCCGAGCCGGTAGGAGACGGTGCCCTGCGCCGCGGTCACCCGCACCGCGGCCCCCCGGGTCACGCCCAGCTCCCGGGCGGTGCCCGCGTCCAGCGCGAGGCGCCCCGCGTCCAGCGCGGGCGGTGTGGCGTCGCCTCCCGCGGCGGCGAAGCGGACGGTGGACACCGGCCGGCCGTCGGCCACCACCGGCGCCCGGTCCCCGGCGGACACGGTCACGGGGAACGCGGTGTCCGCGACGGCGGCCGCCACCTGCGGCAGCGCGGAGATCCGGGCCGCCAGGGAGGCGTCCACCCGGGCCCGGTCCGGCACCGGCCGGCCGTCCGCCTCGGAGTCGGGCGCGACCAGCACCGGCACCGCCGCGTACCGCTCGGGCGCCTGGTCGGCGTCGGCCGCGGCGAACAACAGGTGACCGCAGCAGATGATCACCAGGGCGCCGAAGAGGAGCGCGACGAACGTGCCGATGAACGCGGAGGGGCGCGAACGGATCTGGGCGCGGGCGAGTCCGGTGCTCATGCCTGGCCCCGCCTTCCGCCCACCGTGCCGGGACCCGCCGCGGGAGCGGTCAGCGCCCGCAGCCGGGCGGAGATCTCCTGCGGGTCGCTCAGCGTCAGCTCGTCGGTGTTCCGGCCGTCGACCAGGAACAGCACCTGGTCCGCCCAGGCCGCCGCGTTCGGCTCGTGCGTCACCATCACCACGGTCGCGCCCAGGCCGTCGACCGCCTCCCGCAGCAGCGCGAGGACCTCGGCCGCGGTACCGGTGTCCAGGGCCCCGGTGGGCTCGTCCGCGAAGATCACGTCAGGGTCGGTGATCAGCGCGCGGGCGATGGCCACACGCTGCTGCTGACCGCCCGACAGCTCGCCCGGCCGGTGCCGGCCCCGGTCGGGCAGCCCCACCCGGGCCAGGATCTGCTCGGTGCGGGACCGGTCCACCGGGCGGCCCGCGAGCTTGAGCGGCAGCTCCACGTTCTGGTGCACGTTCAGCGCGGGCATCAGGTTGAACTGCTGGAACACGAAGCCGAGCCGGTTCAGCCGGATGTCGCTGAGCTTGTTCTCCCGCATCTTCGTCAGCTCCGTGTCGCCGAGCAGCACCGACCCGGAGTTGGGCCGGTCCAGACCCGCCGCGCACTGCAGGAAGGTGCTCTTGCCGGACCCGGACGGCCCCATCACCGCGGTGAAACTGCCCTTCGGCAGCGCGACGCTGACACCGCGCAGGGCGTGCACCGCAGTACCGCCCCGGCCGTAGCGCCGGTGCACGTCCCGCAGCGTCACCGCCGCGCCGCCCGGGCCGTCACCGGCCCAGGCCCCCCGCCCGCGGCCCGGCACGGGGCCGGCCTCGGCCCGCCCCCCTCCCTCGGGGTGCGGCTGCCGGGAACGACGAAACATGGGAGGTCCTCTCCTTCGCGGGGGGGCGTGGGCCGGCCCGCCCCGCCGGTAGGAGGGCGGAACGTGCCGGCACCAGCGACCCTAGGGCGGCGCCAGGTGCCCGCACGAGCCACCCACACGCCGTAAATCACTGGGGGAAAACCCCACCATCGCGGCTCACAGACCAGGGATCGCCGGGGTGAACGACGGCGCCCGCCACACCGGGTGGGCCCGTTCGAAGGCGCTCGCGAACCGGATCAGCCGCGGCTCGCTCCAGGCCGTGCCCGCGAACGTGACGCCCACCGGGAGGCCGTGCACGTAGCCGGCCGGGACGCTGATCGCCGGGTAGCCCGCGTAGCCCACGGCGATCGCGCTGCCCATGATGGCCGGGTCCCCGTTGACCAGGTCCGTCTTCCACGCGGGGGCACCGGTCGGCATCATCAGGGCGTCCAGCCGGTCCTTCCGCAGCGCCGCGTCGACCCCCTCGTCGCGGGCGACCCGGCGCACGGTGGCCACCGCCTCCTTGTACTCCGGGTCCGTCGGCCTGCCGGGGAAGCCGGCCAGCACGTGCAGGACGTCCTGGTCGAAGTACTCCAGCTCCGTGCCGGCGTGCGCCTCGTTGTACGCGATCAGCGCGGCGAGACTGCGCGGGTGGTCGCCCGGCGTGCGCGCCAGGTACTCCTCGATGTCGTGCTTCATCTCCGTGATCTGCACCAGGAACGCCGCGTCCAGGTCCGTCGTGAGCTGCTCGGCGGTGGGGATGTCGGCGTTGTCGACGACGACCGCGCCCGCCTCCTCCAGCACCTTGACGGCCTGCTCCGCCACCGCGTCCGCGTGCGCGCTGTACCCGGTGAAGACCTCCCGGGGCAGGCCGATCCGGGCCCCGCGCAGCCCGCCCGGCCTCAGGTACGGCGTGTAGTCGCGGTGGAAGCGGCCCGCGCTGTCCGCCGTCGCGGGGTCCGCCGGGTCCACCCCGGTCAGCACCCCGAGCAGCAGCGCCGCGTCCCCGACCGTGCGGCACAGCGGGCCCACGGTGTCGAAGCTGCGGGCGCCCGGGAACATCCCCGAACGGCTGGTGAGGCCCGTCGTCGGCCGGATGCCCACGATGCCGTTGCACCCCGACGGGCCGAGGATCGACCCGATGGTCTCGGTGCCGATCGCCGCCGCGCACAGGCCGGCCGCGGTCGCCGCCGCGGGACCCGCGCTGGAGCCGTTGGGCGAGCGGTCCAGCTTGTACGGGTTGCGGGTCTGACCGCCCCGCTGGCTGTACCCGCCGGAGGCGCTGACGAGCGAGGTCAGGTTCCCCTTGGCCAGCGGGATCGCCCCGGCCGCGCGCAGCCGCGCCACCGCCGTCGCGTCCTTCGCCGGCCGGGCGCCCAGCAGCGCCCGCATCCCGTTGGTGGAGTGCATCCGGTCCGCCGTGGCGAGGTTGTCCTTGACCAGCAGCGGTATCCCGTGCAGCACCCCCCGGGCCTTCCCGGCCCGCCGCTCGGCGTCCCGCTGGGCGGCGAGCCGCAGCGCGTCCGGGTTGGTCTCGATGACCGCGTGCAGCCCCGGCCCCTCGTGGTTCAGCTCCGCGATCCGGTTCAGGTAGAAGGTGGTGAGCTCCACCGACGTGAGCTTCCCCGACGCCAGCCGGTCGCGCAGCTCGGTCAGGCTCAGCTCCTCCAGCCCGCCGCCCCCGCCCCCGCCCCCGCCCGCGGACCGGCCGGACCCCGGTCCGGCCGGGGACGGGGCCGCGGCCGCCGCGCGGGGCGCGCCGAGGCCGAGCACGGCGGGGGCGGTCAGCGCCGCCCCCAGCCCCAGCAGCCTGCGGCGGTGGATCTCGGGTATCGAGGAGAGGTACTTCCCAGCCATCGTCACGCTCTCTGGATAGGTGTTCGACAGGTGGCAGAGACCGTACGAGGGCGGGCTTCCGTTTCGTTATCGACGGCCACCGGCCCCGGACCGCGGCCCGGCGTCCAGCACCCGCAGCCGCCCGCCGAGCACCCCGGTCACCTCCCGGAGCGGATGGCCGCCGAGCAACTCGTCGTGCGTGCAGGCCACATGGTGACTCTCCACCGCCCCGGTCACCACGGTCCGCCAGGCGCCGGCCATGGCCCCGGGCTCCGCGCGGCCCTCCGTCGACGTGAACAGCAGCAGGTCGCCCTTGAACGGCGAGGGCTCCCGCCGGCTGCCGGCCGCGACCGCGTGCACCATCACGTCGAGCATCCGGGACAGCCGCGCCTCGGTGAAGCCCTCCGGGAAGCCCTCCCGCAGCGAGGCGAGCACCGCCGCGCGCCGCCCCGCGAGGTCGTCCGGCACGACGGGTACGGCACCGGCCGCACGCGGGGCGCCCGGCACGCCCGTGGCGTCCTGGACCAGGTCCGCGGACAGCCGTGCGAGGACCTGCTCCTCGTCGAGCGGGGCCGCCCCCGCCTCCACGCCCGGGTAGGCGTCGAGCACGGCGAGCAGCTCGACCTCCTCGCCCCGGTCCTGCAGCCGGGTGGCGATGGCGTGCGCGAGGGTGCCGCCCAGCGAGTAGCCCAGCAGCCGGTACGGACCGGACGGCCAGGCCTCCTGGACGCGGGTCGCGTAGTCCTCGATCAGCGCGTCCAGCCCGGCCGGGAGCGGGGCGTCGTCCGTGAGGCCCGGACTCTGCAGCCCGAACAGCGGCCACACGGGGTCCAGTTCGCCCGCGAGCCCGGTGTAGCACCAGCTCAGCGGAACCGACGGGTGCACGCAGAACAGCGGGACACCGTCCCCCGTGGCGCGCAGCCGCAGCAGCGGCTCCAGACCCCGGTCCGCGCCGTCCGCCGCCGCGGCACCGGCGCCGCCGTCGAGCCAGGCGGACACCTCCGCCACCGTGGGCATCCCGAACAGGTCGCGCAGGCTGAGCCGCACGGGGAAGGCGGCCCGGATGCGGCCGGCCAGCCGGGTCGCGAGCAGCGAGTGCCCGCCGAGGTCGAAGAAGTTGTCGTCGATGCCGACCCGTTCGACGCCGAGGACGTCGGCGAACAGGCCGCACAGCACCTCCTCGCGGGCGTCGCGCGGGCCCCTGCCGCCGTCCGCCCCGTCGGTCCGCGGCGCGGGCAGCGCCCGCCGGTCCAGCTTCCCGTTCGGGGTGAGCGGCAGCCGGTCCAGCACGACGAACGCCGACGGCACCATGTACTCGGGCAGCTCGGCCGCCGCCAGGGCCCGCAGACCGGCGGTGTCGAACCCGTCCCCGTCCGCTCCGGTGGTGGTGTCGGTGGGGACGACGTAGGCGACGATGCGTTGGTCGCCGGGTCGGTCTTCTCTGACGATGGCGGCGGTGCGGGTGATGTGGGGGTGGGTGGTGAGGACGTTCTCGATCTCGCCGAGTTCGATGCGGTGGCCGCGGAGTTTGATCTGGTGGTCGGTGCGGCCGAGGTAGTGGAGTTGTCCGTCGCGGTGCCAGGTGGCGAGGTCGCCGGTGCGGTACATGCGGGTGCCGGGGGTGAAGGGGTCGGCGACGAACCGGCTCGCGGTCAGGTCCGGGCGGCCCAGATACCCCCGCGCCAGACCCGGACCCGAGATGTACAGCTCACCGGGGACACCCACCGCCACCGGTTGCAGCGCCTCGTCCAGCACGTACACCCGCGTGTTGAAGACCGGGCGGCCGATCGGCGCAGGGCCCGGACCCAGCTCCGGGCCGCAGACCGCGAAGCAGGTGTCCACGGTCGCCTCGGTCGGGCCGTAGGCGTTCACCATCAGCCGCCCCGCCGACCAGAACGCCCGCACGTCCGGCGGGCACGCCTCCGCGCCCACCATCAGCGCGCGCAGCGCGGGCAGCGGACGGAACGGCACCCCGGCCAGCAGCGCCGGCGGGAGGTGCGCGTGCGAGATCGCCCGGTCGGCCAGGAAGTCGCCCAGCTCCTCACCGACCAGCGGCCCGTCCGGCAGCACCAGGCAGGCCCCGGTCAGCAGCCCCATGCACAGCTCGGCCACCGACGCGTCGAAGCTCGGCGAGACCAGCTGCGAGACCCGGCACCCCGGCCCCGCGCCCAGCCGCACCCGCTGGTGCTCCGAGAGGTTCGCCAGCCCCCGGTGGGAGACGACGACGGCTTTGGGGCGGCCGGTGGAGCCGGAGGTGTAGATGAGGTAGGCGGGGTGGTGGGGGTGGGGTGGGGTGGTGGGGTTGTGGGTGGGTTGGTGGTGGTGGGGGTGGGTGTCGAGGGTGAGGGTGGGGGTGGTTGTGGTGGGGAGGGTGGGGGTGAGGTGGGTGGTGGTGATGAGGAGTGCGGGGTGGGCGTCGTGGAGCATGTAGGTGATGCGGTCGGTGGGGTAGTCGGGGTCGATGGGGAGGTAGGCGGCGCCGGTTTTGAGGGTGGCGAGGATGGCGGTGACGAGGTCGGTGGAGCGGGGCAGGGCGAGGGCGACGTACTGTTCGGGTCCGATGCCCCGGGTGATGAGGTCGTGGGCGAGTTGGTTGGCGCGGGTGTTCAGCTCCGCGTAGGTGAGCGAGACGTCTCCGTGTTCGACGGCGACCGCCCCCGGCGTCCGTGAGACCTGCGCCTCGAACAGCTCCGGGAAGGTGGCCTGCGGGACCTCACGGGCGGTGTCGTTCCAGTGCCGCAGGATCTCGTGCCGCTCACCGGGGGAGAGGACGTCGAGCCGGCTGAGCGGGAGTGAGGGCTCGCCGGCGGCGGCGCGCAGGACGCGTTCGAGGCGCTCCGCGAGGGCGACCGCGGTCTCCGTGTCGAAGAGGTCCGTCGCGAACTCCACCGCCCCCCGGATACCGGCCGCCGTGCCCGTCCCGTCGAAGGTCTCCTGGAAGTTCACCGCGAGGTCGACCTTCGCCGCCCCCGTCTCCACTCCGGCGCCCTCGACGACCAGGCCGGGCATCACGAGACCCCCCTCGGACGCCTCCTCGAGCCCCAGGACCACCTGGAAGAGGGGGTGGTGGGCGAGGGAGCGGGTGGGGTTGACGATTTCCACGAGGCGTTCGAAGGGGACGTCCTGGTGGGCGTAGGCGGCGAGGTCGGTGTCGCGGACGCGGGCGAGGAGTTGGGTGAAGGTGGGGTCGCCGGAGGTGTCGGTGCGCAGGACGAGGGTGTTGACGAAGAAGCCGACGAGGTCGTCGAGGGTGTCGTCGGTGCGTCCGGCGACGGGGGTGCCGATGGGCAGGTCGGTGCCGGCGCCGAGTCGGGTGAGGAGGGTGGTCAGGGCGGCGTGCAGGACCATGAAGACGGTGACCTGGTGTTCGCGGGCCAGGCGGACGATGTCGTGGTGGAGGCCGGCGTCGAGGGTGAGGGGGACGGTGGCGCCGTGGTGTGCGGCGATGGCCGGCCGGGGCCGGTCGGTGGGGAGCTGGAGCTGTTCGGGCAGGCCGGCCAGGGTGGTGCGCCAGTGCTCGATCTGCCGGGAGATGACGCTTTCCGGGTCGCTCTCCTCGCCGAGCACCTCGCGCTGCCACAGCGTGTAGTCGGCGTACTGGAGGGGCAGCGGCTCCCACGCCGGGGCCCGGCCCGCGCGGCGCGCCGCGTAGGCCACCGACAGGTCGTGGGCGAGCGGCCCCGTCGACAGGCCGTCGCTCGCGATGTGGTGCACCAGGAGCAGCAGCACGTGCTCGTCCGGCCCGAGCTCGAACAGCGTGGCCCGAAGGGGGAGTTCCGTCGTCAGGTCGAAGCCGTACCTGGCCGCGGCGGCCACGTCGTCGTCGAGCCGGTCCGGGGTGGTGGGCACGGTGTCGACGACCGGCCGGGCCTCCTCCGCCGGGACGATCCGCTGGTACGGCGTCCCGTCCACCTCGGCGAACACGGTCCGCAGGGTCTCGTGCCGCTGGACCAGATCCCGCAACGCGGCACGCAGGGCGGCGGTGTCCAGCGCGCCCGTCAGCCGGAGGCGCAGCGGGACGTTGTAGGTGGCGCTGGGCCCCTCCAACTGGTGCAGGAACCACAGGCGCCGCTGGGCGGGGGAGAGCGGCAGCCGCTCCGGCCGTGGCATCCGGCCGGGCGCGAGGTGCCGGGCCCCGGTCGTCCGGAGGCGTGCCGCGACTCCGGCGACGGTCGGTGCCTCGAACAGGTCGCGGACGGTGAGTTGGGCGCCGAGCGTGCCGCGGATGCGGCTGGTGAGACGGGTGGCGAGGAGGGAGTGTCCGCCGAGGTCGAAGAAGTTGTCGTCGATGGTGACGTGGTGGATGCCGAGGGCGTCGGCGAAGATCCCGGTGAGGATTTCTTCGGTCGCGGTGCGTGGGGTCCGGCCGGTGGTGTTGGTGGTGTGTGCGGGTGCGGGCAGGGCGGTGGTGTCGAGCTTGCCGTTGGGGGTGAGGGGGAGTGTGTCGAGGGTGACGTAGGCGGTGGGGAGCATGTAGTCGGGCAGGGTGGCGGCTGCTTGTGCGTGGGCGGCGGTGGTGTCGGCGGTGGTGGGGGTGAGGTAGGCGGTGATGCGTTGGTCGCCGGGTTGGTCTTCGCGGATGGTGGCGATGGCTTG
>NZ_JBVHNF010000018.1:0-41700 GCF_055558055.1 Streptomyces sp. NPDC025833
GCCGCGGGGCCCCCGGCGGGGGGGGGCGGGGGGCCCCCGGGGGGGCGGGGGGGGCGGGGGGGGGCCGGGGGGGGGGGCGGGCGGCGGGGGGGGGGGGGGGGGGGGGGGGGGGGGCCCCCCCCCCCCCCCCCCACCGCCGAGAACCGCCAGGGACACCGACCACGGGGGGACCCAGCATGTCCGACACCGCCCGCGCCGCACTCGACGGCGCCCGCCTGTACCTCTGCACCGACGCCCGCCGGCGCCAGGGAGACCTGCCCGAGTTCCTGGACGCGGTGCTGGCCGGCGGGGTCGACATCGTGCAGCTGCGCGACAAGGGCATGGAGGCCGCCGAGGAGCTGGAGGCCCTGCGGGTGTTCGCCGACGCCTGCGCCCGGCACGGCAGGCTGCTCGCCGTCAACGACCGGGCCGACGTCGCCCACGCCGCCCGCGCCGGTGTGCTGCACCTCGGCCAGGGCGACCTGCCGGTCCCGGCCGCCCGGGCGATCCTCGGCGACGGGGTGCTGATCGGCCGCTCCACGCACAGCGAGGCGGAGGCCGCCGCGGCCGCCGTCCAGCACGGCGTCGACTACTTCTGCACCGGCCCCTGCTGGCCCACGCCCACCAAGCCCGGCCGGCCCGCCCCCGGTCTCGGCCTGGTCCGCCACACGGCGGCCCTCGGCACCGACCGCCCCTGGTTCGCCATCGGCGGCATCGACCTCGGCAACCTGGACCAGGTGCTGGCGGCCGGTGCCCGCAGGGTGGTCGTGGTCCGCGCGATCACCGAGGCCGACGACCCGGGCGCGGCGGCGGCGGAGTTCGCGAAGCGGCTGCGGCAGGACTGACGACGGCGCCGCCGGGGCCGGGCCGGGCCGCGGTCCGGTACCCGGGTGTCCGGTTGTGTCCAAGGGGTGGACAGGAAGCGGGCAATCCCGGCAAATCCCCCACGCGTGGTTGGGCGACCGGTCACCCCTGGCTAACCTGCGGGTATGGCCCACGGAACCGCATCCACCAGGACCGATCGCGCGCGCACCGTGCGCGACATCCTCGCGACCGGCAAGACGACGTACTCCTTCGAGTTCTCGGCGCCGAAGACCCCCAAGGGGGAGCGGAACCTGTGGAGCGCGCTCCGGCGGGTCGAGGCGGTCGCCCCCGACTTCGTCTCCGTGACCTACGGCGCCGGCGGCTCCACCCGCGCGGGCACGGTCAAGGAGACCCAGCAGATCGTCGCGGACACCACGCTGACGCCGGTCGCCCACCTCACCGCGGTCGACCACTCCATCGCCGAGCTGCGGAACATCATCGGCCAGTACGCGGACGCCGGCATCCGCAACATGCTCGCCGTGCGCGGCGACCCGCCCGGCGACCCCATGGGACCGTGGGTGGCGCATCCCCGGGGCCTGGCCTACGCGGCCGAACTCGTCCGGCTCATCAAGGAGTCCGGCGACTTCTGCGTGGGCGTCGCCGCGTTCCCGGAGATGCACCCGCGCTCCGCGGACTGGGACACCGACGTCGCGCACTTCGTGGACAAGTGCCGGGCGGGCGCCGACTACGCCATCACACAGATGTTCTTCCAGCCGGAGTCGTACCTGCGGCTGCGCGACCGGGTGGCGGCCGCGGGCTGCGAGACGCCGGTCATCCCGGAGATCCTGCCGGTCACGAGCGTGAAGATGCTGGAACGGCTGCCCAAACTCAGCAACGCCCGGTTCCCGGACGCCCTGAAAGAGCGGATCCTCGCAGCGAAGGACGATCCGGCGACGGTACGCTCCATCGGTATCGAGTTCGCCACGGAGTTCTGCGCGCGGCTGCTGTCCGAGGGAGTGCCCGGACTGCACTTCATCACGCTCAACAACTCCACGGCGACCCTGGAAATCTACGAGAACCTGGGCCTGCACCACCCCCCGCGGGCCTAGACCGGCCGCACGGCAGTACGACACACTGCGTAGCGGTCACTGGGAGAGGGGCGTACATGGGCTGGGCGGTCCTCTACATCGCGTTCGGCGTCGTCGCGCTGTGGTTGCTGGGCGAAGTGCTGCTGCAGTACAAGGCGAGGCTGCGCTGGCGGCTGCTGGCCTTCGGCGGTTTCGTCGGCGTGGTCGTCGGCGTGCTGCTGCCCTCCGTCATCGTGATCGGGCTCGGCGCGATCGCGTTCGCGGTCGGCCAGACCTACGTGACGCTGTCGTTCCGCCGCGGCTTCGCCGCCGGCTGGGCGGTCAAGCGGCCCGGCGACGGGGCCGCGCCGCCCGCCCGCAAGCGCCGCCGCGGCCGGGCGGACCGGCAGGAGCCGGACGGCCCCGCGTTCGCCGCGACCGCCGGCGCGGTCCCGTCGCCGGGCCACGACGCGGACCACGACCCGGGCCGGGAGACGGGCCACGACGAGGCCCACGGCACGGACGGCCACGGCCGGGCGTACGGCGACTTCGACGACGACCACGACGACGTCTTCACCCCGCCCGCCGCCCGCGCGGCCGAGCCGGGCGGCCCCGTCCACGAGCCGCAGCCCTTCCCCGAGGACACCGGCGGCTACGGCGTGTACGGCGACGACCGGGCCGCCCCGGACACCGCCCGGCAGGACTACGCCTACGACCACCCCGGCTACGCCCAGCAGGGCTACGGCTACGAGGAGGCGGGCCGGCAGGGCTACGCCAACTACTCCGACCCGTACATCGGCAGCCAGCCCTACGCCTCCTACGAGCAGGGCTACGACCAGCGGTACGGACAGTCCGGGCACCCCCAGGACCCGTACGCGGCGGCCGGTTACGGCGACACCCCGCCCGGCGGGGTGTGGGTGCCGCAGCAGCGCACCGACGAGTCCTACGGCGGCGACCTCCCGCAGGAGCACCCGTACCCGCAGCAGCCCGGCGGGCAGCAGCCGCAGCCCGGCCTCGGGTACGACGAGCAGTACCGCTTCTGAGGACCGCCCGCTCACCGCGCCGCTTCCGAGCACCGCCCGCTCACTGCGAGCCGCGGAACCCGGATCCCTCCACGATCAGCCCGGCCACCAGCGCGCCCGACATGCCGGCGTGCGCGAGGCCGCCGCCCGGGTGGGCCCAGCCGCCCGCCCGGTACAGGCCGGGCAGCCGGGTGGTGTTCGCCGGGTGCAGGAAACGTCCCTGACCGGCGGCGAGCGACGGGGCCGGCACCGCCCCGAGGCGGGCCCCCGTCTCCTCCTCGACCTGGCCGGGCGCGCGCACCTCGTGCCACAGCAGGCGCTCGCGCAGGCCGGGCACCGCGCGCTCCGCGGCGTGCAGGAGCAGGTCCGTGTACCGCCGCGCCGTGGCCGCGTCGTCCCAGGCGGCCGCCGTGGGCACCGCCGCCGACAGCACCACCGACTCGTGCCCGTCGTCGGGCCGCAGCGCCGGGTCGCCGGGGCGCAGGACCGTCACCGTGGGCTGCGGGGGCAGGTCGCCGCCCGGCGAGGCCAGGAAGTCCCACTCGGACTCCGGGGCCGCCGGATGGACGACCGTGCGGTGCGCGGCCCCGGGCTCCCGCGCGCCGCGCAGGGCGAGGAGCAGGGTGAACCGGGCGGTCGGCGCGGCGTCCGTGTCGGCCCGCACGTCGTCCTCGCCGTCCAGCGGACGGTCCGTCAGGGCGCGCAGCCGCGCCGGGTGCAGGTCCGCCACCACGTGGTCCGCCCCGGCGAAGCCGCCGTCGGCCGTCTCCACCCCCGCGGCCCGGCCGTCCTGCGCCGCGATCCGCACGACCTCGGCGCCGAAGGCGAACTCCACCCGCCGCTCCAGGCACCGCTCGTACACCGCGCGGGCCAGCTCGCGGATGCCGCCGCGCACGTACCAGGTGCCGAAGGCGTGCTCCATGTACGGCAGTACGGCCGCGCCGGCCGGGGCGGTCCAGGGGGCGAGGCCGTACGCGAGGGCGTGGCTCATCAGGAGGGCCCGCAGGCGCTCGTCCCGCAGCTCCCAGGAGCCGACCTCGGCCAGCGTCGTGGCGCGCCGGGTGCGCAGCAGCCGCTTGTGCGGGACCGACGGGTAGGGCTCCTTGCCGGCCAGCACCCGCCAGTCGGGCCACAGCGGCTCCTCCAGCAGCGGCCGCCGCGTGCGGTCCCACGCCTCGCGCGCCCGTACCAGGAAGTCGCCCCAGCGCCCGCCGGTCCCCGCGCCCAGCGCCTCGTCCAGGGCCGCGACGACACCCGCGCGCGAGGCGTTCGGCAGGGACACCTCGCCGCCGTCCGCGAAGACGTGCCGCGCCGACGGATCGACCTGGACCAGCTCGACGCGGTCCTCCAGCGGCTTCCTGCCGGTCTTGAGGAACAGATCGCGGTACACGGCGGGCAGTGTCAGCAGCCCCGGGCCCGTGTCGAAGCGGAACCCGTCCCGCTCGAACCGGCGCACCGCGCCGCCGTAGGTCTCCGTACGCTCGTACACCACCACCCGGTGGCCCGCGACGGCCAGCCGGGCCGCAGCCGCCATCGCGCCCATCCCGGCGCCGATCACCGCAATCCGTGCCATGCCCGCGACTCTACCGACCGCCGGTCACCCTCCGGTCCCCGGGCGGCGGCGCAGGTCAGGGAGTGCGGGAGGCCGGCCGCCGCTCCTCGCGCCGCCGGGCGCGGCGGCGCAGGAAGCGCCGGATGCGCGAGACGAGGAAGAGCACGGCCAGCAGTCCGCCCGCCAGCAGGACGGCCGCGACGACCGCCGCCGCCCGCGGGTGGAACATCGCGAACGACACGACGCCGGCCACCCCGAGGTCCTCGGCGATGCTCAGCACGACGTTGCTGAACGGCTCGGGGGAGGCGTTCACGGCCATCCGCGTCCCGGCCTTGACACCGTGGCTGGCCAGCGCGGTCGAACCGCCGAGCAGGCCGGCCGCGACGTCGGAGAGGGAGCCGCTCTGCCCGGCGAGCAGCGTGCCGACCCAGGCACCGGCGAGCGGGCGGACCACGGTGTGCACCGAGTCCCACAGGGAGTCGACGTACGGGACCTTGTCGGCGACGGCCTCGCACAGGAACAGCACGGCCGCGGCGATCAGCACCTCGGGGCGCTGGAGCGTCTGCGGGACGTCGTCGGAGAGCCCGGTCGCGCCGAAGAGGCCGAGCAGCAGCACCACGGCGTAGGCGTTGATGCCGCTGGCCCAGCCGCTGGTGAAGACGAGGGGTAGCACGGACACGGACGCGATGGTAGCCAGCCGGCGGGCCCGTGGTCATGGGTCCGGACGCGGACGGCTGAGTACAGGTACTCAGTCGTCCGGATGAGTATGCGCGCGGATGGGGCGGCGGGCGCCGGGACGGGAGAGTGGGGGCACGGCAGGGGGCGCGGCCCGGCACCGTCGGCACGGGGCGGCGGAACGGGTCCCGCCCGCCGGCCGCTCCTTCCGCCGGTCCGTCGGGGGGAGCGGGACACGGGGGCCTCGCGGAAGACCACCACGGGGGTCCGCACGGGGGACCCGTACCGGCAGCGGTACGGGGACGGCGGAAAGAGGGGGCACGGGGGAAACGGGGGAACGGGCGGGCGCCGGTCCGGGGGACGGACCGGCGCCCGCCCGTGCGTTCCCGGCCCGCCGGGGCACCCGGCTCACCCGGGGCCGCCGACCCGCCCCTGGAGCAGCCGGGACAGGGCCGCGTGGACGTCGTCCAGGGAGCGCTCCGGCTGGAAGGACTTCCAGTCCAGCGCGGCCACCAGGACCATGCCGACCAGGGCCGCCGCCGTCAGCGGGACGTCGATCTCGTCGCTGAACTCGCCGGCCGCCACGCCCTCGCGCAGCACCCTCTCCACCACCGCCACGGCCTGCCGGCGCACCACCGTCAGCGTGGACCGCCAGGCCCGGTTGGTGCGCCACAGCTCGGCGACGTAGAGCTGGGTGAACGCCGGGTAGCGGTCGATGAAGACCAGGCCCGCGCGGATCATCGCGTCCAGCGCGTCCACCTTGCCGCCGCCCGCGCGCGCCGTGCTCCCGGCCGCCTCCTCCAGCGAGGCGGTGAGCAGCCCGACGCCGTGCCGCAGCAGCTCCTCGAAGAGGACGGACTTGCTCGCGAAGTTGTAGTACACCGTGCCCTTCGCGACCCCGGCCCGCTCGGCGATCTCGTCGACCGTGGTCGCGGAGAAGCCCTGCTCGGCGATGAGCGTGACGGCCGCCTCGTAGAGCTTCTGCCGGGTGGCCTCCCGGCGCGTGCCGGCGCCCGGCCTGGCGCTGCTGCGTTCCATGGCCCCGATTCTCACAGGTATGCGCGCGTGCGGGTGCTTCGCCCGGAATCACGGGCCCGGCCCGCGCCGGCCGCCGTCGCGTCGGCCTGCCCGGAGAGCGGGACCGAGCGGCGGACCCGAACGTCCGAGCGAAACAAAGGACCAGGTCGGAACGGATTGTCAGTGGCATACCGCACGATGGGCACATACGGCATGCGTGCCGTCACCCAGACGACAGGAGGTTCGTCATGGCCCACTCGTCCGCAGCCGCCTCCCACCGGCGCCGCGCCACCGGCCCTGCCCCCTCACTGACCGGCCCGGCGAGCGACGTGCACCCCGTGCTCCGCCGGGCCACGGCCCCGCCCGCCGCCCTCGACCTGCTCGCCCAGGCCCGCGCCGGACTGGAGGAGGCCGCCGTCCTGGACACGCCGAACGAACGCTACGCGACGGCCCACCTCGCCGCCCTGCGCACCGCCGCCGCCGTGCTCGCCGCCCGCGGCCGCCCGGAGGCCACACCGCGCCGCCGGGCCCGCATCCGCAGCGCCTGGGAGGTGCTGCCCGAGACGGCCCCCGAGCTGACCGAGTGGAGCGCCCTGTTCGCCTCGGGCGCCGCGCGCCGGGCCCGCGCCGAGGCGGGCATCCGGGGCGCGGTCGGCGCGCGGGACGCCGACGACCTGATCCGCGACGTGGCGATGTTCCTGCGCCTCGTGGAGCGGATGCTGGTCCTCCAGCCGGTCCTGCCGCGGCCCCGCCGGGACACCGGGGCGCCCGACGGCCCGGAGCCCCGGCCGGCGGCGCGGCGCGGCGGCTTCCCGGACACCGGCTGACGCCGGCCGACGGTGGCCGCGGCTGCCGCCGCCCGCCGCACCAGCGGCGCGATGACCTGGGACGGCACCGGAGGCAATAGGGTGGAGAGGCCTGAAACCCGCCAGTCCCGCCGAGGAGTCAACTGCCGTGTCGGACCCGTCGCGCCCCCGCGCCTCCCTCCGTACCGCCGTGGTCTGGGAGGTCCTGCAGGACGCCCTCGACCGCCGGGCCAAGGCCACGGGCCGGAACTCGCTGGACGTCCTCGACACCGGGGGCGGCAGCGGCAACTTCGCCGTGCCCGTCGCCCGCCTCGGCCACCGCGTCACCGTCGTCGACCCCAGCCCCAACGCGCTGTTCGCGCTGGAGCGCCGGGCCGCCGAGGCCGGCGTCGCGGACCGGGTCCAGGGCGTCCAGGGCGACGCGCACGGCCTGTTCGACGTGGTCGAGCGCGGCGGCTACGACGCCGTCCTGTGCCACGGCGTCCTGGAGTACGTGGACGACCCGGCCGAGGGCGTCCGCAACGCCGTCGCCGCGCTGCGCGCCGAGGGCGTCCTCAGCCTGCTCGCCGCCGGCCTCGGCGGTGCCGTGCTCGCCCGCGCCCTCGCCGGCCACTTCACCGAGGCGCACCAGGCGCTCCAGGACCCCGACGGCCGCTGGGGCACCGGTGACCCGATGCCCCGCCGGTTCACCGCCGAGCAGCTCACCGCGCTGGTCGAGAACGCGGGCCTGCGGGTCGGCGCGGTGCACGGCGTGCGCGTCTTCGCCGACCTCGTGCCCGGCGTCCTGGTGGACACCGAGCCCGGGGCCGTGGACGCGCTGCTGAGGCTGGAGGCCGCGGCCGCCGAACTGCCCGCGTTCCACTCCGTCGCCACCCAGCTCCACGTGCTGGGCGAGACGGAGCAGGCCGCCGGGTCCTGACGCGGCACCGGGACACGCCGCTGATCAGCACCTTGGCGGCACATGGAGTACGCCACAAGCCCCCCGGACGAGGGGTTTGCGCCGTATGATCGAGGTACACCGTCCGGCATGACGGGCCGGCCGCCGGGGAATGGAAGCCTCAGCGAGCCGGCTGTCCATGGCGGACTCCGGTTGGCCGGTTGGCGCAGAGGGGCGGGTTTCACGGGGGCGATTCCCTGCCTATCCTGAAGGGACCCCCCGGGTCGCCCCGGCGACTGCACGATGAGGAGGACTCCGTGCCGCTCTCGGAGCACGAGCAGCGCATGCTCGAGCAGATGGAGCGAGCGCTGTACGCCGAAGATCCCAAGTTCGCGTCGGCGCTTGAGGGAAACGGGCTGCGGACGTACACCCGGCGGCGGGTCTACCAGGCGGTCGCGGGCTTCCTCATCGGTATCGCGCTCCTCATGACCGGAATGGTCATGCAGCAGATCTGGGTCAGTGTGGTGGGCTTCCTCGTCATGCTGGGGTGTGCCGTGCTCGCCGTCACCGGCTGGCGCAAGGCCCCGAAGCCCGGCGAGCAGCCCCCGGGCGCCGCCCGCAGGCAGGTGCGGCCGAAGCGCTCCATGATGGACCGGATCGAGCAGCGCTGGCAGCGTCGCAGGGACGAACAGGGCCGCTGACCGCACCGCGCTCCGGCGCCGCCCCCGACGAGAGGCGCCGGCGGGCAGTCGCGGACGATCGCAGACAGCAGTGAGGGGCGGCCACCATCCGGTGGCCGCCCCTCCCGCGTGCGCTCAGCCCTGCTGCCGGGACGGCCGGCGCAGGACCGGCCGGGCCGCCGCGGCCCGGGCCCGCAGCGCCGACCAGCGGGCCGACACCGCCCACAGCACCTGCACCGAGGACCGCGGCAGCAGCCGGGCCCGCAGCCGCGCACCCGCGCCCGCCGCGGCCCGCAGCCCCTCGACCGCCCGGCGCGCGTCCTGCGCGGCTCCCGCCGCCGGGTGCGGCCGGGGCGCGTACAGCACCTGCTCCACCGCGTCCGCCACCCGGTGCACCGCGGCCCCGGCGGCCTGGTCCAGCCGCCCCAGCCGGACCATCCGGGTGGCCGCCTTACGCGGCGTCAGGGACTCGTCCGGCACGATGCCGTGGTCCCAGGCGCTGTCCGTCAGCTCCCGCCAGACGGCCAGCGTGTGCGCGGCCGCCCCCTCGGCGGTCCGGGCGTGCCCGCCCAGCCGCCGCGCGCGCATCCGCGCCCGCCACAGCAGCGGCGACAGCAAAGCCGCCAGGACCACCAGGGCGCCCGGCCCGATCAGCCACCACCACGGGCCCGGGCCGCCGCCGTCGCGCGGCGGGGCCGCCGCCGCCGACGGGGCGCCGCAGTCCTGGAGCCTGCGCGGCCCGTCCGCGCAGCTCTCGCCCGGCGAGGCGGTCGCCGACGGCGCCGACGACGCGCCCTTGGACGGCAGCACCTCGTCCGGCACCGAGGTGCCGGGCGTGTCCGACTGGGTGTACGGCGGAGCGCTGCCGCGGGTCGGCGTCGGCTCGAAGCGGGTCCAGCCCACACCCTCGAAGTACAGCTCGGGCCAGGCGTGCGCGTCCCTCTGGTTCACCGAGACCGAGCCGTCGGGCTGCGGGGTGCCGGGCGCGAAGCCCACCGCGACCCGGGCCGGGATGCCGAGCGTGCGGGCCATGGCCGCCATCGCGAAGGAGAAGTGGACGCAGAAGCCCTCCTTCTGCCGCAGGAAGTTCGCGATGGCCTCGGAACCGCGGCCCACCTTCACCGAGGTGTCGTACTGGAAGCCCCCGCTCACGGCGAACCAGTCCTGGAGCCGGACGGCCTCCTCGTAGTGGTTGTCCGCGCCCGCGGTGATCTCCGCGGCTGTGCGCGCCACCACCCTCGGCAGCGAGGACGGCACCCTGGTGTACTCCTCGCGCAGTTCGGCCGGCGGTTGCGGCGCGGCGGCCAGCTGCTCGGCGGTCGGCTGCACGGAGAGGCTGGTCACCTGGTAGGTCTCGCCGCGCGTGGACTGGCCGTGGTCGCCGACGAGGGTCATCCCGACCGGTTCGTACCGCCACCGGCCGTCGACCCGCACACCGCTCGGCGGGTAGGGCATCGGCAGCCAGTTCTGGGCGTACGTGTCCGCCGCCGTGACGGTCGTCCGCACCTCGGTGCGGCGCACGTCCGCGGCCAGGCCCGCGGGAGTCGGCAGCCGGTCCGGCACACCGACCACGTGCCGCTGGGCCGGCGTCCAGGTGGTGCCGTCGAACTCGTCCAGGGAGACGATCCGCAGGTACAGGTCGGAGAGGTCGTTGGAGCTGGTCCGCAGGGACAGCACCTCGCGGTCGTCGTTCGCGTTGAGGTTGTCGCGCAGCGACACGAGCGGGTTGACCGCCGAGATCGTGCCCCCGCGGCCGGTGCCCGCCCCCGCGCCGGCCCCCGCGCCGCCCAGCAGGCCGCCGTGCATCGCGGGCAGGGCGAGCGGCACCACCAGGGCCACGCCGAGCGCGACCGCGCCGATCCGGCGGCCGCTGCGCACCGGGGCCACGGCGCCCGTCCCCGGGGCACCCGGCGCGCCGCCGAACACCCGGCCCCACTGGGCCAGCCGCTCCCGGCCCTCCGCGAGCAGCAGCATCAGGTAGCCGCCCGCCGCCACCAGGAACCACAGCCACGCGGCGCCGCCGTCCGACAGGCCCGCGGCCACCGAGTACAGCGCGAGCAGCGGCAGCCCGGCCGGGGCCGCGCTGCGGAAGGTCACCGCGACCACGTCCACGATCAGCCCGACCAGCAGCGCGCCGCCGATCAGCATCAGCTTGATGCCATCGGTGACCGGCGCCGGTGTCGCGTACCGGCTGACGTCGTCCGCGCCCTGCCGGAGCAGCTCGGCGAAGTACCGGAAGCCGTCCGGGCCGGGCAGCAGCCCCGCGATCGCGTGCTGCCGGGCGAACACCAGGGTCAGCAGCACCAGGGAGACCAGGGCCTGGACCGCCACGGTCAGCAGCCGGCCCAGCGGCACCCGCCGGGCCGCCGCGCCCACCCCGGTCTGCACGGCCACCAGCGGCACCAGTTGCAGCAGCCAGGTCGGCTCGACGACCAGCGGCAGCAGCGCGCAGGAGGCCATCAGCGTGGCCGCCGCCGCGCACAGCGCCAGTCGTGCCCGTCCGCTCATCCCACGGCCTCCCCGCTCGGCGCGGCCGCCCCGGAGCGGCTCCGGTCCGCCTGCCGCCACAGCTCGTCCAGCGTCGCGCCGCGCGGCACGCTCAGCGCCGTCCAGCCCGCCTCGCGCAGCAGGCGCAGCCGCCGCGCGTGCATGTCGCCCGGCCGCGGCACGTCGTCCGCCTCCCGCGTCCAGGTGTCCGGGTCCAGCACGAAGGCGACGGCGCTGCCGCGCCGGTTCATCCCGGCGACCGTCGCGGCCTGCTCCTCGTCCAGGTCCCCGAGGAAGGCGACGAGCAGCCCCTCGTTGCCGCCGCGCAGCATGTCGTGGGCCCGGGACAGCCCGGTGCCGTCGGAGTGGTCGATCACCGCGAGGGTGTCCATCATCAGCCCGGCCGCCTCCGCCGTCTCCTGGGCGGAGCCCGCGAAGCCGTCGCCGCCCTCGCCGGGCACCGCGCTGCCGGTGTCGGTCAGCAGCCGTATCGAGAAGCCGCGTTCCAGCATGTGCAGCAGCACCGAGGCGGCGCCGGAGACGGCCCACTCGAAGGCCGAGTCCGGGCCCGCGCCCTCGTAGGCACCGCCCCGGGTGTCCAGCAGCACGGTGCAGCGGGAGCGCCGGGGCTGCTCCTCGCGGCGCACCATCAGCTCGCCGTGGCGCGCGGTGGACCGCCAGTGCACCCGGCGCAGGTCGTCGCCGTAGCGGTAGCCGCGCGGGAGCACGTCGTCCTCGCCGGCGAGGGCCGGCGAGCGCTGCCGCCCGTCGCCGTACCCCCTCGCCTCGCCGCCGAAGCGGACCGGGGTCAGCGGCTCCACGCGCGGTATCACCGTCAGGGTGTCGTACGCCGCGAAGGAGCGGGTCAGTTCGCACAGGCCGAAGGGGTCCGTCAGCCGCAGTTGCAGCGGGCCCAGCGGATAGCTGCCCCGCAGGTCGGAGCGGACCCGGTAGGACACCTCGCGGTGGCCCCCCGGCTCCACCCGGTCCAGCACGAACCGGGGGCGCGGCCCGAGGACGTAGGGCACCCGGTCCTGGAGCATCAGCAGACCGGTGGGCAGCCGGGAGACGTTGTCCATCCGCAGGTGCACCCGGGCCTCGCTGCCGGCCGGCACCCGCGCGGGCGCCAGGCGGCGGTTGGCGGCCACCCGGTGGCGGGTGCGGTACAGCACCGTCGCGCAGAGCAGGGGCAGCACGGCGAGCAGCAGCCCGACGCGCAGCAGTTCGCCCTGGCCCAGCACGAACGCGCAGACGGCGGCGGCGATCCCGGCCGCGAGGAAGGAGCGGCCGCGGGTGGTCAGACCCGCGAGGGCCGTACGGACGCCGCCCGGCTCCCGCGGACCGGCCTCCGCCGGCCCGGCCCCCCCGGTGCTCATCACAGGCCCCGCGGCGGCTGCTGCGGATAGGCCGGCACGGTCCGGCCGAGGCCGCCGGCGCCGCCCGGCCGGCCGGGCTCCGCGGGCACCGGCGTGCGCTGGAGGATCTCCAGCACCACCTGTTCGGCCGTACGGCGGTTGAGCTGGGCCTGGGCGGTGGGCAGCAGGCGGTGGGCGAGGACGGCGACGGCGAGCGCCTGGACGTCGTCCGGCAGCGCGTAGTCCCGGCCGGCGAGGGCCGCCGACGCCTTCGCCGCGCGCAGCAGGTGCAGCGTCGCACGCGGCGAGGCGCCGAGCCTGAGGTCGGGGTGGGCGCGGGTGGCGGCGACCAGCTCGACCGCGTACCGCCGGATCGGCTCGGCGACGTACACCCCGCGCACCGCCTCGATCAGCTTCACGATCTCGTGCGCGTGCGCCACCGGCTGGAGGTCCTCCAGGGGGCTGGCCCCGCCGTGGACGTCGAGCATCCGCAACTCGGCCTCCACGCTCGGGTAGCCGACGGAGACGCGGGCCATGAAGCGGTCGCGCTGGGCCTCGGGCAGCGGGTAGGTGCCCTCCATCTCGACCGGGTTCTGGGTCGCCACCACCATGAAGGGGCTGGGCAGTTCGTAGGTCTGCCCGTCGATGGTGACCTGCCGCTCCTCCAGGGACTCCAGCAGCGCGGACTGCGTCTTGGGCGAGGCGCGGTTGATCTCGTCGCCGATCACGATCTGCGCGAAGATGGCGCCCGGCTTGAACTCGAAGTCCCGGCGCTGCTGGTCCCAGATCGACACACCCGTGATGTCGGACGGCAGCAGGTCCGGAGTGAACTGGATGCGCCGCACCGAGCAGTCGATGGACCGCGCCAGCGCCTTGGCGAGCATCGTCTTGCCCACTCCGGGGACGTCCTCGATCAAGAGGTGGCCCTCGGCGAGCAGCACGGTCAGCGCGAGCCGTACGACCTCGGGCTTGCCCTCGATCACGCCTTCCACCGAACCGCGCACGCGTTCCACCGTGGCGGTCAGATCAGTGAGGCTCTCACGATCGTCATAGGTCGTCACCCGGCCCTCCTCGGCCCCGTTCAATACGGGCCGACGCTCATGCTGCGAAACGGCCCACCCCGAAACACGGACACCACGCGGGAAAGGTTCCGCGTGATGTCACACCCGCATTCTTGCCGCCGTTACCGATTCGTGTCACTCGCCTGTGGACAACTGCCCACGCGGCGCCGGTCCCACGGCCGTTCCGCCCGCGCCGCCGGCCCGCCGGGTCAGGCCGGGTCGATCTCGCGCAGCAGACCGGTGCGCACGTCGAAGACGAAGCCCCGCACGTCGTCGGTGTGCAGCAGGAAGGGCGAGGTGCGCACCCGCTGCATGGACTGGCGCACGTCCTGGTCCGCGTCCCGGAACGACTCCACCGCCCACGACGGCCGCTGCCCGATCTCCATCTCCAGCTCGGTGCGGAAGTCCTCGGTGAGGGACTCCAGGCCGCACCCGGTGTGGTGGATGAGCACGATGCTGCGGGTGCCCAGCTTGCGCTGGCTGATGGTCAGGGACCGGATCACGTCGTCGGTGACCACGCCGCCCGCGTTGCGGATGGTGTGGCAGTCGCCGAGCTGGAGGCCGAGGGCCTTGTGCAGGTCGAGGCGGGCGTCCATGCACGCGACCACGGCGACGTGCAGGACCGGCCGGGCGTCCATGCCGGGGTCGGTGAACGCCTCCGCGTACCGCTGGTTGGCCGCCACGAGACGGTCCGTCACGGCGGCGCCGGGGTTCATGGCGTCTTCGGGGCCGGTGGGTGCTGCTGCAGAAGTCGTCATACCGACGACGTTACTGGTCACGCACTGGTCCGGCCTGCTGTGGGAGGGGACAAAGAAGCCCCGCGCGGGTTGTTGTGAGGTAACCCACAGGGCGGCCAAAGGTGCGCCGAACGGGTGGATCGCCGCGAATGGGGATTCCCCCGGGTCCCGGTGCGCGACGCGCAGTGCGGTTGATTGACCCGGAGACGGGGTGGACTAAAGTGACGCGGAGGCGGGAGACGAGTCTCTCCCCTGGTGAGACCCCCGGAGACCCCGGCACGTGCCCGGAAACGTCTCCTCGCGCGCGCGGCGCGTACGTACGGCTCGGGGGAACCGACGGTGCGTACGGCCCGCCGGAACTGAGAGGCCCCCTTGAGCCAGAGTCGACACGTCCCGGTGATGCTCCAGCGGTGCCTGGACCTGCTGGCGCCCGCCCTCCAGGGCCCCGGAGCCGTGGTCGTCGACTGCACCCTCGGCCTCGGCGGGCACAGCGAGGCGCTGCTGGCCCGGTTCCCCGAGGCGCGGCTGATCGGCCTCGACCGGGACACCGAGGCGCTGCGCCTGTCCGGCGAACGGCTGGCTCCGTTCGGGGACCGCGCCACCCTCGTGCACGCCGTGTACGACGAGCTGCCCGACGTGCTGCGCCGGCTCGGCATCGCGCGCGTGCAGGGGGTCCTGTTCGACCTCGGGGTCTCCTCCATGCAGCTGGACGAGGCCGGCCGCGGCTTCGCCTACGCGCAGGACGCGCCCCTGGACATGCGCATGGACCAGACGACCGGCATCAGCGCCGCCGAGGTCCTCAACAGCTACCCGGCCGGCGAGCTCGTGCGCATCCTGCGCGCCTACGGCGAGGAGAAGCAGGCCAAGCGGATCGTCTCGGCGATCGTGCGGGAGCGGGAGAAGCAGCCGTTCGACAACAGCGCACGGCTCGTGGAACTCATCCGCGACGCCCTCCCGCAGGCCGCGAAGCGCACCGGCGGCAACCCGGCCAAGCGCACCTTCCAGGCGCTGCGCATCGAGGTCAACGGCGAACTGTCCGTCCTGGAGCGGGCGATCCCGGCCGCCGTGCGGGCCCTGGACGTCGGCGGGCGCGTCGCCGTCCTGTCGTACCACTCGCTGGAGGACCGGCTCGTGAAGCAGGTGTTCGCGGCCGGTGCCACCTCGACGGCGCCGCCCGGCCTGCCGGTCGTGCCCGAGCGCTACCAGCCGCGGCTCAAGCTGCTCACCCGCGGTGCCGAACTTCCCACCGAGGAAGAGATCGCCGAGAACCGCCGCGCCGCACCGGCCAGACTGCGGGGTGCCGAGCGCATCAGGGAGGACGTCGAGTGAGCGAGACCGGCCGGAGGGTTCCCCCCGCGCACCGGGGGAGCGCGATCCGCCAGGCACCGGGGGAGAAGTGAGCAGGAAACCCGCGCTGAAGGGAAGGGCCGCCCGGCTCGCCCGGCTCTTCCCGGCCGGCCGGGCCCGGGCGGCCCGCACCCCGTTCGTCCTGCTCGTCGTGCTGCTCCTCGGCGGCGGTCTCATCGGGCTGCTGGTGCTGAACTCCGCGCTCAGCGAAGGCTCGTTCGAACTCGCCGACCTGCAGAAGCGGACGAAGGCCCTCACCGACCAGGAACAGGCCCTCCAGCGGGACATCGACGCGTACTCGGCCCCCGACGCCCTTCAGCGCCGCGCCCACGAGCTGGGCATGGTCCCGGGCGGCGACCCGGCCTTCCTCGGCCCGGACGGCAAGGTCATGGGCGTCCCCAGCCCGGCCCCCGAGGCCGCCGTCCTCACCGGCCCGGCCGGGCCCGGGGCGCTGACCCCGGCGGTGGACCTGTCCACCGCCCAGGTCCCCCCGGCCCCCGGCGCGGCGGCGCCGCCCGCCCTGCCGGCCCAGCCGCAGGAACCGCCCGCGGCCACCGAACCGCCCGCGGCCACCGCGCCGCCCGCCGCCGCTCCCCAGTCCCCCGCCACCCCGACCCCCGGCAGGTGACGGACGTGTCCGACAGCCAAGCGCCGCGCCGCCGTGTGGGCGCGGGTGCGCCCCGCCCGGGTGACGGGGGCGGTGCCGGCCGTTTCCGGCGCGGCGCCGGGCCGGTTCCGCGCGTGGGGCGGTGCCGTCCGGCCCGGCCACCGGTCCCGGTGGCCGCCTCCCAGTCCATTCCCTCGATTCCCTCGATTCCCGGCAGGTGACGGAAGTGTCCGACAGGCAAGCGCCGCGCCGCCGTGTGCCCGGGCCCGTCAAGCCTCCCCGGCCGCGGGGCGCCGTCCGGCGGCAGCCCGGGCCCGGTGCCCGGCCGGCCCGCCGCCCGAGCGGGACCCGGCCCATGCCCCCGCGCCCGCTCCGGCTCGGCAGCCCCCGGCCCCGGCTGCGCCTGGTCGGGCTCGCTTTCGGCCTGGTGCTGCTGGTCTTCGTCGTACGGCTGCTCCAGGTGCAGGCCGTCGAGGCGAGCGCGTACGCGGCGCGGGCCGAGCGAAACCGGTACGTGGTGCACACCCTGGCCGCCGAACGCGGCGGGATCACCGACCGCAACGGTGTCGCGCTCGCCGTCAGCGAGGACGCGTACGACATCACGGCCGACCCGACCATGTTCGGCCCCAAGCAGCTGAAGATCCAGGACGGACCGGAGCGCGCGGCCGAACTGCTCGCCCCGATCCTCGGCCAGGACCGGGCCGCGCTCGTCGCGAAACTGCGGCCCGAGAACAGGAACTCCCGCTACACCCGGCTCGCCGTCCGGCAGACCCCGCAGGTCTGGAAGCAGATCAAGGACCTGAAGACCGCCCTCGCCAAGAAGGCCGGGACGGACAAGAGCACCGTCAACGTGCTGGGCGGCGTCTTCGCGGACCCCAGCAGCCAGCGCGTGTACCCCAACGGCGCCCTCGCCGCCGGGCTGCTGGGCTGGGTCAACGCCGACGGCCAGGGCGCCGGCGGCATCGAGCAGCAGCTGAACAAGCAGCTCTCCGGCAAGGACGGCCAGCTCCGCTACGCCCAGTCCGGCGGCCGCGAGGTGCCCACGGCCGGGTCCAGCGAGACGCCCGCCGTGCCCGGCTCCGACGTGGAGCTGACCATCGACCGCGACATCCAGTGGGCCGCCCAGGACGCGATCAGCGAGCAGGTGCGCAAGTCGAAGGCGGACCGCGGTTACGTCATCGTCCAGGACACCCGCACCGGCCAGATCCTGGCCATGGCCAACTCGCCCGGGTTCGACCCCAACGACCTGTCCGCGGCCGACGGCGAGGCCATGGGCAACCCGGCCCTCCAGGACGCCTACGAGCCCGGCTCGACCGCCAAGGTGATGTCGATGGCGGCCGTGCTGGAGCGGAAGGCCGCGACCCCGCTCACCCACGTCGTCGTCCCCAACCGGCTGCACCGCGGCGACCGGCTCTTCCAGGACGACGTCGACCACCGCACCTGGTACCTCACCCTCAACGGCGTGCTCGCCCGGTCCAGCAACATCGGCACCATCCTGGCCACCGGCGAACTCGGCCGGAGCCAGGCCGAGGCCAACAAGGTCCTCCACTCCTACCTGCGCAGGTTCGGCATCGGCGGCTACACCGGGCTCGGCTTCCCCGGCGAGACCCCGGGCATCCTCGCGCCGCCGCAGAAGTGGTCCACCTCGCAGCAGTACACGATCCCTTTCGGCCAGGGCTTCTCCATCAACGCCATGCAGGCCGCCTCGGTGTACTCGACCATCGCCAACGGCGGCGTCCGCGTCGAACCGACCCTGGTGCGCGGCACCAAGGGCGCCGACGGGCAGTTCACCCCCGCGCCGAAGCCCGCGCAGACCCGGGTGATCAGCGCGGAGACGGCCAGGAACGTCGCCCGGATGCTGGAGTCCGTCGTCGACGACGAACAGGGCACCGGCGTGAAGGCCCGCATCCCCGGGTACCGGGTGGCGGGCAAGACCGGCACGGCCAACCGTGTGGATCCGGCCACCGGCCGCTACCGCGGCTACACCTCGTCGTTCGCCGGTTTCGCGCCCGCCGACAAGCCGCGGATCACCGTCTACTGCGCCATCCAGAACGCCACCTCCGGCAACTACTTCGGCGGCCAGATCTGCGGTCCGATCTACAAGCAGGTGATGGAGTTCGCCCTGAAGACCCTCCAGGTCCCGCCGACCGGGGCGAAGCCCGCCAACCTGCCCGTCGAGTACAAGCCCTGACCAGCACCCCACTGGCCAGCACGGAAACACCAGGAACGAACTCGTGACAACGATCACTCCCGACCCCGGGAACCAGGGGGCCGCGAACCCCTCGCTTCGCTCCGGAGCGGCCGAGCCCGGTACGCTCACCGCCGTGCCACACGCTGATCAGTCCCAAACCACCCAGAAGGGCGCTTCCGTGACATACCCGGGGCCGCCGCGACCGGTTCAGGTCTCCGCCACACCCCTCGCGGAACTCGCCGATCAGCTGGGCGCCGCCGCTCCGGCCGGCTCCGCCGGGGTCACGGGGATCACCCACGACTCGCGCGCCGTCCGCCCCGGCGACCTGTACGCCGCCCTGCCGGGCGCCCGGCTGCACGGCGCCGACTTCGTGACGCAGGCCGCCGGCCTCGGCGCGGTCGCCGTGCTCACCGACCCGAGCGGCGCCGAGCGCGCCGCCGCGACCGGCCTGCCCGTCCTGGTCGTGGACGACCCGCGCGCGCGGATGGGCGAACTGGCGGCCGGCATCTACGGCCACCCGGGCCGCGGCCTGCTCCAGATCGGCATCACCGGCACCTCCGGCAAGACCACCACCGCCTACCTGGTGGAGGGCGGCCTGCGGACCGCCCGCGCCACCGGGCTCATCGGCACCGTCGAGATGCGCATCGGCGACGAGCGCATCAAGTCCGAGCGCACCACCCCCGAAGCCACCGACCTCCAGGCCCTGTTCGCGGTCATGCGCGAGCGCGGCGTCGAGGCGGTCGCCATGGAGGTCTCCAGCCACGCCCTGGTCCTCGGCCGGGTCGACGGCTGCGTCTTCGACATCGCCGTCTTCACCAACCTCAGCCCGGAGCACATGGAGTTCCACTCCGACATGGAGGACTACTTCCGGGCCAAGGCGCAGCTCTTCACCCCCCGGCGCAGCGGACTCGGCGTGGTCAACACCGACGACGAGTACGGCCGCCGGCTCGTCGAGGAGGCGACCGTCCCGGTCGTCACCTTCTCCGCCGAGGGCCACCCGGACGCCGACTGGCGTGCCGAGGACGTCCAGGTCGGCCCCCTGGACTCCACGTTCACGGTGCTCGGCCCGAACGGCGAGCGGATCCGGGCCAGGTCGCCGCTGGCCGGCCCCTTCAACGTGGCGAACACCCTCGCCGCCATCGTGGCCCTCGCCGTGGCCGGCCTCGACCCGCAGGCCGCCGCCGACGGCATCGCCGCCGTACCGGGCGTCCCGGGCCGTCTGGAGCGCGTCGACGCCGGGCAGCCGTACCTGGCGGTCGTCGACTACGCCCACAAGACCGACGCGGTCGAATCCGTGCTCAAGGCGCTGCGCAAGGTCACCAAGGGCCGGCTGCACGTCGTCCTGGGCTGCGGCGGCGACCGCGACCAGACCAAGCGCGCACCGATGGGCGCCGCCGTGGCCCGGCTCGCCGACACGGCCGTACTGACCTCCGACAACCCCCGCTCCGAGGACCCCCTCGCGATCCTCGCGACCATGCTCCGGGGCGCGGCCTCGGTGCCCGCGCACGAGCGCGGCGAGGTGGTCCTCTTCGAGGAGCGGGCCGCCGCGATCGCCGCCGCCGTGGGGCGCGCCCACGCGGGCGACACCGTGCTGGTCGCGGGCAAGGGGCACGAGCAGGGCCAGGACATCGCCGGCGTGATCCGTCCCTTCGACGACCGCCAGGTGCTCCGCGAAGCTATCCAGAAGACCCAGGGATGAACTTGTGATCGCCCTCTCCCTCGCCGAGATCGCAGCAGTCGCCGGCGGGCAGACGCACGACATACCGGATCCGTCCGTGCACGTGACGGGGCCGGTGGTCCGGGACTCCCGTGAGGTGGTGCCCGGCAGCCTGTTCGCCGCCTTCGTCGGCGAGCGCGTGGACGGCCACGACTACGCGGCGCGGGTCATCGAGGCCGGCGCGGTCGCCGTGCTGGCCTCCCGGCCGGTCGGTGTCCCCGCCGTCGTGGTGGACGACGTCCAGACCGCTCTCGGCGCCCTCGCCCGGCACGTCGTGCGCCGGCTCGGCGCGACCCTCGTCGCGCTGACCGGCTCGGCCGGCAAGACGAGCACCAAGGACCTCATCGCCCAGGTGCTGCGGCGCAAGGCGCCGACCGTCTTCACGCCCGGTTCGCTCAACAACGAGATCGGGCTGCCGCTCACCGCCCTGTCCGCCACCGAGGAGACGCGCTTCCTCGTGCTGGAGATGGGCGCCCGCGGCATCGGCCACATCCGCTACCTCGCCGGGCTGACCCCGCCGCGGATCGGTCTGGTCCTCAACGTCGGCACCGCCCACATCGGCGAGTTCGGCGGCCGCGAGCAGATCGCGCAGGCCAAGGGCGAACTCGTCGAGGCCCTGCCGTCCGCGGCCGACGGCGGCGCGGCGATCCTCAACGCCGACGACCCCCTGGTCCGGGCCATGGCCTCCCGTACCCAGGCGAAGGTGGTCCTTTTCGGAGAGTCGGCCGAAGCGGACGTACGCGCCGAGAACGTGCGACTCACGGACAGCGGACAGCCCGCGTTCAGGCTTCACACACCCTCCGGTGCAAGCGATGTGACCATGCGCCTGTACGGTGAGCACCACGTGTCGAACGCGCTCGCCGCGGCCGCCGTCGCCCATGAGCTGGGCATGTCCGCGGAAGAGATCGCCCTCGCGCTCTCCGAGGCGGGCTCCCTCTCCCGTTGGCGCATGGAGGTCACCGAGCGCCCTGACGGCGTGACCATCGTCAACGACGCCTACAACGCCAACCCCGAGTCCATGCGGGCCGCCCTCAGGGCGCTCGCGGCCATGGGCAAGGGGCGCCGCACGTGGGCGGTGCTCGGCAAGATGGCCGAGCTGGGGGACGAGGCGCTCGCCGAGCACGACGCCGTCGGACGGCTGGCCGTCCGGCTCAACGTCAGCAAGCTCGTCGCCGTCGGGGGGGTTGAGGCCTCCTGGCTGCAACTGGGCGCATATAACGAGGGTTCGTGGGGTGAGGAGTCGGTGCACGTGTCCGACGCACAGGCGGCGATCGACCTGTTGCGCAGCGAGTTGCGCCCGGGGGACGTCGTACTCGTGAAGGCGTCCCGTTCGGTGGGGCTGGAGGGCGTCGCCGAGGCGCTCGCCGAGGCCGGCACCGGGCGTGGGGTTGATGCCCGATGATGAAGCAGATCCTGTTCTCGGGTGTCATCGGCCTCTTCCTGACGCTGATCGGCACTCCGCTGCTGATCAAGCTGCTCGCCCGCAAGGGGTACGGCCAGTACATCCGTGACGACGGCCCCCGCGAGCACGCCAGCAAGCGCGGTACGCCGACGATGGGCGGCATCGCCTTCATCCTGGCGACGATCGCCGCGTACTTCCTGTCCAAGGTGATCACCGGTCAGCCCCCGACGTACTCGGGCCTGCTGGTCCTCGGCCTGATGTTCGGCATGGGCCTGGTCGGCTTCCTCGACGACTACATCAAGATCGTCAAGCGGCGTTCGCTGGGCCTGCGGGCCAAGGCGAAGATGGCCGGCCAGCTGATCGTCGGCATCGCCTTCGCCGTGCTGTCGCTCCAGTTCTCCGACGCGCGCGGCAACACCCCGGCGTCCACGAAGCTGTCGTTCATCACCGACTTCGGCTGGTCCATCGGCCCGGTGCTGTTCGTGGTCTGGGCGCTGTTCATGATCCTCGCGATGTCGAACGGCGTGAACCTGACCGACGGTCTGGACGGTCTCGCCACCGGCGCCTCCGTCCTCGTCTTCGGCGCCTACACCTTCATCGGGGTCTGGCAGTTCCAGGAGTCCTGTGCCAACGCGCAGACCCTCACCAACCCCGGCGCCTGCTACGAGGTGCGCGACCCGCTGGACCTGGCCGTGGTGGCCTCCGCGCTGATGGGCGCCTGCCTCGGCTTCCTGTGGTGGAACACCTCGCCGGCGAAGATCTTCATGGGTGACACCGGTTCGCTCGCGCTCGGCGGTGTCCTCACGGGCCTGGCCATCCTCTCCCGCACGGAGCTGCTGGTGGCCATCATGGGCGGCCTGTTCGTCCTCATCACCATGTCGGTCGTCATCCAGGTCGGCTCGTTCCGGCTCACCGGCAAGCGCGTCTTCCGGATGGCACCGCTCCAGCACCACTTCGAACTCAAGGGCTGGTCCGAGGTCCTCGTGGTGGTCCGCTTCTGGATCATCCAGGGCATCTGCGTGATCGTCGGACTCGGCCTCTTCTACGCGGGATGGGCAGCGGACAAGTGACCTCCACCTCGGAGCTCTTCGAATTCCAGGGCAAGCGCGTCACCGTCGCGGGACTCGGCGTCTCGGGCGTACCGGCGGCGAAGGCGCTGCACGCGCGCGGTGCGGCCGTCACGGTCGTCAACGACGGCGACGACGCACGCGCGCGCGAACAGGCCGCGGAGCTGGAGGCGCTCGGCATCACCGTGCGCCTCGGCGACGGAGCCTCCCTGCCCGAGGGCACCGAGCTGATCGTCACCGCGCCCGGCTGGAAGCCCGACAAGCCGCTGTTCCTGGCGGCCGCCGCGGCCGGCGTGCCGGTCTGGGGCGACGTGGAGCTGGCCTGGCGGCTGCGCGGACCCGGCGCGGCCCCCTGGCTGGCGGTGACGGGCACCAACGGCAAGACCACCACCACCCAGATGCTGGCCTCGATCCTGCGGGCGGCCGGGCTGCGCACGGCCGCCGTCGGCAACATCGGCGTCTCGCTGCTGGACGCGGTCCTCGGCGAGGAGGAGTACGACGTCCTCGCCGTCGAGCTGTCCAGCTACCAGCTCCACTGGGCGCCCTCCCTGCGGGCGCACTCGGCGGCGGTCCTCAACCTCGCGCCGGACCACCTGGACTGGCACGGCTCGATGGCGGCGTACGCGCAGGACAAGGGCCGTATCTACGAGGGCAACCAGGTCGCCTGCGTCTACAACGCCGCCGACGCCGCCACCGAGGAACTGGTGCGCGGGGCCGACGTCGAAGAGGGCTGCCGGGCCGTCGGGTTCACCCTGGGCACGCCCGGCCCCTCCCAACTCGGCGTCGTCGAGGGGATCCTGGTAGACCGGGCCTTCGTGGAGAACCGGCAGCGCAACGCGCAGGAGCTGGCCGAGGTCTCCGACGTCAATCCGCCGGCCCCGCACAACATCGCCAACGCCCTTGCCGCGGCGGCCCTCGCGCGCGCCTTCGGGGTGCCCGCCACCGCGGTGCGGGACGGCCTGCGGGCCTTCCGCCCGGACGCCCACCGCATCGCGCACGTCGCCGACCTCGACGGGGTGGCGTACGTGGACGACTCCAAGGCGACCAACACGCACGCGGCGGAAGCCTCGTTGGCGGCATATGAACCGATCGTATGGATTGCGGGCGGTCTGGCGAAGGGCGCGACCTTCGACGAGCTGGTCGCCAAGTCGGCCGAGCGGCTGCGCGGCGCGGTGCTGATCGGCGCCGACCGGGCCCTGATCCGCGAGGCCCTCGCGCGACACGCCCCGGAAGTACCCGTGGTCGACCTCGACCGGACCGACACTGGGGCGATGCTCCAGGCGGTGACGGAAGCGAAGCGGCTGGCTCGGCCCGGCGACACGGTGCTGCTGGCCCCGGCCTGCGCCTCCATGGACATGTTCACCAACTACAACCAGCGCGGCGACGCGTTCGCGGCGGCGGTCCGCGAACTCGGAGCCTGACCCCGGCCGCCTGCCGGGCGGATCTTGGGAGGGACGCGTGGGACGGCCGACGTTCAGTGGAGGCGCCGATGCCCGGTAGCCGTACCGGCCGGCCGCCCGTACAACGGGCGGCCCGCCGTCCCGCCGTCCTTCGCGCCGCGCCCGAGAACCCCGTGCGGCGGCTGGTCACCCGCGCGCGCAAAGCCTGGGACCGCCCGCTGACGGCCTACTACCTGATCCTCGGCGGCAGCGTGCTGATCACGGTGCTGGGCCTGGTGATGGTCTACTCGGCCTCCCAGATCACCGCGCTCCAGCTCTCGCTGCCCGGCTCGTACTTCTTCCGCAAGCAGGCGCTCGCCGCGCTCATCGGCGGCGCACTGCTGTTCGCGGCCTCCCGCATGCCGGTGAAGCTGCACCGGGCGCTGGCCTACCCGATCCTCGCCGCCGCCGTCTTCCTGATGGTCCTGGTGCAGGTCCCCGGGATAGGGATGTCGGTCAACGGCAACCAGAACTGGATCTCCCTCGGCGGTTCCTTCCAGATCCAGCCGAGCGAGTTCGGCAAGCTGGCCCTGGTCCTCTGGGGCGCGGACCTGATCGCCCGCAAGCAGGAGCGCAAGCTGCTGACCCAGTGGAAGCACATGCTGGTGCCCCTGGTGCCGGGCGCCTTCCTGCTGCTCGGGCTGATCATGCTCGGCGGCGACATGGGAACCGCGATCATTCTCACAGCGATCCTGTTCGGCCTGCTGTGGCTCGCGGGGGCGCCGACCCGGTTGTTCGCCGGGGTGCTCTCGATCGCCGGCCTGATCGGCGTGGTCCTGATCAAGACCAGCGACAACCGGATGGCCCGGCTCGCCTGCATCGGCGCCACCGAGCCCAGGACGGGCGCGGCCGACTGCTGGCAGGCCGTGCACGGCATCTACGCCCTCGCCTCCGGCGGATTCTTCGGCTCCGGGCTCGGCGCGAGTGTGGAAAAATGGGGCCAACTCCCGGAAGCCCACACCGACTTCATCTTCGCCGTCACCGGTGAGGAACTGGGGCTGGCGGGCACGCTGTCGGTACTCGCCCTGTTCGCGGCTCTAGGCTATGCGGGTATCCGCGTGGCCGGACGCACGGAGGACCCCTTCGTGAGGTACGCCGCGGGAGGCGTGACCACCTGGATCACCGCCCAGGCGGTGATCAACATCGGTGCGGTGCTCGGCCTGCTGCCGATCGCCGGCGTCCCGCTCCCGCTGTTCTCCTACGGAGGGTCCGCCCTGCTGCCGACCATGTTCGCCATCGGGCTGCTGATCGCCTTCGCGCGCGACGAGCCCGCTGCGCGGGCGGCGCTTGCGATGCGGCAACCCCGCTTTGGTAGAAAGCGTGCGGGAGGCTCCGGTGCCGAGCGGGGGCCTCGGAGATGGAACACGATGCGACGGCGTGCCTCGGCGGCGCGCTCGTCCGGAGAGCGGTGAATTTCGGTGCATGTCGTACTCGCCGGTGGGGGGACCGCCGGCCACATCGAGCCCGCGCTCGCCCTCGCGGACGCCCTGCGCAGGCAGGACCCGACCGTGGGGATCACGGCCCTGGGCACGGAGCGCGGCCTGGAGACCCGGCTCGTCCCGGAGCGCGGCTATGAGCTGGCGCTGATCCCGGCGGTGCCGCTGCCCCGCAAGCCCACCCCCGAGCTGATCACCGTCCCGGGCCGGCTGCGCGGCACCATCAAGGCCGCCGAGCAGATCCTGGAGCGCACCAAGGCGGACTGCGTGGTCGGCTTCGGCGGTTACGTCGCCCTGCCCGGCTACCTGGCCGCCAAGCGCCTCGGCGTGCCCATCGTGATCCACGAGGCCAACGCCCGCCCGGGACTGGCCAACAAGATCGGCTCGCGGTACGCGGCCCGGGTCGCCGTCTCCACCCCGGACAGCAAGCTGCGCGACGCCCGCTACATCGGCATCCCGCTGCGCCGGTCCATCTCCACGCTGGACCGCGCCGCCGCCCGCCCGGAGGGCCGCGCCCGCTTCGGTCTCGACCCGAACCTGCCCACGCTGCTCGTCTCCGGCGGCTCGCAGGGCGCCCGCCGGCTCAACGAGGTGGTCCAGCAGGTCGCCCCGTGGCTCCAGCAGGCCGGCATCCAGATCCTGCACGCGGTCGGCCCGAAGAACGAACTGCCACAGGTGCATCAGATGCCGGGAATGCCCCCCTATGTCCCGGTAAGTTACCTGGACCGGATGGACCTCGCGTACGCCGCGGCCGACATGATGCTGTGCCGCGCGGGCGCGATGACCGTCGCCGAACTCTCCGCCGTCGGGCTCCCGGCCGCGTACGTCCCGCTGCCCATCGGCAACGGCGAACAGCGGCTGAACGCCCAGCCGGTGGTCAAGGCGGGCGGCGGACTCCTCGTCGACGACGCGGAGCTCACGCCCGAGTGGGTGCAGCAGAACGTGCTGCCCGTGCTCGCCGACCCGCACCGGCTGTACGAGATGTCCCGGGCGGCAAGCGAGTTCGGCCGCCGGGACGCCGACGACCTGCTCGTCGGCATGGTGTACGAGGCGATCGCCTCACGCCGTTAGGACCATATGACGAAGGGGCAGTGAGCGTGGCCGGACCGACGACCGCCCAGCGCGGTGAACGCCAGCAGAAGTCGTCCGGCCCGCCGCCCGCCCGCGGGCTGCGGCGGCCCCGCGTCCGCCTGCTCGCCCTCCTGGCCGCACTCGCCGTGCTCCTGGGGGCCGCCACCACCTGGGTGTTGTACGGCTCACAGTGGCTGCGGGTCAGGCAGGTATCGGTGTCGGGCACGTTCGCGCTGACCCCCGCGGAGGTCCGCCGGGCGGCGGCCGTCCCCGTGGGGGCGCCGATGGCCTCCGTCGACACGGACGCCATCGGGGCCCGGCTCCGCCGCGGGCTGCCCCGGATCGACACGGTGGACGTGACCCGGTCCTGGCCCCACGGCATCAGCCTGGACGTGGTCGAGCGCACTCCGGTCCTGCTGGTCCGCAAGGGCGGCGGCTTCGTCGAAGTCGACCACGGCGGCGTCCGGTTCGCCACGGTGGCGCGGGCGCCGGGCGGCGTCCCGGTGCTCGAACTGGCCGCCTCCCGGAAGGGGCCGGGCGCCGCGAGCCTGCGCCGCTTCGGCGCCGACCGGCTGGTGCGCGCCGCCGTCCGGGTCGCCGGCGACCTGCCCCCGTCCGTGGCCCGGTCCACCCGGACCGTCCAAGTCCGGTCCTACGACGCCGTCTCACTGCTGCTGGGCGACGGCCGCACGGTGGCGTGGGGCAGTGACGAGGAGGGCCGCGCCAAGGCGCGGTCCCTCACGGCACTCATGAAAGCAGCTCCCGGCGCACGGCACTTCGACGTCAGCGTGCCCACCGCCCCCGTGTCATCGGGGAGTTGACGCACATCAGCGCAGGCCAGCACCCTGGTTGGGCGCCGCCATGGCTGATCACATAGGGTGAAAAGAAAAACGGGAGGTTCGGCGTGTTCGTTGAACGGGCGCCGCTTGTCGACTTAGTGTCCTGTTCAGAAGACTCCAGGGAACAGACACACTGGTAACCCTAAACTTCAAGGTTAGGGTTCGGGTCGGCGCTACGGACCGTCCCATTCGGCATCTGCCGTCCCCGCGCGGGGCACCGCACGGTGACGGCGACGTAATTCGAGGCGAGAGGCCTTCGACGTGGCAGCACCGCAGAACTACCTCGCAGTCATCAAGGTCATCGGTGTCGGCGGCGGTGGTGTCAATGCCATCAACCGGATGATCGAAGTCGGTCTCAAGGGCGTCGAGTTCATCGCCATCAACACCGACGCGCAGGCGCTGTTGATGAGCGACGCCGACGTCAAGCTCGACGTCGGCCGTGAACTCACCCGCGGACTCGGCGCCGGAGCCAACCCGGCCGTCGGCCGCAAGGCCGCCGAGGACCACCGCGAGGAGATCGAGGAGGTCCTCAAGGGGGCCGACATGGTCTTCGTGACGGCCGGTGAAGGCGGCGGCACCGGCACCGGCGGCGCACCCGTCGTGGCCAACATCGCGCGCTCGCTCGGCGCGCTCACCATCGGCGTGGTCACGCGCCCGTTCACCTTCGAGGGACGGCGCCGCGCGAACCAGGCCGAGGACGGCATCGCCGAGCTGCGCGAGGAGGTCGACACCCTCATCGTCATCCCGAACGACCGGCTGCTGTCCATCTCGGACCGCCAGGTCTCGGTCCTGGACGCCTTCAAGTCCGCGGACCAGGTCCTGCTCTCCGGTGTTCAGGGCATCACCGACCTCATCACCACCCCGGGCCTGATCAACCTGGACTTCGCCGACGTCAAGTCGGTCATGTCCGAGGCCGGTTCGGCCCTCATGGGCATCGGCTCGGCCCGCGGCGACGACCGCGCGGTGGCGGCGGCCGAGATGGCGATCTCCTCGCCGCTGCTGGAGGCGTCCATCGACGGCGCCCGCGGCGTGCTCCTCTCCATCTCCGGCGGCTCCGACCTCGGCCTGTTCGAGATCAACGAGGCCGCCCAGCTGGTCAGCGAGGCCGCCCACCCCGAGGCCAACATCATCTTCGGCGCCGTCATCGACGACGCCCTCGGCGACGAGGTCCGGGTCACCGTGATCGCGGCCGGCTTCGACGGCGGTCAGCCGCCGGCCCGCCGGGACAACGTCCTCGGCTCGGCCGCCGCGCCCTCCGCCGGCCGCCGTGAGGAGCCCGCCCCGTCCCGGCCGAGCGAGCCCAGCCGTCCGTCCTTCGGCTCGCTGGGCAGCGTCAAGCCGAAGGAGGAGCCGGAGCCGGCGCCCGAGCCGGTGCCCGACCTCCCGGTCGCCCCGCCGGTGACGCCGGCGCCGCGGACCTACTCGGACAGCACGGCCGAGGAACTGGACGTGCCGGACTTCCTCAAGTGATAGGTCGGCACGAGAGCGTGAGCGGCGCGCACTTCGCCTTCACCGACCGGTGGGGCGGGGTGAGCGCCGCTCCGTACGAGGAGCTGAACCTCGGCGGCGCGGTCGGCGACACGCCCGAGGCGGTACGCGAGAACCGCCGGCTGGCCGCCGAGTCGCTCGGGCTGGACCCGGCCCTGGTGGTCTGGATGAACCAGGTGCACGGGGCCGAGGTCGCCGTGGTCGACGGACCCTGGGGCGAGCGGCCGGCGCCGGAGGCGGACGCGGTCGTCACCGCCCGCCGCGGCCTCGCCCTGGCCGTCCTGACCGCCGACTGCGTGCCGGTGCTGCTGGCCGACCCCGTCGCCGGGGTCGCCGCCGCGGCGCACGCCGGTCGGCCCGGCATGGTCGCGGGAGTCGTTCCCGCCGCCGTGCGGGCCATGGTGGAACTCGGCGCCGCCCCGGAGCGGATCGTCGTCCGCACCGGACCGGCCGTGTGCGGCCGGTGCTACGAGGTGCCGGAGGCGATGCGCGCCGAGGTGGCCGCCGTCGAGCCGGCGGCGCACGCCGAGACGAGCTGGGGCACACCGGCGGTCGACGTGAGCGCCGGCGTGCACGCGCAGCTCGACCGGCTCGGGGTGCGCGACCGGGCGCAGTCGCCGGTGTGCACGCTGGAGTCGCACGACCACTTCTCGTACCGCCGCGACCGCGCCACCGGGCGCCTCGCCGGCTACGTCTGGCTGGACTGATGAGGCATGACGGACCGTAAGACCGAACTCGCCGCGAACCTGGCGAAGGTGGAGGAGCGCATCGCCGCCGCGTGTGCGGCGGCCGGGCGCGCCCGGGAAGAGGTGACCCTGATCGTGGTCACCAAGACGTACCCGGCCAGTGATGTGCGGATCCTGTCGGCACTCGGTGTGCGGGACGTGGCCGAGAACCGGGACCAGGACGCCGCGCCGAAGGCCGCCGCCTGTGCGGATCTGCCGCTGGAATGGCACTTCGTCGGTCAGTTGCAGACCAACAAGGTGCGTTCCGTGGTCGGTTACGCCGGTGTCGTGCAGTCCGTCGACCGTTCCCGGCTCGTCACGGCCCTGTCGAAGGAGGCGGTGCGGACCGGGCGCGAGGTGGGCTGCCTGATCCAGGTGGCGCTCGACGCGGACGCGAGCGGCAGGGGGGAGCGCGGGGGCGTGGCCCCGGCGGGAATCGAAGAGTTGGCCGACCTCGTCGCCGGGTCGCCGGGACTGCGGCTCGACGGGCTGATGACCGTCGCGCCGCTGGCCGGCGAGTACGCGGGACGCGAACAGGCGGCGTTCGGGCGCCTCATGGATTTGTCGACCGACCTGCGCCGAGTCCATCCGGCTGCAACCATGGTGTCCGCAGGGATGAGCGCGGACCTCGAACAGGCCGTGGCCGCCGGGGCGACACATGTGCGCGTCGGCACCGCGGTACTCGGAGTCCGCCCCAGGCTCGGGTAACGTCGCCAGGAAGTCGGACCACAGCAGAAAATATGGTCAATGCCCGTGAAATTGGGCACAAAGACCACGTGGATCGCGGGCACTTGGCAGACGTCAGTCGATCCACCACAGAGCGGAGGACTCAGAGAATGGCCGGCGCGATGCGCAAGATGGCGGTCTACCTCGGCCTCGTGGAGGACGATGGGTACGACGGCCGCGGATTCGACCCCGACGACGACTTCGAGCCCGAGTTGGACCCGGAGCCCGAGCGGGACCACCGACGGCACGAACCGTCACATCAGCCGCATGGCGCGCATCAGTCCCAAAGGGACGAAGAAGTGCGAATCGTGCAACCCCCCGCCCCCCGTGAGCCGGTGGCCCGCGCGACTTCGCTCGCCGCGGAATCCGGACGTCCGGCGCGCATCGCGCCCGTGGCATCCATCACACAAGAACGTCAGTCCCTGGAGAAGAACGCGGCGGTGATCATGCCCAAGGTCGTGTCGGAACGAGAGCCGTACCGGATCACCACGCTTCACCCCCGGACCTACAACGAGGCCCGTACCATCGGGGAACACTTCCGCGAGGGCACTCCGGTGATCATGAATCTGACGGAGATGGATGACACGGACGCCAAGCGACTTGTCGACTTTGCGGCCGGTTTGGTGTTTGGTCTTCACGGCAGCATCGAGCGGGTGACGCAGAAGGTGTTCCTGCTGTCTCCTGCTAACGTCGATGTCACGGCGGAGGACAAGGCCCGCATCGCAGAGGGCGGGTTCTTCAACCAGAGCTGAGACGCACGACCGGACCGAAGTACGGAAGAGCACGGGAACAGGGGAGAGGGAACGTCAGGCCATGAGCGTGTTCGCGCAGGTGATCTACATCGCGCTGATGCTGTTTCTCGTCGTCCTCATCTTCCGGCTGGTCATGGACTACGTCTTCCAGTTCGCCCGCTCGTGGCAACCCGGCAAGGCGATGGTGGTCCTCCTGGAGGCCACCTACACTGTCACCGATCCACCGCTGAAGCTTCTGCGGCGGTTCATCCCGCCGCTGCGTCTCGGGGGCGTGGCGCTCGACCTGTCCTTCTTCGTACTGATGATCATCGTCTACATTCTCATCTCCGTCGCGCAGCATTTCGTGAGATGAGGGTGGACGATCCGGTCTTGCCGACTGCCGATGACTACGTTGAGGTGAAGAGATGCCGTTGACCCCCGAGGACGTGCGGAACAAGCAGTTCACGACCGTCCGCCTCCGAGAAGGCTATGACGAGGACGAGGTCGATGCCTTCCTCGACGAGGTCGAAGCCGAACTGACCCGTCTGCTCCGCGAGAACGAGGACCTGCGCGCGAAGCTGGCCGCCGCGACGCGAGCCGCCGCGCAGAACCAGCAGAACATGCGCAAGCCTCCGGAGCAGGAGCAGCATCCGCAGCAGCAGCATCCTCAGCAGCATCCTCAGCAGCAGCACCCCCAGCAGGGCATGCGAGGTCCCGGCGCACCGGTGCCCGCCGGCATATCGGGCCCGCCGCAGCAGCAGATGGGTGGCCCCATGGGTGGTCCGCCCCAGCTGCCGAGCGGTGCCCCGCAGCTGCCCGCCGGCCCCGGCGGTCAGGGCGGCCCGCAGGGTCCCGGCCCCATGGGCCAGGGTCCGATGGGCCAGGGTCCGATGGGTCAGGGGCAGATGGGCCAGGGCCCGATGGGTCAGGGCCAGATGGGCGGTCAGCCGCCCATGCAGCAGCAGATGGGCGGTCCGATGGGCGGCCCCATGGGCGGTCCGATGGGCGGCCCCGGTCAGGCCCCGGGTGGCGACAGTGCCGCCCGTGTCCTCTCGCTGGCCCAGCAGACCGCCGACCAGGCGATCGCCGAGGCCCGTTCCGAGGCCAACAAGATCGTCGGCGAGGCCCGCAGCCGCGCCGAGGGTCTGGAGCGCGACGCCCGTGCCAAGGCCGACGCCCTGGAGCGGGACGCGCAGGAGAAGCACCGCGTGGCGATGGGCTCCCTGGAGTCCGCACGCGCCACGCTGGAGCGCAAGGTCGAGGACCTGCGCGGCTTCGAACGCGAGTACCGCACGCGCCTGAAGTCGTACCTGGAGTCGCAGCTGCGTCAGCTGGAGACCCAGGCGGACGACTCCCTGGCGCCGCCGCGTAATCCCGCCGCCGCGTCGCTGCCGCCGTCCCCGACGCCCTCCATGGCCCCGGCCGGCGCAAGCGCCCCGTCCTACGGCGGCAACCAGGCGCTGGGCAACTCGCCCGCCCCGTCCGGCCCGTCCTACGGCGGCCAGCAGCAGATGACCCCGGCGATGACCCAGCCCATGGCCCCGGTCCGCCCGCAGGGCCCGTCCCCGATGGGTCAGGCTCCCTCGCCCATGCGCGGGTTCCTGATCGACGAGGACGACAACTGACCGGCCCGCGGGACCGGTAGCGACAACGGCGTCGGCAGCGTCCACAAGGGCGGGCCCCCGGACCTCGGTCCGGGGGCCCGCCCTTTTCGCACGGGGTGGGCACACGTACCGCGGCGGCCCCGCCCACCGCGGGCACGAGGAAGGGCCCGGCCCCCCAGGGGGACCGGGCCCTTCCCGGTGTCCGTTACGCCTTGCGCAGGCGGAACACGAGCGACAGGCCCTCGTCGGTGAAGGGCTCGCCGAACGTGTCGTCCGCCTCGCCCTGGGCGAAGTCGGTCGCGAGGACCTCGTCGGCGATCAGCGCGGCGTGCTCGCCGAGCGCCGCGACCACCGCCGGGTCCGTGGAGGTCCAGCGCAGGGCGATCCGGTCGGCGACGTCCAGGCCGCTGTTCTTGCGGGCCTCCTGGATCAGCCGGATCGCGTCCCGGGCCAGGCCCGCCTGGCGCAGCTCCTCGGTGATCTCCAGGTCGAGCGCCACCGTGGCACCGGAGTCGGAGGCCACCGACCAGCCCTCGCGCGGGGTCTCCGTGATGATCACCTCGTCGGGGGCGAGGGTAACCGTCTCACCGTCGACCTCCACGGAGGCCGTGCCCTCGCGCAGGGCGAGGGACAGCGCGGCCGCGTCGGCGCCCGCGACGGCCTTCGCCACGTCCTGCACCCGCTTGCCGAACCGCTTGCCCAGCGCGCGGAAGTTGGCCTTGGCGGTCGTGTCCACCAGCGAGCCGCCCACCTCGGACAGCGACGCCAGCGCGGAGACGTTCAGCTCCTCCGTGATCTGCGCGTGCAGCTCGCGGTCCAGCGAGCCGAAGCCGCTCGCCGCGATCAGCGCGCGGGACAGCGGCTGACGCGTCTTGACACCCGACTCCGCGCGCGTGGCGCGGCCCAGCTCCACCAGCCGGCGGACCAGGACCATCTGCTTCGACAGCTCCGGGTCGATCGCCGCCAGGTCCGCCTCCGGCCAGGTGGCCAGGTGCACGGACTCCGGCGCGCCCGGGGTGACCGGGACGACCAGGTCCTGCCACACCCGTTCGGTGATGAAGGGGGTGATCGGGGCCATCAGCCGGGTGACCGTCTCCAGCACCTCGTGCAGCGTGCGCAGCGCGGCCTTGTCCCCCTGCCAGAAGCGGCGGCGCGAGCGGCGGACGTACCAGTTGGACAGGTCGTCCACGAAGGCGGACAGCAGCTTGCCGGCGCGCTGGGTGTCGTACGCCTCCAGCGCCCGGGTCACCTGGTCGGTCAGCGCGTGCAGTTCGGACAGCAGCCAGCGGTCCAGGACCGGGCGCTCGGCCGGGGCCGGGTCCGCCGCGGACGGCGCCCACTGCGACGTACGGGCGTACAGCGCCTGGAAGGCGACCGTGTTCCAGTACGTCAGCAGGGTCTTGCGGACGACCTCCTGGATGGTGCCGTGGCCGACCCGGCGGGCCGCCCACGGGGAACCGCCGGCCGCCATGAACCAGCGCACCGCGTCCGCGCCGTGCTGGTCCATGAGCGGGATCGGCTGGAGGATGTTGCCCAGGTGCTTGGACATCTTGCGGCCGTCCTCGGCCAGGATGTGGCCCAGGCAGACGACGTTCTGGTACGACGACTTGTCGAAGACGAGGGTGCCGACGGCCATCAGCGTGTAGAACCAGCCGCGGGTCTGGTCGATCGCCTCGGAGATGAACTGCGCCGGGTACCGGCTCTCGAACAGCTCCTTGTTCTTGTACGGGTAGCCCCACTGCGCGAACGGCATCGAACCCGAGTCGTACCAGGCGTCGATGACCTCCGGCACGCGCGTGGCCGTCTTGCCGCAGTCCTCGTGCGGGCAGGCGAAGACGACCTCGTCGATGTACGGCCGGTGCGGGTCGAGGTCCGACTGGTCGCTGCCGGTCAGCCCGGTCAGCTCCGCGCGGGAGCCGACGCAGGTGAGGTGGTCGTCCTCGCAGCGCCAGATCGGCAGCGGGGTGCCCCAGTAGCGGTTGCGGGACAGCGCCCAGTCGATGTTGTTGTTCAGCCAGTCGCCGAAGCGGCCGTGCTTGACCGTCTCCGGGAACCAGTTGGTGCCCTCGTTCTCCTGGATCAGGCGGTCCTTGACCGCCGTGGTCCGGATGTACCAGGAGGGCTGCGCGTAGTAGAGCAGCGCCGTGTGGCAGCGCCAGCAGTGCGGGTAGCTGTGCTCGTACGGCAGGTGCCGGAAGAGGAGGCCGCGCTGCTGGAGGTCCTCGGTGAGCTTCTCGTCGGCCTTCTTGAAGAAGACGCCGCCGACCAGCGGCACGTCCTCCTCGAAGGTGCCGTCCGGGCGGACCGGGTTGACCACCGGCAGGCCGTAGGAGCGGCAGACCTTGAGGTCGTCCTCGCCGAAGGCGGGGGACTGGTGGACCAGACCCGTGCCGTCCTCGGTGGTCACGTAGTCGGCGTTGACCACGTAGTGGGCGGACTCGGGGAAGGCGACCAGCTCGAACGGGCGCTGGTACGTCCAGCGCTCCATCTCGGCGCCGGTGAAGGTCCGGCCGGTGGTCTCCCAGCCCTCGCCGAGCGCCTTGGCGAGGAGCGGCTCGGCGACGACGAGCCGCTCCTCGCCGTTGGTGGCGACGACGTAGGTGACCTCCGGGTGCACGGCGACCGCGGTGTTGGACACCAGCGTCCAGGGGGTCGTCGTCCACACCAGGAGCGCGGCCTCGCCGGCCAGCGGGCCGGAGGTGAGCGGGAAGCGGACGTACACGGAGGGGTCGACGACCGTCTCGTAGCCCTGCGCCAGCTCGTGGTCGGACAGGCCGGTGCCGCAGCGGGGGCACCAGGGGGCCACGCGGTGGTCCTGGACCAGCAGGCCCTTGCCGAAGATCTCCTTCAGCGACCACCAGACCGACTCCACGTACTCGGGGTCCATGGTCCGGTAGGCGTCGTCCAGGTCGACCCAGTAGCCCATGCGGGTCGTCAGCTCGGCGAAGGCGTCGGTGTGCCGGGTCACGGACTCGCGGCACCGGGCGTTGAACTCGGCGATGCCGTACGCCTCGATGTCCTGCTTGCCGGAGAAGCCCAGCTCCTTCTCGACGGCCAGCTCGACGGGCAGGCCGTGGCAGTCCCAGCCGGCCTTGCGGGCCACGTGGTGGCCGCGCATGGTGCGGAAGCGGGGGAAGACGTCCTTGAAGACGCGGGCCTCGATGTGGTGGGCGCCGGGCATGCCGTTCGCGGTGGGCGGGCCCTCGTAGAACACCCACTCCGGGCGGCCCTCGGACTGCTCCAGGCTCTTGGCGAAGATCTTCTGCTCGCGCCAGAAGTCGAGCACGGCGTGCTCAAGAGCGGGCAGGTCGACCTGTGCGGGCACCTGGCGGTACGTCGGCGCTGTCATCTGCGAGCATCCTCCAACGGACTTGCTGCCTTCCGTCGGAGGGACGAGAGCCTTCGTTCCTGTCTACGCCGTGTGCGGCGCGCTCCCGCGGTACCACCCTCCTTGGCCCTCCGCCGCGCCCTGTGCGCCGGTGAGCCCCCTCATTGGGGTCGCGAAGCCGGTTCTACCGGCCCCAGCGCACTGGCTGCGGCTTTCTTCCGGCGGCTCCGGGGTGATCTTCACGTCGCGCTCGCCCCCGGGCTCACACCGTCCCCGGGTCGCTCTGGGCTGCGTACGCCGCTACTCGTCCCCATCCACGCTTCTCGCTGCGCCCAGTGTACGGCGCCGCGCGGACAGCGGCTGACCGGTTTTCCGGGGGCGGGGCGCGGGCGGCCCGCGTGACCCGAACGGCGAGGGGGCGGGGGCCCGGCTCCGGGCCGGGCGGGCCCGGCGGATTACCGGGCGGGGAGCTGGGCACAACGGATGCAGGCCCGTGGCTCGGGGGGTGCGGGCGGGCGAATCGGGCGGTGCGCCCCGTTGCCGCGGGACCCGAGTCGATTTATCGTCCCAGCACGATTCGCGAACAAGATCACAATATGTGAAGGGGTCGCGGCCATGGTGGCGAAGAAGACCGCCGTGCAGCAGGCGGCGACCGGGAAGACCGGCGCGAGGCCTGCCGCCAAGAAGACGGCTCCGGACACGACGGCCGCCGAGGGGACGGCTGCCGCGGACCCGGTCGCGGCGAAGGCGGCCGCGCGGAAGACGGCCGCCGGGAAGGCGGCCGGGCCGGCGGCCGGCGGGAGGACGGCCGGGCGGAAGACCCCGGCGGCCGCCGGGCGGGCGGCGCCCGCGAAGACGGCCGGCAGGAAGGCGGCCACGAGGACGGCGGCCGGGCGGGCGAACGCCACGGGAACGGACGCGCCGGGAACGGACGCCACGGGAACGGACGCCACGGGAACGGACGCCACGGGGACGGACGCGGCGGAGCGGCCCGCGGAGAGGCGGGCGGCCGCGGGCCGGGCGGGTACCGGGAAGGCCGCCGCCGGAAAAGCCGCCGGTCACCGGGGGGCGGCGGGGACGGCGGCGGGGAAGAGCACGGCCAGGAGAGCGGGCGCGGCGCGGGCCGCGGAGCAGACGGGAGCCACGACGGTGGTTGCGAAGAAGACCCCCACGTCCACCGCCACGGCGGACCAGACCGCCGTCCCCAAGGCGCGCGGCACCGCGGCGGACGCCGGCGAGCTGGCGGTACGCCCCGGGGAGGACCCGTGGACCGAGGAGGAGGCCGCCGGGGCCCGCGCGGAACTCCAGTCCGAGACGGAGCGGCTGCGCGAGGAGATCAGCTCGTCCGAGGCGTCCCTGGTGGGCCTGATGCGGGACTCCGGGGACGGCGCGGGCGACGACCAGGCCGACACCGGCACCAAGAACATCACGCGCGAGCACGAACTGGCGCTCGCCGCCAACGCGCGCGAGATGCTCACCCAGACCGAACGCGCCCTGGAACGGCTGGACGCGGGCACCTACGGACTGTGCGAGAACTGCGGCAAGCCCATCGGCAAGGCACGCATGCAGGCGTTCCCCCGGGCCACCCTGTGCGTGGAGTGCAAGCAGAAGCAGGAACGCCGCTCCTGAGCGTGGGGCGCCGCCGGGCCGTGCCGTAGTCTCGTGCCCAGTCAGGCACCTAGGTTGAGGGACTCACGTGGCAGAGGCGGAGCGGATCATCGGTATGCCGGACACCCCGGACGGCGACGGCGAGCGGACGGCGGCGGCCGGGACCCCCGCGGGCCCGGGCGCGGCCGGGGCGAGCGGTGTACCGGGGGAGGGTGACGCGGGGGAGCGGCGGGCCGGCCGCGGGCGCCGGATCGCCGTGCTGTTCGCGGTGGCCGTGTTCGCGTACGCCCTCGACCTGAGCAGCAAGCTGCTGGTCGTCTCGCGGCTGGAGGGCCACGCGCCGATCCGGGTCGTGGGGGACCTGCTGGAGCTGCACGCCATCCGCAACCCGGGGGCGGCCTTCGGGTTCGGCGCGGCCTTCACGATCATCTTCACGCTCATCGCCGCGGCCGTGATCGTGGTGATCATCCGGCTGGCCCGCAAGCTCTACAGCTTCCCGTGGGCGGTCGCGCTCGGCCTGCTGCTCGGTGGTGCGCTCGGCAACCTGACGGACCGGATCTTCCGGGCGCCGGGCGTCTTCGAGGGCGAGGTGGTGGACTTCATCGCGCCCAAGGGCTTCGCGGTGTTCAACCTCGCCGACTCCGCGATCGTGTGCGGCGGCATCCTGATCGTGCTGCTGTCCTTCCGCGGCCTCGACCCGGACGGCACCGTCCACAAGGACTGAGCCGGACGGGTTGTCCACAGGCTCGTGCGGGGGCGGCGGCGCCGTCCGGCATACTCGACGGGTGAGCACGATTCCCGAGATCCGCACCCTGCCCGTGCCCGACGGCCTGGAGGGCGAGCGCGTCGACGCCGCCATCTCGCGCATGTTCGGCTTCTCCCGCACGAAGGCGGCGGAGCTGGCCGCGGCCGGCAAGGTCCAGATCGACGGCGCGGTGGTCGGCAAGTCCGAGCGGGTGCGCGGCGGCGCCTGGCTGGAGGTCGAGATGCCGCAGGCACCCGCGCCGGTGCAGGTGGTCGCCGAGCCGGTCGAGGGCATGGAGATCGTGCACGACGACGACGACGTGGTCGTGATCGTCAAGCCGGTCGGCGTGGCCGCGCACCCGTCGCCGGGCTGGTCCGGACCCACCGTCATCGGCGGTCTCGCCGCCGCCGGCTACCGGATCTCCACCTCCGGCGCCGCCGAGCGCCAGGGCATCGTCCACCGCCTTGACGTCGGCACCTCGGGCCTGATGGTGGTCGCCAAGTCGGAGCGCGCCTACACGTCGCTCAAGCGCCAGTTCAAGGAGCGCACGGTCGACAAGCGCTACCACACCCTGGTCCAGGGCCACCCGGACCCGACCAGCGGCACGATCGACGCCCCCATCGGCCGCCACCCGAACCACGACTACAAGTGGGCGGTCACGGCCGAGGGCAAGCCCTCGGTGACGCACTACGACCTCATCGAGGCCTTCCGCGCCGCCTCCCTGCTGGACGTGAAGCTGGAGACCGGCCGCACCCACCAGATCCGCGTCCACATGTCCGCCCACCGCCACCCCTGCGTGGGCGACCTCACCTACGGCGCCGACCCCACCCTCGCCAAGCGGCTGGGCCTGACCCGCCAGTGGCTGCACGCGGTGCGCCTCGGCTTCGAGCACCCGGGCGACGGCGGCTGGGCGGAGTTCACCAGCGACTACCCCGAGGACCTCCGCAGGGCGCTCGACCAGGTCCGGGAGGAGACGTGGGCGTGAGCCCGGCGTACACGGTCCGCACCGCCGGGGACCCCGCCGACCGCGAGGCGTGCTTCGCGGTCCGCAGGGAGGTCTTCGTGGTCGAGCAGGGCGTCGCCGAGGACATCGAGTACGACGCCTACGACGCCGTCGCCGTGCACGTGCTGGCGGTCCGCGAGGACGGGGTGCCGCTGGGCACCGGCCGGCTGCTGCACGGCGAGGCGGCGGCCGCCAAGACCGGCGGCGACCCGTCGGTCGGCTCGCTGGGCCGGCTCGCCGTCGCCCGGGCGGCCCGCGGGCTCGGTGTCGGCGCCGCCCTGGTGCGCGCCGTCGAGGACGCGGCCCGCGCACACGGACTGGCCGCGGTGGACCTGCACGCGCAGACCCACGCCCTGGGGTTCTACGAGCGCCTCGGCTACACGCCGTACGGCCCGGAGTTCCCCGACGCGGGCATACCGCACCGGGCGATGCGCCGGGCGCTGTAGGGCGCCCGCGGCCGGGCCCGGTGATGTGCGAACACGCGTGCACGAGATCGCCGATCTTGGGGTACCCGCAGGTCGCGGTGGCAGACTTGAGATCTGCCGTGTGATCGTCGACCCCCGGAGCGCCGTCCGTGGATCAGCTTGCCCTGTTGTTCGTACTGCTGCTCGCGGCCCTGGTGAGCGTCCCGGTGGGAGACCGGCTGGGGGTGCCCGCGCCGGTCCTGATGACCGTCCTCGGCGGGGCGCTCGCCCTGGCCGACTTCGTGCCCAACGTGAACATCCCGCCCGACCTGATCCTGCCGGGGCTGCTGCCGCCGCTGCTGTACGCGGCCGTCCGGCGCACCTCCTGGCGGCAGTTCGCGGCCAACGTCCGGCCGATCTTCCTGCTGGCCGTCGCCCTGGTCTTCGTGACGACGGTGTGCGTGGCGTTCGTCGCCAACGCGATCGTGCCGGGCCTGCCGATCGCCGCGGCCGTCGCGCTCGGCGCCCTGATCGCGCCGCCCGACCCGGTCGCCGCGACGAGCGTCGCCGGCCAGCTCGGCCTGCCGCGCCGCCTGGTGTCGATCCTGGAGGGCGAGGGCCTCTTCAACGACGTCACCGCCATCGTGCTGTACCACGTGGCGATCGCCGCCGCCGTCAGCGGGGCGTTCTCGCCCTGGCAGGCGGGACTGGACCTGGTGCTGTCCGCCGTCGTCGCGGTGGCCGTGGGCCTGGTGCTGGGCTGGGGCGCGAACCGGCTGATGGACCTGCTCGGCGATCCGACGCTCCAGATCGGAATGACGCTGCTGGTGCCGTACGCCTCCTACGTGCTCGCCGAGAAGCTGCACGGCTCCGGGGTGCTCGCCGTGCTCACCACCGCCCTCTTCCTCGCCGAGTACGCCACCGACGCCGACGACGTGATGACCCGGCTCGCCGGGCACACCTTCTGGGACATCATCGACACCCTCGTCACGGGCGTCGCCTTCGGGCTGATCGGCCTGGAACTGCACAACGCCGTCCGCACGGCCCAGGGGCGGTGGGGCGAGATGCTCGGCTGGGCCGCCGCCGTGGTGGGCGTGGTGATCGTCGTCCGGCTGCTGTGGCTGCTGCCCGCGACCTGGCTGACCAAGCGGCTGCACGCGCGGCGGGACTACGACGAGGAGATCCCGGTCAGCTGGCGGGAGACCGTCGTGATGTGGTGGTCCGGGATGCGCGGGGTGGCGTCGGTGGCGCTCGCGCTGGCCGTGCCGCTCGAAGTGGACGGCGGCGCCCCGTTCCCCGACCGCGACGAGATCATCTTCATCGCGTTCGGGGTGATCGTCGTGACGCTGGTGCTCCAGGGCCTGACCCTGCCGTGGCTGGTGCGGCGGCTCGGGGTGCGGGCCGACTCCGAGCGGGAGAAGGAGTTCGAGAAGGAGCTGGCGGTCCGGGCCGCGAGGGCGGCGAAGCGCCGGCTGCGCGAGATCGAACAGGTGGAGGAACTGCCCGAGGAACTCTCCGAGCAGATGCTGCGCCGCGCCTTCGACATCGGCATCCGGATCAGCCCGGACATGGGCGAGGAGGAGCGGCGGGAGGCGCAGCACCAGCGGGCCAAGCGGATCCGGCGGGTGCGGCGCATCCAGAACGAGATGCTCAGCGCCGCCCGGCACGAGGTGCTGGCCGCGCGGAGCGAGCCCGGCTCGGACCCGGAGATCGTGGACCGGGTGCTGCGCCACCTCGACGTGCGCAGTCTGCGCTGAGCGGCCCCCGCCCACGCGTCCCGCCGGCCCGGTGACCGGTACGGCCGCCGTGCGGATGTGACGGTCCTGTGACAACTCCCGGCACCGGCGGCGGAGCGCTCCTAGGCTCGCCCCATGACTCGCAACATCGTGATCAGCGGAGGCGGCACGGGCATCGGACGGGCGGCGGCGCACGCCTTCGCCGCGGACGGCGACCGGGTGCTGCTGCTGGGCCGGCGCGCACAGGTGCTCGGGGAGGCGGGCGTGCCCGGGGCGCTCACCTACGCCGCGGGCCCGGGCCCCCCCCCCCCCCCCCCCCCCCCGGGCCCGGGGGCCGGCCCGGCCCCCCCCCCCACCCACCAACCCC
>NZ_JBVHNF010000018.1:41709-126548 GCF_055558055.1 Streptomyces sp. NPDC025833
CGGGGGGGGGGGGGGGGCGCGGGGGGGGGGGGGGGGGGGGGGCCCCCCCGGGGGGGGGGGGGGGGGGGGGGCCCGGGGCCCCCCCCCCCCCCGGGGCCCGGGCCCCCCCCCGCCCCGGCCCGCGGCGTGGCCCGGTTCGTCGCCCGGGAACTGGGCACCGTGGACGTGCTCGTGCACGGCGCCGGCGGCTCCGGGAACCTGGAGCCCCCGGCGACCGGCGACGACCCGCTCGACCAGGTCGCCCACCGGTGGACCGTCGCCTTCCGGCAGAACGTCCTGACCGCGGCGCTCCTCACGGAGGCGCTGAAGGACCGGCTCGCCGAGCCCGGCGGCCGGGTCCTCCTCGTCGGCTCCATCGCCGCCTACCGGGGCTCGGGCAGCGGCGCCTACGGGGCGGCCAAGGCCGGACTGCACCCGTACGCCCACGACCTGGCCCGGGAACTGGGCCCGCGCGGCATCACCGTCAACGTGGTCGCCCCCGGATACGTCGAGGACACCGAGTTCTTCGGCGACACCATGGACGAGGCCCGCCGGGCGGCCCTCGTCGGGCAGACCTCGACGGGCCGGGCCGGCCGGCCGGGGGACGTCGCCGAGACGCTGCGCTGGCTCGCCTCGCCGGGGGCCGGGCACATCACCTCGCAGGTCGTCCAGGTCAACGGCGGCGCCGAGCGCGGGCACTGACCCGGTAAGGGCGAGGTCAGCCCCGGCCCGTGCGCGGGAACTCGTAGGCCTTGCGCAGCGTCGCCCGGTCGGGCGACGGCACGCGGTTCGGGGCGAGGACCGCGTCCGAGGTGTTCACCCGGGGCAGCGCGTAGGGGTGCTCCGCGGACAGCCAGGTGATCATCTGCTCGCGGACCGCGACCCGCACCGTCCAGATGTCGTCCGCGTCCTTCGCGGTCACCAGCGCGCGCACCTGGACGGTGTTCGGCGTGGTGTCGGTCACCACCAGGTTGTAGGCGCGGCCGTCCCAGGCCGTGCACTGGCGCAGGATGTCGCGGAGCTTCTCGCGCATCGCCTCGATCGGCGCGCTGTGGTCCAGGTGCCAGTAGACGGTGCCGGTCATCTGCGGAGTCCCGCGCGACCAGTTCTCGAACGGCTTGGAGGTGAAGTACGAAACCGGCATGGTGATCCGCCGCTCGTCCCAGGTCCTGACCGTCAGGAAGGTGAGCGTGATCTCCTCGACCGTGCCCCACTCCTCGTCCACGACGACCGTGTCGCCGATCCGCACCATGTCGCCGAAGGCGATCTGGAGCCCCGCGAACAGGTTGGACAGGGTCGACTGGGCGGCGACACCGGCCACGATGCCGACGATGCCGGCGGAGGCCAGCAGCGAGGCACCGGCCGCCCGCATCGCCGGGAACGTCAGCAGCATCGAGGCGGAGGCCACGACGATGACGATCGCCGAGACCACCCGCATGATCAGCTCGACCTGGGTGCGCACCCGGCGCACCCGGGCCGCGTCCCGGTGAACCCGGGCGTAGCGGCTGTACGAGGTCTCGACGATCGCCGCCGCGATCCGGATCACCAGCCAGGCGGCGGACCCGATGAGGACCAGGGTCAGCGTCCGGCCGATGCCGGCCCTGTACTGCTCCAGCAGTTTCGCCTGGTCGTAGGAGCCTCTGAGCATGGCGGCGCACAGGACCAGCTGGTACGGGATGCGGGCGCGGCGCAGCAGCCCCCACAGCGGGGTGTCTCGGTCGCGGGCGTCCGCCTTGCTCAGCAGCCGGTCCGTGGCCCATCCGATGGCCAGGGTGAGCAGGACCGAGCTGCCGATCACGAGCAGGGGACGGAGTATGTTCTCCATGCCTCCGCTCCTAACCGGAGCCCGGCGGGCATGAACATGTGAGTTCGGCCCGGTCCTGGGTACGGGCCGCGCCACGGGGTCCGGGCCACGGCTGGCACCATGGCCTCATGAACATCATGCTCTTCCACTCGACCTACGGGCTCCGGCCCGCGGTGCGCGACGCCGCGGACCGGCTGCGCGCGGCGGGCCACGAGGTGTGGACGCCGGACCTCTTCGAGGGGCGCACGTTCGACACCGTCGAGGACGGCATGGAGTTCAAGGAGGGCGTCGGCAGGGAGGAGCTGCTGAAGCGGGCCGTGCTGGCGGCGGCCCCGTACTCGGACCGGGGCCTGGTGTACGCCGGGTTCTCGCTCGGTGCCTCCGTCGCCCAGACCCTCGCCCTCGGCGACGGCAGGGCGCGCGGGCTGCTGCTCCTGCACGGCACGTCGGACATCGCGCCCGGCGCGCAGGTGGACGAGCTGCCGGTGCAGTTGCACGTGGCCGAGCCGGACCCGTTCGAGACGGACGACTGGCAGAGCGCCTGGTACCTCCAGATGGGCCGGGCGGGAGCCGACGTGGAGGTCTACCGCTACCCCGGGGCCGGGCACCTCTACACCGACCCCGGGCTGCCGGACTACGACGCGGAGGCCGCCGAGGCCACCTGGCGGGTGGCGCTCGGCTTCCTCGACAGCCTGTAGCCGAGCCCCTCAGACCGGGTCGTAGGTCCGCTCGGCCCTCTGCGTGCCGCTGCGGGTGCGGTAGGAGCGCGCCCAGCTCGCGCCGGCGTCCGGCTTCGTGCGGTCGGAGACGACGTAGTAGTCCATCTGCGCGCGCTCGGCGGTGATGTCCAGCACGCCGTAGCCGTGCCGGTCGGTGTCCACCCAGTGGACGTGCCGGTTGGCGGCCCTGATGACCGGGGCGGCGGCCGCGGAGACCGTGCCCTCGGGCGCCTTCACCACGTCGTCGAGGTTGTCCGAGGTCACCGAGGTCACCACGAACTCGGTGGCCGCCGACGCCGACAGCGGGTAGGTGCCCGCGTCCACCGGCACGTCGTTGGCCCACGCCATGTGGATGTCACCGGTCAGGAACACGGTGTTGCCGATGGCGTGGGAGCGCAGGTGGGCCAGGAGTTCGCGGCGGTCGTCGGTGTAGCCGTCCCACTGGTCGGTGTTGGCGGCGATGCCCTCCTGGGGCAGCCCGAGCAGCTTGGCGAGCGGCTTGAACAGGTCCGCGGAGAGGGAGCCGAAGGAGAACGGCGAGATCATCACGGAGTTGCCGACCAGCCGCCAGGTGGTGTCCGACGCCTGCAGACCGGCCTTCAGCCAGTCGAGCTGGGCGCGTCCGGTGAGCGTGCGGTCCGGGTCGTCCACCGAGCCGCTCGCCGTGGCGGCCTGCTGGGAGCGGAAGGAGCGCAGGTCCAGCAGGGACAGGTCGGCGAGCTTGCCGAAGCGCAGCCGCCGATAGGTGGTGCCGGCGATCGCGGGGCGGACCGGCATCCACTCGAAGTAGGCCTGCTTGGCGGCGGCCTGCCGGGCCGCCCAGGTGCCCTCGGCGCCCTCGGTGTGGTTGACCGCGCCGCCCGACCAGGCGTTGTCGGCGAACTCGTGGTCGTCCCAGATCGCGACGACCGGCGCCTTCAGGTGCAGCGCCTGGAGGTCGGGGTCCGTCTTGTACCGGGCGTGCCGGGTGCGGTAGTCGGCGAGGGTGAGGATCTCGTGGGCGGGCGCGTGCGGGCGGACGACCGTGCCGCGGGTGCCGTACTCGCCGGACCGGTACTCGTAGATGTAGTCGCCGAGGTGCAGCCAGGCGTCGAGGTCGTTGCGGGCGGCGAGGTGGCGGTAGGCCGAGAAGTAGCCGGCCTCCCAGTTGGCGCAGGAGACCACGCCGAAGCGCAGGCCCGGGACGGCGGCGTCCGCCGCCGGGGCGGTGCGGGTGCGCGCCACCGGGGAGTCCGTGCTGCCGGCCGAGAACCGGAACCAGTAGTCCGTGGCCGGTGCCAGGCCGCGGATGTCGGCCTTCACCGTGTGGTCGGAGGCGGCCGTCGCGGTGGTGGAGCCCCGGGCGACGACGCTGGTGAACGCCTTGTCCCGGGCGACGACCCAGCCGACCTCGGTGTCCGGCCCGATTCCGGAGCCGGGTATCGCCTCCGGGGTCGGTGTCACCCGGGTCCACAGCAGCACGCCGTCGGGCAGCGGGTCGCCGGAGGCGACGCCGTGCAGGAAGGCGGGGGCGTCCGTGGCGGCGCGGGCCGGCAGGGCGGCGGCCAGCGGGCCGGCCAGGACGGCCGCCGCCGCCGCGGCCTTGACGACCGTACGGCGGCGGGGCGAGAGCGTCTCGAGGCGCTGGGCGGCCTCGGCTGTTCTGTTTCGACTGGTCACGACCGATCAGGTTACTGATCGGTATGCGCCGCGGCGGGCGAACGCGCGAAAGTTCGCCCGCCGTTCGGCGTGTCGTCGGTTCAGCCCTTCAGGGCCTTCTCCAGTGCGGTGTTGAACTCCGGGACGGTCATCGGCGCGTTCTTGCCGTCTGCGCCGGTCAGGTTCTTGCCGTCCATCTTCAGGGTCGGCGTGCCCGAGATGCCGTCCTTGTCGAAGACCTTGGACTCCTCCACCGCCCACCGGTCGTAGGTGCCGTCCTGCACGGCCTTGCGGAACGCCGCGTTGCCCTTCAGGGCGGGGACCGTGTCGGCGATCTTCAGCAGGTAGGCGTCGTCCTTGAACTTGTCGTCGGTCTCCTCGGGGTGCCACTTCGCCGAGTACATCGCGGACTTGTACTCGAGGAACGCCTCGGGGCTCACGTTCAGCGCGGCTCCGAGGGCGCTGAGCGCGTTCTTGGAGCCCTCGCCGGGCAGGCTGTTGTCGAGGAAGGTGGCGCCGACGTACTGGATCTTGAACTTGCCGGCGTCCAGGTCCTTCTGCACCGTCGGGCCGACCGTCTGCTCGAACGTCGCGCAGACCGGGCAGCGCGGGTCCTCGTACATGACCAGGGTCTTCTCGGCGGTGCTCTTGCCGAGGACGACCGTCGTGCCGTCCTTGCCCGAGGTGTGGGCGGGCTTGACGAGCTTCTCGTCCTTCACGGCCTCCCAGTGGGCGGGCTTGTTGGCCTGCACGACGGCGTAGCCGATGCCGCCGGCCGCGGCCAGCACGGCCACGACCGAGGCGGCGACGATCAGCTGCCGCCTGGCCTTGTCGCGCTTGGCCTGCCGCTCGCGCTCCTGGCGCAGCCGCTCCCGGGCCGCCGTCTTCTCCGCCTGGCTGTTCCGCTTGCTCATAGTGGTGATCTCCATGTGGGACGCGCACACGTGGTACGCGGGATACCTGTGGGGGACTGCTGGTGCTCGGCTGCCGCCGGCCGCCGGGGGAGCGGTCGTCGCTCAGGCGGGGGCGGCGGCGGGGGAGCACGGCGGTCCACGCCGTCCCAGGGAGTGCGCGAGGAGCCGGTCGCGGGCGGCGGAGCGGTGCGGGGCGGGGCGGGGCGGCCGGCGGGCCGGCACGGGCCGCACGGTGGTCGCGGCCACCGCCAGCAGCAGCGGCCGGAACCCGGCGGCCGCGACCGCGCGGAGCAGGCGGGCCAGCGCCCGCTCGCCCCGGCGCAGCCAGGCGGCGGCGACCAGGCCCACCCCGACGTGCGCGGCCAGCAGCAGCCAGGCGGCCGCAGGGCTGGCGTGGGCGAGGAGCGCCCCGGTGTCGCCCGGGTCACCGGTGACCCGCGTCAGCGGGGTGCCCACCCGGCCCTCGCACAGCACGTCCAGGCCGACCGCGCGCAGCGGGCCGGCGATCGGGCCGCCCGCCCGGCCGTAACAGGCGTGCTGGCCGGTGGTGAACACCGTGTCGGCGGCCAGCTCCAGCGGGACCAGCAGGGCGGCGATCCGGCCGAAGCCCCGCTCGCGGCCCGCCAGCGCGTACGCGGCGGCGAACACCCCGGCGGCGACCGCGCCCACGGTCGCGGTCGGCAGCGGGGCACGGGACAGCAGCACGTGCGACGCGGTGCCGAGCGTCACGACGAAAGCCGTGAACAGCGCCGCGCGCACGGCTCTGAGCGGGGTCCCGGATATGTCCATAGCGAGAGGAGAGTCTGTCACGTAGGCGGTTAAGGGACCCTTAAAGGGTGCCTGTGAACCCGCGGGGACTACAGCCCCGGGATCCGGCCGTTGCGGAACAGGTCGACGAAGATCTGGTGGTCGGCGCGCGCCCGTGCCCCGTAGTCGTGCGCGAAGTCGACCAGGAGCGGCGCGAGGCCCTCCTCGTCGGCCGCGAGCGCCGCGTCGATGGCCCGCTCGGTGGAGAACGGCACCAGGGACTCGCCCGAGGTGTCGTCGGCCGCCGCGTGCATGGTGGCGGTGGCCCGGCCCAGGTCGGCGACGACGGCGGCGATCTCCTCGGGGTCGTCGATGTCGCCCCAGTCCAGGTCGACCGCGTACGGCGAGATCTCGGCGACGAGCTGGCCCGCGCCGTCCAGCTCGGTCCAGCCGAGCCACGGGTCGGCGTGCGCCTGGAGGGCGCGCTGGGAGATCACCGTGCGGTGGCCCTCGTGCAGGAAGTAGTCCGCGACGGCCCGGTCCGCGAGGTGCCGCGAGACCGCCGGGGTCTGGGCCTGCTTGATGTAGATGACGACGTCGTTCTCCAGGGCGTCGCTGTGGCCCTCCAGGAGGATGTTGTACGACGGCAGGCCCGCCGAACCGATGCCGATGCCGCGGCGGCCGACGACGTCCTTCACGCGGTAGGAGTCCGGGCGGGCCAGGGAGGCGTCCGGCAGCGTCTCCAGGTAGCCGTCGAAGGCCGCGAGGATCTTGTAGCGGGTGGCCGCGTCCAGCTCGACGGAGCCGCCGCCCGGCGCGAAGCGGCGCTCGAAGTCGCGGATCTCGGTCATCGAGTCGAGCAGCCCGAAACGGGTGAGGGAGCGGGCGTCACGCAGCGCGTCCAGCAGGGGACCCTGCGCGGTGTCCAGCGTGAAGGGCGGCACCTCGTCGTCCTTGGCCCCCGTGGCCAGGGCGTGGACGCGCTCGCGGTAGGCGGCGGCGTAGATCGTCACCAGTTCGGTGATCTGCTCGTCGGCGAGCGCCTTCGCGTACCCGATGAGCGCGATCGAGGCCGAGAAGCGCTTGAGGTCCCAGGTGAACGGGCCGACGTAGGCCTCGTCGAAGTCGTTGACGTTGAAGACCAGGCACCCGTTGGAGTCCATGTAGGTGCCGAAGTTCTCCGCGTGCAGGTCGCCGTGGATCCACACGCGCGAGGTGCGGTCGTCCAGGTACGGGCCGCCGCGCTTCTCCGCGTCGAGGTCGTGGTAGAAGAGGCACGCCGTGCCCCGGTAGAACGCGAACGCGGAGGCCGCCATCTTGCGGAACTTCACCCGGAAGGCGGCCGGGTCGGCGGCCAGGAGCCGGCCGAAGGCGGTGTCGAAGACGGCGAGGATCTCCTCGCCGCGCTGCTCGTCGCTGAGCTGGGGGACCGACATCGCGGGGTGCCTCCTGGAGCGGGACGGGTGCTGCGTGCGGGTGCGGGCGGGAGCGGGGCAGCGCTTCCGCCGTCTTCAACGGGCGACGCCACGCGGGAGTGCCCGGTTCCCGCACGAAGGTACGCGGGCGGACCCCGCGAGTGTCGGCGGCGGGGCATAGACTTCGACGCTGTCCCCCAGACTGTCCGCAGCCGGTCGGAAGATCGTCGACGCCTGTTCGCCCCGGAGGCCGAAACCGTGTCAAAGCCGCCCTTCACGCACCTGCACGTCCACACCCAGTACTCGCTGCTGGACGGTGCCGCGCGGCTCAAGGACATGTTCAACGCCTGCAACGAGATGGGCATGACGCACATCGCCATGTCCGACCACGGCAACCTGCACGGGGCGTACGATTTCTTCCACACCGCGAAGAAGGCCGGGATCACCCCGATCATCGGGATCGAGGCGTATGTCGCCCCCGAGTCCCGGCGCAACAAGCGCAAGATCCTCTGGGGCCAGCCGCACCAGAAGCGGGACGACATCTCCGGTTCCGGCGGTTACACCCACAAGACGATGTGGGCGGTGAACCGGACCGGCCTGCACAACATCTTCCGGCTCTCCTCCGACGCCTACGCCGAGGGCTGGCTGCAGAAGTGGCCCCGGATGGACAAGGAGACCATCGCCCGGTGGTCCGAGGGCATCGTCGCCTCCACCGGCTGCCCCTCCGGCGAGGTGCAGACCCGGCTGCGCCTCGGCCACTTCGACGAGGCGCTGAAGGCCGCCGCCGACTACCAGGACATCTTCGGCAAGGACCGGTACTTCCTGGAGCTGATGGACCACGGCATCGAGATCGAGCGCCGGGTCCGCGACGGCCTGCTGGAGATCGGCAAGAAGCTCGGCATCCCCCCGCTGGTCACCAACGACTCGCACTACACGTACGCCCACGAGGCGGGCGCCCACGACGCCCTGCTGTGCATCCAGACCGGCAAGAACCTCTCCGACCCGGACCGCTTCAAGTTCGACGGCACCGGCTACTACCTGAAGTCCACGGACGAGATGTACGCCATCGACTCCTCGGACGCCTGGCAGGAGGGCTGCGCCAACACGCTCCTCGTCGCCGAGATGGTCGACACCACCGGCATGTTCGAGAAGCGCGACCTCATGCCCAAGTTCGACATCCCCGAGGGCTACACCGAGGTCACCTGGTTCAAGGAGGAGGTCCGCCGGGGCATGGAGCGCCGCTTCCCCGGCGGCATCCCCGAGGACCGCCAGAAGCAGGCCGACTACGAGATGGACGTCATCATCTCGATGGGCTTCCCCGGCTACTTCCTCGTCGTCGCCGACTTCATCATGTGGGCCAAGAACAACGGCATCGCGGTCGGCCCCGGCCGCGGCTCCGCGGCCGGCTCGATCGTCGCCTACGCCATGGGCATCACCGACCTCGACCCGATCCCGCACGGCCTGATCTTCGAGCGCTTCCTCAACCCCGAGCGCATCTCGATGCCCGACGTCGACATCGACTTCGACGAGCGCAGGCGCGTCGAGGTGATCCGGTACGTGACGGAGAAGTACGGCGCCGACAAGGTCGCCATGATCGGCACGTACGGCACCATCAAGGCCAAGAACGCGATCAAGGACTCGGCGCGCGTGCTGGGCTACCCGTACGCGATGGGCGACCGGATCACCAAGGCCATGCCCGCCGACGTCCTCGGCAAGGGCATCTCGCTGTCCGGCATCACCGACCCGCAGCACCCGCGCTACAGCGAGGCCGGCGAGGTCCGCGGGATGTACGAGAACGAGCCGGACGTCAAGAAGGTCATCGACACCGCGCGCGGGGTGGAGGGCCTGGTCCGGCAGATGGGCGTGCACGCCGCCGGCGTGATCATGTCCAGCGAGACCATCACCGAGCATGTCCCGGTCTGGGTCCGGCACTCCGACGGCGTGACCATCACGCAGTGGGACTACCCGAGCTGTGAGTCGCTCGGCCTGCTGAAGATGGACTTCCTGGGCCTGCGCAACCTCACGATCATGGACGACGCCGTCAAGATGGTGAAGGCCAACAAGGGGGTCGACATCGACCTCCTGAGCCTCCCGCTCGACGACCCCACGACCTTCGACCTGCTCCAGCGCGGCGACACCCTCGGCGTCTTCCAGTTCGACGGCGGCCCCATGCGGTCCCTGCTGCGGCTGATGAAGCCCGACAACTTCGAGGACATCTCCGCCGTGTCGGCCCTGTACCGGCCGGGCCCGATGGGCATGAACTCCCACACGAACTACGCGCTGCGCAAGAACAAGCAGCAGGAGATCACGCCGATCCACAAGGAGCTGGAGGAGCCCCTCGAAGAGGTCCTCGCGGTCACCTACGGCCTGATCGTCTACCAGGAGCAGGTGCAGAAGGCCGCCCAGATCATCGCCGGGTACTCGCTCGGCGAGGCCGACATCCTCCGCCGCGTGATGGGCAAGAAGAAGCCCGACGAGCTGGCGAAGAACTTCACCATCTTCCAGGCCGGCGCCCGCAAGAACGGCTACAGCGACGAGGCCGTCCAGGCCCTGTGGGACGTCCTGGTCCCGTTCGCCGGCTACGCGTTCAACAAGGCGCACTCCGCCGCGTACGGCCTGGTCTCCTACTGGACGGCGTACCTCAAGGCGAACTACCCCGCCGAGTACATGGCCGCCCTGCTGACCTCCGTCAAGGACGACAAGGACAAGTCGGCGGTCTACCTCAACGAGTGCCGCCGCATGGGCATCCGCGTCCTGCCGCCGAACGTCAACGAGTCCGAGGCGAACTTCGCCGCCCAGGGCGACGACGTGATCCTCTTCGGCCTCTCCGCCGTCCGCAACGTCGGCACCAACGTCGTCGAGTCGATCATCAAGTGCCGCAAGGCCAAGGGGAAGTACAGCTCCTTCCCGGACTACCTCGACAAGGTCGACGCGGTCGTCTGCAACAAGCGCACCACCGAATCGCTGATCAAGGCCGGCGCCTTCGACGAGATGGGCCACACCCGCAAGGGGCTCACGGCGCAGTACGAGCCGATGATCGACAACGTGGTCGCGGTCAAGCGCAAGGAGGCCGAGGGACAGTTCGACCTCTTCGGCGGCATGGGCGAGGAGACCAGCAGCGAGCCCGGCTTCGGACTCGACGTGCAGTTCACCGACGACGAGTGGGACAAGACCTACCTGCTCGCCCAGGAACGCGAGATGCTCGGTCTGTACGTCTCCGACCACCCGCTCTTCGGCCTGGAGCACGTGCTGTCCGACAAGGCCGACGCGGGCATCGCCCAGCTCACCGGCGGCGAGCACGCGGACGGCGCGGTGGTCACCATCGGCGGCATCATCTCCGGCCTCCAGCGCAAGATGACCAAGCAGGGCAACGCCTGGGCCATCGCCACCGTGGAGGACCTGGCGGGCTCCATCGAGTGCATGTTCTTCCCGGCCACCTACCAGTTGGTGTCGACCCAACTCGTCGAGGACGCCGTGGTGTTCGTCAAGGGCCGGCTCGACAAGCGCGAAGACGTGCCCCGGCTCGTCGCCATGGAACTGCTGGTGCCCGACCTGTCCAACGCGGGCGCCAACGCGCCCGTGGTCCTCACCATCCCGGCCACCAGGGTCACTCCGCCCATGGTCAGCCGCCTCGGTGAGATCCTCAGCCACCACAAGGGCGACAGCGAGGTCCGGATCAGGCTCCAGGGCCCGCGCAAGACCACCGTGCTGCGCCTGGACCGGCACCGGGTCAAGCCCGATCCCGCGCTGTTCGGCGATCTGAAGGTGCTGCTCGGCCCGTCCTGCCTGGCCGGCTGAGCCCACCGCGGCGGAAAGGGGCGCACCCGAGACGGGTGCGCCCCTTCCGTGTGCCTGGGCTTCAACTGCCCGTTAGTTGTGGCCGAAGCTCTTCTGCTTCTTGCCACGAGCAACATCCGTGGAGCTGCCCGGAACCTGAGCCGCCTGCGACTCGTGCTCCTCCGCGGAGGGACGCTGCGCGTGCTCCGGCTGCGACGCGCGGTTCTGCGGTCCGGCCTGCTTGCGGTTCTTGTTCTTGGCCATGGTTCTGCCTCCTGTGGGGGATCTAGGGGCCAGGGCCGCGTTCAGATTCACATATGCCGACATCGGCCGCATGTCGGATAATTACCGTGTGTAACAGGGCGGGTGGGCGGACGGGATGCCGAAACGCCACGCCGATGATCGAGTTCGGGCCGTTAACCCCTGCGCGGTCGGGCAGACTCGAAGGAAGTCCGAAGCAGAACCTCCGGGGAAGAGGGTGAGTCGCGTGGACCGCTGCATCGTCCTGGTGGACGCCGGGTACCTGCTGGGCGCCGCCGCCAGCCTCCTCGCCGGCGAGCCCTCGCGGTCCCGGATCACCGTCGACCACACCGCGCTGGTCCAGGCGCTGCGGGAGCGCGCGGAGTCCGACACCGGACGCCCGCTGCTGCGCATCTACTGGTTCGACGGCGCCCCCGACCGGGTCCCCCAGCCGGAGCACCGCAGGCTGCGCGTGATGCCCCGGGTCACCGTCCGCCTGGGCGCCCTGACCCGCAGCGACGGACGCTGGGCCCAGAAGGGCGTCGACGCCGCCATGCACGCCGAGCTGACCGAGCTGGCCCGCAACCGAGCCTGCTCCGACATCGTCCTCGTCACCGGCGACGGCGACCTGCTGCCCGGCATGATGGCCGCCAAGGAGCACGGCGTCGCCGTCCACCTGTGGGCCGTCCAGGCCGCCGACGGCGACTACAACCAGTCCGAGGACCTGGTCGCCGAGGCCGACGAGCGGCGCGTGCTGGACCGCGCCTGGATCACCCAGGCCGTCCGCGCCAAGGAGCTGACCGGCGTCTGCGCCCCGCCGCCCGCGCCGCGCCCCGAGATCGCCGCCATCCTCTCCGCGCCGCTGCCCGAGTCCGCGCCCGCCGCGTCGGGCGAGCGTCCCGCCGAGCAGCCCCCGCACCCCCCGGCCGCCCCGGCGGCGCAGAACGGCGCCGCCGAGCGGGTCCCCGCCCCCAAGGGCGTCCCCACCCCCAAGGACCTGGCCGCGCTGCGCGCATCCGGCGCCCCTCCCGCGCAGCACCCGCCGACCGCGACCCTGCGCTGGTCCTCCGACAAGGGCTGGGTCGACCGGCCGGGCACCGCCCCCGAGCCCCCCGAGGTGGCGTCCATGCCGACGCTGGCCCAGCTCACCACCGCCGAGCAGCGGTGGGCCGACCGGGAGGAGGACATCACCACCGTCGGCGGCGACCCGTACGAGGTGGGGCAGGTCTTCGCCCGCCGCTGGATGTCCCGGCTCGGCGACCAGAGCCACCTCCAGCGGCTGTCGCAGATGTACCCGCGCGTCCCGCACCGGATCGACGGGGAGCTGCTGCGCTACGCGGCGCGGTTCGGCCTGCTCGCGCACAAGGACGACCAGATCGACGAGCACGACCGCTACGCCATTCGGGCGGGGTTCTGGCGGGAGTTCGACGTCCCGGCGGCCGCCGAACCGCACGCGCCCACCGCGGACTGATCCTCCGTAGCCGCCCCCGAAGGCGAGTGAAGGCCCCCGACCCCGTAGGCTCGTCCTTTGTGATGACGCGCGCGGCACAGGCACTTCGGTACGACGTCGTCGTACGCGTGCGCGGCCTCGGCAAGACCTATCCGGCCGTGCGGAGCCGGCGCGGCGCGCCCGGCACGCCCGAGGTGCGGGCCACCGACCGGGTGGAGCTGGACGTGCGGCGCGGCGAGGTGTTCGGGCTGCTCGGCCCGAACGGCGCCGGCAAGTCCACCCTGGTACGGCAGCTCACCGGGCTGCTGCGGCCGGACACGGGCAGCGTCGAGATCCTCGGCCACGACATCGTGCGGCACCCCGAGCGGGCCGCCCGCATCCTCGCCTACCTGGGCCAGGACTCCACGGCCCTGGACGAGCTGACCGTCTCCCTGGCCGCCGAGACCACCGGACGGCTGCGCGGCCTGGACGTCCGGCGGGCGCGGGCGGAGCGGGACGCCGTCCTGGACGAACTGGGGCTGGCCCCGATCGCCGGGCGCGCCCTGCGGAAACTCTCCGGCGGGCAGCGGCGGCTCGCCTGCTTCGCCGCCGCCCTCGTCGGACCGCGGCCGCTGCTGGTGCTGGACGAGCCGACCACGGGCATGGACCCGGTGGCCCGGCGCGCGGTCTGGGCGGCCGTGGACCGGCGGCGGGCCGAGCACGGCACGACCGTGCTGCTGGTCACCCACAACGTCATCGAGGCCGAGACGGTCCTGGACCGGGTCGCCGTGCTCGACCAGGGCCGGGTCATCGCCTGCGACACCCCCGCCGGGCTCAAGACGCGGGTCGCCGGCGAGGTGCGGGTGGAACTGGTGTGGCGGGAGAGCGCGCCGCTCGAGGTGCCCGAGGTGGCGGTCCTGCGCGAGCGCGCCGCGGAGTCCGGCCGGCGCTGGACGCTGCGGCTCGCGCCGGAGGAGGCGCGCGCCGTCGTGGCCACCGTGACCGGCGGGGCCGCCTTCGCCGCCCTGGACGACTTCACCCTCGCCACGCCCAGCCTGGAGGACGTCTACCTAGCGCTGGGCGGCGAAGCGCGGCAGGGTCTGGTGAGGACGTGAGCGGACGGGCCGCGGAACGCGCGGGGACCGCGACTGCCACAGGGAAGAGGAGCAGCTCGTCGTGAGTGTCGTACCCGCCGGGGTCCTGCCGCCGGGCGCCCCGGCCGTGCCGGAGACGGCGCCCCGCGCGGCCGAGCTGGGCCCGCCCGCGCGGCTGTGGCCGTCGCTGGCGGCCGTCTACCGGGCGCAGCTGTCCCGGGCCCGGGTGGCGCGGATCCCGCTGCTGTTCGTGGCGACGTTCCAGTCCGTCGGCATCACCGTGATGATGCGCGGGGTCGTCGACAGCGGGCCCGAGGCGCAGTCCGTGGTGGCCGGGTCGTCCGTGCTCGTCGTCGCCTACGTGGCGCTGAACCTGCTCTCGCAGTACTTCGGGCAGCTCCGGGCCAGCGGCGGGCTCGACCACTACGCCACGCTGCCGGTGCCGCCGGCGGCCGTGGTGCTGGGCGCGGCGGCGGCGTACGCCTCCTTCACCGTGCCGGGGACCCTGGTGACCGCCGCGTTCGGCTGCGCGCTGTTCGGGCTGCCGCTGACCAACCTGTGGATCCTGGTGGCCGTCATCCCGCTCGCCGGGGCCGCGCTGGCGGGGCTCGGCGCCGCCTGCGGGCTGCTGGCGCCCCGGCCGGAGCTGGCCACGCTGCTCGGGCAGCTCGGCATGTCGGCGGCGCTGCTGCTGGGCGTCCTGCCGGCCGACCGGATGCCGCAGATCGTCCGGCTGGCCCGTGACCTGCTGCCCTCCACCTACGGCGTGGAGGCGTACGCGCGGACCTTCGGCGCGCACCCGGACTGGGCCGTCGTCCTCGCTGACCTGGGGGTGTGCGCGGGCGTCGGCGTGGTCTCGCTGGCCGTCGCGACCCGGGCCTACCGCAGGGCCGCCGTCCGGTGACGCGGCGCACGGCGCGACCTGGCACGATGGCGGGGTGAGCGCACCGTTGACTCCTCCTCCGCCGCCGCACGACGACTCCGCGCGCCAGGTGCGGCAGACCCCGCCCGCCGGGGAACTCGCCGGGGACGGCTACGCACAGGACGGTCCCGGTATGAGGACGGAAGTGAGGGAGGCCGCCGTCGTCACGGCGGTCTCGGTGGTCGGCGGAGCGCTGCTGGGGCTGCTGTGGTTCTGGCTGGCGCCGCACGTGCCGCTGGTGGGCGAGCAGATCGACCGGGCCTGGGTCGTCTACCTGAAGGACTCCGAGGGGGAGCAGGCGATCGGGGTGGACGGTACGTTCGCCCTGCTGGGCCTCGCCTTCGGGCTGGTCAACGCGATCGCGGTGTTCCTGTGGCGGCGGCGCGGCGGTGTTCCGCTGGTCGTGGGGCTGGGCGTGGGCGGGCTGCTGGGCTCGCTGCTGGCCTGGCGGCTCGGGGTCTGGCTGGGCCCCGGGTCGGACGTGCTCGCGCACGCGCGGGCCGTGGGCAAGGGCGTGGCGTTCCCGGCGCCGCTGAAGCTCTCGGCGAAGGGCGCGCTGCTGGCCTGGCCGCTCGGGGGGCTGCTGGCGCACCTGGGGCTGACCGCGTTGTTCGGCCCGCGCGACCCCGAGCCGCAGCAGCCGTAGCCGAGCCCGGCACCCCGGCCCCCGCTTTCCCGCGCCTCCGAGCCGCCCCGGTGGCCGGCGTGAGTGGTGGCGGGCGTGGATGCCGACGGCGGTCGTACAGCGCCTGTGCCGCTGCCCCGGCCGGTGACGAGGGGGTACGGACACCTGCCCGTGCCGCGTCGCCGCGGGCGCAGGTGCCGGTGGCGGTCGTACACCCCCGTCCCGCTGCTCCGGCCGATGATGAGGGGTTGCGGGCACCTGCCCGCCCCGTCCCGCGCGTCCTGGGCTGCCGCCCCGGCCGCGCGCGTGGTCGCGGGTGTGCTGCTGTCCCGCTCGGCCGAGGGGAATCGTTACTGCCCGGCCAGGCGTCGGTTGCGTGGGCGGCCTCGTCCCGCCTGGCCCGGTCGGTTCCGTCGGGTGCTCCCGTTCGCCCGTGCCGATTGGTTCCGTCAGGCGCTTCCGTTCGCCCGTGCCCGGCGATTCCATGGGCGTCCGGCGCGCCCGTGCCCGGTGGGTGCTGCCGAGGGCCCGGTCGAGTCCTCGGGTGTCAGGGGCGGCCGATCGGGGCCAGGGTCGCGGCCGTCAGCTCGGCCAGGTCGGCGGGGGCGAGTTCGACCTCCAGGCCCCTGCGGCCCGCCGACACGCAGATCGTCGTGTGGGCCCGCGCCGAGTCGTCGAGGACCGTGCGCAGCCGCTTGCGCTGGCCCAGCGGGGAGATGCCGCCGCGGACGTAGCCCGTGGTGCGTTCGGCGAGGGCCGGGTCGGCCATGGCCGCCCGCTTGCCGCCCACCGCCGCCGCCAGGGCCTTCAGGTCCAGCGAGCCGGCCACCGGGACCACGCCCACCACCAGCGCGCCGTCCACGTCGGCCACCAGGGTCTTGAACACGCGGTCGGGGGAGACGCCCATCGCCTCCGCCGCCTCCTCGCCGTAGGACGGGTGGGACGGGTCGTGGTCGTAGGAGTGGACGGTGAACTCCACCCCCGCCGCCGCCAGGGCGACCGTGGCGGGCGTGCCCCCGGACTGCTGCTGCTTCTTCGGCTTCTTCGCCATCGGACTGTCGGCCCCGGTCTCTCGGATCGTCCTCAGTTCAGGCTCGTCGGCGCCCGCGTCAGCTCGAACGCGGGCAGCGACGGCAGGTTACGGATGATGGCCGTCTCCCCGCGCAGCAGTTTCAGCTCGTCCCGCAGCCGGGACGCGGTGTCCGGCGCCTGGAGCAGCCGCTGCTTGGTCGGGGTGTCGTGCACCATCGCGGCCGCCACCAGGTACGACACCACGCCCGGGTCGTCCGGCAGCTCGGCCGGGGCGGACAGCGAGCGCTCCCGGGCGCCCGCCAGCCGCTTCTGGTACTGGCGGAAGGAGCGCAGGACGCCCTCGGCCAGCGCGCCGGCCTCGTCCCCGGGCTCCTCGGGCAGCTCCTCCAGCTCCGCGGTGAGGAACGGGCCCGACGCGTCCACGGACAGCAGCCGCACCCGGGTCGTACCGGTCGCCAGCACCTCGAACGTGCCGTCGGACCGCTCCCGGATCGTCGCCGCGTCCGCCACACAGCCCACCCCGTGCAGCGCCTTGAGCGGGTCCGGGCCGAAGCCGGCGGCCGGGCCCCGCTCGGGCCGTGCCGTGGGGTCCGGCATGCCCGGGTCGCTCGGCGCGACCTCGTGGCCGTCACGGATGGCGACGACGACGAACCGGCGCGGCTCGTCCTCGGGGGTCTTCAACAGGTCGCGCATCATGGCGCGATAACGCTCCTCGAAGACGTTCAGCGGCAGCACGAGCCCCGGGAACAACACCGAGTTCAGCGGAAAGAGGGGGAGACGGACGGTGGTCACGGCGCCCCAGCCTAGTGGTCGGCGGCGCGTGCGTGCCCGCCGTGCCCGCCGCAGGGTTCCGGCGGCACCGGCAGCAGCCCGGCCGGAACGGCTCCCGCACCCGCCTCCAGGTGCTCGCGCAGCCGCAGGAAGTGGCCGAGGGGGTCGTCGGAGAACCGCTCCCAGGGGAACGAGGTGGCGTACGGGCCGATCAGCCGGAGCTGGACGCGGGCGTCCTCCCGGCGGTCCAGCCGCAGCAGCACGTACAGCAGCTTGTTGCGCACCTCGGCGGGGCCCGGGTCGGCCGCGGGAAGGCGCCCGGACAGCGCGATCGCGCGGTCGGCCGCCGCGTCCAGGCGGGCGCGCGGCACGGCGGGGCCGCAGCCGTCGGTGAGGTAGCCGAAGGCCGCCCGGGCGGGCAGGGCCTGCACCAGCGAGTCGTCCGGCGCGTCCTGTGCGGCCAGGTCGGCGAAGTCGAAGCACTCCCGGTGGGAGCCGTGCCAGGAGGCGGCCAGGTAGCGCAGGGCGGCCACGTGGCAGCCGTAGTGGTGCGGGGCGCGCCGCACGGCCGCCTCCCACAGCTCCTCGAAGTAGCGGTGTCCGGCCCGCGAGCCGCGCGCGTGGTCGAGCGCGATCCGCCAGGGCACCGGGTCGCGGTCGTCGGCGCGGGCGGCGGCGGTGATCAGCGGGCTCACCTCGCGCAGCAGCTCGGCGCGGGCGGGCGAGGGCCAGGCGCGGTCCACCGCCAGCTGGGCGGCGACCAGCAGCGCCCCCGGGTCGTCGGGCGCGGTGGCGCGCCACTCCTCGTACCACTCGGGGCGGGAGCGGGCGAACCCGGCCAGGCGGCGCGCGTACCGGTCGCGCGGCTCCCACTCGGCGGCGGCGCGGGTGGCGGCGAGCAGACCGGCCGCGGCGGCGTACTCGCCCCGGCCGGCCGCGACGAGCGCGGGCGAGAGACGGTCGTCGGGCGCGTCGAGCACGGCCTCGTCACCGGCCGGTGGCCGGCCGGCCGGGCGCGCGGGGCGTTTGGTCATCCGGGCGGGACGGATGAACGAGGGCAGCAGAGCCATGGTGCCGACCATTGAAAGTCCGCAGGTCGGGGCGGCGCCAGAGGGCCGGGCCAAGTCAGGGAAGGTTGTACGGCGTACGGTCAAGGACCGGTAAAGGGTGAATGTTCATATTGTGTGCGAGTGGTGTGGACATGTGGAGACGCGCGTCAGCTCCTCCGCAGCAGCCGGGTCGCGCCCGCCGCCACCGTCGTCGCCAGGACCCAGCCGGTCACGATCATCCCCGTCGCCACCCACTGCCAGCCGCCGCTCAGCCGCCACTGGCCGGCCTGGCCCAGGTCGACCACCGGCAGCAGCAGGTCCAGCGTGAACAGCGCCGGGTTCCAGGCCGGGTGGCCGCCGGGATTGAGGGGCGGATGGTCCGCGTGCGTGAACGCGAGCGTGCCCGCCGCCCACAGCACGGCCATCCACACCGCGGCCCGGCCCGGCCGGTACCCGTAGGCCACGGTCCAGTCCTGCGCGTACCCCCAGACCTTGGCGGCCGCCGGCAGCGTCTCGCGCCGCCGGCGCTGCTTGGCCAGCAGCACCTCGCGCGCGTCCTCGTCCTCCCCGGCGGCCCGCAGCACCGCGGCCAGCCGCTCGTACGGCTCCGGCGCGTACTCGGCGGTGGCCGCCGCCACCCAGTCCAGGCGCCGGGTCAGCGGGAACGGGCCCTGCGGCACCAGGTTCTCGTAGGTGAACCCGCCCATGTGCAGGCTGCCCGTCTCCGGCCAGCTGCTCGCGCGGTCCACCAGGGTGGTGATCCTGGCGCCCGACAGCACGACCCTGCCGCGCTGCGGCCGGTCCCCGAGGAAGCGCAGCTCCGGCGTCTGCACCCGGCGCAGGGACAGCTCCTGGTCGTCGGTGAGGACGAACCGGGCCCGCTCCAGGTCGACGGCGTCGCCGAACCGGCCGTCGTCCAGCCGTACCCCGCCGCGGCACTCGAACCGCTGGATGCGCGTCCCGCGCGCGGGCGTCGTGCCGCTCAGCAGCGGGCTGCCCACGCCGGCCGGGGTCAGGTACAGGGTCCGCTCGACCGTCAGCTGGGGGGCGTTCAGCGCGAAGCGGGCGGAGGGGTTGGCGAGCTTCGCGCCGCGCAGGCTGAGCGAGACGCCGACCTGGGCGCCGCGCAGGCTCATCTCGCCGTTCGACTCCAGCATCTCCGCCTGGAGGTCCTGGCCGACGGTCAGGCCGTCCGCCATGATCGACCGGCCGCCGCGGTCGCGGTGCACGACGGCCTGGTTGAGCAGCAGGTCGGTGCCGATGTGCGCGTCCGTCAGCCGCACCCCGCCGCGGAACCGGCAGCGCGGCAGGTGCAGATCGCCCTCCGTGTGCACGCGGGCTGCCTCCAGCCGCGGCACCGCGCAGTCCACCAGGCGCACGGTCGTGAACCGGGCCTCCGGCAGCCGCACCTCCTCGTCGAAGCGGCAGCCGCGCAGCTCCACGTACGGCGTGACCTGGCCGCCCGCCAGGTCCAGCACGTCGGCTATGCGCACCCCGACGAGCTTCAGCGCGGACACCCGGCCGGCCAGCGCCGGCGGGCCGTCCAGCAGCAGCCAGCACACGATCCGGGCGCGCACGGTCCGCTCGGGACCCCACGGATGCCCGCCGTGCGGATCGTCCGCCACGAAGTCCCCGCTGCTCAGGTCGTACACGCTCCCGTTGCGGAAGGCCTGCCACATGCCCGCCTCGGCCGCGGTCAGGTCGTCCGGCAGGTCCCCCGTGCGGACGCCGGCTCCCTCGGTCACCGCTCGCCTCTTTCCCGTCCGTCCCCGTTCAGTGTGTTTCGTACAGCCGTTCATGCCCGCTGCGTGACGTCACGAACACTCTGGGTGAAGGGGGTCTTCCGGGTTCCGGCCAGCGTCTGTACCAGGCACTGTCCCAGGTTCTGTATCAGCCATTGATACGCGCGGACGGCGCCCCGCGGCGGTCTGAGAGAATTGGGACTGTGATCTCCCGAATCGATCTGCGCGGCGACGCCCTCCCCGAGGGCCCCGCCCTGCGCGACCTGCTGCCCCGAGCCGACTTCGACGTCTCGGCCGCCCTGGAGAAGGTGCGTCCGATCTGCGAGGCCGTGCATCATCGTGGCGACGCGGCGCTGATCGACTTCGCCGAGAAGTTCGACGGAGTGCGGCTGGAATCCGTCCGTGTCCCGGCCTCGGCGCTCACCGAGGCGCTGGCCGGCCTCGACCCGGCGGTGCGCGCCGCGCTGGAGGAGTCCATCCGCCGCGCCCGCCTCGTCCACCGCGCGCAGCGGCGCACGACCCACACCACGCAGGTGGTGCCCGGCGGCACGGTGACCGAGAAGTGGGTGCCGGTCGACCGCGTCGGCCTGTACGCGCCCGGCGGACGCTCGGTGTACCCGTCCTCCGTGGTCATGAACGTCGTGCCCGCCCAGGAGGCCGGCGTCGAGTCCATCGCGCTCGCCTCCCCGGCCCAGGCCGACTTCGGCGGCCTGCCGCACCCGACGATCCTCGCCGCCTGCGCCCTGCTCGGCGTGGACGAGGTGTACGCGGCCGGCGGCGCCACCGCCGTCGCGATGTTCGCCCACGGCACCGAGTCCTGCCCGCCCGCGAACATGGTCACCGGCCCCGGCAATATCTGGGTCGCGGCCGCCAAGCGCTACTTCACCGGCAAGATCGGCATCGACGCCGAGGCCGGCCCCACCGAGATCGCGATCCTCGCGGACGCCACCGCCGACCCGGTGCACGTCGCCGCGGACCTGATCAGCCAGGCCGAGCACGACCCGCTCGCGGCGGCCGTCCTGGTGACCGACTCCGCCGAGCTGGCGGACGCCGTCGAGCGGGAGCTGGCGCCGCAGGTCGCGGCCACCCGGCACGTCGACGACCGGATCGTGCCCGCCCTGAAGGGCCGGCAGTCCGCGATCGTCCTCGTGGACGGCGTCGAGGAGGGCCTGAAGGTGGTCGACGCGTACGGCGCCGAGCACCTGGAGATCCAGACCGCCGACGCCGCCGGGCTCGCCGCCCGGGTCAGGAACGCGGGCGCGGTCTTCATCGGCCCCTGGGCCCCCGTCTCCCTCGGCGACTACGCGGCCGGCTCCAACCACGTGCTGCCCACCGGCGGCTGCGCCTGCCACTCCTCGGGCCTGTCCGTGCAGTCCTTCCTGCGCGGCATCCACATCGTCGACTACACGAAGGACGCGCTGGCCGAGGTCGCGCACCACGTGGTGACGCTCGCGGAGGCGGAGGACCTCCCGGCGCACGGTGCGGCGGTCAAGGCGCGGTTCGGCTGGAAGGTGCCCGGAGGCAAGTGAGCGACGTGCGGATCGACGATCTCCCCGTACGGGACGAGCTGCGTGGCAAGTCGCCCTACGGCGCGCCCCAGCTGGACGTCCCCGTACGGCTGAACACCAACGAGAACCCCTACCCGCTGCCCGAGCCGCTGGTCGAGCGGATCACGGAGCGGGTGCGGGAGGCCGCCCGCGGCCTGAACCGCTACCCGGACCGGGACGCGGTCCGGCTGCGCACCGAGCTGGCCGGGTACCTGACGAGGACCGGCGGGCACCCGCTCGACACCGGGAACGTGTGGGCCGCCAACGGCTCCAACGAGGTCATCCAGCAACTGCTGCAGACGTTCGGCGGGCCGGGCCGCACGGCGATGGGCTTCGAGCCGTCGTACTCGATGCACGCCCTCATCGCGCGCGGGACCGGTACCGGCTGGCTCCCCGGCCCCCGGAACGAGGACTTCACGATCGACGTCGCGGCGGCCGGGCGGGCCATCGCCGAGCACCGGCCCGACGTCGTCTTCATCACCACCCCCAACAACCCCACCGGCAACGCGGTCCCGCCGGAGACGGTCCTCGCGCTGTACGACGCTGCGCAGGCGGCCAAGCCGTCCATGGTGATCGTGGACGAGGCGTACGTCGAGTTCAGCCACGGCCGCTCGCTGCTGCCGCTGCTGGCGGGCCGCCCCCACCTGGTCGTCTCCCGGACCATGTCGAAGGCGTTCGGCGCGGCCGGCCTGCGCCTCGGCTACCTCGCCGCCGACCCGGCGGTCGTGGACGCCGTCCAGCTCGTCCGGCTGCCCTACCACCTGTCGGCGATCACCCAGGCGACCGCGCTGGCCGCGCTGGAGCACACCGACACCCTGCTGGGCTACGTCGAGCAGCTCAAGGCGGAGCGGGACCGGCTGGTCGCCGAGCTGCGCGCGCTCGGCTTCGAGGTGACCGATTCCGACGCCAACTTCGTGCAGTTCGGCCGGTTCGGCGACGCCCACGAGGCCTGGCGGAGGATCCTCGACCGGGGCGTCCTGGTCCGGGACAACGGCGTGCCGGGCTGGCTGCGGGTGTCCGCGGGCACCCCGGCGGAGAACGACGCGTTCCTCGACGCGGTCCGTGATGTGCAGTGTTGCGTGGGCAACGCCCCCACACCCCCGAAGGAGCTTGAGGCATGAACCGCGTCGGACGCGTGGAGCGCACCACGAAGGAGACCTCGGTCCTGGTCGAGATAGACCTCGACGGCACCGGGCGGACCGACATCGCCACCGGCGTCGGTTTCTACGACCACATGCTCGACCAGCTCGGCCGGCACGGTCTGTTCGACCTGACCGTGAAGACCGACGGCGACCTGCACATCGACTCCCACCACACCATCGAGGACACCGCCCTCGCGCTGGGCGCCGCGTTCAAGCAGGCGCTCGGCGACAAGGTGGGCATCTACCGCTTCGGCAACTGCACGGTCCCGCTGGACGAGTCCCTCGCCCAGGTCACCGTCGACCTGTCCGGCCGCCCCTACCTCGTGCACACCGAGCCCGAGAAGATGGCGCCGATGATCGGCGAGTACGACACCACGATGACCCGGCACATCCTGGAGTCCTTCGTCGCCCAGGCGCAGATCGCGCTGCACGTGCACGTGCCGTACGGGCGCAACGCGCACCACATCGTGGAGTGCCAGTTCAAGGCGCTGGCCCGGGCGCTCCGCTACGCCTCCGAGCGCGATCCTCGCGCGGCGGGCATCCTCCCCTCCACGAAGGGCGCGCTGTAACCCATGACCGGTCTGTCGACCCTCCTGATCGTCGTCGGCCTCTTCCTGGCCGGCGGCGTGGTCTCCTTCGTGAAGCAGAAGATGCCCACGAGCCTCGTCGTGCTGCTCTCCATCGGCGCGGGCATGTGCCTCGTCGCGGGCGTCCTGCGGCTGGAGGTGTGGAATTGAGCCCGAGGAAGGTCGTGGTCTTCGACTACGGCTTCGGCAACGTCCGGTCCGCCGAGCGCGCCCTCGCGCGCGTGGGCGCCGATGTCGAGATCACCCGCGACTTCGACAAGGCGATGAACGCCGACGGTCTGCTCGTGCCGGGCGTCGGCGCCTTCGCCGCCTGCATGGACGGCCTGCGCGCCGCCCGCGGTGACTGGGTGGTCGACCGCCGCCTGTCCGGCGGCCGCCCGGTCATGGGCATCTGCGTCGGCATGCAGATCCTGTTCGCGCGGGGCATCGAGCACGGCGTGGAGGCCGAGGGCCTGGACGAGTGGCCCGGCACGGTCGAGCCGCTCCGGGCCGAGGTGGTGCCCCACATGGGCTGGAACACCGTCGACGCCCCGGCCGGCAGCCGGCTCTTCGCGGGGCTCGGCGCCGACGCCCGCTTCTACTTCGTGCACTCCTACGCCGTCCGCGACTGGACGCTGGAGACCCACAACCCGCTGATCGAGGCCCCCCGGGTCACCTGGTCGACGCACGGCGAGCCGTTCGTGGCCGCCGTGGAGAACGGCGCCCTGTGGGCCACCCAGTTCCACCCCGAGAAGTCCGGCGACGCCGGTGCCCAGCTCCTCACCAACTGGATCGGAACCCTCTAGACCATGGCCAAGCTCGAACTCCTCCCCGCCGTCGACGTCCGCGACGGCCAGGCCGTGCGCCTCGTCCACGGCGAGTCCGGGACCGAGACCTCCTACGGCTCCCCGCTGGAGGCCGCCCTCGCCTGGCAGCGCTCCGGCGCCGAGTGGCTGCACCTGGTCGACCTGGACGCCGCGTTCGGCACCGGCGACAACCGCGCGCTGATCGCCGAGGTCACCCAGGCGATGGACATCAAGGTGGAGCTGTCCGGCGGTATCCGCGACGACGACACCCTCGCCGCCGCCCTCGCCACCGGCTGCACCCGGGTGAACCTCGGCACCGCCGCCCTGGAGACGCCCGCGTGGGTCGCCAAGGTCATCGCCGAGCACGGCGACAAGATCGCCGTCGGCCTGGACGTGCGCGGCACCACCCTGCGCGGCCGGGGCTGGACCCGCGACGGCGGCGACCTCTACGAGACGCTGGAGCGGCTGAACAAGGAGGGCTGCGCCCGGTACGTCGTCACCGACATCGCCAAGGACGGCACGCTCCAGGGCCCCAACCTGGAACTGCTGAGGAACGTCTGCGCGGCCACGGACCGCCCGGTCGTGGCCTCCGGCGGCGTTTCCTCCCTGGCCGACCTGCGGGCCATCGCCGAACTGGTGCCCCTCGGTGTCGAGGGCTCCATCGTCGGGAAGGCCCTGTACGCGAAGGCGTTCACCCTGGAAGAAGCACTGGAGGAAGTGTCGTCATGACGTCCGAGGCCGTGCGGCGCGTGCAGAGCGGAAGTCCCTGGGAAGAGAGTTTCGGGTTCGCGCGCGCCGTCGCGGCGGGCGACCGCGTGCTGGTGGCGGGCACGACGTCCTTCCGCGGCGACGTGCTCTACGGCGAGGGCGACCCCTACGAGCAGGCCAAGGTGGCCTTCACCAGCGCGATCGAGGCGCTCGGTGAGTTCGGGCTCGGCGCCGGGTCCGTGATCCGGACGCGGATGTACCTGACGCACGTGCGGGACGTGGACGCCGCGGGCCGGGCGCACAAGGAGGTCTTCGACTCCGTGCGGCCGGTCTCGACCCTGCTGGTCGTGGAGGGATTCGTCGACCCGCGCATCCTGGTCGAAGTAGAACTCGAAGCATTCAGAGGAGCCTGAGCACTCATGACCCTGGCGGTCCGAGTCATCCCCTGCCTGGACGTGGACAACGGCCGGGTCGTCAAGGGCGTCAACTTCCAGAACCTGCGCGACGCGGGCGACCCCGTCGAGATGGCCAAGGTGTACGACACCGAGGGCGCCGACGAGCTGACGTTCCTGGACATCACCGCGTCCTCGGGCGACCGGGAGACCACCTACGACGTGGTGCGCCGCACCGCCGAGCAGGTGTTCATCCCGCTGACGGTCGGCGGCGGCGTCCGCACCGCCGAGGACGTGGACAAGCTGCTGCGCGCGGGCGCCGACAAGGTGGGCGTGAACACCGCCGCGATCGCCCGCCCCGACCTGATCCGCGAGATCGCCGAGCGCTTCGGGCGCCAGGTGCTGGTGCTGTCGGTGGACGCGCGGCGCACCGGGTCCGGCTCCTTCGAGGTCACCACGCACGGCGGCCGCCGCGGCACCGGCATCGACGCGGTCGAGTGGGCGCACCGGGCCGCGGAGCTGGGCGCCGGCGAGATCCTGCTGAACTCGATGGACGCGGACGGCACGAAGGACGGCTACGACCTGGAGATGATCGCCGCGGTGCGGGGGCACGTGACGGTCCCGGTGATCGCCTCCGGCGGCGCCGGCCGGCTGGCCGACTTCCCGCCCGCGGTCGCGGCGGGCGCGGACGCGGTGCTGGCCGCGTCGGTGTTCCACTTCGGCGATCTGCGGATCGGCGAGGTGAAGGAGACGCTGCGGGAGGCCGGGCACCCCGTCCGGTAGACGCCCCGAGAGCCCCGGCCGACGGCCGGGGCTCTCGCATGCCCGGACAGGAAAGAGAAGTTGCGCAAAAATAATTGCGCAACTTTTCTTTTCTATCTAGGCTGGGATCATGCCGAGCGACGAGAACCGCGCCATCACGGACGTGGGCACCCTGAAGGCCCTCGCCCACCCCCTGCGCGCGAACCTGTACCGCCTGCTGTGCGTCGACCGGGTCGCCACGGCGTCCCAGCTCGCCGAGCAGGTGGACGAGGCGGTGTCCCTGGTCAGCTACCACCTGCGCAAACTCGCCGAGCACGGCCTGATCGAAGAGGCGCGGGCGCAGACCGGTGACGCCCGGGAACGCTGGTGGCAGCCCGCCTCGGCCGGACTGACCATCAAGGGCGCCGACTTCCGGGCGGAGCCGGCCAAGGCCGCGGCCCACCTCGCGGCCACCCGCCTCTTCCACGAGCAGCGCGCCGACCGCTACCACCGCTTCCTGGACGAACGCCCCGCCTGGAGCGCCGAGTGGAACACCGCGGCGATGGACACCGAGTCCTGGATGCGGCTGACCCCAGCGGAACTCACCGCCCTCAAGGAGGAGATGGCGGCGCTGCTGCGCCGCTACGACGAGCAGAGCCGGGCCGCCGAGGCCGCGGGCGGCACCGAGGACCGGGAGAACGTCGCGCTCTACACGTACGGCTTCCCCTTCCGCGACTGACCGAGCCCGAGAGGCCCCCGCCATGACCGCCACCACGGCCCCGGCCGCCGCCACCCAGGACCGGCCCGCCCACCGCGACGCCAACGTCCTGCGCTGGCTCGCCGCCTACACCTCCTCGATGCTCGGCGACAGCGTCTACTACCTCGCCCTGTCCTGGGCCGCCGTCCAGGCCGGCACCCCCGCCCAGGCCGGACTCGTCATGTCCGCCAGCGCGCTGCCCCGGGCCGTGCTGATGCTCGGCGGCGGCGTGATCGCCGACCGCCTCGGGCCGCGCCGGGTCGTCATCGGCAGCGACGCCGTGCGCTGCGCCGCCGTCCTCGCCGTCGCCGCCCTGCTGTTCGCCACCAGCCCGGGGCTGTGGCCGCTCGCCCTGCTCGCGCTGGTCTTCGGCACCGTCGACGCCGTCTTCCTGCCCGCCGTGGGCGCCCTGCCGGCCCGGCTCACCGGCAAAAGCCAGCTCGCCCGGGTCCAGGGCATGCGCGGCCTCGCCATCCGGTTCGCCGGTGTGGCCGGCGCCCCGCTCGGCGGGCTCGGCGTGGCCCTCGGCGGCGCGGCCGCGGCCTTCGCGCTCGCCGGTCTGCTCATCGCCGTCTCGGTGCCCCTGCTGCTGTCCGTCCGGCTGCGCGAGACGCCCGCGCCCGGCACCACCACCACGGCCTGGAGCGACCTCAAGGACGGCCTGCGGTACATCCGCCGGCACCCCGTCCTCGCCCCGCTCATGGTGGCCATCGCCCTCGGCGACCTCGGCTTCGTCGGCCCGCTGAACGTCGGCCTGACCCTGCTCGCCGACCGGCGCGGCTGGGGCGCCTCCGGCATGGGCTGGATACTCGCGGGGTTCGGGGCCGGCGCCGGGGCCGCCTCGCTCCTGCTGGCCGTCCGGGGCCGGCTGCCCCGGGCCGGGCTCGTCATCGGGTGCGCGTGCGCCACCGGCTCCGTCGCCGTCGGCGCCCTCGCCTTCGTCCCCACCCTGGCCGCCGCCGTCGGCACGGCGCTGCTCGTCGGCCTGCTCACCGGCCTCAGCGGCGCGCTCTGCGGGGCGCTGCTCCAGACCCGGTCCGACCCCGCCCGCCTGGGCCGCGTCACCGCCGTCTCCAGCCTCGTCAGCCTCGGCCTCACCCCGCTGAGCATGCCCTTCGCGGCCGCCGCGATCGGCGCCTTCGGACTCGGCCCGGTCTACGCGGGCAGCGCCGCCGTCTGCGGACTCGGCGGGGTCGTCGCCCTCGTCGTACCGGCCCTGCGCCGCGCCGAACTGCCCGGCTGACGCGGCCCCGCCGAACCCGGCGGGCGGCTCAGATGCCCAGCTGCCTCGACTCGTGCAGCTTCGTGATCGCCTCCGCCTCGCCGTCCAGCTCCACCCTGGCCGCGCTCTGCCGGCCGTACGCGAACAGCAGCAGCTCCGACGGCTCACCGGTCACCGTGACCACCGGCGTGCCCCGGTGCGCGACCACCGTCTGGCCGTCCGGGCGGCGCAGCACCAGCCCCGTCGGCACCCCCCGGCTCATCAGCCGCGCGGTGCGCTCCAGCCGCGACCACAGCGCGTCCTGGAACACCGGGTCCAGCTCACGCCGGCCCCAGTCCGGCTGCGCACGGCGGACGTCCTCCGTGTGGACGTAGAACTCGACGATGTTCGCGGCCTCGTCGACCTGCTTGAGCTGGAAGGGCGAGAAGCGCGGCGGACCGGTGCGGATGAGCCGGATCAGCTCCCCGTAGGGCTTGGCGGTGTACTCGGCCATCACCTTCTCCAGGCGCGACGCGAGCGGCTTGATCAGCACCCCGCCGGCCGCGTCCGGGCGGCGCTCGCGCACGAGCACGTGCGCCGCCAGGTCCCGGGTCCGCCAGCCCTCGCAGAGGGTCTCGGCATCCGGTCCGACGGTTTCCAGGAGGTCGGCGAGCAGCAGCCGTTCACGCTGGGCGAAGGTCGACATGGGATCAGCCTACGACCAGGGGCCGAGTCCGCGCAGTGGACGCCGCGCGGCCCCGCCGCGGCCGCGCGGCACAATGGCACCCATGACCCGTACGACCGGCACCCCCCGGCCCAGCAGCCTCGACCCGCAGATCGCCGCGCGGCTCAAGCGCGGCGCCGACGGACTCGTCCCCGCCATCGCCCAGCAGTACGACACCGGTGAGGTGCTCATGCTCGGCTGGATGGACGACGAGGCGCTGTACCGCACGCTCACCACCGGCCGCTGCACCTACTGGTCGCGCAGCCGCGGGGAGTACTGGGTCAAGGGCGACACCTCCGGCCACGTCCAGTGGGTGAAGTCGGTCGCGCTGGACTGCGACGCCGACACGCTCCTCGTCAGGGTCGACCAGGTGGGCGCCGCCTGCCACACCGGCGCGCGGACCTGCTTCGACGAGGACGTCCTGCTGCGGGACGCGGATTGCGCCGCTCCGGCAGCCGGTCAGTAAGGTCAGCCGCCATGGACCAAGAGACCTTCCGCAAGCTGGCCGCCGACCGCCGCGTCATCCCGGTCACGCGCAAGCTCCTCGCCGACGGCGACACCCCGGTCGCGCTCTACCGCAAGCTCGCCGCGGAGCGCCCCGGCACCTTCCTGCTGGAGTCCGCGGAGAACGGCCGGTCCTGGTCCCGCTACTCCTTCGTCGGGGTGCGCAGCGCCGCCACCCTCACCGCGCGGGACGGGCAGGCCCACTGGCTCGGCACCCCGCCGGTCGGCGTCCCCACGGACGGCGACCCCCTCGCCGCCCTGCGCGCCACCCTCCAGACCCTGCACACCCCCCACCAGGAGGACCTGCCGCCCTTCACCGGCGGCATGGTCGGATACCTGGGCTACGACATCGTCCGCCGGCTGGAGAAGATCGGCCCCGGCGAGCGCGACGACCTCCGGCTCCCCGAGCTGACCATGCTCCTGACCAGCGACCTCGCCGTCATGGACCACTGGGAGGGCTCGGTCCTGCTGATCGCCAACGCGATCAACCACAACGACCTGGAGACGGGCGTCGACGAGGCGTACGCGGACGCCGTGGCCCGGCTCGACGCCATGGAGGCCGACCTCACGCGCGCGGTGGCCCAGCCGCCCGCCGTCCTGCCGCCCTCCGAACTGCCCGAGTACACCGCGCTGTGGGGCGGACCGGACTTCCAGGCGGCCGTCGAGGACGTCAAGGAGCGCATCCGCGCGGGCGAGGCGTTCCAGGTCGTGCCCTCCCAGCGGTTCGAGACCCCCTGCACGGCGAGCGCCCTGGACGTCTACCGGGTCCTGCGCGCCACCAACCCCTCGCCGTACATGTACCTCTTCCGCTTCGACGGGTTCGACGTCGTCGGCTCCTCGCCGGAGGCGCTGGTGAAGGTCGAGGACGGGCGCGCGATGGTCCACCCCATCGCCGGCACCCGGCCCCGCGGCGCCACCCCGCAGGCGGACCAGGCACTCGCCGAGGAACTGCTCGCCGACCCCAAGGAGCGCGCCGAGCACCTGATGCTCGTCGACCTCGGCCGCAACGACCTCGGCCGGGTCTGCGAGCCCGGCTCGGTCGAGGTGGTCGACTTCATGTCCGTCGAGCGCTACTCGCACGTGATGCACATCGTCTCGACCGTCACCGGCAAGGTGTCCGAAGGCCGCACGGCCTACGACGTGCTCACCGCCTGCTTCCCCGCGGGCACCCTCTCCGGCGCCCCCAAGCCCCGCGCCATGCAGATCATCGACGAGCTGGAGCCGTCCCGGCGCGGTCTGTACGGCGGCTGCGTCGGATACCTGGACTTCGCCGGCGACTCCGACACCGCGATCGCCATCCGCACCGCCCTGATCCGCGAGGGCACGGCGTACGTCCAGGCCGGAGCGGGCGTCGTCGCCGACTCCGACCCGGTCGCGGAGGACCAGGAGTGCCGCAACAAGGCGGCCGCGGTGCTGCGGGCGGTGCACACGGCGAACCGCCTCGGACGGCAGGGGGCCCCGCAGGGGAACCCCGGGTGACCGCCGGGCCGGGGTTCAGGCGATAGTGGAGTACGTGACTGCCGTACCTGACCCCCGCCCCGAAGCCGCCGAGCCCGCCCGGTCCGGCCGGCGGAGCCTCGCCGTGGCCCTCCTGTCCGGTGCGCTCGGCGCGGCCGTGACGCTGCTCGCGACCCGGCAGCGCTGGGCGGAGGGCACCGCCACGGTGGCCGGCGGCGCGTTCCCGCTGACCGCCAAGGGCAGCGACGTCACGGGTGTCCCGGCGGCCCTCGCCGTCGTGGGCCTCGCCGCGCTCGTCGCCGTCTTCGCCGTCCGCGGGGCCGGCCGCCTCGTCGTCTCCGCACTGCTCGCGCTCTCCGGTGCGGGGATCGCCGCCGCGGCCCTCGCGAAGGCCTCCGACGGCTCGGTGCTCGACGAGCGGGCCGCCGAGGTCAGCGGCGACACCGCGGCCGCGGTCGGCGCGCTCGGCCACACCGGCTGGCCCTACGTCGCGGCCGCCGGCGGCCTGCTGATCCTGCTCGCCGGTCTGCTCGCCCTGCGCTACGGCAGCCGGTGGCCCGCGATGTCCGGCCGCTACGAGCGGGGCACCGCCCGCCCCCGGCGCACGGCCCGGCCCGTCGACCCGGAGCGGCCCGAGGAGATCTGGAAGGCCCTGGACCGGGGCGAGGACCCGACGGGCGCCTGAACCCCCGCCGCACCTCCCGCCCCTCCCGCCCCTTGCGCACCCGGCGCACCGGCACCGCGGCGCGGGTGTGGTGCATCAGACCCGACCCCCGCGTCCGGCACGCGCACGCGTACGGGACAATGGAGCCGAGCGTCCGGCTCGGACAGTGACGGGCGGGCTCGAACCGTACAGACGCGTACGGCGGCTACGTCGACACGTATACAGCAACGAGGAGCAAAGTCATGGCGGGCAGCAGCCACGGTCACACCCCGGCCGCCTGGACCGGTGTCATCATCGCCTTCATCGGTTTCTGCGTCTCGGGCGCCTTCATGGTGATGGCCCAGCCGATCGGCTTCTGGGCCGGCATGGTGATCGTGGTCCTCGGCGGCGTCGTCGGCGTCATCATGCGCGCGATGGGTCTCGGCCAGCCGAAGGCGGCCCACACCCCGCCGCACACCGCCCCCGCCGCGACCCGCGAGCCGGCCGGCGCGGAGGGCTGAGCCCAGGTCTTCCCCGCGAGGGCGGCCCGGCACCGGCGAGGTGCGGGCCGCCCTCCGGCGTGCCCGGCCCCCGCACCGGAGCGGCCCGGCGCGTGCGACCCACACCGCAGCGGCCCGCGCCCATACGGCGCACGCGCGGGCGTGCGCCGCGCCGGCGCGGGAGAATGCCCGCGTGAACGCCGACAGCCGCACCGCCCCGACCCCGGCCCCCCGCGGCGGGACGGCACCGGCCGCGCCCGCCTCCGCCGCGCGGCGGCTCGGCGTCCCGCTGGGTCTCCTCGCGGCCGTCGCCGGGGCCTTCACCTACGTCGGCGCCGTCGACCCCGGCCGGCCCGGCCACTACCCCGTCTGTCCCCTGTACGCCCTCACCGGCCTGTACTGCCCCGGCTGCGGCGGACTGCGCAGCGCGCACGCCTTCGTCCACGGCGACCTCCCGGCCGCCCTGCACGCCAACGCGCCGGGCGTGGCGGCCTACCTGGCCTTCGCGGTGCTGTGGACCGTCTGGGTGGTCCGGGCGGCCCGCGGCCGGCCGCTCCGGCTCGGCCTCGGACCGGCGCACCTGTGGGCCGCCGGCGCGTTGCTGCTCGTCTTCACCGTCGTCCGCAACCTGCCGTCCGGCGGCTGGCTGCGCCCCTGACCGCGCGGGACGGTCCACCTCGTGGGACCGGTGCCCACTGGATGCGGAGCCCCGGCGCGGGTGCGGATACCATCGCAAGGACCAATGGTTTTCAGAAGCCCGAAGGAACCACCGTCTGAAAGGGGGCCGCTCGCGTGAGTGTGCTCGACGAGATCATCGACGGAGTCCGTGCCGACCTCGCGGAGCGGCAGGCGCGCGTCAGCCTCGACGAGCTCAAGGAGCGCGCGGCCAAGGCGCGTCCCGCCAAGGACGGGGTGGCCGCGCTCAAGGGTGACGGCGTCAAGGTGATCTGCGAGGTCAAGCGCTCCAGCCCCTCCAAGGGCGCGCTGGCCGCGATCGCCGACCCGGCCGGGCTCGCCGCGGACTACGAGGCGGGCGGCGCGGCCGTCATCTCCGTCCTCACCGAGGAGCGCCGCTTCGGCGGTTCGCTCGCCGACCTGGAGGCGGTCCGCGCGCGCGTGGACATCCCGGTGCTGCGCAAGGACTTCATCGTCACCTCGTACCAGCTCTGGGAGGCCCGCGCGTACGGCGCGGACCTCGCGCTGCTGATCGTGGCCGCCCTGGACCAGCCGGCCCTGGAGTCGCTGATCGAGCGGGCGGTGTCCATCGGCCTGACCCCGCTCGTCGAGGTGCACGACGAGGACGAGGTCGAGCGGGCGGTGGACGCGGGCGCCAAGATCATCGGCGTCAACGCGCGCAACCTGAAGACGCTGGAGGTCGACCGCGGCACCTTCGACCGGGTCGCCCCGGAGATCCCCGACCACCTCGTCAAGGTCGCCGAGTCCGGCGTCCGCGGCCCGCACGACCTGATCGCCTACGCCAACGCCGGCGCCGACGCGGTGCTGGTCGGCGAGTCCCTGGTCACCGGCCGCGACCCGAAGGCGGCCGTGGCCGACCTGGTGGCGGCGGGCGAGCATCCCGCACTGCGGCACGGACGCGGCTGATCCCCCGCTAGGCTGGACACCGATGACTCTCACCCTGACGACCGTGGACCGGTACGCCCGCCTCGCGCGCGGCTGTCGCCCCCGCGGCTGCCGTGCCCCGGCCCGGCGCGTCCACGGCCGCAGGGTGCGGTACGTGATCGGTGACGAGCCCGGCCAGGTCAACGGCATGCGATGGCACCGCGCCCATTAGGGGCGCGGGACTCTCCTTCTCCTTCTCCGACGCGGCCACGCCGCACGGGCCCGGCCGGCCGGCCACGGCCCGCGGCGGCCCGTCCTCCCCGCTCCCCACGGCGATCAGTGTCTCTTCCCGCACTCACCGTGAGGTTTCCGCATGCCCAGCGAGTTCTTCATCCCCGACCCCGGCGGTCAGGTCCCCAGCCCCGAGGGCTACTTCGGCGCGTTCGGCGGCAAGTTCATCCCGGAGGCCCTCGTCGCCGCCGTGGACGAGGTCGCCGTCGAGTACGACAAGGCGAAGGCCGACCCGGAGTTCGCCCGTGAGCTCGACGACCTGCTCGTCCACTACACCGGCCGCCCCAGCGCGCTGACCGAGGTGCCGCGGTTCGCCGAACACGCCGGCGGCGCCCGGGTGTTCCTCAAGCGCGAGGACCTCAACCACACCGGCTCCCACAAGATCAACAACGTGCTCGGCCAGGCCCTGCTCACCCGGCGGATGGGCAAGACCCGGGTCATCGCCGAGACCGGGGCCGGCCAGCACGGCGTCGCCACGGCCACCGCCTGCGCCCTGTTCGGCCTCGAATGCACCATCTACATGGGCGAGATCGACACCGAGCGGCAGGCCCTCAACGTGGCCCGCATGCGCATGCTCGGCGCCGAGGTCGTCGCCGTGAAGTCCGGCAGCCGCACCCTCAAGGACGCCATCAACGAGGCGTTCCGCGACTGGGTCGCCAACGTCGACCGCACCCACTACCTGTTCGGCACGGTCGCCGGTCCGCACCCCTTCCCGGCCATGGTCCGCGACTTCCACCGGGTCATCGGCGTCGAGGCCCGCCGCCAGATCCTGGAGCGCGCCGGGCGCCTCCCGGACGCGGCTGTCGCCTGCGTCGGCGGCGGCTCCAACGCCATCGGCCTCTTCCACGCCTTCATCCCCGACGAGGGCGTCCGCCTGATCGGCTGCGAGCCCGCCGGGCACGGCATCGAGACCGGGGAGCACGCGGCCACCCTGACCGCGGGCGAGCCCGGCATCCTGCACGGCTCCCGCTCGTACGTCCTCCAGGACGAGGAGGGCCAGATCACCGAGCCGTACTCGATCTCGGCCGGCCTGGACTACCCGGGCATCGGCCCTGAGCACTCCTACCTGAAGGACTCCGGCCGCGGCGAGTACCGCGCGGTCACCGACGACGCGGCCATGCAGGCCCTGCGTCTGCTGTCGCGGACCGAGGGCATCATCCCGGCCATCGAGAGCGCCCACGCCCTCGCCGGCGCCCTGGAGGTCGGCAGGGAGCTGGGCGGGGACGGCCTGATCGTCGTCAACCTGTCCGGCCGCGGTGACAAGGACATGGACACCGCCGCCCGCTACTTCGGCCTCTACGACACCGACGCCGAGGTGGCCGCCGACGCGGCCGACACCGCCGAGATCGAGGGGGACGCCAAGTGAGCGGCAACCAGCAGCTGTTGACGGACACCCTCGCCGCCGCCCGGGCGGAGGGCCGGGCCGCGCTCATCGCCTACCTCCCGGCCGGTTTCCCGACCGTGGACGGCGGCATCGAGGCGGTCCGGGCCGTCTTCGACGGCGGCGCCGACGTCGTCGAGGTCGGCCTGCCGCACAGCGACCCGGTGCTCGACGGCCCGGTCATCCAGACCGCCGACGACATCGCCCTGCGCGGCGGCGTGAAGATCGCCGACGTGCTGCGGACGGTCCGCGAGGCGCACCGGGCGACCGGCAAGCCGGTACTCGTCATGACGTACTGGAACCCCATCGACCGCTACGGCGTCGAGCGGTTCACCGCCGAGCTGGCCGAGGCGGGCGGCGCCGGCTGCATCCTGCCCGACCTGCCGGTGCAGGAGTCGGCCCTCTGGCGCGAGCACGCCGAGAAGCACGGCCTCGCGACCGTCTTCGTCGTGGCGCCGAGCAGCAGGGACGAGCGGCTCGCCGAGATCACCGCGGCGGGCAGCGGCTTCGTCTACGCCGCCTCGCTGATGGGCGTCACCGGTACCCGCGCGTCCGTCGGGGCGCAGGCCGAGGACCTGGTCCGGCGCACCCGCGGCACCGGCAGCGGCCTGCCCGTCTGCGTCGGCCTCGGCGTCTCCGACGCGGCCCAGGCGGCCGAGGTCGCCGGCTTCGCCGACGGGGTCATCGTGGGCTCGGCGTTCGTGAAGCGGATGCTGGACGCCCCGGACCACGCCTCCGGCCTCGCGGCGGTCCGCGAACTGGCCGGCCTGCTGGCGGAGGGCGTGCGCCGGCGGGTGTGACCACGGGTGACGTCCCGCCACACAGGAGTCGGTCACTCGAACGAGTGGACCTCCGGCCGGGGAGGCGCGCTGCGCCTCCCCGGTTCGTTCTGGGGGTGTGAGCGAGAAGAACCGTGACGGAAAGCGCACCGCCCGGGAGCGGCTGGCGGTCGAGCGTGAGAAGCAGAAGGCCGGGGAGAAGCGGCGGCGCGCGCTGATCGTGGGCGCGAGCGTCGTCTGCGTCCTGGGCCTCGCGGCGGTGATCGGCGTGGTCGCCGCGAACGCGGGCAAGAACAAGGGCGCCGGCGCGGGCCCGGCCGTGGCGCCCTCGGGCGCGCAGGGCAAGGACGGCCTGGCGATCCCGGTCGGCAAGGACGGCGCCAAGTCCACGCTCACCGTGTGGGAGGACTTCCGCTGCCCGGCCTGCCAGGCGTTCGAGGCGGCGTACCGGCCGACCCTGCACGAACTGGCCGACGCCGGCAAGCTCCGGATCGACTACCACCTGGTCCGCCTGATCGACGGCAACCTGGGCGGCAGCGGCTCGCTGCGCGCCGCGAACGCCGCGGCCTGCGCCCAGGACGCCGGGAAGTTCCGCGAGTACCACGACGTGCTGTACGCGAACCAGCCCAAGGAGACCGACGACGCCTTCGCGAGCAACGCCAAGCTGATCAAGCTGGCCGGCAAGGTGCCGGGCCTGGACACACCCGCCTTCCGCAAGTGCGTCGACGGCGGCACCCACGACGCCTGGGTGGAGAAGTCACAGCAGGCGTTCCGGACCGGCGGTTACAACGGCACGCCCACGGTGCTGTTCGGCGGCAAGAACATCTACGAGGACCGGTCGATGACGCCGGCCAGGCTCAAGCAGATGGTGGAATCGGCCGCCCGGGGATGAGCGTTCTCCCCGCCCCCTGTTATGGAGCCGTAGCCGGGCTGTTTACCGTCCCCACGGCCCGGCACGGTAGCGTCGGATCTGCCATGAACCTTGCCTACATCCCCAGCCCGTCGCACGGGGTGCTGTACCTCGGCCCCATCCCGCTGCGCGGCTACGCCTTCTGCATCATCATCGGCGTCTTCGTTGCCGTCTGGTTCGGCAACAAGCGCTGGGTCGCCCGCGGTGGGCAGTCCGGCACGGTCGCCGACATCGCCGTCTGGGCGGTGCCGTTCGGCCTGGTCGGGGGCCGGCTCTACCACGTGATCACGGACTACGAGCTGTACTTCGGCGACGGCCGTGACTGGGTGGACGCCTTCAAGGTGTGGGAGGGCGGCCTCGGCATCTGGGGCGCGATCGCGCTCGGCGCGCTCGGCGCGTGGATCGGCGCGCGGCGCCGGGGCATCCCGCTGCCCGCCTACGCCGACGCCGTCGCACCCGGGATCGCCTTCGCACAGGCGATCGGCCGCTGGGGCAACTGGTTCAACCAGGAGCTGTACGGCCGCGAGACGCACGTCCCCTGGGCGCTGCACATCACCTCTTCCGAGGGCGGCCGGGTGCCGGGCTACTACCACCCGACCTTCCTCTACGAGTCCCTGTGGTGCGTCGGCGTCGGCCTCCTGGTGATCTGGGCGGACCGCCGCTTCAAGCTGGGGCGCGGCCGGGCGTTCGCGCTGTACGTCGCCGCGTACTGCCTGGGCCGCGGCTGGATCGAGTACATGCGGGTGGACGACGCCCACCACATCCTGGGCCTGCGCCTCAACGACTGGACCGCACTCGGCGTCTTCCTGCTCGCCGTGCTGTACATGGTGGTGTCGGCGAGGAAGCGGCCGGGGCGGGAGGCCGTCGTCGAACCGGCCGCGGTCGCCGCGGGCGCTCCGGCCGAGGCGGTCACCGACGCCCCGGGCGAGGGTGCGGAGGCCACCGGGGACGAGGGCGAGGGCACGGCCGGGAACTCCGCGGAGCAGCCGCGGGACCCGGCGGAGGTGCCGAAGGACGAGGCGGGGTCGGCCAAGAAGGGCTGACGGCCGCCGGTCAGGCAACGAGGGCGCCCGGGGCATCCGGGCGCCCTCGCCGCGTTCCCAGGCCGTGGTCCCGCGTCGCTTCGCGCTGCCGGGCCCGTCGGGCGCGGGGTCGGTCAGGAGCCGTGGGTCAGGTTCTCCGGGTCAGCGAGAGGGTGCGGCGGGCCATGGCCACCGCCGCCGCGTCGACGAAGCGGCCGTCGGGCAGGGCCGGGGCGCCCGGGCCGGCCGCCGCCGCCTCCGTGACCGCCTCCGCGTGCTCGATCTCCGCGGGCGTCGGCAGGTACGCCCGCTCGATCACCGGAAGCTCCTCGCGCGGGTCGGCGCGGTCGGTGAGGGTGACCGCCTCGTACCCGTTCGGCACCGGCAGGCCGGTGGCGGCCAGGGGGTCCGGCGGCAGCTCCCGGGCCGGTGCGGCGGTGCGGACCGTGCGCACCCCGTGCCGGCGGGCCGCCTCCGCGCCCGCGACGACCGCCGCGAGCGGGATCTCCGGTTGCAGCAGGGCGTCGGTGGTGGCGATCAGCCCTTCGTCGCCGGGGGAGAGGTGGTCGACGGTGCCGTCGGCGCCCGGGACGACCGTGATCGCGTTGCCGCCCTCGTCGTCCACCACGATGTGCGCGGTGCCGGAGAGGCCCTCCACCGTGCGCGGGAAGCCGGTGTCCGCACCGGAGTGCTCCAGGGTGTCGCGCGGCCGCGCCCCGAACGCGGCGTCGCCGACCGTGCCGATCATCGGGACGGTGGCCCCGGCTCGGGCCGCGGCGATCGCCCGGTTGGCGCCCTCGCCGCCGGGGACCGTACGGAACTTGCGCCCGGTCAGGGTCTCGCCGAGCCGCGGGGCCCTCGGCACGCAGGTGACGAGGGCCGTGTCCGTACTGTCGAGGACGGCGATGTGGGTCATGGGCGGGTCGCCTCCAGGTGGGTGAGGTGGGCGAGGGTGTCGAAGCCGGTGCCGTCGAAGTCGGCGACGCTGGTGGCCAGCCGGTTCTTCAGCGGGGCCCGCCAGCGTTCGGGGAGGGCCTCGGGGGAGCCCGCGAGCAGTCCGGCGATGCTGCCGGCGGTGGCGCCGTTCGAGTCGGTGTCCAGGCCGCCCGACACCGCGCGGCAGACGGAGCCCCCGAAGTCGCCGTCCGCGTGCGTGAGGGCGGCGGTGATCAGGGCGGTGTTGGGGATGGCGTGGACCCAGTGGTGGCCGGGCGCGTAGCAAGCGTGGAGCGCGTCCACGACCTCGGTGAAGTCCTCGTGCCGCACCGCGAGTTCACGGGCGTGGTCGATCGCCAGGGCGAGGCGGGAACGGGCCGGGACCACCCGGCGGCCGGCGTCCAGGCAGGCGTGCACGTCGTGGGTCGCGGAGGCGGCGGCGATCGCGGCGGCCGTGAACATCGCCGCGTAGACCCCGTTCGCGGTGTGGCTGAGGACCGCGTCGCGGTACGCCTGTTCGGCCGCGGCGGCCGGGTCGCCCGGGTTGGTCCAGCCGTGCACGTCCGCGCGGATCAGGGCGCCGATCCACTCCCGGAAGGGGTTGCGGTGGCGGGCCGTCCGGGGCGGTTCGACACCGCCGAGGAGGTTGCGGACGGCGACGCGCTCGGCGGTGAAGGTGCGGCCGGGCGGCAGCTCGTCCAGCCAGAGCCGGGCCACGTCCGCGGTGCCGAACGAGCGTCCGTACCGCCGCAGCAGGAGCAGGTTGAGCAGCGGGTAGTTCAGGTCGTCGTCCTCGGGCATCCCGTCGATGTTCTCGGCGAGGGAGGTGGCGGCCGAGCGGCGGTTCCACGGGTACGCGGCGAGCAGGTCCGGCGGGACGCCCCTGGCGGTGAAGTAGGTGGTGAGCGGCCAGTTCCCGGTCGCCGCGGCCAGGGCGCGGATGCCGTCCAGGGGCAGTTTCTCCACGGGCTTGCCCAGCAGGCAGCCGGCCGCCCGGCCGAGCCAGGCCGCCTCCAGGGCGCGCGGGTGGTGTCCCGAGGGGGCGCCGGTGCCGCGGCCGTGCCCAGGCGGCTCCCGGCGGCTCGCGGGCGGCGCCGGCCAGTCCGGGCACCGGGACCTGATGCGGGCCAGGTCCGTCGGCTCGTCGTCGGCCAGCGCGCTGGGCAGGTCGGCGAGTTCGTCCAGCAGGTCCTCGGCCAGTTGCCGCAGGTAGCGGGAGACCGGCCGTGCGGAGGCGCCCGCCCGTTCCGGCGCGTCCGGGCCGCCGGCCGCCCGCCAGCGCGCCTCGACCGCCGACGGTTCGCGCCCGTCCAGGCGGGCCTGGCGCAGTTCGTGGCCCAGCAGGTCCTCAGGCTGGACCCAGGTCAGACGGAGCACGGCGGACCTCCGAGCGCGGAGAACGCCCGCTCGTGGGCGCGCCGGCGGCGGACGTCCCGGTCGAAGACCTCCCGCGCGACCGCGGTGAGCGTCCGGGCGGGCGCCCACAGGTCCAGCCGGCTGGCGTCCGCCACCGTCTTCGCCCACTCCTCGGGGACGGGCGAACCGAGCGCGCCCGCGAGGGCGCCGGCCATCGTGGCGATCGAGTCGCAGTCCCGGCCGTAATTGACCGAGCCCAGCACGGCGTGCCGGTAGTCGCCGCGGGCCACCACCAGCATGCCCAGGGCGACGGGGAGTTCCTCGACGGAGTGCAGCCGGGACGGGCGGCGGGCGCCGAGCGAGGGGGCGCGGTAGTCCGGTCCCACGGTGTCGTACGGGGCCACCGCGGCCCGCAGCGGGCCGAGCGCCGACTCGAAGTCCCGATGCCGGGCGGCGACTTCGCAGACCTTCTCGATGGCCGTGCGGGTGCCGTCCCTGGCCAGCGACAGGCAGGCGTCCACCACCGAGTCCGGGGTCGCGCCGGGTGCCGCGGCGGCGGCCACCGCCGCGGCGAGGACACCGGCCGCCTCCCGGCCGTACGACGACTGGTGCGCGCCGGCCACGTCCAGCGCCTCGGCGTAGGCGGCGGCCGGGCAGGCCGCGTTGACCAGGCCGACCGGGGCCATGTACATCGCGGCACCGCAGTTGACGATGTTGCCGACGCCCGCCTCCCGCGGGTCCGCGTGCCCGTAGGCCAGCCGGGCCACCAGCCACTTCTCGGCGAGGAAGAGGCGGTGCAGGGGCAGGGCCTCTGCCTCCAGCTCCGGGATCCAGCGGGGCTCGGTCATCAGGTCCGGCACCAGGTGCTCGGCGACCGCGTACGCGTCGAGGTGGTCGCGGACGCGGTCGTAGACCCGGATCAGCGCGTGGGTCATCAGGGTGTCGTCGGTGACGTGGCCGTCGCCCTTGTGGTACGGCGCGAGGGGACGGGCGGTGCGCCAGGCGTCGCCGTGCCAGGGGCCCACGATCCCCTGGACGCGGCCGCCGTGGCGTTCGGTGATCCGGTCGGGGGAGTAGCCCTCGACCGGGCCGCCGAGGGCGTCGCCGACGGCGGCTCCGACCAGGGCGCCGGTGATGCGGTCGGCGAGACCGCACGGCCCGGGTCCGCCGGTTTCGTGTTCTTCGGGCGTCATGCCCCGAATCATCCTCCTGGCCGGGCCGGTTGCACGGCTTCCAGGAGTCCGGCGAGTTCCACCAGATCGGTGCCGGTGAGCCGGGGCAGGGTGCAGCCGGACAGCAGCCCTCGGCCCGGTCGGCGATCCACTCGTGCCAGGCCGCCTCCACGTGCGCCGGGGTGAGCGCCGACCCGTGCCGGGCCAGCAGCAGCCCGGAGAAGATCGCGTACTCGGTGTCGTCCGTGCCGCACGGCCGCTCGGCGACGTAACCGGTGATGCGGCCCCAGCGGGCGCGGATCTCGGAGGGCTTGAGGTTCTCCGCCGGCGCCCCCAGCGCATCGCCCACGGCCAGCCCGAGCAGCGCACCGCGCGCCCGCTCGCGGAGCCCGGCGGCGTCACCGGGCACCGGGGCCGGGTCGGTGCGGGCGATCGATGCCATGGGCGCCTCCTGGGGGCCGCTCGGGACCTTTGCGGATGTGTCCCACGGGAGGTGTTCCCACGAGCCTCGGCAGCCCCTCTGTCACCCGCCCGGTACGCGGTCCGGCCCTCGCGACCGGGCGCGCCGGAGAACGAACGCGCAGGTAAGCCCAGCCTTTCCTTGCTGGCGGGCGGGGAATCGACGGCGTAGGTTCAGTGTTGTCAAAAAGTAGAACGCGTCCAAAGTTAGCTTTGGCTAAGCTTCCCTGGGGGACCCGCATGGCGATCATCGACACCGAGGCCGCGCTGCACGAGGCGCACCGTGACAACCACACGCACCGCGATGTGAACGGTGGCTGGCTGCGGCCCGCCGTCTTCGGTGCGATGGACGGCCTGGTCTCCAACCTCGCCCTGATGACGGGCGTGGCCGGCGGGTCCGTCAGCCAGCACACCCTGGTGATCACGGGCCTTGCGGGGCTCGCCGCCGGCGCGTTCTCCATGGCCGCGGGCGAGTACACCTCGGTCGCCTCCCAGCGTGAACTCGTCGAGGCGGAACTCGACGTCGAGCGCCGCGAGCTGCGCAAGCACCCGCAGGACGAGGAGGCCGAGCTGGCCGCGCTGTACGCGGCCCGCGGCGTCGAGCCCGCCCTGGCCCGCGAGGTCGCCCGGCAGCTCTCCGCCGATCCCGAGCAGGCGCTGGAGATACACGCCCGCGAGGAGCTGGGCATCGACCCCGGCGACCTGCCCTCGCCGCTGGTCGCGGCCGTGTCGTCCTTCGGTTCCTTCGCGCTCGGCGCCCTGCTGCCCGTGCTGCCGTTCCTGCTCGGCGCCACCGCGCTGTGGCCCGCCGTGCTGCTCGCCCTCGCCGGGCTGTTCGGGTGCGGCGCCGTCGTGGCGAAGGTGACCGCGCGCACCTGGTGGTTCAGCGGTCTGCGGCAGCTCGCGCTCGGCGGTGCGGCGGCCGGTGTGACGTACGCCCTGGGCGGACTGTTCGGAACGGCCGTAGGATGACGGCATCGGAGCCTATGCAAAGGTTCGCATAGGTAACCACTTACTCGTTGGTTTCGCGGGCTCGGCCACCGGGCATGAGCCGTAAGCGCTGCGGGCAATGACGCCTGCCGCAACCTCCACGCGGGGTGGGCGATGACGCCCTCCCCGGCCCCCTCCGGGCCACCGGACACGGATCCGACCGATCTCGTCCGCGCCGGCCCCCGCTCACGTCCGCCGCCCCGTGCGGCCCCTGCCACCACCGGGTGGCACCCCCCGCCGTCACCCCCACGGCACCCGCCGCATCCCCACGGCACCGGCCGCGTCGCGCGGTGCTCCCGCCACCCCCCGTGGTGTCCGCATGCTGGAATGGGCTATCCGCTTCCCGGTATGCGACCCATCATGTAACCTGCACGAACTTTCGATCTCCGCAGAGGGCCAACGTCGTCCCTCGGCACTTGCCACATGCCACATGACGACGACGGGAGAGCCGATGCGTACGCCGCGCCAGCCGTCCCAGCACCCCTCGAACGGCCGGAACTGGTCGTTCATGGATGCTCGCCCTGCTGCGCAGGGTATGTACGACCCCCGCAACGAACACGACGCGTGCGGCGTCGGTTTCGTCGCCACCCTCACCGGCGAGGCGTCCCACACCCTGGTCGAGCAGGCGCTCACCGTCCTGCGCAACCTGGAGCACCGCGGTGCCACCGGGTCCGAGCCCGACTCGGGCGACGGCGCGGGAATCCTCTCCCAGGTGCCCGACGCCTTCCTCCGCGAGGTGGCCGGATTCGACCTTCCGGCGGTCGGCGCCTACGCGGTGGGCATCGCGTTCCTGCCGGGCGAGGGGACCGAGGACGCCGTCTCACGGATCGAGACGATCGCCGCCGAGGAGGAGCTGACCGTCCTCGGCTGGCGCGAGGTCCCGGTCGCCCCCGAGCTGCTGGGCGCCACCGCCCGCTCGACGATGCCCGTCTTCCGGCAGATCTTCGTCGGCGACGCGGTGAGCGAGGGCATCGCCCTGGACCGGAAGGCGTTCGCGCTGCGCAAGCGCGCCGAGCGCGAGGCCGGCGTCTACTTCCCGTCCCTGTCCGCCCGGACGATCGTCTACAAGGGCATGCTGACCACCGGCCAGCTGGAGCCCTTCTTCCCGGACCTGTCCGACCGCCGCTTCGCGTCCGCGATCGCGCTCGTGCACTCCCGGTTCTCCACGAACACCTTCCCCTCGTGGCCCCTCGCACACCCGTACCGCTTCGTCGCCCACAACGGTGAGATCAACACCGTCAAGGGCAACCGCAACTGGATGCGCGCCCGCGAGTCGCAGCTCGCCTCCGGCCTCTTCGGCGACCGCGCCCTGGACCGCCTCTTCCCGGTCTGCACCCCGGACGCCTCCGACTCCGCGTCCTTCGACGAGGTGCTGGAACTGCTGCACCTGGGCGGCCGCTCGCTGCCGCAGTCCGTGCTGATGATGATCCCGGAGGCGTGGGAGAACCACGCCTCCATGGACCCGGACCGGCGCGCCTTCTACCAGTACCACTCCACGATGATGGAGCCCTGGGACGGCCCCGCCTGCGTCTGTTTCACCGACGGCACCCAGGTCGGCGCGGTGCTCGACCGCAACGGCCTGCGCCCGGGCCGCTACTGGGTCACCGACGACGGCCTCGTCGTCCTCGGCTCCGAGGTCGGCGTCCTCGACATCGACCCGGCCAAGGTCGTCCGCAAGGGCCGCCTCCAGCCCGGCCGCATGTTCCTCGTCGACACCGCCGAGCACCGGATCATCGAGGACGACGAGATCAAGGCGGCCCTCGCCGCCGAGCAGCCGTACGCCGAATGGCTGGAGGCCGGCGAGATCGAGCTGGGCGACCTGCCCGAGCGCGAGCACATCGTCCACACCCACGCCTCGGTCACCCGCCGCCAGCAGACCTTCGGCTACACCGAGGAGGAGCTGCGCGTCATCCTCGCCCCGATGGCCCGCACCGGCGCCGAGCCGATCGGCTCCATGGGCACCGACTCGCCCATCGCGGCCCTGTCCGAGCGCCCGCGCCTGCTCTTCGACTACTTCACCCAGCTCTTCGCGCAGGTCACCAACCCGCCGCTGGACGCGATCCGCGAGGAACTGGTCACCTCCCTGCGCAGCTCGCTCGGCCCGCAGGGCAACCTGCTCGACCCGACCGCCGCCTCCTGCCGATCCGTCGTGCTGCCCTTCCCGGTCATCGACAACGACGAGCTGGCCAAGCTCATCCACGTCAACGCCGACGGCGACCTGCCCGGCTTCAAGGCCGCGACCCTCTCCGGCCTGTACCGGGTCTCCGGCGGCGGCGACTCCCTCGCCGCGCGCATCGAGGAGATCTGCGCCGAGGCCGACGCCGCCATCGACAACGGCGCCCGCCTGATCGTCCTGTCGGACCGCCACTCCGACGCCGAGCACGCGCCGATCCCGTCCCTGCTGCTCACGGCGGCCGTCCACCACCACCTCATCCGCACCAAGCAGCGCACCCACGTGGGCCTGCTGGTCGAGGCCGGCGACGTCCGCGAGGTCCACCACATCGCGCTGCTCATCGGCTACGGCGCCGCCGCGGTCAACCCGTACCTGGCCATGGAGTCCGTCGAGGACCTGCTGCGGGCCGGCACCTTCCTCAACGGCCTGGAGCCCGAGAAGGCCATCAAGAACCTGATCTACGCCCTCGGCAAGGGCGTCCTGAAGGTCATGTCCAAGATGGGCATCTCCACCGTCGCCTCCTACCGCGGCGCCCAGGTCTTCGAGGCCGTCGGCCTGGACGAGAGCTTCGTCGAGAAGTACTTCAACGGCACCGCGACCAAGATCGGCGGCGTCGGCATCGACGTCGTCGCCGCGGAGGTCGCCGCCCGCCACGCCAAGGCGTACCCGGCCTCCGGCATCGCCCCGGCGCACCGCGCGCTGGACATCGGCGGCGAGTACCAGTGGCGCCGCGAGGGCGAACCGCACCTGTTCGACCCCGAGACGGTCTTCCGCCTCCAGCACTCCACGCGCACCGGCCGCTTCGACATCTTCAAGAAGTACACCGACCGGGTGAACGAGCAGTCCGAGCGCCTGATGACGCTGCGCGGCCTGTTCGGCTTCGCCACCGGCCGGCAGCCCGTCCCGGTGGACGAGGTCGAGCCGGTCGAGGAGATCGTCAAGCGCTTCTCCACCGGCGCCATGTCGTACGGCTCCATCTCCAAGGAGGCGCACGAGACCCTCGCCATCGCCATGAACCAGCTGGGCGGCAAGTCCAACACCGGTGAGGGCGGCGAGGACCCCGACCGGCTGTACGACCCGGCGCGCCGGTCCGCCATCAAGCAGGTCGCCTCCGGCCGCTTCGGCGTCACGAGCGAGTACCTGGTCAACGCGGACGACATCCAGATCAAGATGGCCCAGGGCGCCAAGCCAGGCGAGGGCGGCCAGCTGCCCGGCCACAAGGTCTACCCGTGGGTCGCCAAGACCCGGCACTCCACGCCGGGCGTCGGCCTGATCTCCCCGCCGCCGCACCACGACATCTACTCCATCGAGGACCTCGCCCAGCTCATCCACGACCTGAAGAACGCGAACCCGCAGGCGCGGATCCACGTCAAGCTGGTCTCCGAGGTCGGCGTCGGCACGGTCGCCGCGGGCGTGTCCAAGGCGCACGCGGACGTGGTCCTGATCTCCGGTCACGACGGCGGCACGGGCGCCTCCCCGCTCACCTCGCTCAAGCACGCGGGCGGCCCCTGGGAGCTGGGCCTCGCCGAGACCCAGCAGACCCTGCTCCTCAACGGCCTGCGCGACCGCATCGTGGTGCAGACGGACGGCCAGCTCAAGACCGGCCGCGACGTGGTCATCGCCGCGCTGCTCGGCGCCGAGGAGTTCGGTTTCGCGACCGCCCCGCTCGTCGTCTCCGGCTGCGTCATGATGCGCGTCTGCCACCTGGACACCTGCCCGGTCGGCATCGCCACCCAGAACCCGGTACTGCGCGACCGCTTCGCCGGCAAGGCCGAGTACGTCGTCAACTTCTTCCGGTTCATCGCCGAGGAGGTCCGCGAACTCCTCGCCGAGCTGGGCTTCCGCTCCATCGAGGAGGCCGTCGGCCACGCCGAGGTGCTGGACGTCGAGCGCGCCGTCGACCACTGGAAGGCGCAGGGCCTGGACCTGGAGCCGCTGTTCCACGTGCCCGACCTGCCCGAGGGCGCCGTCCGCCACCGGCTGATCGCCCAGGACCACGGCCTGGAGAAGGCGCTGGACAACGAGCTGATCAAGCTCGCCGCCGACGCCCTCGCCGCGCACGACGCGACCGAGGCCCAGCCGGTGCGCGCCCAGGTCGCCATCCGCAACATCAACCGCACGGTCGGCACCATGCTCGGCCACGAGGTGACGAAGAAGTTCGGCGGCGCGGGCCTGCCCGACGACACCATCGACATCACCTTCACCGGCAGCGCCGGCCAGTCCTTCGGCGCGTTCCTGCCGCGCGGCGTCACGCTGCGCCTGGAGGGCGACGCCAACGACTACGTCGGCAAGGGCCTGTCCGGCGGCCGGATCGTCGTCCGCCCGGACCGCGCGGCCGACCACCTCGCCGAGTACTCGACGATCGCGGGCAACACCATCGGCTACGGCGCCACCGGCGGCGAGCTGTTCCTGCGCGGCCGCACCGGTGAGCGGTTCTGCGTCCGCAACTCCGGCGCGCTGGTCGTCTCCGAGGGCGTGGGCGACCACGGCTGCGAGTACATGACCGGCGGCCACGCCGTCGTCCTCGGCCCGACCGGCCGCAACTTCGCGGCCGGCATGTCCGGCGGAGTCGCCTACGTCGTCGACCTCGACCGCGACAACGTCAACGCCGGCAACGCCGGGGCGATCGAGTCGCTGGACGACACCGACCGGCAGTGGCTGCACGACGTGGTGCGCCGCCACGCCGAGGAGACCGGCTCGACGGTCGCCGGGAAGCTGCTCGCCGACTGGGACACCGCCGTGGAGCGGTTCAGCAAGATCATCCCCACTACGTACAAGGCAGTGCTCGCCGCCAAGGACGCCGCCGAGCGGGCCGGTCTCTCCGAGACCGAGATCACCGAGAAGATGATGGAGGCGGCGATCAATGGCTGACCCGAAGGGCTTCCTGAACCACGGCCGCGAGGTCGCCCGGACCCGTCCCGTCGGTGAGCGCGTCAAAGACTGGAACGAGGTCTACGTCCCCGGCTCCCTGCTGCCGATCATCAGCAAGCAGGCCGGCCGCTGCATGGACTGCGGCATCCCGTTCTGCCACAACGGCTGCCCGCTGGGGAACCTGATCCCCGAGTGGAACGACTACGCCTACCGCGAGGACTGGGCCGCGGCCCAGGAGCGGCTGCACGCGACCAACAACTTCCCGGAGTTCACCGGCCGCCTCTGCCCCGCCCCCTGCGAGTCGGCGTGCGTGCTCGGCATCAACCAGCCGCCGGTCACCATCAAGAACGTCGAGGTCTCCATCATCGACAAGGCGTGGGAGACCGGGGACGTCGCCCCGCAGATCCCCGAGCGCCTGTCCGGCAAGACGGTCGCGGTCATCGGCTCCGGCCCGGCGGGCCTGGCCGCCGCCCAGCAGCTCACCCGGGCCGGCCACACGGTCGCCGTCTACGAGCGCGCGGACCGCGTCGGCGGCCTCCTGCGCTACGGCATCCCCGAGTTCAAGATGGAGAAGCGGCACATCAACCGCCGCATCGAGCAGATGCGCGCGGAGGGCACCCGCTTCCGCACGGGCGTCGAGATCGGCCGCGACCTGAGCGCCCGCGACCTGAAGAAGCGCTACGACGCGATCGTGATCGCCGCCGGCGCGACCATGGCCCGCGACCTGCCGGTGCCCGGCCGCGAGCTCAAGGGCATCCACCAGGCGATGGAGTACCTGCCGCTGGCCAACAAGGTCCAGGAGGGCGACTACGTCACCCCGCCGATCTCGGCCGAGGGCAAGCACGTCGTCGTCATCGGCGGCGGCGACACCGGCGCGGACTGCGTGGGCACCGCCCACCGCCAGGGCGCGGCCTCCGTCACCCAGCTGGAGATCATGCCCCGCCCGAACGACGAGCGCCACGCCACCAGCCAGCCCTGGCCGACCTTCCCGGTCCTCTACAAGGTCACCTCGGCCCACGAGGAGGGCGGCGAGCGGATCTACTCCGCCTCCACCACCCACTTCGAGGGCGACGAGGACGGCAACGTCCAGTGGCTGCACCTGGCCGAAGTGGAGTTCGTCGACGGCAGGCTGACCCCCAAGCCGGACACCGGGCGGAGGATCCCGGCCCAGCTCGTCACCCTCGCCATGGGCTTCACCGGCACCGACCGGGAGAACGGACTGGTGGAGCAGTTCGGCCTGGACCTCGACGAACGCGGTAACATCGGCCGCGACGCCGACTTCCAGACCAACGTGCCGGGTGTGTTCGTCGCCGGTGACGCCGGCCGCGGCCAGTCCCTCATCGTGTGGGCGATCGCCGAGGGCCGCTCGGCCGCCCGCGGGGTCGACCGCCACCTGACCGGGGCCAGCGACCTGCCGGCCCCGATCCGCCCGACGGACCGCGCGCTGGCGGTCTGACGCGCACCGGGGACCCGAGGTCCCCCGAGAACGTCCCGTACAACGGCGTACGGAACACCGACGGCGCCTGCCCGCCTGTCCCCGACCGGACGACTGGGCAGGTGCCGTCTCCCCATCCCCGCCCCGGCGTCCCCGCGGGCACGCGAGCCGCGCGGGCCACGTAGGCTCGGGCCCCGGGACAGCCGAGGGGGGACCATGGCCGCGATCAGCCTGCGCAAGGTGGAGGAGACCGCGCCCGCGCTCGTCGGCGCCTACCGGTCGGCGGGGGTGTCGCTGCGCAAGCACGGCCTGGACGGGCTGCGGGCGGCCGTCTACCTCGTCATCGACCACTCGGGCTCGATGCGGCCGTACTACCGGGACGGCAGCGTGCAGGCGCTCGCCGACCGGGTGCTGGGCCTGTCCGCGCACCTCGACGACGACGGACGCGTGCCCGTGGTGTTCTTCTCCACGGACGTCGACGCCGTCACCGACATCGCCCTCGACGGCCACGAGGGCCGCATCGAGCGGATCGCGGCCGGACTCGGCCACATGGGCAGGACCGGCTACCACGTGGCGATGGACGCCGTCGTCGACCACTACCTGGACAGCGGTGCCACCGATCCCGCCCTGGTCGTCTTCCAGACCGACGGCGGCCCGGTCAGCAAGGCCGCCGCCGAGCGGTACCTGTGCAAGGCGGCCGCGCTGCCGCTGTTCTGGCAGTTCGTCGGCTTCGGCGACCCGGACAGCCGGCAGTTCGACTTCCTGCGCCGACTGGACGACCTGCCGGTGCCCGGCCGGCGGGTCGTGGACAACGCCGGCTTCTTCCACGCGGGCCACGACCCGCGCCGGGTCTCCGACGCCGAGCTGTACGACCGGCTCGTCGGCGAGTTCCCGAGGTGGCTCACGGCCGCACGCGCGGCGGGCATAGTGCCGCCGGATCGGCCCCTCCCGCTCCCGTAGCCCGGACCGGGGCCGGGGGACACCACAATGGAGGCGTGCCGACCAAGAAGAAACCTCAGGTGACCGCGGCGGCGGCCCGGCGCGGCGAACTCCTCAGCACCGCTGCCGAGGTGTTCGCCGAACACGGCTACAACGCCACCACCGTCCGCAGGATCGCCGACCACGCCGGAATGCTCGCGGGCAGCCTCTACTACCACTTCGACTCCAAGGAATCGATGCTCGAGGAGATCCTGCGGACCTTCCTCGACGAGCTGTGGGACGGCTACGACACCGTCCTCGCCTCCGGACTGGGCCCCCGCGAGACGCTGGAGGCGCTGGTCACCGAGTCCTTCCGGGAGATGGACCGGCACCGCGCCGCCGTCGCGATCTACCAGAAGGAGAGCAGGCAGCTCGCCGCCCAGGACCGGTTCGCGTTCCTCGCCGAGTCCCAGCGCCGGTTCGAGGAGGCGTGGCTCGGCACGCTCGAACGCGGCGCCGCCGAGCGGGTCTTCCGCGCGGACCTGGACGTCCGGCTCGCCTACCGGTTCGTGCGGGACACCGTGTGGGTCGCCGCCTCCTGGTACCGGCCCGGCGGCCGGCACAGCCCCGAGGAGATCGCCCGCCAGTACCTGTCGATGGTGCTGGACGGCATCGCCGTACGCGATTGACCCGGCCCCGTACGCGAGTTCGCGGGGCCGGGGCCGGTCAGTGCCCGAGCGCGAACCCCAGCAGCACCCCGGCGGACACCTCGACCGTCCCCGGGGCCAGGCCGCCCGCCGGGGCGCCCCCCGCGGCGGCGGGCGCCCGGTACTGGTGGAAGCGGTGCGACTCCGGGTCCACGTCCTGGATGTGGAGCACGGCACCCAGCGCGACCCCGGCCGCCTCCGCGTAGACCCCGGCCTCGCGGCGGGCGGCCGCCACCGCCCTGCGGCGCGCCTCGTCCCGCAGCGCCGCCCTGTCGCGCACGTCGTACTCGACCTGCTCGACCTCCCGGGCACCGGCGTCGACCGCGTCCACGAGGAGCCGCTCCAGCCCGTCGAGGTCCTCGCTCTCCACGGCGTACGAGGCGCGGCAGCGGTAGCCGAGGAACCTCCGCTCGGCCCCGTAACCGTCGTACTCCGAGGCCAGCCCGAGCCGGGAGCCGGACACCGACGCGTCCGGTATCCCGTGCCGGCGCAGGGTCTCCCGCAGCCGGGACACGGCCGCGCCCGCCTCCTGGAACGCCCGGTCCGCGGCGGGCTCCAGCACGTCCACCGTCAGCCTCACCCGCACCAGTGCCGGCTCCACCCGCACGCTGCCCGTGCCGAACACGCTGATGCCCCAGGGCCGTCCGATCGTCTCGTCCATGCGCGCATTGAAGCAGGTGCCGTGCCGGGCGTCGCGGCCCCGGGCCGATCCGGACGACAACCCCTACGTGTCGCACTCCAGCACGGTCCGGCACAGGCCGCACCGCGCCCGCACCCGCCCCCGCACCGGCACCCCGATCCGCTGGTGGCAGGTGGGGCAGGGGAAGGAGACCCGCAGCCGGCCGGCCGGGTCGGTGGCGAAGGCGTAGGCCGCCGCGGCCGGGGCAGCGGCGGCGTGCCGGCGGTCCACGGCGTAGCGGCGGCGGCCCGCCCAGCCGGCGCCCGCCAGCGGCGGCTGCCGCCCGTCCCGGCGGGCCAGCGCCAGCCCGTCACAGTAGGCGGCGTACGCCTGCGGGCTGGTGAACCACACCGAGGGGTCCTCGTGGACGAGCAGGGCCCGCTTGGCCAGGACGTACCCGAACTCCTCCGGGGTGAGGTAACCGAGCTTCTGCGACGACACCCCGTCCTCCCGGTAGGCGTCCAGCAGCAGCCAGCCCGCGCCGAGGTAGGCCGTCGTGGTGTCCGTCAGGATCTCGTTCTCGGCCGTGGTGGGGAACGACAGGCCCAGCCGGTGCAGGTAGACGTGCGCCACCTCGTGGGCGAGCGCCGCGCCGATGTCCCCGCGGTGGGTGCGGAACCGGTCGTTCAGCTCCACGAAGTACTCCGGCCCCGACGCCAGTTCGACGTTCGCCGCGTGGGTCATCTCCCGGAAGCCGACGATCAGCCGGGCGTCCGGCAGCCGGAAGTGCCGCACGATCTCCCGGGCCACCCGCTGCGCCCCCAGATGCAGGTCGTCGACGTCGCAGAAGGCCACGTCGGCCGGGGCCAGGCTGACCGCGAACGTCTCGATGGTGTCCCGGGACAGCCGCCGGTACAGCGCGGTGACCGCGGCCCGCACCGTCTCCAGGTGCGGGTAGCCGTGCTCGACCGGTCCGCCGTTCGCCACGTCGGCACCCCCAGATCAGGCCGGACCCCACCTCCACTGTAGGCGGCGGGGGACGCGGCGGAAGGGGGAGCGGCCGGTCACACGGGCAGCAGGCGCGGCGCGGGCGGCTCGGGGCCCGACCCGTCCAGCTCCAGCAGCCACAGCTCGTTCCCGCCCTCCCGCAGCACCGGCCCGGGCACGTACAGCGACCGCTGCGGCCCCACCGACCAGTACCGGCCCAGGTTGAAGCCGTTGATCCAGGCGAACCCGCGCGTCCCGCCGGGCAGCTCCAGCCGGGCGTCCCCGGCCCCGGCGACCGTGACCGTGCCCCGGTACAGCCCCGGCGCCCCCCGGCCCGGCAGCGCCCCGAAGGGCACCGCGGCCACCCCGCCGTCGAACGCGTCCAGGTCCAGCCCGCGCGCGCGTACCCCGTGCAGGTACTGCCGCTCGTGCAGGATGCCGCCGGTGACGCCCTTGGCCTCGCCGAGCCGCGGCCCGTAGTTCACCCGCCCCAGGGACTCCACCCACAGCTCCACCCGCGCCGGGCCCGCGACCGGCTCCGGCAGGTCCGGCTCCTCCTCGGTGAGCACCCCGGCCCGCTCGCCGTCGACGTACACCACGGCGAGGTCCCGCAGCCCGCGCACGGTGAGCGGGTACGGCCGGCGCGGCCCGGGCACGTCCACCCGGTACCGGACCAGGCCCCGGGTGACCCCCAGCTCCTCGAAGGCGGGCGGCACGGGCGCGACCGTCTCCGGGCCGCCCAGCGCCTCCAGGACGGCCGGCAGGGACGCCCAGCCGGTGAGGACGGCCCCGGCCGGGGCGCCCAGCACCGCGGGCGGCGGCGGCAGGTCCGGCAGCGGCCCGGCGCGGTACCCGGACAGCACCTCGCGGAACCGCCGGAACTTCTCGGTGGGGCGGCCGTACTCGTCCACCGGCGCGTCGTAGTCGTACGAGGTCACGTCCGGCTCCAGCGGGCCCTCGTGCAGGGGGCCGCCCCGGTTGGCGCCCGACCAGCCCCCGAAACCGGTGCCGCCGTGCGCCATGTACAGGTTCACCGACGCACCGCACTCCAGGATCTCGCGCAGCGCCCCGGCGGCGTCGGCCGGATCCCGCTCCGCGTGCTCGCCGCCCCAGTGGTCGAACCAGCCGCACCAGAACTCCGCGCACATCAGCGGACCCCGCGGGCGGTGGCGGCGCAGCGCCGCGAAGGCCTCGCGCGCGTCGGAGCCGAAGTTCACCGTGGCGAGCACCCCGGGCAGCGAACCCCCGGTCAGCATGTGGTCCTCGGGACCGTCCGAGGTGAACAGCACGGCGGTGACCCCCTCGGCGCGCAGCAGCGCGGTCAACTCCGCCAGGTAGCCGCCGTCGCTGCCGTGACTGCCGTACTCGTTCTCCACCTGCACCATGACCACCGGGCCGCCGCGGTCGGCCTGGCGGGACACGATCTCGGGCAGCAGCAGCCGGAACCAGTCGCGCACGTGCGCCAGGTAGCGCTCGTCACGCGTACGCGCGCGCGTGCCCGCCGCGCCCGTCAGCCACGCGGGCAGCCCGCCGTTCTCCCACTCGGCGCAGATGTAGGGGCCGGGCCGCACGATCGCCCACAGCCCCGCCGCGTGCACCGCGTCCAGGAACCGGCCGACCGCCCCCACGTCCCGGCAGACCCCCGGACGCGGCTGGTGCAGGTTCCACGGCACGTACGTCTCCACGCAGTTCAGGCCCATCGCGCGGAGCATCGCCAGCCGGTGCCCCCACTGGTCCTCGTGCACCCGGAAGTAGTGCAGCGCCCCGGACAGCAGCCGCACCGGACGCCCGTCCAGCAGGAAGTCCGATTCCCCCACCGTGAACTCGCTCATGCGCCCCAGCGTCACCCCTTCCGGTGATCCGCGCCATGGACGAAGATCGGCGCTGCTTGGACAAAAGTCCGCGGACAGCGGGAGGAGCGCCGATGTACCGGACCTGGATGCGGTTCTTCAGCCCCGGCCCCGCCCACCACCGCCTCGGCCTGGTCTGCCTGGGCGTCGGCCTCCAGCACGGCGCGCTGCCCACCGTCGGCCCGCGCACCCTCGACCACCACGTGGCCGTGGTGATCAGCTCGGGCGGCGGCTGGTACCGGGCCGCCGACGGCCGCCGCACCGCCGTCACCGCGCCCGCGCTGCTGTGGCTCACCCCCGGCGTGCCCCACCACTACGCCCCCGATGCGGACACCGGCTGGGACGAGGGGTTCGTGGACTTCACCGGACCCGCCACCGCGGCCTACCGCGAACTCGGCTACATCGAGCCCGACCGGCCCGTCGTCCCGCTCTCCGACGCCTGCGGCCCCCGCGCGGCCGTCGCCCGCATCGCCCGGGCCGCCCGCCCCGGCAACCCCCTGCTGGAGGTGGAGACCGGCGCCGCCGTCCACGAACTCCTCGTCGCCCTGCGCCGCGCCCGCGCCGACCTCGCCCCCGACGGCGACCAGGTGCTGGTGGCCCTCGCCCGCGACGCCTGCACACCGCTGAGCGTCGCCGGCCACGCCGCCCGGCACGGCATGACCACCGCCGAGCTGCGCGGCGCGGTCCGCCGGGCGGCCGGGTGCAGCCCGAAGGACTACCTCCTCGGCGTCCGCCTCGCCCGGGCCAAGGAACTCCTCGCCACCACCGAGCTGCCCGTCGCGGCCGTCGCCCGCCGCGTCGGCTACGGCGACCCCGCCTACTTCTCCCGGCTGTTCACCCGGCGCGTCGGCCTCGCCCCCGTCCGGTTCCGCGCCCGGCAGGGCCGCACCGTCCCCGGAGGCTGGAGCGACCGCGTCCCGGACCCCGGCGAACCGCCGGTCATCCAGTCCGCGGACACCCCGTAGGACCCGGCCGCTCCAGCGCATAGGGTTGGCCCCCATGACCACCAGCAACACCGGCACCGGAGCTGTCGAACCCGGGGTCCGCCAGGAACTGGACCGGCTGCGCGACAGCATCGACAACATCGACGCCGCCGTCGTCCACATGCTCGCCGAGCGGTTCAAGTGCACCCAGCAGGTCGGCCGGCTCAAGGCCCTGCACCAGCTCCCGCCCGCCGACCCGGCCCGCGAGGCCCGCCAGATCGACCGGCTGCGCCGCCTCGCCGAGAACGCCAAACTCGATCCGGCGTTCGCCGAGAAGTTCCTCAACTTCATCATCGCCGAGGTCATCCGGCACCACGAGCGCATCGCCGAGGACACCCACAACGGGCAGCAGACGCACGACGCCTGAACCACCCGGCCGACCGGGCGGCCGGCCGGGCGCGCGGCGGACGAACACCTTGTACCGGTCCGCCTCTGTGCGCTGTCGGCCGCATCAGGCAGCATGGCCTGCATGTCCGTACTCACGCGCGACGAAGCGCAAGCCCGAGCACAGTTCCTCGACGTCCACCGGTACACGGTCGAACTGGACCTCACGACCGGTGACGAGACCTTCGACTCCCGCACCGCGATCCGGTTCACCGCCCGGTCCGACGGGGACACGTTCGTCGAACTGAAGCCCGCCGAACTGCGCAGCGCCACGCTCGACGGACAGCCCCTCGACCCGGAGTCGCTCGACGAGAACCGGCTGCCCCTGAAGAACCTCACCGCAGGCGAGCACGAACTGCGCGTCCACGCGCGCATGTCCTACTCCCGCACCGGCGAGGGCATGCACCGCTTCACCGACCCCAGCGACGGTGAGACCTACGTCTACACCCAGCTCTTCATGGAAGACGTCCAGCGCACCTTCACCGCCTTCGACCAGCCCGACCTCAAGGCCGTCTTCGACGTCTCGGTCAGGGCACCCGAAGGCTGGAGCGTCCTCGCCAACGGCATCACCGAGCACCGCGGCGACGGCCTCTGGCAGGCCGCGACCACCCCGCTGATCTCCACCTACCTGGTCGCCGTCGCCGCCGGCCCCTGGCACTCGGTGCGCACCGAGCACCGCGGACTGCCCTTCGCCCTCCACTGCCGCCGCTCCCTCGCCCCCCACCTCGACGCCGACGCCGACGAGATCCTCGACATCACGCGCGCGTGCTTCGACCGCTACCACGAGAAGTTCGAGGAGCCGTACCCCTTCGACTCCTACGACCAGGCGTTCGTCCCCGAGTTCAATGCGGGCGCCATGGAGAACCCGGGCCTGGTCACCTTCCGCGACGAGTTCGTCTTCCGCTCCGCCGTCACCGACACCGAACGGCAGACCCGCGCCATGGTCATCGCCCACGAGATGGCCCACATGTGGTTCGGCGACCTCGTCACCCTCAAGTGGTGGGACGACATCTGGCTCAACGAGTCCTTCGCCGAGTACATGGGCTACCAGACCACCGCCGAGGCCACCCGGTTCACCGACCCCTGGACCGAGTTCGCCGTCACCCGCAAGGCCTGGGGCTACGACGCCGACCAGCGGCCCACCACCCACCCGGTCGCCCCCGAGGACGTCGACGACACCGCCTCCGCCCTGCTCAACTTCGACGGCATCTCCTACGCCAAGGGCGCCTCCGCGCTGCGCCAGCTCGCCGCCTGGCTCGGCGAGAAGGACTTCCTCGCCGGCATCAACACCCACTTCCGGCGCCACCGGTTCGGCAACGCCACCCTCGCCGACTTCATCGACTCGCTCGCCTCGGCCACCGACCGCGACGTGCACGCCTGGGCCGACAGCTGGCTGCGCACCACCGGCGTCGACACCCTCACCCCGGTCCTCGCCCCCGCCGCCGGCACCTGCACCCTGACCGCCGAACGCACCGGCAGCCGCCCGCACCGGCTCAGCGCCGGCCTGTACGACCACGGCGTCTCCGACGAGGGCCGGCTGGTGCTGCGCGAGCGCATCGACCTCGACGTCCCGCAGAGCACCCCGCAGCCCATCGGCAAGCGCCCCGCGCTCGTCCTGCTCAACGACGGTGACATCACCTACGCCAAGGTCCGCTTCGACGCCGAATCCTTCGAGACGGTCCGCACCGGCCTGTCCGGCCTGCCCGACCCGCTCACCCGCGCGGTCGTCTGGAACGCCCTCAGGGACGCCGTCCGCGACGGCGAGCTCCCGCCCGCCACCTACCTGGAGACGGCCCGCGCCCACCTGCCGCGCGAGACCGACCTCGCCGTCGCCCAGGGCGTCCTCGGCTTCGCCGCCGGTCAGCTCACCGAGCAGTACCTGGCACCCGGGGACCGGCCCGCCGCCCTGGCCACCCTCACCTCCCTCTGCCGCGACCTGCTCCGGCGCACCGAGGACGGCGACCACCCCGGCCTGCGGCTGATCGCCGTGCGGCAGCTCATCGGCGTGGCCGCCCACCCGGAGACCCTCGACGCCTGGCTCGCCGACGGCACCGTGCCCGGCGGCCCGGAACTCGACCCCGAACTGCGCTGGCGCATCCTCGCCCGGCTCGCCGTCCTCGGCGCCACCGACGAGGCCGCCATCGCCGCCGAACTGGCCCGCGACCCGAGCGCCACCGGCCAGGAGGGCGCCGCCCGCTGCCGCGCCGCCCTGCCCGACCCCGAGGCCAAGCGCACGGCCTGGGACGCCATGTTCGCCGGCGACGGCCTGTCCAACTACCTCTTCACCGCGACCGCACAGGGCTTCTGGCAGCCCGAACAGGCCGATCTCGTCCGGGAGTACGTCCCGCGCTTCTACCGGGACGCGATCGGCCTCGCCGCCCGCCGCGGCCCCGCCCTCGCCGTCGCCGCCGGCCGCTGGTGCTTCCCGGCGCACGCCGTCGACGCCGAGAACCTGCGGCTCGGCGAAGAGTGCCTGCGCGACGCCGACCTCACCCCGGCCCTGCGCCGCACCCTCGCCGACCGCCTCGACGACCTGTCGCGCGCGCTGCGCGTACGCACGGGGGACCGCACGGAGTAGGTCCTCGGACGTAGGACGCGGCTGGTCCCCGCCGACGATGCGCGGGACCGGCCGCCCCTCCTAGGATCGGACGGCCAGTGACCGACCCGGCTCCCGGAGGCAACACCGTGATCGTAGTGACCGGCGCGACCGGCAACGTCGGCCGTGCCCTCGTCGGCCGGCTCCTCGCCGCGGGCCGCCCCGTCCGCGCGCTGACCCGCGACCCGCAGCGCGCCGCACTGCCCGAACAGGCCGAGGTCACGCGCTTCCGGTCCGGCGACCCCGCCGCCATGTTCACCGGGGCGACGGGGCTCTTCCTGTACGTCCAGGCCTGCACCCCCGCCCTGCTGGCGGCGGCCCGCACCCACGGCGTACGCCACGTCGTCCTGCTCTCCAGCGGCCTGATCAGGGAAGGCGCCGACGAGACCCACCCCCTGCACGTCCTGCACGCCACCGCGGAACAGCGGATCCGCGACAGCGGGATCGCCTGGACGTTCCTGCGCCCCAACGCCTTCGCCACCAACGCGCTCCAGTGGGCGCCGCAGATCCGCGCCGGCGACACCGTCCGCGGCGTCTTCGCGGACGGACTCACCGCCCCCGTCCACGAGGACGACATCGCGGCCGTCGCCGAACGCGCCCTCCTCGACGGCGGCCACGAGGGCGCCGTCCACCGGATGACCGGGCCCACGGCGATCAGCAACGCCGGGCAGGTCGAGGCCATCGGCGAAGCGCTCGGCCGGAAGCTGGTGTTCGAGGAGCTGGACCCGGCCGCGTCGGGCCCGGAACTCTTCCCGCACGTGCCGCCGCCCATGCTCGAACGCATGCTCCAGACCTTCGCCGCGACGGTCGGGGTCGCCCCGGAGATCGCCGACACGGTCGAGCGGGTCACCGGCACCCCGGCCCGCCCCTTCGACCACTGGGCCCGCGACCACGCCGACGACTTCCGGGCCTAGGAGGCTCCCGGGCGCCCCGCCGAAGCGTTGCCCAACGGGGCGCCCGGACACGGCAGTACACACTTTCGGGTTCCGTTCACCGGGCTTACGGGACACAGGGCTCCCTTCCGGTACAAGCTGGAACTCCACCCGCAAGCCGGATGCCCCGGGCCGCACCGGCCCACCGGGGCCTCCCGCGCCCCGGAGGAGTGCCATGAGCGGAGGAGAGCCCACGAGCACGCCGCCGCTCGCCTCGGGCCCCGGCGGCCCCGACGCCCTGCGCCCGCTCGTCGCCACCGTCCTCGACGCACTCGCGGCCGGCGCCGACGAGCGCGGCGGCCCGCTGCCCGCCGGCGGGCCGGAGGCCGTCACCGCGCGCCTCGCCCACGCCCTCGGGGACGTGCTCCCCGACACCGGCGACCCGGACGCCCTGCGCACCCTCGTGCGGGCCCTCGCCGCGGGCGCCGCCGACCCCGCCGACCCGCTCTGCGCCGCCCACCTGCACTGCCCGCCCCTCGCCGTGGCCGCCGCGGCCGACCTCGCCGCCAGCGCGCTCAACCCCTCGCTGGACTCCTGGGACCAGGCCCCGGCCGCCTCCGCCCTCGAAGCCGCGGTCACCCGCGCCCTCGCCCGCGCGGCGGGACTCGCCGAGGCCCTCGTCACCACCGGAGGCACCGAGTCCAACCAGCTCGCCCTGCTGCTCGCCCGCGAGGCCCACGGGCCCGGCGTCCGCCTCGTGTGCGGCGCCAACGCCCACCACTCGCTGCCCCGCGCCGCCTGGCTGCTCGGCCTGCCCGACCCGGTCGTCGTCCCCGCCCCGGGCGGCACCCTGGACCCGGCCGCCCTCGACGCAGCCCTCACCGCCCTCGCCGGACCGGTGCTGGTCGCCGCCACCGCCGGCACCACCGATGCCGGCCTCGTCGACCCGCTGCCCGAGACCGCCCGGCTGTGCGCAGCCCACGGCGCCCGCCTGCACGTCGACGCCGCCTACGGCGCGGGCCTCCTCTTCAGCGACCGCCACCGGGACCGGCTCGCCGGACTCGAAGCCGCCCACACCGTCACCCTCGACCTGCACAAACTCGGCTGGCAACCGGTCGCCGCCGGCCTCCTCGCCGTCGCCCGCCCCGGCGAACTGGCCGCACTCCACCAGCGCGCGGACTACCTCAACGCCGACGACGACACCGACGCCGGCCTCCCCGACCTGCTCGGCCGCTCCCTGCGCACCACCCGCAGGCCCGACGTCCTGAAGATCGCCGTCACGCTGAGGACACTGGGCCGCGCCGGCCTCGGCGCCCTGGTCGACCAGGTGTGCGCCCGGGCCGCCGAGTTCGCCGCCCTCATCCGCGAGCACCCCGGCTTCGAGCTGTACGGCCGGCCCGCCATCAGCACCGTGCTGTTCCGGCCCGCCGACGCCGACGACACCGCCGTGGCCGCCGTACGCCGACGGCTGCTGCACGAGGGCCGGGCCGTCCTCGGCCGCGCCCGGCCCGACGGCCGGCTCTGGCTCAAGGTCACCGTCCTCAACCCCCACACCCGGCCGGACGACCTGGCCCACCTGCTCAAACTCGTCGAAGGAAGCACCCCCGCATGACCCACCCCCAACGCCACGAGCCGGAGCCCCCACGCGACCTCGTCGGCATCGGCATCGGCCCCTGCAACCTCTCCCTGGCCGCCCTCGCCCACCCGCTCGCCGAACTCGACACCGTCTTCTACGAACAGCGCCCCGGCTTCGACTGGCACCCCGGACTGCTCATCGAGGGCACCACGCTCCAAGTGCCCTTCCTCGCCGACCTCGTGACCCTCGTCGACCCCACCAACCGCTGGAGCTTCCTCAGCTACCTCCGGACCCGCGAACGGCTCTTCCCCTTCTACTTCGCCGAACGCTTCCACATCCAGCGCGCCGAGTACGACGCCTACTGCCGCTGGGTCGCCGGGGCGCTCCCCGGGCTTCGCTTCCGCCACCAGGTCGACGCCGTCCGCTGGAACCCCGAACGGGACGCCTTCGAGGTCGACCACACCCGGCTCGACGCCGACGGCGAGGCGGAAGCCCTCGGCCGCACCTACACCCGCAACATCGTCCTCGGCATCGGCACCGCCCCCCACGTGCCCGACCCGCTGGGACCCCTCGTGGACGCGCCCGGCGTGCCCGTCATCCACGCCGCCGACTACCTGGGCCACCGCGACTCCCTCCTCGCCGCCGGACACGTCACCGTGGTCGGCTCCGGCCAGTCCGGCGCCGAGGTCTTCCTCGACCTGCTCCGGCACCGGCCGCCCGGCCGGGAGAAGCTGCACTGGATCGGCCGCACCGAGGCGTTCGCGCCGATGGAGTACTCTAAGCTGGGCCTGGAACACTTCACGCCCGACTACACCCGCTACTTCCACGCCCTGGCCGAACCCGTCCGCGACCGCCTGGTCGCCGGCCAGTGGCAACTGCACAAGGGCATCGACGCCGGCACCCTCGCCGCCATCCACGACGAGCTCTACCGCCGCACCCTGCACGGCGGCTGGCCCGACGCCGTCCTCACCCCCGGGGTCCGCGTCCGCACCGCGGGCCGGATCGCCGCCACCAGGATCGAGCTGCACCTGGAGCACCTCCGGCAGAACACCCGGTCCCGGCTCACCACCGACGCCGTCGTCCTCGCCACCGGCTACCGGGAACGCCCCCTCGGCCGCATCCTCGCCGGCCTCGACCCCTACATCCGCCGCGACAGCGGTGAACGCCCGCGCATCGACGAGGAGTTCCGCCTCGTCCTGGACCCCTCGGTCACCGGCTCGGTCTACGTGCAGAACGCAGAGCTGCACACCCACGGCGTCGGCGCCCCCGACCTGGGCCTGGCCGCCTGGCGCAGCGCCACCATCCTCAACTCGGTCACCGGCAAGGAGCCGTACCCGCTGCCCCACCGCACCGCCTTCACCTCCTTCGGCCTGGAGCACCCCGCCGAGCGCGTCCCGCCCGCCCGGCACCCCAAGACCCTCACCCCGCTCGTCGAGGAGATCTGAGCGCGGTGCCGCACGGAGAACGCCGGCGGTGACGGCCCCTGGACCGTTACCACCGGCGCCCCCACCGCGGACCTAGAAGACCGGCGTGCCGTTCCGCGTCAGCTTCCAGTCCACGGACGCGAAGTCCTTCGGGTCCAGCACCCCCTTCGCCGTCACCCACTCCGCGATCCGGGTACGGATCTCCGTCGACTCCGACCACAGCTCCTTGGCGGTCGCCACGTACGGGAAGGCGCCGCCGCCGTTGGCGCGGTAGTTGTTCACCGCCAGCACGAACTGCCGGCTGTCGTCCAGCGGGGCCCCGGCGAACGTCAGGTTCCTGATCCGCGACCCTGCCGGCTGCGCGATGTCGATGTCGTACGCCAGGCCCGAGACGTAGTCGTAGTTGTAGTCCGGGCGGTTGGCGGCGTTGGTCAGCTTCTCCACGTCGACCACCGCGCCGGGGGCCGTCCGGACGTAGTACTCCGCGGAGAACTCCAGGTAGGCGCGGAGCTGGGCGCCCGTCATCAACTTGGCGACCAGCGTGTTGTCGTACACGTACAGGCTCGACAGGTCCCGGATGGTGACGTCGCCGGCCGGGATCTCGGAGGTCCGCGAGAACGGCGACGCCTGGGCCAGCACCGGCAGCGCCGCGTACTCGGTGCCCGCCAGCGCGGACTTGACCACGTCCTCCTGGACCTTGGTGATCAGATCGATGATCGGGGCGTCCTTGTAGCGGGCGTCGACGGTGGTCAGGGTCTCGGTGGCCCGGCCCACGACCTGGTTGACGTACGCGACGACCTTCTTGTGCTCGTCGGCCAGCAGCTTCGTGATCTTCGGGTCGTCGGCGACCGTGTTGGAGTCGCGCAGCGACGCGGAGACGGACTCCACCTCCCAGCGGCCCTTGCCGAACACCAGCTCGATGTCGAAGAGGGTGAGCCGCTCGGCGTAGCACAGCGGCTCGGAGAGCACGACCGTCCGGCCGGTCTGCTCGTTGACGACCTTCAGCTCCGGGATCTCCAGGTGCGCGTGGCCGACCAGGATCGCGTCGATCCCGGGCACCCGGCGGGCGACCTCGGCCGCCGCGTTCTCCAGGTACGGCACCTGGTCACCGTACGACGACGTCCCCGAGGTGCCCGAGTGGGCCGAGACGACGACCACGTCCGCACCCATCGACTTCAGCTTGGGCACCCACTTGGCGGCCTGCTCCTCCAGACCCGGGAACGCCAGCTTGCCCTGCACGTACGCCTTGTCCCAGATGGCGATGCCCGGGTTGGTCAGACCGAGGACGGCGACCTTGACCGGCTTGGCACCCGGCACGTGGAACGTCTTCATGAAGTACGGCGCGAAGGCGGGCCGCAGCGTCTTCGCGTCCACGGCGTTGGCGGCGAGCAGCGGGAAGTCGAGCTGCTCCTCGAACTTCCGCAGCGTCTCGATGCCGTAGTTGAACTCGTGGTTGCCGAGCGCCGCCGCGTCGTACCCGATCGCGTTCATCGCCTGCGCCATCGGGTGCACCGGGCCGCCCTCGGCGGTGATCGGGTCGACCTTGGCGTAGTAGTAGGTCAGCGGGGTGCCCTGGATGGTGTCGCCCGCGTCCAGCAGCAGGGTGTTCGCACGGCCCTTCTCCCGGCGGACCTGGTTCACCAGCGTCGAGACGCGCGAGAGCCCCATGGCGTTGCCCGCCTTGTCGGAGTACTCCGCGTCCTTGAAGTAGTCCCAGTTGAAGACGTGACCGTGCAGGTCGGTGGTGCCCATGACGGTCAGCGAGTACCGCTTGACGGGACGCCCGGGCACACCGCCCTGCGCCGCCTCGGCCGCCGGAGCCGCCGCCGCGCCGGCGAGCGCCGCTCCCGCTCCGGTGGCGGCGGACTTCTTCAGGAACTTGCGGCGGTTCAACGGCATCTCGTGCTCCTCGGGGATCGCTGCGCGCCGGATGACGACGCGCGTAGATTCTGACCTGAACATGACTCAGGACGCCAGGGTCCACGGCAGGTGATTTCGCTCATCGGAGCGCGTCGCCGCACAATTCAACACTTGTCAATAAGGCTTCACCCGAAGGTTGTTGAGTGGTCATACGGGCAGGATTCTCTACCGGTGGGTAAGCCATAGGGTCGACCCCATGCGCCGAGCGAAGATCGTCTGTACCCTGGGGCCCGCCACCGACTCGTACGACCAGATCAAGGCACTGGTCGACGCCGGAATGGACGTCGCCCGATTCAACCTCAGCCACGGCACGCACGCCGAGCACGAGGAGCGGTACCAGCGCGTACGGAAGGCGGCCGACGAGACCGGCCGCAGCGTCGGCATCCTCGCCGACCTTCAAGGCCCGAAGATCCGGCTCGGCCGTTTCGCCGAAGGACCGGTACTCCTTGAACGCGGCGACACCTTCACCATCACCGTGGAGGACGGCGTCGAGGGCGACCGCCACCTGTGCGGCACCACCTACGCCGGCCTCGCCGCCGACGTCACCCCCGGCGAGCGCATCCTCGTGGACGACGGCAAGGTCTGCCTGGAGGTCACCGCCGTCGACGGCCCCGCCGTCCGCACCCGGGTGATCGAGGGCGGCGTCGTCTCCGACCACAAGGGCCTCAACCTCCCCGGCGTCGCCGTCTCCGTCCCCGCCCTCTCCGTGAAGGACGAGGACGACCTGCGCTGGGCGCTGCGCACCGGGTTCGACGCGATCGCCCTCTCCTTCGTCCGCAGCGGCGACGACGCGGCCGGCGTCCACCGCATCATGGCCGAGCAGGGCCGCCGCCTCCCCGTGATCGCCAAGATCGAGAAGCCCCAGGCGGTGGCGAACCTCGACGGCATCGTGGCCGCCTTCGACGGGCTGATGGTCGCCCGCGGCGACCTCGGCGTCGAGATGCCGCTGGAGCAGGTGCCCATCGTCCAGAAGCGCGCGGTCAAGCTGGCCAGGCGCAACGCCAAGCCCGTGATCGTCGCCACCCAGATGCTGGACTCGATGATCGAGAACTCCCGCCCCACCCGCGCCGAGGCCTCCGACGTCGCCAACGCGGTCCTGGACGGCACGGACGCGGTGATGCTCTCCGGCGAGACCAGCGTCGGCAAGTACGCGATCGAGACCGTACGCACCATGGCGAAGATCGTCGCGGCGGCCGAGGAGGACATGCTGGCCACGGGGCTGCCGCCGCTGACCGAACAGAACAAGCCACGCACCCAGGGCGGCGCGGTCGCCCGGGCCGCCGCCGAGATGGGCGACTTCCTCGGCGCGAAGTTCCTCGTCGCGTTCACCCAGTCGGGAGACACCGCCCGCCGGCTCTCCCGCTACCGCTCGCCGATCCCCCTGCTGGCGTTCACCCCGGAGCCGGCCACCCGCTCCCAGCTCAGCCTCACCTGGGGCACGGAGACCTTCCTCGGCCCGCACGTCGACTCCACCGACGCGATGGTCGACCAGGTGGACGAGCTGCTGCTGAAGTACGGCCGCTGCCGCAAGGGCGACGTCGTGGTCATCACGGCGGGCTCCCCGCCCGGCGTCTCCGGCTCCACCAACATGGTCCGGGTCCACCACATCGGCGAGGACGACGAACCCGAGTAGAACGGGGCCGTCCGATCGTTCGAGGCGAGCAGCAAAAAGCGGAGGATCACGTGCACGTGATACTCCGCTTGCAAGTCGCGACCTTGGAATCCGAGGAAAAGTGCCCCGGGTCGGACTCGAACCGACACTGTACGGGTTTTGAATCCGTTGCCTGCTGCCAATTGGGCTACCGGGGCTCGCAGAATCCAAGGTTTCCCCCGACCCTCCGCGCGTCCACCATACCGTAGCTAGGTAGGCTCTTGTCAGCAGTACCCCTGTCCTGAACGAGGAGCCCCCGTGACCCCCGAGTCGCCCCAGCCCGTAGACGTGCCCGACGACGACAAGTCGCACGTGCCTCCGCTGACGACCCGTGTCGTCATCGCCGAGGACGAGGCACTGATCCGGCTCGACCTGAAAGAGATGCTGGAGGAGGAGGGGTACACCGTCGTCGGCGAGGCCGGGGACGGTGAGCAGGCCGTGGAGCTGGCCCGCGAGCACAAGCCCGACCTGGTGATCCTGGACGTGAAGATGCCCCGGCTCGACGGCATCTCCGCGGCGGAGAAGATCGCCGAGGAGTCCATCGCGCCGGTCCTCATGCTCACCGCCTTCTCGCAGCGCGACCTCGTCGAGCGCGCCCGGGACGCCGGTGCCATGGCCTACCTGGTCAAGCCGTTCAGCAAGAGCGACGTCGTCCCGGCGATCGAGATGGCCGTCTCCCGGTTCACCGAGCTGAAGCAGCTCGAGCAGGAGGTCGCCGACCTCTCCCAGCGGCTGGAGACCCGCAAGCTGGTCGACCGCGCCAAGTCCGTGCTGCAGACCGAGTACGGCCTGACCGAGCCGGCCGCGTTCCGCTGGATCCAGAAGACCTCCATGGACCGCCGCATGTCGATGCAGCAGGTCGCGGAGGCGGTCATCGCCGACAGCGAGGAGAAGAAGTCGGCGAAGAAGGACTGACCGGCTCCTGTACGACCGGGTGACCGTGCGACGAGGCCCGCGCCCCCGTGGAGGGGTGCGGGCCTCGTCGTCGCGTCGGGCGGGCCGTCCGCCGGGTCAGTCCTCGCCCAGGTACGCCTTCCGCACCGACTCGTCGTGCAGCAGGTCCTGGCCGGTGCCGGACAGGACGATGCTGCCGACCTCCATGACGTGCCCCCGGTCGGCCAGCGAGAGCGCCGCCTGCGCGTTCTGCTCGATGAGCAGGATCGTCATGCCCTGCGACTTCAGCTCCGCGATGGTCGCCATGATCTTCTGCATCATGATCGGCGACAGGCCCATCGACGGCTCGTCCAGCATCAGCAGCTTCGGCTGGGACATCAGGGCCCGGCCCATCGCCAGCATCTGCTGCTCACCGCCCGAGAGGGTGCCCGCGGCCTGCCTGCGGCGCTCCCCGAGGATGGGGAAGAGGTCGTAGGCGCGCTGGATGTCCTTCTCGATGCCCGGCTTGTCGTTGCGCAGGAACGCGCCGAGGCGCAGGTTGTCCTCGATGCTCATGCGCGGGAAGATGTGCCGCCCCTCGGGGGAGTGGGCGAGGCCCAGCGAGACCACCTGGTGCGGCGGGATCTTCTTCAGCGACCTGCCGTCGAACCTGATCTGGCCGCCGACCGGCTTCAGCAGTCCGGACAGGGTGCGCAGGGTGGTGGTCTTGCCGGCGCCGTTGGTGCCGATGAGGGTGACCACCTGGCCGGCCTCGACCTTGAAGGATATGCCCTTGACGGCCTCGATCTTGCCGTAGGCGACCCGCAGGTCCTCGACTTCGAGCAGTGCGGTCATCGGTCGTTCTCCTTGCCGGGCTCGCCGGGCGCGGTGTCCTGCGTGGTCCCGGCGGATCCGCCGGGGGTGGCGTCCGTCGCGGCCGGCGGTCCGGCCTGGGCTCCGGCGTGCGCCTCGGCGGCCTCGACCTCGGCGACCTCCTCGGCGCCGGGGGCGTTCTCGAAGGGCTCACCGAGGTAGGCCGCGATCACGCGTTCGTCGCCCTGGACGGTGGCGCTGTCGCCTTCGATCAGCTTCTGGCCCTGCACGAGCACGGCCACGCGGTCGCACAGGTTGAAGATGAAGCGCATGTCGTGCTCGATGACGAGGACGGCGATGCCCATGTCGCGGATGGCGAAGACCAGTTCCTCGGTGGTGCGGGTCTCCTGGGGGTTCATGCCGGCGGTCGGCTCGTCGAGGAGGAGCAGGCCGGGTTCGCTGGCGAGGGCGCGGGCGATCTCCAGCTTGCGCTGCTCGCCGTAGGGCAGGTTGCGGGCGAGGTGCTCGGACTTGTGGTCCAGGCCCACGAAGCGCAGCAGTTCCATGGCCCGGTCCCGGGAGGCCTTCTCGGCCCGGTGGAAGCCGGGGCCGCGCAGGACGGCCGACCAGAAGCCCTCCTTGGTGCGGGTGTGGCGGCCGACGAGGACGTTCTCCAGGACGGTCATGTTGGCGAAGAGCCGGATGTTCTGGAAGGTGCGGGCGATGCCGGCGGCGGTCACCTTGAAGGACTTGGGCGGCAGGACGTCGCCCTTGTACCGGACCTCGCCCTCGGTGGGGACGTACAGGCCGGTCAGGCAGTTGAAGAAGGTGGTCTTGCCGGCGCCGTTGGGGCCGATGAGGCCGACGATCTCACCGGCGTTGACGGTGAGGTCGACGCCGCGTACGGCGGTGAGGCCGCCGAAGCGCATGGTCACGCCGCGGGCGTCGAGGACGGTCTCGCCGGGCACGGCTGCCGCGGCGGTGTCCTTCGGGGTGGTGTCGGTGGTCATGGTGGTCAGGCCCCCGCCTTCGTCAGGAGGGTGGGCGCTTCCGCGTCTTCGTGGAATTCGAGCTGGCGGCGCCGGTTGGGGATGAGGCCCTCGGGGCGGAAGCGCATGAGCAGGATGAGCGCGAGGCCGAAGGCGAAGAGCTGGTAGTTGCCCAGGAACTGGAGCTTGTTGGGGATGAGGAAGAGCAGGGCCGCGCCGATCAGGGGTCCGCTGATGGTGCCCATGCCGCCGAGGACGACCGCGGCGAGCAGGAAGGCGGAGTTGGGCGGGATGGGTCCGGCGAAGAGGTACTGCTCGGGGGTCACGGTGTAGGTGACGTGGGCCTGCACGGTGCCGGCGAGGCCGGCGAGCGAGGCGCCGACGGCGAAGGCGATGAGCTTGACCCGGAAGCCGTTGATGCCCATGGCGAGGGCGGCGGTCTCGTCCTCGCGGATGGCCACCCAGGCGCGTCCGATGCGGGAGTTGCCGCTGCGGCGGAAGACCAGCACCACGACGGCGGTGATGAGCAGCATCAGGAAGAAGTAGTTGGCGAAGCGGCCGATGGTGAAGCCGCCCATGTCGTGCTGGGCGCCGAAGTCGAAGCCGAGCACGTCGAGGTTGGGGACCGAGGAGACGCCGTTGGAGCCGTTGGTGAGGTCGGGTCCGGAGGTGCCGTCGAGGTTGTTCGCGGTGATGCGGAAGATCTCACCGAAGCCGAGGGTGACGATGGCGAGGTAGTCGCCGCGCAGGCGCAGTGTCGGGGCGCCGATCAGCACGCCGAAGACGAGCGAGGCGGCGGCGCCGACCAGGACGGCGGCCCAGAAGGGGAAGTGGACGTCGAACGGCGAGCTGGGGGAGCCGGAGACCAGGGCCGCGGCGTAGGCGCCGACGCCGAGGAAGGCGACGTAGCCGAGGTCGAGGAGGCCGGCGAGGCCGACGACGATGTTGAGGCCGAGGGCGACGGTGGCGAAGATCAGGATGTAGACGCCGAGGGTCGCGTACTGGTCGTCGGTCTGGGTGAAGGGGAACAGCACCGCCGCGACGAAGGCGCCGCAGATGGTGATGTTCTGGTGCCGGGCGGCGATCTGCGAGGCGTGGGCGATCAGTCCGGCCTTGTTGAGGGCGGCGAAGCAGAGGCCGGCGGTGATCAGGAAGCCGATGAACTGCTCGTCGTACTCGGTGCCGATGCCGTAGGTGAAGACGATCAGGCCGACGGCGAGCATCGCGACGATGATCAGGATCTCGGCGTACGAGGGGAGCGCGGGCACGGGGCGGGGCGAGCCGCCGGTGAAGACCGCCTTGGTGGTCTCCCACTGGTGGGCGGCGCCGTGCTTGAACTTCTCCCAGCCGGTGTCGTCGGGGTCGATCGGGTCGGGCTCGGGCCGCCGGAAGGGCAGCGCGAGCGCACCGGCCAGGGCGGCGAGGCTGCCGGCGGCGGCGACGAAGCCGCCCGGTTCGAGGTTGACGACCCCGCCGAGTTCGGTGCTGATGGAGATGACCGTGTACCAGGCGGTGGCGAAGGTGGCCAGGGTGGCGAACTTCAGGGCGGCGTCGGGGCCGGCGGGGGCGAGCCGGCCGAGGCCGCGGACGCCGTAGGCGGTGAGCGCGAACAGGGCGGCGAGGATCGCGCCGACGAGGACGAGGACCTGGAGGCCGCCCGGGTAGCCGTAGACGGTGAGGTCGCCGGGGAACTCGGCGGTCCAGGTCCAGGCGAGGAACGTCGAGACGATGGTGAGCGCGCTGCCGCCGAGGGCGAGGGCGAGGGCCGCCTTGCGGGGCAGGGGGAGCAGGCCGGTCCCGGCAGGGGCCTCGTGGGCGCCGGGGGTTTCGGGTGCGGTGGTCTGTGTGGTCATCGGTCTCACGCCCTGTCCGCGACGCGCTCGCCGAGCAGGCCCTGTGGCCTGAACAGCAGTACGAGGATGAGGAGTACGAAGGCCCAGACGTCGGCCCAGGACTGGCTGCCGAACTTGTCCATGCCCGGAATGTCGGAGATGTAGGCGGTGGCCAGGGTCTCGGCCACGCCCAGGACCACACCGCCGATCATCGCGCCGTAGATGTTGCCGATGCCGCCGAGGACGGCCGCGGTGAAGGCCTTCAGGCCGAGGATGAAGCCCATGCGGAAGTTGATCTCGCCGTACTTCAGGCCGTAGGCGACGGAGCCGACCGCGGCGAACGCGGCGCCGAGCGCGAACGCGATCACGATGATGCGGTCGGTGTTGACGCCCATCAGCTTGGCGGTGTCCGGGTCCTGCGCGGTGGCCTGCATGCCGCGGCCGGTGCGGGTCTTCATCACGAAGTAGGCGAGGATCGCCATGCTGAGGGGGGCCGCGACGACGAGGAAGATGTCGCCGGTCTGGATCGTGACGCTGCCGATCTCGAACGGGCCGCCGGAGATCTGCGGAAAGGTGCGCGCGGACTTCGCCTCGGGGTACCAGGCCCACACGGCCTGCTGGAGCGCGAGGGAGAGGCCGATGGCCGTGATGAGGGGCGCGAGGCGCGGCGCGGTGCGCAGGGGGCGGTAGGCGAACCGTTCCGCCCCGACGGCGATGGCGACCGCGACGACGACGGCTCCGACGATCATCAGCGGCAGCGCGATCCACATGCTGGTGCCGCCGGGGAGCCAGAGCCAGACGGTGAGCGCGCCGAAGGCTCCCGTCATGAATATCTCGCCGTGGGCGAAGTTGATGAGCTGGACGATGCCGTAGACCATTGTGTAGCCGATGGCGACCAGCCCGTACATGGATCCTAGTAGCAGGCCGTTGACCAGCTGCTGCGGCAGTTCGTTCACCGCATGTCCTCCGAGCGTTCGGAAAGTGCGAGGGATGTGGCCGGATGCGCGCACGCGCGGGGCGCCAGTGGAACAGCGCCCCGCGCGGCTCGTGGTGCGGGCTGGGGTCAGCCGTTGTAGGTACCGGACTTGACGGGCACCCAGGCACCGTTCTTCACGGCGTACACGGTGAGCTGCTTGTTGGTCGCGTCGCCGAACTCGTCGAAGGAGACCTTGCCGGTCACACCGTCGAAGGAGACGCCCTGCATGGCCTCGGTGATCTTGGCGCGGGCGTCGGAGGGCAGCTCGCCGCCGTTGGCGTCGACGACCTTCTTCACGGCCTCGATGACGGACCAGGCGGAGTCGTAGGCGTAACCGCCGTAGGCGGAGTACTCCTCCTTGTAGCCGGCGGCCTTGTAGTCCGCGACGAACTGCTTGGCGGAGGGGAGGTCCTCGACCGGCGCGCCGACGGAGGTGGAGAGGTCGCCGGTGGCCTCGGAGCCCGCCAGCTTCATGAACGTGTCGTCCTTGACGCCGTCGCCGCCGATGAGCGGGATCTTGGCGCCGGCGGCCTTGATCTGCCTGCTGAGCGGGCCGGCCTGCGGGTACTCGCCGCCGTAGTAGACGATCTCGGCACCGGAGTTCTTCACCTTGGTGGCGACCGCGGAGAAGTCCTTGGCGTCGGGGTTGATGTGCTCGGTGCCGACCACCGTGCCGCCGAGCTTCTTGAACTCGCCGGTGAAGGTCGCGGCGAGGCCGGAGCCGTAGGTCTTCTTGTCGTCGATGACGAAGACCTTCTTCTTCTTGACGGTGTTGAAGACGTACTGGGCGGCGAACGGGCCCTGGATGGCGTCCGTGGTCGCGGTGCGGAAGTACGACTTGTAGCCGCGGACCTTCTTGTTCTGCCAGTCGGGGCCCTGGGTGAGGCCCGGGCCGGTGTTGGCGGGGGAGACCTGGACCAGCTTGGCGTCGTCGAAGACCTTCTGCATCGACTCGGCGACCGAGGAGTTCAGCGGGCCGACGACGCCGAGCACCTCCTTCTCGGAGACGAACTTGGAGGCGTTCTGCTGGCCGGCGGACGGCTGCGCCTGGTCGTCGAGTGCCTCGATCTTGAAGGTGACGCCCTTGACGAAGTTCTGCTTGTTGGCGTTCTTCGTGGCGAGGTCCGCCGAGTTCTTGATGCCGAGGCCCATGGCGGACAGGTCGCCGGTCAGAGGAGCGTCGACGCCGATGACCACGGTGGTGCCGCCGCCGGCGGAGTCCGAGTCCTTCTTGTCGCCGCCGTCGCGCGAGCCGCAGGCGGTGAGGGTGAGCGCTCCCGCCGCCAGCGCGGCGGTGATGGCGATAAGCGAACGTTGACGCACGATCAGTCCTTTCCCCAGGCACAACCGCCTCCCCGTGGAAGCGGCCGAGTCGCGCGCCGCGCTGAATTGGGCAATCCGAAGGCGCGGTGACTGGCCGTGACTCTAGGCGTGTGTGGACAACGTGGAGGAGTGTCTGACCGAGGCTGTGACGCTCTTGTTATGACACGACGTAATGCACAGCGGTACTTCGTGGGTGGGAAGGCGGAATTCAGGTGGATTCGTGACGTCCGCATTCTGAGAACCCGCAGGACCGGCCTTGATCATTTCAGGCGTCTCGGCGGTTATGCTGATGACGGATCCCCGTTGCCACGGGCGACTTCCAGGGCCCGGAAGAGGGGTCTCGCGGGGGGTGGGTCCGGAGTGGGGATCCGCTCCCGTATTGCGTGCGCATTACGCACAGTTACGCCGGGGAAAAGGGATCCGGCGTTCCGGGGGACTTCCCCGCATTTCGGCACGTGCATCGTTATCGTGATCTTGTGGGCCGAACCGGCTTTTGTCTGGAGCGGAATTGCGGGTTCCGTGGTCGGGGAGAGTGCCGCGTACGGCCGCGTCACGCACGTCACGGTGGCGGGCGGCCGCGATGTCACGCTCAGTAGGACGAGAGGCGCGAGCCGTGCGGCGGGGCATGCTCGTCGGGGAGGCGGGTGTCCACGCCGGGCTCCGGCGCCACCGCGCCGCTCAGGACCAGGGGTGTCCGGTCGGGCCCCCTCGGCGGTAGCGGGCGGTGCAGGCGGCACGGACCCGACGGTCCGTCACCAGGCGTGCCTCGGCTCTCCCCCGGCGTCGTGCGACGGCTCGTCCGGTGGCCACCGCGTCCCGGAGGATGTCGTACTGCCCGTGGGACAGGCCCATCGACTGGTAGTCCCCGTAGGTGCCGCCGTCGAGCGCCTCGCGCGCCCAGTGTCCGACGAGCCTCGTGCACAGGGCCGCGCCGGAGGCGGGCGCGGGGGAGCCGGCGGGGGACGCGGGTCCCGGGGAACGGGAGGGGACCGCGGTGCCCGGGGCGCGGGAGGGGGTGGCGGGGTTCCCGGGGATGGCGCAGCCGGCCGCGGCGCACAGCGACGCCAGCGCGAGCGCCAGGAATCCCACCCCCGGCAGGGGGCCTCCTCGCCGTCCCATGCGCCGAAACTACGGGCAGGCGCGGCGAGGGGCAACACCCGGGCGGAACACGGGACTTGTCTCCCGCCCGGGCGGCGGATCAGCTTCCGGTGGACGCCACCGGCGCCTCGTCGCCCGGGCGCACGTCCCGCAGCAGGCAGGTCAGCCGCGCGGAACAGACCCGGCGGCCCTCCTCGTCGCTGATCACGATCTCGTACGTCGCCGTCGACCGGCCCCGGTGCACCGGCGTGGCCACGCCCGTCACCAGCCCCGAGCGGACCCCGCGGTGGTGCGTGCAGTTCAGGTCCACGCCCACCGCGATCTTCGAGCTGCCGCCGTGCAGCATCGCGCCGACCGAGCCCAGGGTCTCCGCCAGCACCGCGGAGGCGCCGCCGTGCAGCAGGCCGTACGGCTGGGTGTTGCCCTCGACCGGCATGGTCCCGACGACCTTCAGCGCCGACGCCTCCACGATCTGCACGCCCATCCGCGTGCCCAGGTGACCGGCCGAGAACAGGGCGGGCAGGTCCACACCGAGCGCCGCGTACTCGTCGAGGACCTCCTGCGGGAACTTCACTCGCTGCTGCTCACCCATGGGCCGGCTCCGTCCTTGTCCACGTCCAGGTCGCTGAGCAAACGCTCAGTCGGCAGCCGATTGTTCCAGACGGCCCCCGGAGTGCTCCTCCAGCCGTACGACGACGGACTTGCTGGCCGGGGTGTTGCTGGTGTCGGCGGTGGCGTCCAGCGGCACCAGCACGTTCGTCTCCGGGTAGTACGCGGCCGCGCACCCGCGTGCCGTCGGGTACAGCACGACCCGGAACCCGGGCGCCCGCCGCTCCACCCCGTCCCGCCACTCGCTCACCAGGTCGACGTACGCGCCCTCGGCGACGCCGAGCGACCGCGCGTCCTCGGGGTGCACGAGCACCACCCGGCGCCCGCCCGTGACCCCCCGGTAGCGGTCGTCCAGCCCGTAGATCGTGGTGTTGTACTGGTCGTGCGAGCGCAGGGTCTGCAACAGCAGCCGGCCCGCGGGCAGTTCCGGGAACTCCACCGGCGCCGCCGTGAAGTTCGCCTTGCCCGTGGCCGTCGGGAAGCGGCGCTCGTCGCGCGGGGCGTGCGGCAGCGCGAAACCGCCGGGCCGGGCCACGCGCGCGTTGAAGTCCTCGAAACCGGGGATCACGCGCGCGATCCGGTCCCGGACGGCCGCGTAGTCCCTCGCGAACTCCTCCCACGGCACCACGCTGCGCTCGCCGAGCACCCGGCGCGCCAGACCGCAGACGATGGCCGGCTCGGACCGGAGCGACGCACCGGCCGGCCGCAGGCGGCCACGGGAGGCGTGCACCATGCCCATGGAGTCCTCCACCGTCACGAACTGCTCGCCGGACTCCTGCACATCGCGCTCGGTGCGGCCCAGCGTCGGCAGGATCAGCGCCCGCGCGCCCGTGACCACGTGGGAGCGGTTCAGCTTGGTCGAGACGTGCACGGTCAGCCGTGCGCGGCGCATCGCCGCCTCGGTGACGTCGGTGTCCGGCGAGGCGGACACGAAGTTGCCGCCCATGGCGAAGAAGACCTTCGCCTCGCCGTCGCGCAGCGCGCGGATCGCCCGTACGACGTCGAGCCCGTGCTCGCGCGGCGGCGCGAACCCGAACTCCTTCTCCAGGGCGTCCAGGAAGGCCGGCGCGGGCCGTTCGAAGATGCCCATGGTGCGGTCACCCTGCACGTTGCTGTGCCCGCGCACCGGGCAGACGCCCGCGCCCGGCCGGCCGATGTTGCCGCGCAGCAGCAGGAAGTTGACCACCTCGCGGATGGTCGGGACGGCGTGCTTGTGCTGGGTGAGGCCCATGGCCCAGCAGACGATGGTCCGCTCGGAGGCGAGGACCATGCCGAGGGCCCGCTCGATCTCCGCGCGCGTGAGGCCGGTCGCCGCGAGCGTCTCGTCCCAGTCGGCGCCGCGCGCGGCGGCGGCGAACTCCTCGAAGCCGTGGGTGTGCTCGCGGACGAAGTCCTCGTCGACCGCGCCGTCCGCCTCCAGGATCAGCCGGTTGAGCAGCCGGAACAGCGCCTGGTCGCCGCCGATGCGGATCTGCAGGAACAGGTCGGTGAGGGAGGCGCCCTTGAGGAGGCCCTGCGGGGTCTGCGGGTTCTTGAAGCGCTCCAGGCCCGCCTCGGGCAGCGGATTGACGCTGATGACCTTCGCGCCGTTCGCCTTGGCCTTCTCCAGCGCGGAGAGCATGCGCGGGTGGTTCGTGCCCGGGTTCTGGCCGGCCACGATGATCAGGTCGGCCCGGTACAGGTCCTCCAGCAGGACGCTGCCCTTGCCGACCCCGATGGTCTCGCCGAGCGCCGACCCGGACGACTCGTGGCACATGTTCGAGCAGTCCGGCAGGTTGTTCGTGCCCAGCTCGCGCGCGAAGAGCTGGTACAGGAAGGCGGCCTCGTTGCTGGTCCGGCCCGAGGTGTAGAAGAGGGCCTCGTCCGGCGAGCCGAGGGCGGCGATCTCCTCGGCGACGATGTCGAAGGCCCGCTCCCAGGACACCGGCTCGTAGTGCGTGCCGCCCTCGGGCAGGTACATGGGGTGCGTGAGCCGGCCCTGCTGGCCCAGCCAGTAGCCGCTGCGGCCGGAGAGGTCCGCGACGGAGTGCGCGGCGAAGAACTCGGGGGTGACCCGGCGCAGCGTGGCCTCCTCGGCGACCGCCTTGGCGCCGTTCTCGCAGAACTCCGCCGCGTGCCGGTGGTCCGGCTCCGGCCAGGCGCAGCCGGGGCAGTCGAAGCCGTCCTTCTGGTTCACCCGCAGCAGGGTCAGCGCGGTGCGCCTGACACCCATCTGCCGCTGCGCGGCGCGCAGGGTGTGCCCGATGGCGGGCAGCCCCGCTGCGGCGTGCTTCGGCTCCGTGACCTGCGGCGCGTCCTGAACCGGATCACCCTTGGGCGGCTTCGTCGCCATCGCACGCTCCCCTTCGACTGCGTGTGAGAAGTACGCCGACGATCCTCCCACGGGGCACCGACAACCGTGCCGGGCGGTCGGGAGGGGGAACGGCACCGCCGGCCTCAGTCCTGCCTCCGGCGCCTCCCGCGCTTCCCGGGCCTCGCGGGCCTCCTCCGTCACTCGCGTTCCCGCGGCTTCCCCGGCCGAGCCCCGGCCCCTTCCCGTGGCGCCCGCTTCCCCGGCCGGGTTCCCCCGCTGCGGCGCCGCCCCTCGCCGTGCGCCCGCGCCCGCCGTGGCGGCGCTCACATCGCCCCGGGGCGGGCGGCCCGCACTGTCGGTGCGGCGTGGCAGGATCGGGGACGTGGCGAAGACAGCACCGAAGCAGACCGACAAGACCCCCGGCGGGACCCGTCCCCGGCTGATGCTCATGGACGGGCACTCGCTGGCCTACCGCGCGTTCTTCGCGCTGCCCGCGGAGAATTTCACGACCGCGACCGGCCAGCCGACGAACGCGATCTACGGCTTCGCGTCGATGCTGGCCAACACCCTGCGTGACGAGGAGCCCACGCACTTCGCGGTCGCCTTCGACGTCTCCCGCAAGACCTGGCGCTCCGAGCGGTTCACCGAGTACAAGGCGAACCGTTCCAAGACCCCGGACGAGTTCCGCGGCCAGGTCGAGCTGATCGGCGAGCTGCTCGACGCGATGCACGCGCCGCGCTTCGCGGTGGAGGGCTTCGAGGCGGACGACGTCATCGCCACCCTCGCCACCCAGGCCGAGGCCGGGGGCTTCGAGGTGCTGATCGTCACCGGCGACCGCGACTCCTTCCAGCTGGTCACCGAGAACACCACCGTGCTCTACCCGACGAAGGGCGTCTCGGAGCTGACCCGGTTCACCCCGGAGAAGGTTCTCGAGAAGTACGGGTTGACGCCCGCCCAGTACCCGGACTTCGCGGCCCTGCGCGGCGACCCGTCCGACAACCTCCCCGGCATCCCCGGCGTCGGCGAGAAGACCGCCGCGAAGTGGATCAACCAGTTCGGCTCCTTCGCGGAGCTGGTCGAGCGCGTCGACGAGGTCAAGGGCAAGGCCGGGCAGAACCTCCGCGACCACCTGGAGGCGGTCAAGCTCAACCGGCTGCTCACCGAGCTGGAGCGGCAGGTCGAGCTGCCGAAGGCGGTCACCGACCTGGAGCGGGCCCCGTACGACCGCAAGGCCGTCGCGACGGTCCTGGACACCCTGGAGATCCGCAACCCCTCGCTGCGCGAGCGCCTCTACGCCGTCGACCCCGGCACGGAGGAGGCCGAGGCCGCCCCGGTCACCGCCGACGGCGTCGAGATCGACGGCACCGTCCTGGGCACCGGCGAGCTGGCCCCCTGGCTCGCCGAGCACGGCACCGGGACCCTGGGCGTCGCCACCGTGGACACCTGGGCGCTGGGCACCGGCTCGGTCGCCGAGGTCGCCCTCGCCGCCGAGGGGGGAGCGGCGGCCTGGTTCGACCCGTCCGAGCTGGACGAGGCCGACGAGAACGCGTTCGCGGCCTGGCTGGCCGACGCGGGCCGCCCCAAGGTGCTGCACAACGCCAAGGGCGCCATGCGCGTCCTCGCCGAGCACGGCTGGTCCGTCGACGGCGTCGCCATGGACACCGCGCTCGCCGCCTACCTGGTCAAGCCGGGCCGCCGCTCCTTCGACCTGGACGCGCTCTCCCTGGAGTACCTGCACCGGGAGCTGGGCCCCGCCGCCGCGGCCGACGGCCAGCTGGCCTTCGGCGCGGACGACGGCGCCGAGGCCGAGGCCCTGATGGTCCAGGCCCGCGCGGTCCTCGACCTCGGCGAGGCGTTCCGGACCCGCCTGGAGGAGGTGGGCGCGGCCGACCTCCTGCGGGACGTGGAGCTCCCGACGTCCGTCCTGCTCGCCCGCATGGAGCGGCACGGCATCGCGGCCGACCGCACGCACCTGGACGCGATGGAGCAGATGTTCGCGGGCGCGGTGCAGCAGGCCGTGAAGGAGGCGCACGCGGCGGCCGGCCACGAGTTCAACCTCGGCTCGCCCAAGCAGCTCCAGCAGGTCCTCTTCGAGGAGCTGGCCCTGCCGAAGACGAAGAAGACCAAGACCGGCTACACCACGGACGCCGACGCCCTCGCCTGGCTCGCCACCCACACCGACAACGAACTGCCGGTGATCATGCTCCGGCACCGCGAGCAGGCGAAGCTGCGGGTCACCGTCGAGGGCCTGATCAAGACCATCGCGGGCGACGGCCGTATCCACACCACGTTCAACCAGACGGTGGCCGCGACCGGCCGGCTGTCCTCCACGGACCCGAACCTCCAGAACATCCCGGTCCGCACGGACGAGGGCCGGGCGATCCGCCGCGGCTTCGTGGTCGGCGAGGGCTTCGAGTCCCTGATGACCGCGGACTACAGCCAGATCGAACTGCGCGTGATGGCCCACCTGTCGGAGGACGAGGGCCTGATCCGGGCGTTCACCTCCGGTGAGGACCTGCACACCACGGCCGCCTCCCAGGTGTTCGGCGTGGAGCCGGGCGCGGTGGACGCGGAGATGCGCCGCAAGATCAAGGCCATGTCGTACGGCCTCGCCTACGGCCTGTCCGCGTTCGGCCTCTCCCAGCAGCTCAACATCGAGGCGGGCGAGGCCCGCGCCCTGATGGACGCGTACTTCGAGCGGTTCGGCGGGGTCCGGGACTACCTGCGCCGGGCGGTCGACGAGGCGCGGGCGACGGGCTACACGGCGACGCTGTTCGGGCGCCGCCGCTACCTCCCCGACCTCAACAGCGACAACCGCCAGCGCCGCGAGGCGGCCGAGCGGATGGCCCTCAACGCACCCATCCAGGGCACGGCGGCGGACATCGTGAAGATCGCCATGCTCAAGGTGGACGGCGCGCTGCGGGAGGCGGACCTCAAGTCCCGCATGCTCCTCCAGGTGCACGACGAAATCGTCCTGGAGATCGCCCCCGGCGAGCGGGCGGCCACGGAGGAGATCGTCCGCCGCGAGATGGCGGGCGCGGTACGGCTGAACGCCCCGCTGGACGTCTCGGTGGGCGTCGGCCCGGACTGGGAGTCGGCCGCGCACTGAGCCGGCCCCCGGGGTCGTGGAGGGACAGCGGGGAGCGGGTAGGGGCGTCGCGGCGCCCGCACCTGCTCCGCCGCCGTCGAGCAGGCGGCCGCCTGCGCCGGTCGTGCCGCCGTCCCGGAGGGCCGGGGTGCCCCGCCTCGGCCCCGGGTGCCACGACCCGGCAGCACGGCCCCCGGCCGGATCCACCGCCGTGACCACGACCGGGCGCACCGCAGGACCCGGGGAGCCGCTGCCGGCGGGGTGACGCGGCGCGGCGGGAGCCGACCACCGCGAGCGCACCCACGGCAGATGCCGCGCGGGCCGGGCGACCGCCCCGAGCCGGGCTCGGGGCCCTGGGTCTGGGTGTAGGGCCGGGTGGTGGGCTTGTGCCCGGCCATGGAGCCGGGTGGTGGGCCCAGGTCCGGCCGTCGAGTCGGACGGCGGCCTTGGGCCTGGCTGTAGGGCCGGGTGGTGGGCTTGTGCCCGGCCATGGAGCCGGGCGGTGGGCCCAGGTCCGGCCGTCGAGTCGGACGGCGGCCCTGGACCTGGCTGTAGGGCCGGGTGGTGGGCTTGTGCCCGGCCGTGCAGCCGAGCGGCGGGACCAGGCACCGCGGTGCCTTGACCCACCCGTGGGAACAGGCCGAACCCCCGGGCGGACCGTCACTCTCGTGGTTCCCGCCAAAGTGCCCCGCACCCCCCGCAGCCGCAACACTGCGGGCATGGGTATACGCATGCTTCACCGCCGGACGCCCGAGGCAGTCACCGGGGTCCGGGCGGTCACCGCCTCGGCGCAGGCCCTGCCCCCAGCGCCGGTCCCGGCCCTCGCGGCCGACGCAAGCACCGTCCGCATCCCGGCCGACCCGGCCACGTCCGTCCGCGCCGTCGCCAGGAACCTGCGGCGCGCACTCGCCGGCCGTCCGGCCCGCCTGCCCGACTGGCGCCAGTGGTCCGACCTGGCCCGCGGCTATCTCGCCCTCACCCTGAGCCTGCTGCCGAGATCCCGCCCCCGGTCCACCCTCACGGTGTTCGTCGCCTCCCTCAGCGGACGGCCGCCCGCCCCCGGCCCTCACCGGCCACCCCACCGCGATCCCCGGGATCACCGGGACCGCCGGCCGGACGCCGGACCCTGACCCACACCGCGTACAGCGACAACCCCAGGAGCAGCCCGGCGCCCACCCCGAAGCACAGGGTGGGCACCAGTTCCCACGGCCGCCCGGCCGCGCCCCGCCGCTCCCGCCACCGTGCCGCCCGCTGCACCGCCGCCACCGGCGCGCAGCCGCCGATCAGCGCGAGCGCCCACCAGCGGTCCGGCCCGGACAGCGCGGGCACCCCCGCCGGCGGCCCGGCCGGCGCCCGGCGCACCGCGCGTACCACGAACACCACCAGGAACACGGCCGCCGCCAGGGACGACCCGTACTGCAGCCAGGTGAACAGCGGCACACCCGCCGGGCGGTACCGCCCGATGGCCGGAACGAGCCGCGTCCCCCACCGGTCGTGATGCGTGAACGCGTCCCACACCACATGGGTGAGCGCCCCGGCCACCGCGGAGCCGTACCACCGGGCCACCGACGCGGCCCCCACGCGCGCGCGTGGCGCGCCGCAGCGCAACAGGGCGGCGGGCCGGCCCTGCCGGGCCCGGGGCAGCAGCGCGAGCAACGGCTCCCGGACCAGCAGCCACAGCCCCGCGAGCGCCCAGGCGATGGCCACGTCGACCGTGACGACCCCGGTGAACGCGTGCGTGACCGCGCCGAACTCCATCCCGCCGTGCAGGACGCCCGCCGAGTAGTACGGCAGGTCGGGCGCGAAGGAGCCCGCGACGAGCACCGACGGCACCAGGCGCCCCCGGCCGCTGCCGTCCCGGCGGATCGCGGGCAGCACGGCCGCCGCATGGCTGAGGGTGAACGGCATCGAAGCCTCCCAGGCGTTCGGCGGGCCGGACCTCGGTGCCGGAGTGCGGGCCCGCACAGTATGAGTGACGCCGTTCCGGGGGACGCGTCCCGGCGACAGTCGGCCAACCGGTGAAAACCGGGCGGCAACGGGTGCCCGCTCACAGCAAGTTGTCGTAGGGTCGCCTGCGGCGCCGTGGCGGGCGCACGGTCGTGCGCACGCCGCACGGACCAAACGCGGAACAGGGGCAACCAGAACACCGGGTCAACCGTCACACCTGAGCGAGGCGGACAGCGAGCGCAGAGGGACGCACCGGCGTCCATGGGAGGGGTTCACTCTATGGCGGCGCATTTCGGCAGGCGGCTGCGCAAGGGGGCGGCGACGACCGCCGTGGCCGCGGCAGCGGTCGCGGCTCTGTCCGCGTCCCAGGCTCCGGGAGCGACCGGCGAGGAACCCCAGGACAGACAGACGTCGGCCGGCGCCGCCGCCTCCGTACCCGGCGACGACGGCAACGCCGGTGGCAACGCCACCGGCAACTCCCCCTACTACACGGACCTGCCGCCGCTGCGCAGCCCCGAGCCCGGCCCCTCGCCGAGCGTCGGCTCCACCCTCCCCGGCACCGGGGGCAGGACCGGCGCCGGCATTCCCGCGACGGTCCTGGACGCGTACCGGAAGGCCGCCGCCGAACTGCGCGCCGCCAAGCCCGGCTGCAATCTGCCCTGGCAACTGCTCGCCGCCATCGGCAACGTGGAGTCCGGTCAGGCCCGCGGCGGCCAGGTGGACGCCGACGGCACCACGCTGCACCGGATCCTGGGCCCGCAGCTCGACGGCAACGGCTTCGCGCTCATCCCGGACACCGACAACGGCGCGTACGACGGCAACAGCTCCTACGACCAGGCCGTCGGCCCCATGCAGTTCATCCCGTCGACCTGGGCCTGGGCCGGCCGCGACGGCAACGGGGACGGCGAGAAGGACCCCAACAACATCTACGACGCCGCGCTCGCCGCGGGCCACTACCTGTGCCGCAACAGCTGGGACATGTCGACGCAGGAGGGCCTGCACCGGGCGATCCTCAGCTACAACAACTCGCAGGACTACCTCGCCCTGGTCCTGAACTGGGTGGAGTACTACCGCAGGGGCACCCACACCGTCCCCGACGGCACCGGCGGCGTGCCCGAGCACCGCAGCGACGAGGACTCCGGCCGCACGGTGTTTCCGATCCCCTCGCCGCCGAGGACCGAGCCGGCCCCCAAGCCCCACAAGCCGTCGCACGAAGACGGCAAGGGCGACAGCGGTAAGGGTGACGGCGGCAAGGGCGACAGCGGCAAGGGTGACAGCGGCAAGGGCGACGGCGGTAAGGGCGGAAAGGACGACGGCGGCAAGGGCAACGGCGGTCACGAGACCCCCGACCCCAAGCCGCCCAAACCGCCGGTCCCGCCGACGCCCCCGACCCCGCCGACGCCCCCGACCCCGCCGACCCACACCGACCTGGTCGACCACCTGGCGGACGCGGGGACGAAACAGCTCACGGCCATGGCCGGCGACGCCTTCACCGAGCGGATCGGCGCCCGCGCCGAGACCAAGGCCGGCAAGTCCGTCGCCAAGATCAGGGTCCGCTTCACCATCACCGGCGACACGGACGCCACCTTCACCGGCGGCGAGACCGTGGCCACGGTCGCCACCGACGCCAAGGGCGTCGCGCTCGCCCCGGCGCTCCAGGCCGGCGAGAAGACCGGCGACTTCAAGGTGACCGCGGCCGTGGTGGGCCGCTCGGTCAAGGGCGTCGACTACACGGCGAGCGTCACCGCGCGCGCCGCCGACACCCTGGCCCGCACCGGCGACGCCCCGCTGACCTGCACCCCGGGGGGCGAGTTCGCCGGCCAGGTCCAGGTGAAGGCGACGTACAAGGGCGCCGTCGCGGACAAGGTCGAGGCCACCGCCACCCTCGTCAAGTCCGCCGCGGACGCCGCGGAGAACGACAAGGGCCCCTACTTCAAGGACGCCGACGGCAAGCCCGTCCGCACGCTCACCGGCCTCCGGACCGACGCCGAGGGCCTGCTCACGCTGCCGAAGCTGTACGCCGACGAGGCCACCGGCACCTACCTGCTCCGCCTCACCACCGCGGGCGGTGCCACGCTCACCGTGGAGCTGGAGGTCGCCGCCGCCGAGGAAGCCCCGCAGAGCCCGTCCCCCAGCCCCTCCACCCCGGCGAAGGACGCCTCCTGACGCCCACGCACCGGCACAGGGCGCCCTCCCCGCTCCGGCGGGGAGGGCGCCCTCGTTCGTGCGCGCGCCGCGGTTCTCATCGCGCCCGGCCGTCGCCACAGCACCTGACACCTCGTCAGGAAACCGTCACGTCACCGACCGACCATCGGGAGGCCCGCACCCGCCACCCGCGGGCCCGGCGCCCGCCCGGCCCGCGTAACCCGAGCCGGTCAGCGCCTGAGCCGGGCGTTGGTGTGCCGGGTGGGCTCGGCGGCCGCCGGATCCTCCGGCCACGGGTGCTTCGGGTACCGCCCGCGCAGTTCGGCGCGTACGGCGCGGTACCCGTCCGCCCAGAAGGAGGCGAGGTCGGCCGTGACGGCGGCGGGGCGCCCGGCGGGGGAGAGGAGGTGCACGAGCAGCGGCACGCCCGCCACCGCCGGGGTCTCCCGCAGGCCGAACATCTCCTGGAGCTTGACGGCCAGGACCGGACGCCCGGGGTCCCGGTAGTCGATCCGGATCCTGGACCCGCTCGGCACGGTGATCCGCTCGGGCGCCAGCTCGTCCAGCCGGGCGGCCTCCCCGCCGGCCCAGGGGAGCAGCCGCCCGAGGGCCTGCCCGGCGTCGATCCGGGCCAGCTCGGCCCGCCGCCGGGCGCGGCTCAGCTCGGGTTCCAGCCACTCGTCCACGCGCGCGTGCAGGGCCGTGTCCGAGACGTCCGGCCAGGGTTCCCCGAGGCGCGCGCGCAGGAACGCCAGCCGCTGCCGCAGCACCACGGCGTCCGCGGTCCAGCGGAGCAACCCCGGCCCCTCCTGCCGGAGTCCGTCGAGGAGGGCCGCGCGGACGAGTGCCGGGTCGGCGTCCCTCAGAGGGCGGACGGCCAGCTCGATCGCGCCCAGCCGTTCGACGTGCCGGGCCACGACGTCCCCGCCGGCCCAGCGCACCTCGTCGCCCTCCGTCAGCAGCGCCCCGGCGGCGGCCCGGGCCCCGTCCTCGTCCAGGGCCGCCCCGAGCAGCACGCGCGCGTGGCCCGTGCCGGAGGGCCGGTCGGCGACGGCCACGACGATCCAGGGGGCGTCGCGCAGGGCCGACCCGGCGGACAGCTCGGCCCGGGTACCGGACGCCATGAGGTACGACCCCCCGTCGAGCCTGGCGACGCGCTCGGGGAACGCCAGCGCGGCGACCAGCCCGGCGAGCCCGTCCGACCCCCCGGCCTCCGGACCGCCCCCGGCGGAGACCGCCGCCCCGCGCCGGTCCGAACCGCCGGCCCTCGGACCGGCCCCGGCGGAAGCCGTCACCCCTCGCCCGTCCGGGCCGCCGGCCCCCGGACCGCCCCCGGCGGAGACCACGGCCCCGCGCCGGTCCGAACCGCCGGCCCTCGGACCGGCCCCGGCGGAAGCCGTCACCCCTCGCCCGTCCGGGCCGCCGGCCCCCGGACCGCCCCCCGC